>JAPLDT010000013.1 GCA_026391315.1 Bacteroidia bacterium
GGCAAATTCAGAAGTAGCAACCAGCGCGCCTGTTGCCAATGCTACGGTGGCTCCAGGAACCGTTTTTACCCTTGCCGACGGAACCAAACCCGCCTCAGTCGCTATCTCGGTAACCAATATTCCGGTTAACACGGCTGTAGCTCCTACTGCAAACATTGGAGGTGTACCTACGACTGTTGTATCTACAAGGGTGGAAATCATCAACAATCAGATACCTTCCAAAAAGCTGGACCTTCAGCCTTCAGGTCTGGTACTGAGCCAGCCAATGATCGTTGATGTTTACATAGGTAAGGATTACCCTGCTACCATGTCGGTTGCTGAGAAAACTGCGAGACAAAATGGGTTGACCATGAACTATGTAAGGAAGGATGGTACTGTTGAGGTAGTTACACCTGACCATTTCTCTGCCGATAGGAATACTGTATATTATAAAATTACCCATTTTTCTCAATGGAGTCAGTCAAATAAATTTGTAACAATTAAGCCTTCACTATCCAAAGCGCTAACCACGAGTAGTCCTGTGACAAAATTAGGCGAATGTGGGAGTAATCTTGTATTTACGCCGTTTTTTAAGGTTGGTTTTGTTAATCCAATTTCGTTTTTGTTGACAGGTTCTGCACAAGCAGTTACATTTGGGGCCACTGGAGATCTTAGAGTTTATCTTGGTTCACCTGGATTTTTTGTATCTGCTACCTACTATTATGATATTGAAACATTTGATTTAAACGATGCTACTCCTGGCTTTGAGTTTGATACTCTAATAGGTCTTCCAACAGCTACAGTTCATCTTAATGCTGAATATCTTTCATGCCACAACCAGGGAGGTACACCATAAAGTTCATGCCACTGGTTAAGTTTAATAAAAGGGTTAAATTTATCCATGATGAAGAAGCGTAGAAAGAAACACCCACTTCCAAGATAGTTTATTGGATGGTGGGTGTTTCCTTTTTTTTTGAATTGTCCACTAATAACTATGCCTAGAGCTTAGAAATCATCTTTGTTGAACAGAAATGCCAAGAATTTTTTGGCGGGTACAGTGATGTTGTCACTGCGAACATGACATTCGGCACCTTTGGAGGAAGAAGAAACCACAAAATATTTTTGCAAAAAGCCGCTCCCTTGATTAGGGTAAATGCAGTTGTTTATTAACAAAGTCAGGATTGAGGTTTCTGAAGGTTTCGTTCCAATCGCGGTTGGTCCTGTAAGTAGTTGCCAATGGGTCGATTGTTCTCTCCCTAAACTCCCAATTGAAGTATCTGGAAAGGTTAACCCTGAATTTGGAAGGTTTCAGCCCTTTTTTCGGTGCAATAGGAATGATTACATTGAATCCGCCAACGGTTCCGGTTTCACCGGCAGAATGAAGGGTGGATTTTATAACAAACAATCCAATAGCCAATTCACGAAACTGTCGGGAGATATCTACCCGGACCGCCGTATCGTCATACAAAAATTTTCCGGCTGTTACCCGGGTAGTGAAATCAAATTTTGGTTCACGGTATTCACCAAAAAATGTATAATTAAATTTGTTGTCATTTGGGATGTAATTGAAATAGCCCTCTCCAATATACATCATTCCCGTGTACCCCGCGGAAAAGCCGGTACAAATTCTCCCATTAAAAAAATATTTACGGACATCGGCCGCTATTCCATATCTCTGGTAGATTATATCTGAAGAAATTTTATTGGGAAAAGCGAAAATTCCTGCAGAACCATAAATAAACACATCTTTGGGTAGGCGAAACAACTGGTTGAGCATGGCAGTCTCCAACCTTACCTTGGATTCGTCTTTTTGAGACAATTCATTGTATAGTGGTATCATAATCTGGAAAGATAACAATGACCCTTTCCACAAGGAGGTTTGTAGGATGGGCGAGATGCTGAATTTCAATTTTACAGGCTTATCCTCATTCCCCAATGTAAGACCATAACCAGGAAGAAAAAAGAGGTCAATTTTCCCAAACGCCCTGTTTTGAAATTTTAGAATTTTCCGGATTGAATTCAGATCATCACTGTTCAATTCCGTATGGACTAAGTTATCCTGGTGGTATTCGCCGGTAGGTTCATCTATCCTCTTTTTGTAATCCAAAACCCCTGTTGTTATTACGGTAACCGGTACTTCATAGTGCATTGGAACCACATGTAAAATTGTTGAGTCACTCAAAGTGGAAGAGGCTATCCTGAGAATTTTTGACAGTCCATCAATTTCCCAGCGGTAGTGCCGATTTTCATAAAACAGGTATACGTCATTCTTTTCACGGTGAATTCCAACACTTTCGAAACCATCCCTGACAAGTGCCCTGGAAAGGGAATCGAGTGAGTTTGAACGTTTCTGGGCTTTTGTTCCTGTAGAAATAAGCAGTAATATAAGGAGGAGTGGGAAGAGGCAGGTTTTAGATTTCATGTAATTTTTTAATTTTACTATCAAGGATTGAAATGTCTGAGTATACGTATGATAAGGCGAAGTTGTTAACAACAATTATCCGATTTCAGCAACAGTACTACATTATCATTTCAAACAAACATTGCCAGGGGATTTTTCTATGGAACCACCGCCTAAATGTTAAAGGCATTGTAAAGGTATAAAAATTAGCTATCAGATTTTTGCGTATCTTTGTAGCCACAAACAGGAAGTTGAAGTACAGATTATCAAGTATATAAGGTATGTCAGATAGGAATAACACCCGAAATTTTTGCATCATTGCCCACATTGACCACGGGAAAAGCACGCTGGCCGATCGCCTGCTGGAATTGACTTCCACGATCAGCGGACGCGACATGGAGGCACAGGTGTTAGACAACATGGATCTGGAGAGGGAGCGGGGTATCACCATCAAGAGTCATGCGATTCAGATGGAGTACATCCACAACAAGGAGAAATACCTGCTAAACCTGATCGATACACCGGGGCATGTCGACTTTTCGTACGAAGTGTCGCGTTCGATTGCGGCCTGCGAAGGCGCTTTGCTCATCATTGATGCGACACAGGGCATTCAGGCCCAGACCATCTCGAACCTTTATCTGGCCATCGAGCACGACCTCGAGATCATTCCGATACTGAACAAGATGGATCTGCCCAATGCCATGCCTGAGGTGGTCGAAGACCAGATCATCGAACTGATCGGCTGCAAAAGGTCGACCATTATCCGGGCATCCGGAAAAACAGGCGATGGTGTAGCTGAGATACTCGAACGTATTCTGACCGATATACCAGCTCCGGAAGGAGATCCCGAAGCGCCCCTCCAGGCGCTGATCTTCGACTCGGTATTCAATCAGTTTCGCGGTGTGATCGCCTATTTTAAAATTGCCAATGGCACTGTGCGCAAAGGCGATTTGGTGAAGTTTGTGGCTGCCGACAAACAATATTTTGTCGACGAGGTCGGTGTGCTGAGAATGGGGCTTGAGATCCGTGATGAATTGATGGCAGGAGATGTAGGCTATATTATTTGCGGCATCAAAAGCGCCCGTGAAATTAAAGTGGGAGATACGGTCACCCAGGTAAAAAATCCTGCAGTTGCTATCTCCGGTTTCGAAGATGTGAAACCGATGGTTTTTGCCGGAGTCTATCCTATTGACAGCGAGGACTATGAAGATCTTCGAAATGCCATGGAGAAATTGCAATTAAACGATGCTTCCCTTACCTATGTGCCCGAATCATCGATGGCGCTGGGTTTCGGTTTCAGATGTGGCTTCCTCGGACTGCTTCATATGGAGATTGTACAAGAGAGGCTTGACCGCGAGTTCGACATGAATGTGATCACCACGGTGCCGAACGTATCCTACATGGTAACCACTCGTGCCGGTGAAGTCTTCGAGGTTTACAATCCAGCAGGATTGCCTGAATCTACCTTGATTGAACAGATCGAAGAGCCTTTCATTCAGGCGCAAATCATCACCCGGTCCGAATACATCGGCACCATCATGACTTTGTGCCTGGAGAAGCGCGGGATGATGACAAAGCAAAACTACCTCACCGCTGACAGGGCCGAACTCACCTTCGATATGCCGCTGGGGGAGATTGTGATTGACTTCTACGATAAGCTGAAGAGTATCTCAAAGGGCTATGCCTCTTTTGATTACCATATTACGGGTTACCGCCCTGCCAAACTTGTGAAGCTGGATATTTTGCTAAATAGTGAACCGGTTGATGCACTTTCAACACTGTTGCATGTAGATAACGCCTATAATTTCGGACGGAAAATTTGCGAGAAGCTGAAAGAACTAATACCACGTCAGCAATACGATGTTGCGATTCAGGGAGCCATTGGCGCCAAGATCATCTCAAGGGAGACAGTGAAAGCTGTTCGTAAGGATGTTACCGCCAAATGTTATGGCGGCGATATCACGCGAAAGCGGAAACTGCTCGACAAACAAAAGAAGGGCAAGAAGCGGATGAAACAGATTGGCAACGTGGAAGTTCCGCAGAAAGCTTTCCTTGCGGTTCTGAAGCTGGATTAAAAAGTTATGAGTTATAAGTTATGAGTTATAGCTGCCATAACTCATAACTTATAACTCATAACTTTTTCATATAATCAGCTTATACCCTTTCCCGTGGATATTGATAATCTCAATTCCCTCTTCATCTTTCAGGTGTTTTCTCAGCTTGGTGATGTAAACATCCATGCTTCGGGCATTGAAATAGTTGTCATCCACCCAGATGGTTTTGAGGGCATAGTTACGTTCAAGTACCTTGTTGGCATTCACACAGAGCAGCCGTAGCAACTCAGACTCTTTGGTGGTAAGTTTTGTGCTGTCATTGATATCGGAAAGGGTCTGTTTCCGGGCATCAAAGGTAAACCGGCCTAATTTAAATATAACCTGCGTATTGTCGGCTTCACCCAGCGTTCTTCTCAGGATCGCTTCGATGCGGAAAATGAGCTCTTCCATGCTGAATGGCTTGGTCATGTAATCGTCGGCCCCCAGACGGAATCCTTCGATCACATCCTCTTTCATGTTTTTAGCAGTAAGAAAGATGATAGGAATTTCACTATTGATCATCCGCACCTCCTTGGCCAGCGTGAATCCGTCTTTTTTAGGCATCATCACATCAAAAATGCAAAGGTCGTACTGGTTTTTCTGAAAGCCTTTGTACGCAGCCTCTCCGTCGGGATAAAGATCTGTGTCGTAGCCTTTCGCAATCAAATATTCCCTAAGCAACGATCCCAGGTTTTCATCATCTTCACTTAAGATAACTCTCATCTTCTTTTCCATAATAATTTACTATTTAATAACCGGGAAATAGATCCTGAATTTGGTTCCTTTCCCAACTGTACTTTCTACTTTAATTTTTCCATGGTGCTCTTCTACGACTCTTTTTACGTAGGAAAGCCCAAGTCCGAAACCTTTCACGTTGTGCACGTTCCCGGTAGGTATGCGGTAAAAGCGTTCAAAAATCTGGGTGAGATTCTCTTTCGAGATTCCGATCCCATAATCCCTTATCTGAACAATTACCCAGCCGCTTTTGTTCTCTGTCAATATTTCAATTTTGGGTATTTCTTTACTATATTTTTCTGCATTGTCGAGTAAATTGAAAATTACATTGGTAATGTGGACTTCGTCCCCATTGATGATCGGATCATAGGCCTGAATAGAAGTTTCGAGGGTGCCTCCGGAGTTTGTTACCCTTATCTCAAAGTTGGAAGCGGCCTGCGATACAATCTGGTTCAGATCGATGTCCGTAAATTTTAATTTTAACTTTCCTTCGTTGAAGACAGCCATCTGCAGCACTTTTTCGACCTGGGAACTCAATCTCTTGCTTTCGTCGAAGATGACCCCCGAAATATGATCGATGGTGGAAGGAGAGTGTACCAGGGAATTGTCTTTCAGCATCTGTGATGCCAGCGAAATCGTTGATATGGGCGTCTTCAGCTCGTGGGTCATGTTGTTGATAAAGTCGTTCTTGATTTGGGACAATTTCTTCTGGCGCAGGATAATCTGGAGGGTAAATACGAATATTCCTATGATGATAAGTGTCAATATCAGGGAAGGAAGAACAAAGTTGGTCATTGCCTTGATCTGTTCTGAATGCTGATCGGGAAAATAGACGTAAATAAAATTGGGCTTTGGAGAGCTCTGGTCGTAGAATAGCGCAGTTTTATACTCCCTGGTCCCCTTGGTAGGACGGTAATCAGTATCCCCCATGACGATCTCCGTTTTTCCGTTGATGCTCGACTTTATGCAATATTTGAAAGGGAGAAGAATACCTGCTTCTTTCAACTGAAGGTCCAGTTCATGTCTCACATCCCCCATTATTCTGTCTTCGACCTTCATCTCTGATCTTTCAAGCATGTAACTCTGGTACCGCAGGTCCTGTGATTGTTTCTCACTCAGTCTGTCGTAGGAGCTTTGCATGCTTGGAATGATGATCGTTTGGTTTTTTCCAAATGTAATGACCCCATTGGAAGTATTGACTGTGCTTTGGTCGTAAGAGATAGCGAGCCTCCCTGAACGACCAAGTTTATTAAAAGATTCGGAGGAATCTGAATTTGGGAAAAGGCCAAGCCCTTTGGAAGGTTTAGGATCCGGGATAAAGTATTGCGCATCCAATTCATAGAAATGAGTGACCTCCCAATAGACACAGATGTCCACGACATCTTTCAATGCCCTCGTGACAACAAGATTATTGTCCTTTTCCACGAGTTTAGCCGTTTTGTTGATGGTGATCAGCTGTACCGATATCATAGCCACCACTGCAACGGCCATTATGATAGCGAGGATATTGATCATCTTTTTGCTCATAAAACAAATATAGAGTTAATAATCTGTTGAGCGGAGTATCCTTAACAATATTTAACAGCATGAAGCTGTAAGCTATTAGCTATTAGCTTTTAGCAGTTAGCTTTTGGCAATTGGCTGCTGATTCAGGTAAACAATAAGATGGAAAAGGATGTTTATTTGTCGTAAAGCTCTGAAGAAGGCTATTGGCTGTTGGCTATCAGCTAATAGTTTTCTTCTATTTCCATCAAACTCAACTTCTCAAGCGCTTGTTGGGCGGCATTTTGCTGGGCCTCCTTTTTGGAAAAACCTCCTCCTGTTCCCTTTACTTTTCCATCGATGCAAGCCTCTGATAGAAAGGGCATTTTTTCTAATCCCGAATCCGGATTGTTGACAGTTTTGAATTCAACCTCCTGTTTCATTTTCTGACCCCATTCTATCAACTGACTCTTGAAATTGTTGTCGGTCCTCTCCATCTCCTTTATGTCGACGTGCTGATTAAAGATCTTTTTGATAACAAATTGTTTGGTCACAGCATAGCCGCAGTCGAGGTAGATAGCGCCTATGAATGCTTCCAACAAATCACCGTAGAGATGGCTCGACTCGCTGACTGAGTTGGCATTGGAGATCACATAACGGTTGAGTTTCATTTTGAAGGTAAGCTGGGTCAGAAAACTTCTGTTAACAACCCTTGATCTCAATTGAGTAAGAAAACCTTCGTCTTTAAAGGGGAAGCGGTTGTAGAGATATTCGGCTACAATGGTGCCAAGGACGGCATCACCGAGATATTCGAGTCGTTCGTTGTTGACGACATTCCCCATTTTATCGACATAGGAGGCCGATTTGTGGATAAAAGCAATGTCGTAAAGTTTGAATTTTATCGGACTATGGCCTGTCAGGTTCCGGATATACGAATAAAACTCTTTTCTTGGGGAAGAAAAGAGTTTTATCTTGTATATCAGATTTCTGATCACGTTTTAACTTAATTTTTTGAAGATCACAGTACCGTTGTGACCGCCAAAACCAAAGGTATTGCTTAATGCGTAGTTGATATTTCGTGGTTTTGCTTTGTTGAAAGTAAAATCGATATTTGGATCAATTTCCGGATCAAGTTCAAATTGGTTGATGGTCGGTGGAACGATGCTGTATTTCATGGCAAGAATACATGCTATGGCTTCCACTGCTCCTGCTGCTCCAAGCAAGTGGCCGGTCATCGACTTGGTCGCACTGATGCTGACTTTGTAGATGTGATCTCCAAACACTTTTTTAATAGCTTTGGGTTCGGCAATGTCGCCTAAGCCTGTAGAGGTACCATGGACATTGATGTAGTCGATATCTTCAGGCTTTAGACCTGCATCGTTGAGGGCTCTTTTCATCACCAGTGATGCACCTCCGCCTTCAGGATCGGGGGCAGTCATGTGGTAAGCATCAGTAGACATTCCTCCGCCGACAAGCTCAGCCCAAATGGTTGCGCCTCGTGCAATGGCATGTTCATACTCTTCGAGGATGAGGGCACCAGCTCCTTCTCCCATGACAAATCCATCTCTGTCTTTGTCAAATGGACGTGAAGCGGTTTTAGGATCATCGTTGCGGGTAGAGAGGGCACGCATGGCGTTGAATCCTCCTACACCTGCCTGAGTGATTGCGGCTTCAGATCCACCGGCAATGAATATGTTGGCTTTACCTAAACGAATGTAGGTGGCAGCATCAATCATAGCGTGGGTAGCTGATGCACATGCGGTGACGGTAGTGATGGTAGGCCCCCTGAAACCGTACTGCATGGCAATGTTTCCACTGGCCATGTTGGCAATCATTTTCGGAATAAAGAAAGGTGAGAATCTGGGATTTTCCGGATGGTTATTGAATTCAGTAACAGATTGGAAAAAGGTATCCAATCCGCCGATACCGGCTCCCCAAATAACACCTACTTCGTCTTTGTCGATTTTGGAGAGATCCAGTCCGGAGTTTTCAATGGCCTGAGCTGCAGCTATATATGCATATTGTGCATACATATCGTGCTTCTGCACCTCTTTCCGATCCAGATAGTCGTTCGGATCGAAATTTTTGATCTCGCAGGCAAAAGTTGTTCTGAACTTGGAGGCATCAAAATGAGTAATGGGGCCTGCACCGCTGACCCCATTCCTTAGGCCTTCCCAATACTCTTCAACATTTTTGCCAAGCGGGTTGATTGTGCCAAGTCCGGTAACAACAACTCGTTTTAATTCCATATTGATTTTTAAGACCTTACTGATTTGTTACTTCGCGTTTTCAGTGATGTAATTGATAGCGTCACCAACGGTGCCGATTTTTTCTGCTTGATCATCAGGGATAGCAATACCAAACTCTTTTTCGAATTCCATGATTAACTCAACAGTGTCCAAAGAATCAGCACCTAAATCGTTTGTGAAGGATGCTTCTGTAGTTACTTCGCTCTCGTCAACACCAAGTTTATCAACAATGATTGCTTTTACCTTTGCCGTAATGTCAGACATAATTTTTTAATTTTACGTGGTTACTATTGTTAAATTTACACACTGAATTTTTCAGCGATTGCAAAGAAACGAAGAAACAAAATTATCTTCCAAATATTTGTTAAAGAATGTAGCAGTTTTTACCTCAAAATAACCTCATTCCAAACAGTGTGGAATAAGGGGGTCGAAAGTTCAAAAAATACCACATTGCAACTGCTTGAATATGAAAAAAATAGCCATACTTGCTTCGGGGTCAGGTTCAAATGCGGAGAATATTATCCAGTTTTTTAAGCATCATCCAAACATCCAGGTTGATTCTGTCTGGAGCAATAAACGAGATGCATTTGTACTGGAAAGGGCTGAGCGACTGAAGGTAGAAGCTCATCCCTTTTCCATGGATGAGTTCATTTCGACAGATAAATTGTTGAATGAATTTAAAAAAAGAGAGATCGATCTGATCGTTCTCGCCGGATTTCTGCTCCTTTTGCCGCAAAAATTCGTCCGGGAATTTTTGGTTGTCAATATTCATCCTGCCTTACTCCCTTCATATGGCGGAAAGGGCATGTATGGAGTACATGTTCACAATGCCGTTATTGCCAACAAGGAGCTTGAATCAGGCATTACCATTCATCTGGTCGATGAGGTGTATGATCACGGCAAAGTCCTGTTTCAGGCCAAATGTGCCGTCGAATCTCAGGATACCCCGGAAACCCTGGCTTTGAAGATCCATGAACTCGAGATGGAACATTTTCCGCGCACCATTGAGGCGTTATTATCTGGAAGTGACTAAAGTGACTAGAGTGCACTAAAGTATTTAAAGTACCTAAAGTTATGGACCACAAACAGTTGATGATAGTGGCGAAGTACTTTAGACACTTTAGGCATTCTAGGCACTTCATTTTTAAAGTATAATTGCAAAAAATAGCAGCCATGATCCATCCTCCATTTCTCAAGTCCGGCGACAAAATAGCCTTGGTTTCCGTAGCCGGGAAGGTTGGAAGGGAACCAGTCGAACAGGCCGTTTCTTTGCTGAGGGAAGAGAACTTTGTGGTGGAGATTACTCCGCATACCTTTGGACAGTTGAATATGTTTTCCGGGACAGATGAGGAGAGGGCTTCCGATATGCAAAATGCACTGGACGACCCGGAGGTGAAAGCCATCCTTTTTGCCAGAGGCGGATATGGATCGCTGAGGACCCTGATGCTACTGGACTGGAGCGGTTTTTTCAGGCATCCAAAATGGCTAATAGGATTCAGCGACATCACCGTATTTCACTCCTTCCTTACCTGCCAGGAAGTCGCCTCCATCCACGGTGTGATGCCCGCTTTCTTTTTTGAAAGAGGTGTTAGAACTGATAGTCTGGAAAAGCTTCTCAATCTGCTTCGGGGGAAGCCGCTTTCATACCGGATTCCGGGTGACAGGCTGAACAGAAAGGGTATCACAAAAGGAATATTGATAGGAGGAAATTTATCGTTGCTCATTAGCTTAAGAGGAACGGAACTGGATCTCTCATACGATGGGAAGATTCTATTTATTGAAGATATTGCAGAATACGATTACCACATCGACCGGATGATGATGAATCTGAAATTTGGCGGAGGTTTGTCGCAGCTTGCCGGCTTGATTGTTGGATATTTCACTGACACAAAAACCAATAACACGCCTTTTGGCATGTCGGCTTATGAAATTATACAGGATGCAGTTTCAGAATACGGTTTCCCGGTTGCATACGGCTTTCCTGCCGGACATGAGTTGCCCAACTTCCCATTGGTAATGGGTAGTGAGATTTCACTAGAGGTGACAGAGGAGAGCGTTCTGTTCGATCAATCATTTTAACTGAAAAGGAGATGAAGCAAGTGTCTGAGGAGAATCCTCTGAAGGATGATATGGGCAGGAGGGGGGAGGAGATTGCGAAATTTTATCTGATTGATAAAGGGTTTGCTATCCTTGATCTCAACTGGCACCATGGTCACAAGGAGATAGATATCGTGGCCAAACTGGGGAATGAAATCGTGGTGGTTGAGGTGAAGACCAGAGCCGAAAATTATGCGGAAGAGCCCTGGGAGGCAGTTACATCCTCCAAAATAAGAAACATTGTCGAAGTGGCCGAGGCCTGGCTGAAGGTGAACCAAGTGGACCTTGAAACAAGATTCGACGTGATCTCCATCCTGCTAAAAAAGGATGGTACGCATACGGTGGAGCATTTTGAGGGGGCATTCCTTCCACCAGTAAATTAAGTGCCTAAAGTGCCTAAAGTATTTAGAGTGTCTAAAGTACTGCACCACAATGAGAAATTGTATGGAGATCATAACTTTAGGCACTCTAGGCACTTTAGCGCACACTAGGCACTTTTTCATTAATTTCACAAAAGTAAATAAGTGGAACATGAACGTTGAAGAGGTCAGACAAATTTGCATTGCGAAAAGAGGGGTAACAGAAGGGTTTCCTTTTGATGAGACAACCCTCGTAATTAAGGTGGGTGGCAAGATTTTCGCCCTGATCAGTCTGGACAGGGTCCCTTCCGTTAATCTGAAATGTGATCCTGAAAGAGCCATAGATCTTCGGGAAAGGTTTTCAGATATCACGCCAGGATACCACATGAATAAAAAACATTGGAATACGGTGATGCTCGAAGGAGACCTGCATGACAGTCTGATCGTTGAGCTGATCGGTCACTCCTATGAACTGGTGTTGGCCTCACTACCGGGGAAGGTGCAGGAGGAGGTGGTTGGGCTTCCTGGTAAGTGAAGGAGAGGACGACCAGGAAGACTGGGACGAAGAGGATGACTGAAAGACGGACTGAATTGGGAAAATTGAGAAATGGAATAAGCATATGAGCGTCCTTAGCGTCCTAAATGTCCTGCGATTTCTGAGAGAAGATGGGAAATGAGATCGGTCCCCGAGCGAAGCCGAGGGGCGTTGAGGGAAAGAAGAAGTGTTCAGAGGGATCCTTGAGCGAAGCAAAAGGGTAAACATCGCCCTTCGGCTTCGCTCAGGGACCGGTAACTTTTTCAGACATTTCAGACTTTTAAAACATTTCAAACTTTTTTATATGGTATACAATCTGAATGGTGCCGAATATATTGAGTTGATCAAACTTCTCAAACTTCTGCGGATCGCTGAATCGGGCGGACAGGCAAAAATGATGGTCGAGGATGGGGAAGCAATGCTCAACGGGAATCCGGAATCAAGGAAACGTGCCAAACTAAGGACGGGGGATGTGGTTCAGATCTTTGGAAAGAAAATAACAATCGAACCTTGATTTCTATTCATAGGAATCAGATTATTTCACCTTCAGCAATTTCATCATCTTCTTTGCTATATCAGTGTTTTCCATGAATCCCCCAAACTGATCAGCGCCCGGGCCATAGGCAAACACAGGAACGCAAACACCGGTATGTTCCGGACTGGTAAATTTGGCGGTGATATCTCCTGTCTTGTTGTTCCCTTCATTGATGGTCATCCCGCCGGTTTCGTGGTCGGCAGTCACGATGATCAATGTCTCTTTGTTTTTGGCGGCAAAAGCCAGTGCAACTCCAACGGCCCGGTCCATGTCGAGGGTCTCCCGGATTACCCCCGGCGCCTGATTGTTGTGAGCCAGAAAGTCTATTTCAGAACCTTCTACCATCAGGAAAAAACCCTTCTTGCCCTGGGAAAGCAGGTTGATTGCCGTTTCAGTGGCAGGAACAAGCATTTCACCACGTTCGGGCATGGGTGCGTTGTGCTCTTCTGCAGTCAGCCCGGCCAGTTTCCCCGATTTTACTTTCTGTATATCCTCTATTTTGTAAAGAACCTGATAACCCTTGTCTCTGAGTTCTTTAGATAAATTACGTCCATCTTTGCGATTTTCAAAGAACCGGACGCCACCTCCTATAAAAACGTCAATATTGGATTTTAGAAATTCAGCGGCAATTTCATCGTAGTTGCTGCGTGATGCCTGGTGTGCCATGAAAGAGGCTGGTGTAGCATGGTTGATGGCGGAAGTACTCACAAGTCCGGTCTTCAAACCTTTCTTTTCAGCCATTTCACGGATATTTTCGACCGGTTGCTTGTCAGGACCGACACCTATTGCACCGTTGTAAGTCTTTACCCCACAGGCAAGGGCCGTCCCTCCCGCGCCCGAATCTGTAATATAATCAGACGTTGAGTAGGTTTTGGAAAACCCGCAATGAACGAAATTTTGAAGGAAGAGAGAACCTCCGTTGGCCGTCATCGAGGCATAAATATGTGCCAGCCCCATTCCGTCGCCGATGAAAAGTATGATGTTTTTGGGATTTTTTCTGGTATCAACCTGGTCATACTGCTGAACTGGATAAAAGGCACCGCCTTTGAACTCTTCAATGGCAGTTATCTTCTTATTTTCCTTGTATTGCTCCTGGGCAAAACAATTTAGATGGATTGCAGCAAGGAGAAGAATTACTACCAGTAACCTGAAATTCGATGATTTTAATTGTTTCATAATCAAGATAATAAATAAAATAGTAGTAATGTGATTTTGTGCATTGATTCTTAGAATTGGGCACGAATTTAAGAATAATTATAGATTTCAACAATCCTTTTGAAGCAGTCCTCTTTCACCCATATCGGTGATCATTGCATCGACCAGAAGGTCTTTGTTCAGTCCATCTGGCGTATTGAAATGAAAGGGAATTTTTCCGTCATTCTGATACTCCCCGGAAGGATTGAGCTGAAAGTGAACCAGATCTTTCGCCTTTTGCCGGCTTTCGAGTGCTTCCAGCAGGTAGTCTATTACGACGGCAGTTTAAGCGCCGGCCGATACGGCTCCTGCCATTGCTATTCCAATTTTGAAGGTAGGTTGATTTTCCATAGCTTGCTCATTCTCATATTAATACATGAAAATGAGCAAAGGATACCTTGTTCAACGAAAATTTTGGTGATTTTGTTGTTCTTTTTCTTTTTTCAACCTGACATACAAGAATTCGAGAGACATATGAAAACTGATGCCTTGTCAGAATAATTTGCATGCTTGCCCTCAACATTACAAGCTAACGCGGATTTGATGATCCGTTTTTTGTAAGGTATCTAAAAATGAGCTCCTCCTCCTGAGTCGTTAGCTTAGCCTTTTTAGCCATTCTTACGGTTTGAAGTTTCCATTGAGTTGTGCTGTACTTTTCCGGAAGATACAGGGTATGGCAACTAGCGCATTTGTTGATGTAGATTGCCCTTCCTTTTTGCAATGTACTTAGCGTTTCTTTCGAAATCAGGGGGCTTTCGACGGGAATATACAGTGAGGTACTGCAGTCCAGTACTGATCCTGATAACAGGATCAAAATCCACGCTCGAATTTGTTTCTTAGAAGGCATATGAAAAGAGTAATCTGAATTGCACTTTTTCAAATTCATTCAGGTCTAACCTGCTGTTGGTCTCACCTTTAAATGATTTTATCTGAGGTAATGCGGTGAAGTTTACCCAAAAATTTTCCCGATTATAGGAGAAACCCAACCCGGAATAGAGGGCGCTGTGTTGCAATTCTTTCCCTACATAAACATTTCCAAAGTTATTTTCCTGAGTAAGATGAAATCCATAACCGATGGCATACCCAAGAGCAAGATTGTAATCAACATGGCCCTGCTTTTCCCATTTTAGTTGATTGGCATTGTAAAACGGGGCAAACTCCCTTTCATAGGTTGCATTGCCGGCAATGGTCAGATTGTTGATCTTCTTGTCAATAATTAATTTGCCTTCGAGCTCATATTCACTGCTGCTGATCCCATATTCTCCGTACAAAGCCAGACCAACCGGATTGGCAACAGGATCCGTCAATTTTAGTTTCCACTCGTTTGAAAAGCCGATTTCGTGCCTGGTGTCGGTTGTCTTTTGCGCTCCATCCATGACTGTTTGTGTGATGGAAGTCAGATTCAGGTAAAAGGAGGTCTGCAGATTGCCACCCAGGCCAACCTCGAACTCCGTACGGTTATCCAGTCGCGAGAAAAAATCCTGTTTCCCCTGGCGAAGTGTATTCCAGACTTCAATCTCGCGTTGACCTTTATTCAGAACATTGCTTTGGTAGGTATAGGTGAAGATTCTGTCCTGAGCTTTTGAAACGAATGATAGAGATAAAAATGAGAAAAGCACAAATTGAAATCGAAACGTTTTCATGTACATAATAATTGGGTTTTATTGGTACACAAATAAACCGGCTTCAAATTCCTGGAGCAATCCCTATTTGTAGTGATTTTATTGGTTAATCGATCAGATCGTTTATTACCGCATAAAGAGTAAGTCCCGAGATGGATTTTACTCCCAATTTTGAAGTTATGTGTTTACGGTGTGAGATGACCGTATGAATGCTGATAAACAATTTGTCTGAGATCTTTTTGTTGCTGAAGCCGGTCGCAACAAGCCTTAATACTTCAGTTTCGCGGTCGGAAAGTTGAAGGGAGGGTTGCTTATGCTTACCAAAGTTTGAGAATGCTTTCAGCTTGTTGAAAAGCACACCCTGTGTATCTGATTGATACAAAATCTCGTCAAAAAGATTGTTATCCGGAGTTTGTAAAGCATCAAAGTGAATTCCAACAATGGCAATATTTCTTCGCCTGAAAGATTTACAATGCTTATGGATAAATTCATACTCCCGGGTATCGATTAAAACAACAATGTCATTCCATCCAATAATCATTTTGTTTTCAGGACACAAGGAGTAAGCCGCCGTCACTTCAATCTTTAGGGATTGAAGGATATTGGTTAATCCAATTTGTACGATTGGCCAGGGATGAATGACGATGCAGCTGCTAGAATGCATTGCTTCGAAATTTTGTACCAAACAGTTTCAAAAGCCTTGGAACGAGAATTTTATCCTCAAAACGTGCATGATCGATCTGCTCTTTCTCAAAATGTGACAGTGTATGCAATATGTCATGAAATATCTGTATGTCAGCATTTTCCGGAATGTGTTGAAGGATGATGATAATCAGGTCACTAATTTCTGTCTCTACATTGTTGTGCTGACCAAAGAGTTTTTTTAGGTTGGCCGATGAAGTTTTTAAATCGCTTCTTCTGCCATTCTCATCGAGTATTCCAACGAGGGGGAAAATATATTTCTCCTCGAATTCAATATGGTCAATCAGCTTGGACACATAGTCATTTAAATATTTCTCGAGCGTGATAATCAACTTGGTATCAGGCAATTTAATTTTGAGTTCCTGCATTAAACTACCAAGGAGCGGAATGGTTACCTGCCTATGATGCTGATGCGTCCTGATAAGAAAATCAGTCAGCAAAGTAAGATTGACTGATTCTGTATTTGGAAAGTAATTGCTTGAATGATAGGTGTTCAAGACAGCCAACAAAAAATCTAAATCAATCTTCTTCTGTAGGCATATCTCCCCAAGAGTTGACTGTCCCACATTTGAACTTATGCCAAATCTAAATACAATTGGAAGCAAATCGATGTTTCGGCCTAATACTTCGCACAGTTTATCATCGGCTTCGATCAAAGCCTGTTCGCTGGAATCAGGATCTCTCATTATGAATCAATTTCTTTGGTATACAGTAATATTTTCTGATTGTTACACAGTTCTAATTTAATTTTCCTATTGGTAACCAAAGCCTTAAATTCATTGTTTGCCTGTAATTTCCTTACTTCATTTTGAAGCTCCTGCATGCATGCAATGCATTGATTGGCTGTTGGTTGATCTTCCTCCAGCCAAAACAGGTTATTCCTGACAACCAAATTCAGATCATCCGGACAAGTTAGCGTCAGATTTTCATAGATCAGGACTTTATCCCTGGACAATGAACGGATCTCCTCGGTAAGCGAATTTTCTTCCTGCTGAAGTCCTGCGAATCTCTTTTCATTCTGCTTAAATAGATAGTAGCCGGGGAATAATAAACCAACCACTGCAGATGTGAAAATGATATAAGCCATTTTACCCAATCCAAGGGTTTCTCCCCAAAAGATTCTGTGATTCACAAAAGAAATCACTCCAAAGAGCATCCAGAGAAGGGATCCATGCAGCAATAGAAATTTCCATTTTCTCTCTCTTTGGAGACTCCATTTTTTATAAAACTTTGATTGAGCTATGTCCATTTTCATATTAATTTCAGAATAAAAGTCTGAATGTTAGTTGTTTGCGTGTGTCAATTGATTGTTATCCCTTTTTCAGCGGCAATAAAATTGATGGTATCCCTGGTTTCTATCAGAACTTTAAATTCGAGGTCGGAAAGTATTAATTTCGAGGATATACCATTTAAGTCAGTGATTTTAAACCAATTGGTTTTGTATTCCAAAGATTTTATGTGGTTCCATGGAATTGATTGTTCTTTTGTCCAAACCCCGGTTTTGATGGCAATTCGCTCTTCATCAATTTGAACATATGCGGCACCAAAGAATTTTTCAACGGAATAACCCAATCCATTGAGAATGCCAAAGATCCCATACACGAACATATATAGCATCATAGGCAAAAAAGAGTTAGATTTTTCTTTGTCACCATGCATTCTGAGAGTAAAATAGGTGATAGCCAATATAATAGCAATCGCCCCCATTGCGAGGAAGAAATTTGATCTTTTTCTTTTTGGGATCAGGTCGATATTGAGTTCCATTGATTTTAGGAAATAGGTTGAACAAATGGCATCATTCTGGATTGCACCACTAAAATACAAATATCTTCATAGATATAATAATCAGGATCCGTGTTTCTATTATGATCTGTGCAGTACGTCCTCCCTTCGACAGGCTCAGGGACCGGTTTTAGTTTGGTGTATGCTTCGACCCTTCGACAGGCTCAGGGAGCTTCAGTGCATCTCATTAGCACATTGCGAAGTTTCCATATCTTCACCTTCTACACTTCTTTAAACACCCTCATCATGCAAATCATGCAATCGAATTCCAGTTCGAAGCTGTTGGCACCATCTTTCAGGGAGAAAGGCAAAGCGAATTCGTCAGGAAAAGTTCCTCCAAATCGCTTGCAGAAGCCAAGTTCATGCTGGATGCAGTGTTTCGTGATCATCACTTGAAGGCGCCCTGTTGCCACCCGTTTCTCAACAGCTGTTTCGGGCAATTCAAGGCCATGGCGTCTGTAAAACTGCATAGCCAACCGGTTGCAGATGTTGTTCTCAAAGTGAAATGAATCGGCAGGGTAGGGGATTGTCGGGTCTTGGGTTCCGTTTTTTTGTTTGACCGATGGTTCAATTTTTGCTGGTTGAAAAGGCTTCTTTGCACTCATTATGGCTTCCAGTTGCTCCAGCAGTCCTCTGCGTAACTCATTCAATTGTTGCGAGGTGAAGAAATATTGTTCGTTGCCACCGGTATCAATATCCTTTACCAGGAAAGGGGTGTCGCCCGATTTGGAGAGTTGGCGAAGGATATTCTCACGCGATTTGGCTGCGTCGTTGGCGGGAACTTTGTCCATAACGACAGAATTCACTGTCGCGGCGGACTTGATGACCGCCTCATCTTGAGTAACATCAAAATCTCCATCAAGAGCATGATGGGCTGGCACAAAGGCTGCTCTGACATTAAATCCATCAACAGTTGATTCTAGTTTGATATCGATTGGAATCTTTCGTTCGGATGTTTTTTTGCCAAGAGCCATCTGGAAGGAGTGGTCCCAGTTGCGGTAGATGCGGGCGCCCACAAATATGTCATTCATCTTATCGGGGAAAATTGACCCATTCCCTACCCGGTTGACTTTCAGTCCGTCACTCTCCCCCTTGCGGTTCACAAAGGTCAAACCATCGTTGTTGCCGGGCAGAATGTATCCCGAAAGTTGAAAGGAATCCCTGTTCACCCGAACGACTTCTCCAATTTCTTCGCCAGTAGATTTGGGGCTATCTATCCCTGCCACAGAATCTTGCCTTCCATGCATAAAATAATCGGTAGCTCCCCTGTGAAAGGTTTTGGCCGGATCGGGGGTGAAAAAGAAGGTCGTTTTCCCGTAAGAGGAGGGGGCAAATTCTGGTTTCCCCTCCAAATAACGATCAAGCTCCAGACGATAATAGGCTGTAATATTTTTCACATAATCCATCTCTTTCAGGCGCCCCTCAATTTTTAATGAGCGCACACCGGCAGCTACCAGTTCGGCGATCGATTGAGACCGGTTGAGGTCTTTGAGCGAAAGCAGATGTTTGTCCCGGATTATCGATTTTCCGGTAGCATCCGTCAGGGTATATTTTTTGCGGCAAGGCTGGGCGCAGGCCCCCCGGTTGGCGCTCCGACCTCCCATGGCATAGCTCATGAAACATTGTCCGCTCAGACTCACACATAGGGAGCCATGCACAAAGGCTTCGAGTTCGATGGAGGTCTGGGCTGAGATTTCTTCTATCTGTCGAAGTGATAGCTCCCTGGCCAGTACGGCCCTTTTGAATCCGACTGCTTCCAGGAATTTGATTTTATCTACCGTGAAGTTGTTGGCTTGTGTACTGGCATGAAGTGCGATGGGTGGCAGATCCATCTCCAGGATACCAAAATCCTGGATGATCAGGGCATCCGCTCCCGTCTCATATACCTGCCGGATGATTCGCTCTGCTTCCGGCAATTCGTTGTCGTAGAGGATGGTGTTGAGGGTAACGTATGTTTTGACGCCGAACAGGCGGGCTTCGGTAGCCAGCTTCCCTATCTCTTCAATTGAATTTCCTGCTGCCTCCCTGGCTCCGAACTTAGGTGCACCAATGTAGACGGCATCCGCGCCGTGCCGGATGGCCGCGATGCCACATTCCAGGTTTTTGGCAGGAGCAAGAAGTTCGATGTTGTTTGTGCTTCGCACGTTTGAAATGTTTGAAATGTTTGAAATGTTACCGCTAATGATTTTAAGCTCCCTGAGCCTGTCGAAGGGGCTAAATAGTCGGTTTGAAGATTCGGTCCCTGAGCTTGTCGAAGGGAAAATTTTAAAAATTGTTTGAAATATTCCGGTCCAATAACATTTCAAACAGCACGTAGTGCCAAACTTTTCAAACGCCCGAAGGGTTTAAAACTTCTTCTTGCAACGCTTCCCAATATTCCACGGCCCTTCTGGTGTGCGGAATGACTATGGTGCCTCCAACCAGGTTGGCAACGGCAAAGATCTCGAAAAGTTCTTCAGTGGTGACCCCTTGTTCGTGGCACTTTTCGAGGTGGTATTTGACACAATCATCGCAACGAAGCACCATGGAGCTCACCAATCCCATCATCTCCTTCACTTTCGTGGAAAGAGCCCCTTCCATGTATGTGTTGGTGTCGATGTTGTAGATCCGTTTCATCACCTTATTATTGGCAGCCAGGATCTTCTCATTCATTTTTGCGCGGTAATCGCGGAATTCAGTAATTTTTTCGTTCATTTCATCAGTATTAAAACGTTGAAATTAAATATTTTGCATAGATCTGTTTCTTCCGTCCGAAACGATCAAATTGCATTTTTAAATATGCTATCGCGGACGGTGGTCTCCCTTCATTCTCACACCCCCGGTTCCACCGGGGGTTATTCACAGTCAACCCCTGCGGGGTAAGATCTGAGCAGATTCAACCTTGCTGTCAAAAATGTAAAAATTGCACTTCTGTCAATTTTCACATTTCCAAATTTTCATATTCATTCCGTCTCCTAGTCTCCCAGTTCCCCAAGTCCCCAAGTCTTTCCGTCTCTCCGTCATTCGGTCTCCCCCTCGCCAAGTCGCCCCTTCGGAAGTCCTACTCCGTCGGTACCTCAATCTTGACTTCTACCTCCCCGATCAACGTGGTCTGGGTGCAGTCGAGAATTTTTACCCGCACAAAATCACCAATTTCGAGGCCTTTGTTCGGGAAGACAACTACTTTGTTTTGTGAGCTGCGGCCAAAAAATTCACTTTTTTTCTTTTTGGAGATTCCCTCAGCAAGTACTTCCATGGTCATACCGATGTCTCTTTGATTGCTTTCCAGCGAAAGCCGGTTTTGCAGGTGAATGATCTCTTCGAGACGCCTGGATTTCACCTCTTCCGGAACATCATCCACGAAGTGGTCGGCGGCATAAGTTCCGGGCCGCATCGAGAATTTGAACATGAAGGAGGTGTCGAACTGAACCTCTTCCATCAGTTGCAGGGATTGTTGATGGTCCTCTTCGGTTTCGGAACAGAAGCCACAAAAAATGTCGGTGGTGATGCCGCATCCCGGTAAGGCCTCGCGAATCGCTTTGATTCGGCCGAGGTACCATTCGCGGTCATATTTTCTGTTCATCTTTTTCAAAATAGCCGAACTGCCCGACTGCACGGGAAGGTGTATGTGACGGCAAATATTAGGATAAGCAACCATCTTTTTTAACAGTTTGTCCGACAGGTCTTTGGGATGAGAAGTGGTAAACCTGACCCGCAGGGCTGGTGAGAGCTGTGCCACCATCTCCAGCAGATCTTGAAACTTAACAGGCTTCCGGGTAGCTTCGGGATGCCAGACATAGGAATTGACATTCTGCCCAAGTAGCGTCACCTCTTTGGTTCCGTTTTCCATTAGAGCTTTTACCTCGTTGAGGATATCTTTTGGATCACGGCTGCGCTCCCTGCCACGGGTATAGGGTACGATACAGTAGGTGCAAAAATTGTTGCATCCCCTGGTAATCGATACGAAGCCCGTAATTCGCTCTTCTCCAATCCTTTTCGGGATAATGGAGTCGTAGGTCTCGTGGATAGTCAACTCAACATTAACGGCGCTTTCGCCCGAAAGGGCTTTGTCGTATAGGAAAGGAAGATCCCGGTAGGCATCCGGCCCGGCAACAAGATCGACAGATTTTAGTTCGATCAGCTCATCGCCAATGCGTTCCGCCATGCAGCCGATCAGTCCTACGACCAGTTTCGGATTTTTCTTTTTCAGGCTTTTAAAGAATGACAATCTGTTCCAGATTTTCTTTTCGGCATTGTCGCGAACCGAGCAGGTGTTGACCAGAATTGTATCCGCATCGGCATACTGATCAGTCACTACGAATCCTCGGTCACCCATTACAGCGGCGACTACCTCGCTGTCGGCCACGTTCATCTGGCAGCCGTATGTTTCGATGTAAAGTTTTTTCTCCGTCATTATTTCAAATTATGTGTCAGCTACCGCAGAAGCTGACAGGCTGCAAAGTTAAAATCAATTTTTCCATTTTTATAATCAGAGGGAAGACTTTGATTTGTGGGGAATTTGCGTGGTCCCTGAGCGAAGTCGAAGGACCAGCGAGCACCCAAGACTATGAAAAAGCCGGTCCCTGAGCGGAGCCGAAGGGTGAAGATGGAGACCGGAGTTGCGTTTGTCGTATTGGATTTGCTTCAACCCCTAGCCCCTTCGACTTCGCTCAGGGACCGAAGTCGCGTTTATCTTTTAAATTTGCTAAACTGCAAGCCCCTTCGGCTCCGCTCAGGGAATCGAACGAGTATGTATAATCTGACATATATTGCAGATTTTGATTTTTTCCCTTTCGATTTTCCTTATCTTTGTGCCAAATTATCCGTGATATGATTACGATTGGACGGAAAGCAGGCATTTTGATTTTTTTATTTCTGGTGGCATTTACCTGCCGGACAGAGGCTCAAACAGCCAGACCAATCGCGCCACCTACTGCCATGACCGATGGCTCGTTTATCTGGCAACGCTTAAATGTGGAGGCCAGCAACGAAATTGCGGATCTTCTTCGTCAACAATACGACCAAAGCAGAAAAGCCGGAACCTTCCCGGGTTACCGTCTTCAGTTGTACTTTGGATCCGGCGTGCAGGCAAGGGCACATGCAGAAAAAGTAAGAGCCGATTTCAACGCCCTGTATCCTGAAACCAGGGTCTATCTAATCTTTAAATCTCCCGATTTTATTGTGAGAGCGGGTGATTTCAGAAGCAAAAGTGAGGCATTAAAGGTATTAAAGAGTTTTACAGCCGGCTTCTCGAACGCGTTTATCGTCTCCGACGAAATTGCTTTTCCAGGACCAGTAGTTCAAGTAGAAATTAAATAGAGCATGAGCGACCAAATCAAACACGAGTGTGGAATAGCCCTGATCAGGCTTCGTAAACCGCTGGAATACTACCGACTGAAATACGGAACCTGGCAATACGGGATCAACAAACTCTACGTGATGATGGAAAAGCAGCACAACCGCGGACAGGATGGTGCCGGAGCTGTTGGAGTAAAAGTAGATATGTCGCCTGGCAGGGAATACATTTTCAGACACCGCTCCATCGATCCGAATCCCATCCGGGATGTTTTCGTAAAGATTTTCAAAGAGTTCAGTCTGGCTCAGCAGCAGCATCCCAATGCATTTCCTGATCCGGCATGGGCCAAAGCCAACCTCCCTTTTGCCTGTGAACTATACCTTGGTCACCTGAGATACGGTACCTTTGGCCGCAACAGCGTGGAGTCGACCCATCCGGTGATGCGCCAAAACAATTGGCGTTCACGGAACCTGGTTTTGGCGGGGAATTTCAACCTCACCAATGTGGACGAACTGTTTAACCTGCTGGTTGGACTAGGTCAGTTTCCAAAAGGGTTCAATGATACCGTCACCATCCTCGAAAAAGTAGGCCATTTCCTCGACGAAGAGAACGAGCTGCTTTTCAGACAGTACAAGAATGAAGGCTATGCCAATGCCGAAATCTCCCCGCTGATCGAGAAAAATATAGATATCCGGAAAGTCCTCGAAAGAGCGAGCCGCGACTGGGATGGGGGGTATACCATCGGTGGAATCATCGGTCACGGTGATGCCTTTGTTGTCCGCGACCCCTGGGGAATTCGTCCGGCATTCTATTATGCCGACGACGAAATTGTGGTGGTGGCTTCCGAAAGACCTGTCATCCAGACTGTCATGAATGTAGGTTGGAACAGTGTGTCGGAAATAAAACCCGGTCATGCATTGATCATCAAAATGGACGGGACTTACAAAGAGGAGCTGGTCCGCGTGCCTCAAAAGAGAAGCTCCTGCTCCTTCGAGAGGATCTATTTCTCACGAGGATCTGACAGGGATATTTACAAGGAGCGTAAAAAATTAGGCTTCCTGCTGGCTCCGGTTATTCTCAAAGCGATCAACAACGATCTGAAACATACCGTTTTCTCCTTTATTCCCAATACAGCTGAGACTGCTTACCTTGGTATGATGGAGGGCATCCGGTCTGATCTGCTTCAGTGGAAAAAAGAGAAAATTCACGCCCTTGGCGATAAAATGACTGAGGATGAGATTGGCGAGATCATCTCGGTTCAGCCAAGAATGGAGAAAATTGCCATCAAAGATGTGAAGATGCGCACCTTCATCGCCGATGACAGCAGCCGGGATGATTTGGTAGGCCATGTTTATGATGTGACCTATGGCGTGGTGGAGAATCATAAGGATACCCTAGTGGTCATTGATGACTCCATAGTTCGTGGTACTACTTTAAAACAGAGCATCCTAAAGAGCCTGGACCGGCTGAAACCAAAGAAAATTATCATCATCTCCTCTGCCCCGCAAATCCGGTACCCCGATTGCTATGGTATAGACATGGCCATTCTGGGTAAATTTGTGGCTTTCGAGGCGGCCATTGCCTTGTTGAGAGAGACAGGGAAATCCAAGGTCATCGATGAAGTTTACCGCAAATGCAAAGATCAGCAGCGTTTGCCCAAAGAGGAGATGGTCAATTATGTGAAGGAGATCTATCGTCCGTTCAGTGATGAGGAGATCTCGGGCAAAATTGCCCAGCTGCTGAAACCGGCCGAATGCAAAGCGGAAGTGGAGATTGTCTACCAGAGTGTTGAGAATTTACACATCGCCTGTCCGAATGATCTTGGCGATTGGTATTTTACCGGCGACTATCCGACACCCGGCGGAAACAAAGTGGTCAATACCTCCTTTATCAACTACATAGAAGGAATAGACGGAAGGGCTTATTGAAAGCGCATCTTGGGATTGTCCTCTTTCTCGACGAGTTCTTCCAAATAGGTTGAGACGTGACGGTCGATCTTGATGTCGTATATATCCTCGATACTTAACATGATTCCTGTCTCCTCCACATCACCAAATTCATCGCTGATGGCCGTTCCGAATGTACGCATGTTTGGTGTCAGATTCATGTAGGCATTTATCAGCGGAGGGATATTTTCGCCCAGCTTTCTTACCTCCTGTGAAAGAATTTTGTAGGCTGCTTCATAATCCTTCCCGTCAAAGAGTTCAGCCAGTTTTTTCTGGTCGGCATGGTAGACCATCGGTTTTTTGGCCCAAACCAGGTGATCAGGATCAGAGAAGAACATGCTGAAAAAATGGAGAATCATGTTGCGGGCCTCCTCGTTGTAGTGGGTGTACATCGTCACTTTTCCGAAAAAATATTTGACCTCGGGGTAGTCGATCATCAACGCTCCCAAACCATCCCAAAGGTTATCGAGGGCAAAGAGCGCTTTGGATCCGACTTTGGTCGACTGGTAGTCGGGTTGTACAAAAGAGCGGCCCAATTCAATGACAGAAGGCAGGTAATCTGAAATAAATTCGTCAGAAAAGTTGAATAGATGAGCAGTTGCCAGCGGGACCTCTCCTTGAGCATCCTTCTCAAGTCCGCTGCAATGAATGTACCGGTAGCCACCCAGAATCTCCTTGTTGGCAGGGTCCCAAACTATCAATTGTTTGTATGGATGTGTTTCGGAAATATCGTATTGGTCGATATCCAGATCCTCTCCGATACCTCCTCCTGCCGACCTGAAGGTGAGCTCTCTGAGCCGGCCGATCTCACGCATGAGGTTGGGTGAATCAAAGTAGGTAAGGATGTATATCTCGTTATCAGCCTTGTTGGTCTTTCTTTGAAATTTCTCCGGAGTGAGTTCTGCCTCCAGTAACTCCCTGGCAACGGGAGGAATAATCTCCTTCATCTAAAAAAAGTAATTAGTTCGGATCAAAAATAACAATAATTTGACCACGATTTTCATATATGTGAACAAATCAAGCCCCTGCCCAACCACAAATTGCACAAATGAACACAAATAAAACATGCTCAAACTACAGATTTTTCAGATTAAACCCTTCTCCACCACAAATTTCACAAATTACACGAATTGAAAGGAAAAAACTGGATTAGTGGATCAAGCTAGACTCATTGAACAATTTTAACCTTTCGGCCCTTCGACCCTTCGACAGGCTTCTCAAGGACCGGTCTCGTTTTCCTATATTCTCATTTTTGAATCAGCGAATTGACATATTCTCAAAAAGGAGGGTTACCTTTAGTGTGATTACGGTATTAAATTATTGTAGTGTTGACTAACCGTGAGTATTTAGTTTTCTAGTTGCCTAACCAATAAAAATCACAGGAATAGTATGAAAAAGAGATTAATTTTATGTGTCATAGCATTATTGACATTGAATCTGATTGTTCAAAGTCAGACGGTTCAAAAATCGGATTCAATCGTCGGGAAAAAGAAGGCGAGGCATTCCACAGAAGAGGTGACAAAATTTCTTTTCAAGAATACTAGGTATCCTGTGGAACAATTGGGTACAAATGCCGGGGAAGGGGATGTTGTTTTATCTTTGGTTATTCATGCAAATGGTAAATCAGATATTTTAGCCATTGTCAGTTCTCCGGATAAAACATTCTCGACAAGTTCTTTGGTAGCATTTAATAAGTTGGAGGATAAATGGAGCCCGGCCAGAATAAACAATACCCCCACTGACAAAAATTATTTGATAATTTTCAGATACAGGAAGTATTTGGATACCCAACCATTTGATTATAAGGACAGGATAGAGCATCTAATGTCTAAGCAAAAATACAAAGAGGCCTTAAGGCAATTGAGCAATGCAATAAATGACAATAAATACGATTGGGAACTGTTCGCACTATGTTCCAAAGTAAAGCAAATGCTAGGTGACGTTGAAGGAGCGAAATCTGACGAGTTAACTGCTGCAAAACTCGATGATGAAATATTGTCTGTAGTTAATGTGGAAGCCATAGGTGTAACCAGAACCAAAGTGGTGAGGGTCGTAGGTAGTTCTACAAAAAGGGTAGTAGGGTGGTAAGATAGAATTCTCCGTTTCACCGCTGCATCTCAGCGTTCTCCCCTTCTCCCCCTCGCCCTGTCACCCCCTCTTTTCCTGGACAGGAAGCCCATACACCACCCTCTTCACCTCTTCCGCCCACTCGGTCGGGGTTTTAGTGTGGTCGAAAGTTTGCCAGGGGATCGGTTTCCCAAAGGTAATTGTAAAGCTTTTTCCCCGCTGTTTGAACATCTCGTCTGGAAGTAAAAGCATCTCGATGCCAAATTTCATGCCTATGAACTTCCTGAAGTTGCAAAACCAATAAAAGAAAGCGGAGTTACGTCCGCTCATGAAAACCGGGATGACATCCCTTTGGTGTTCAACCGATTTCTGGATGAAATGTTTGTGCCACTCCAGATCGGCAATGATACCGCGTTTTTTGCGGGAGGCAAGGCCTGCCGGGAAAATCAGCACCTGCTTATCCGATTCGTAAGCTGCATTGATCTGATTGATGGAATTTCGCTGATTTCCATATTTGTTGATGGGAATAAACAGCTCTTTCAGCGGCGGGATCTTAGTGAGTTCATCCCTTACCAGGAAAAGGGAAGGGCCCAGGAATCTTGTGACACCGTTCATCAGGATCAAACCATCAAATCCACCCAGCGGATGGTTGGAGGCGATGATGTATCGACCCTCTTTGGGCAGGTTTTCAGTTCCCAGAAATTCAAAAGTGACATCGAAATAGCCCAGACTCGCCGTGACAAAGTCGATACCTTTTTTATCGCCATATCTGAAGATGATTTCGTTGAGTTCGCGGACATGCAGCAACCTGTTCAGCAAGCCATAGACAAATCCCGGAATCCGGCCGGCCAGCTTGCTGTTCTTTTCAGCAACGAGATCTTTAAGCACAAGTGGATTCATAGATAATTAAAAATTAAAAATTACAAATTAAAAATGGGGGAGCAGAGATGTCCGATAGCTGACAACGGGATTTTGATGCCTTCCTGATTATAAGTACAATATTGATTATTAGATGCAAATATCTTTTATTCAATCACATATCCAATAATTTTTAATCTTTAATTTTTAATTTGTAATTCATCCGAAGATACCCCATTATCCACTTCTCATCTCTCTGATCTTCATTAAAATTAGTTTCGGTTACCAACAAGTTATCAACAATAAGCCATTTGGAAACGGATAAAATTGTTAACAACCTGTTGAGAAATTGTTTAGTGTAATAAAGTGTCAGATATTGTCATGAAGTGTAATAATATATATCTTTACCATCTATCCGATAAGTTAAGTAAAGATGGTCTCGTTTTCGAACAAATACAGTGCAACCGTTGACGGTAAAGGGCGTATCGTCCTCCCGGCCCCTTTCAAAAAGGAGATGGGAGATGCGCTCGAGCCTCTGTTTGTTGTCGAAAAAGACGTTTACGACGCCTGTTTGAACCTTTATCCTCATGCTACTTGGCTGACAAAGGTAGAAAGATTGAAGAAGAAGCTGAACATGGATGATCCGATCCACAGCAAAATGTTGTCGAGGTATTACGAAGAGATTGTGACGGTAACGATGGCCGAAAACGGTCGTCTGAACATTCCGGATGATATGCTTCAGTATGCCGGCATCACCAAAGAGGCGGTATTTACCGGACAGGGCATGCGAATGAGGCTTTGGGAACCATCCAGGCATCTGGCATCAAGACTTAGCGATGAAGATTATACCAGGTTGTACAAAGAGCTTCTTGGTGGACCAATGGATAATTTTTAACAACATAACATTCGTCGCATGAGTGAATATCACATCCCGGTCTTGCTGAAAGAGAGCATAGACGGATTGAACCTGCAACCCAACGGCATCTATGTGGATGTTACTTACGGGGGAGGGGGACATTCGCGCCTCATTCTCGAACGGTTGCAAGGAGGGAAACTGGTAGCCTTCGACCAGGACGAAGATGCGCAGCAAAACCTCATCGACGACGAACGGTTGATCTTCGTTAACCACAACTTCAAATTCCTTAAAAATTTTCTGCGTTACCACGGCATCTCAAAAGTCGATGGAATTTTGGCCGATCTTGGGGTTTCCTCTCACGATTTTGACCAGCCCGACCGCGGTTTCTCTTTCCGTTTCGATGGGAAGCTGGATATGCGCATGAACCAGTCGGCCGAAACGGATGCGGTAAAGGTGATCAACGAATACGATGTCCGGAAGCTGGGAGTGATGTTCAGGGAGTACGGCGAGATCCAGAACTGGCGCAATCTCTCCGAGACAATCGGGCAAGCAAGGACCGCCGGCAAAATAGTCACTGTCACTCAGTTTTTGGATGTCATATCACGTTGCGTACCGGCGAAGGTGGAGAAAAAATACCTGGCACAAGTGTTTCAAGCCTTACGCATTGAGGTGAACGGCGAAATGCAGGCATTGGAAACATTCCTGGAAAGTACCCTGGAGTTGCTGAATCCGGGTGGAAGGTTGGTGGTCATATCCTATCACTCACTGGAAGACCGGATGGTGAAGAACTTCATGCGGTCAGGTCGTATTGACGGAAAGAGCGAACAGGATTTTTTTGGCCATTATCATCTGCCATTGGAGGTAATCACCCGAAAGGTGATTGTTCCTGATGAAGAAGAGACTCAGAGGAACCCAAGGGCAAGGAGCGCCCGGTTACGCATTGCACAAAGAACGGCATGATGGAAGAGCCAAAGAAAAAAATAAAGTTTAATCTGGGAGAGCTGCTGAATGGGCAGTTTTTCGAAAGCGAACTGTTTGTAAAAAATAAGCTTTTGCTCTTTGTCATCTTCCTGATGTTGGTGGCAAACATTACAGTGAGGTACAAAACCGCCAAAGTGTTGCGGGAGGTGGATACCATGGAGCGGGATGTGAAAGAGCTGAGGGCGCACTCTATCGCGGTAGCGGCAGAGGTAATCAAGCTGACACGCCCCTCTGAGATTCTTGACAGGATAAAAAACAGCAACCTGGGACTCGAGACTTCCAAGGTTCCGCCCAGAAGAATTTATGTCGACAAAATAGAGTAATGGAGATAAAACAAGGCATATTGAAAAGGTTTAAGGTGGTCTATTTCGGGATCATCGTGGCCGTCTTGTGGATCTTCGTTTTGTTGGTCAAGATACAATTCTCGCCAAAATGGAGCGAGAAAAGCAAAATCTTCCAGTCTGTGGAACTTACCGTGCAGGCGCGGCGCGGAACCATTTGTGCCGCTGATGGCAGTCCACTGGCTGCATCCATTCCGCACTACAGCCTGAGGATGGATTTGTGCGTTCCTCCGCTGAAAAAATATTTTGCCCACGATGTCGACTCGCTGGCTTTGATGCTTTCGCGCTTTTTCCGCGACAAATCTGCATCCGCTTACAAAAGGGCGTTGACAGAGGCTTACAAAAAAGGGGACCACTATTTTCTGATCTCATCGCACAAGGTGGATTACGACGGACTTCAGAAAATAAAGAGGTTTCCAATCTTCAGATATGGTCAGTTTAAGGGTGGCCTGATCACCGAACAGGATTACGAAAGGATCTATCCGCTGGGTAACCTTGAGAGCAGGACCCTGGGAAAGATGAAAGAGGGAGTTTCCGAAGGCAATCCGGCACAGGTTGGGGCGTTTGGTCTGGAGGAGTCGTTTGAACAGGATTTGAGAGGTGAACCGGGTTTGGCCGAGAAAGAGAATGTCTCCGGCCGTACCATGGATGTTCACATGGATGAACCAACCGATGGCCGCGATCTGATAACCACCCTCGATGTGAAATTGCAGGATCAGGTATCCTATTCCCTGCGCAGAATGTTGGAGAAGACGCGGGCAAAATATGGTACCGCTATTCTGATGGAGGTAAAAACGGGCGACATCAAGGCGATCTCCAATTATGGCAGAAACAGCGGGGGCCAATTGATACAGGGTTATCAGAATTATGCCCTGGGCGCGGCAGGATGCACCGACCCAGGTTCGACCTTCAAACTTGCCTCCCTGATGGCCGCGATGGAAGATGGGAAAATCGATACCTCCACCATCGTGGATGCAGGCAACGGCGTCTGGGTCAGCAAGCATGGTAAACAGACATGGAAAGTAACAGACTCCGATCACGAGAAGAAGGGCGGCTATGGCAAGATAACGGCCAAACGTGCCTTCGAGGTATCTTCCAATATCGGTGTAGCCAAACTGATTACCCAAAGCTATGCAGGTGAAGAGAAAGATTTTTTCAAACGGATCCATCAGTTTGGACTGGATGTTCCGATAAAGGTTGGCATCAGCGGCGAGAGTGCACCTTACCTTAACCATCCCGGTGAAAAGACTTGGTCCGGAGTCAGTATGACCCAGATCTCCTACGGTTATGAGATGAGGTTGACGCCGATGCAGCTCCTCGCATTTTACAATGCCGTTGCCAACGATGGTTGCATGATGAAGCCCAGGTTGGTCAAAGCAGTTGTGGAACAGGGCGAAGTGAGTGAAAGTTTTGGCACCAGGACCATCAAACGCTCCATCTGTTCCAACAGCACCCTGCGGCAGGCGCATGCCATGCTCGAGGGGGTGATTGAACGGGGCACAGGGAAAGCGCTAAGGGCATCAAATTACAAAATTGCCGGAAAGACTGGTACGGCACAGGTGGCCAACAGGAATGAGGGTTACAGCCACAATGGCAGCAAAGTTTACCAGGCCTCCTTTGCGGGGTATTTTCCTGCCGATGAGCCCAAATATTCCTGCATTGTGGTGATCAACCACCCGCTTGGGGATTATTACGGTGCATCGGTTGCCGGACCTGTTTTCAAGCAGATAGCGGATTATGTCTATGCCTATGATCTGGGTAAAAATGAGGATTTTAAATATCCTGGTAAGGAGATACCCGAGGATTACCCCGGACTGGTGGCCGGACGGAAAAAAGATATTGCCAAAGTGCTGAACGAACTGGACATCATGAATGGATGGAGTTTTTACAAATCGGAATGGGTTGAGGCAAACAGGGAAGATGACGGCGTATCGGTCACCAGCAGGGAGCTCAAACCCGGCACCATCCCCAATGTAAAAGGGATGGGCGTAACAGATGCCGTGTATCTGCTCGAAAAATCGGGACTGAGGGTTTCGATGAGGGGATTTGGAAAGGTGAAATCGCAGTCTTTAAGGGCGGGTGATCCAATGAGAAGAGGACAAAATATCACGCTAACATTAGGATAATGATGAGACTAGAAAATATATTGTTGGGCATTGGCGGTTTAAAAGTTGTTGGAGACACCGGAAGAGAGATTTCAGGTATCGCTTTCGATTCGCGAAAGGTGATCAGCGGTTCGCTCTTCGTGGCCACTTCAGGAACGCATGCCGACGGGCATCAATACATCCCTATGGCAGTTGAAAAGGGGGCATCGGCGGTATTGTGCACGGTTCTACCGGAGAATCCGAATCCCTCAGTAACCTGGATTCTCTCCAAAGACAGCCTTTCAGACCTTGGTAAGGCTGCTGCCAATTTCTACGATCATCCTTCAGAAAAAATGAAGGTTGTCGGCATAACCGGCACCAACGGGAAAACAACTACCGCGACACTTCTTTACCGTTTATTTACGGCTTTGGGACACACCTGCGGCCTCTTCTCAACAGTGTGCAACTACATCGGGGAGAAGAAGAGTTCAGCTACCCATACAACGCCTGATGCTGTGCAGATTCAATCGGTCATGGCCGAAATGGTATCTCTTGGATGCACCCATTGCTTCATGGAAATTAGCTCGCATGCCATTGATCAGAAGCGAATTGCAGGGATATCATTCGATGGGGCCATCTTCAGTAACCTAACGCACGACCACCTCGATTACCACAAGACTTTTATCGAATACCGCAATGCCAAAAAGCGATTTTTCGATGATTTGACGCCCGATGCTTTTGCCCTGACCAATGCCGATGACAAAAACGGTCTGGTCATGCTGCAAAACTGCAAGGCAAAAAAATATACTTATTCGGCCAGAACCATGGCCGACTTCAAGGTCAAAGTGATCGAAAGTCATTTTGACGGAATGCTTTTAAACATCAACGGGAAAGAGTTCTGGAACCATTTTGCCGGCAATTTCAATGCCTATAACCTACTGGCAGTCTACGCTTCCGCTATGCTTTTGGGTGCCGATAGCGAGGAGGTACTGAGGGTGATGAGCCTATTGAAACCGGTGGATGGCCGTTTCGAGATATTTCGCTCACCGGCTGGTTTTTTTGCCGTGGTCGATTATGCCCACACACCCGATGCACTCAAAAATGTCCTTTCCACCATCAATGAAACCATAACCGGCGATCATCTGGTGTTCTGCGTCGTTGGGGCCGGAGGCGACCGCGATAAAACCAAAAGACCGGAGATGGCAGCCGAAGCAGTCCAGGCCAGCGATCGTCTCATTCTGACCTCCGATAATCCCAGGTCGGAAGAGCCCGAGCAGATTATTGCCGATATGATGGCGGGTGTACCTGCTGCCATGCGGGCAAAAGTGGTGGCCATTACCAACAGGAAAGAGGCCATTCGTACTGCCTGCATGATGGCCCATCCGGGAGATATCATCCTGATTGCCGGTAAAGGGCACGAAGATTATCAGGAGATTAAGGGAGTAAAATACCATTTCGATGACCGTGAAATTGTAAATGAAATATTTAATGCATCTACACTTAACTAACCATGCTTTATTACCTCTTCAGATACCTCGAAAATTTTGATATACCCGGTGCAAGGATGTTTGAATACATCTCTTTCCGTTCGTCGATGGCTGTTATTGTAGCGCTGTTTATATCGACAATTTGGGGAAAGCGCGTCATTCGCATGCTGCAAAGACAGCAGATAGGCGAGGAGATTCGTGATCTCGGACTGGAAGGACAGATGCAGAAGAAAGGAACGCCAACCATGGGTGGAATCATCATACTGGCCTCCATTTTGATTCCGGTCCTTCTTTTTGCTAAACTCGACAACGTGTACATCATCCTGATGATCATCACTACCGTATGGTTGGGGGTGATTGGTTTCATCGATGATTACATCAAGGTTTTCCTGAAAGATAAACAAGGACTTGCGGGCAGATTTAAGATCATGGGGCAGGTTATGCTCGGTTTGATCGTAGCCGGAACGCTCTATTTCAACGACAGTGTGATCGTTCGCGACCAGGTTTACCTTCCCAACGGAAGGGTGAAAACAGAATCAGTCATCAATGCAGTGACCGGGAAGAAGGAGATCAGGCAGGTCACAATAGACAGGAAATCTACGGAAACCACAATACCTTTTATCAAAGACCATCAGTTTGATTACAAATGGTTGGTAAGCTTTACCGGTAAACATGCCAACAAAGTGGTCTGGTTTCTTTATGCCCTGATCATCATTTTCATCATTACTGCGGTATCTAACGGGGCAAATCTCACCGACGGGCTCGATGGGCTGGCAACGGGGGTGTCAGCTATAAGCGGAACCACCCTCGGAGTCTTTGCCTACCTCAGTGGTAACTTCATCTATGCCGGATACCTGAATATCATGTACATCCCATATACAGGTGAGCTTACCGTCTTTATCTCTGCGTTCATTGGGGCGTGCATCGGGTTTTTATGGTACAATTCCTATCCGGCGCAGGTATTTATGGGTGATACTGGCAGCCTTTCGCTGGGAGGTATTCTGGCGGTCTTTGCCATCATTATTCGCAAGGAGATCTTGATTCCGTTGCTCTGCGGCATTTTCCTGATCGAGAACCTCTCGGTCATGATACAGGTCTGCTACTTTAAATACACCAAAAAGAAATATGGCGAAGGCCGCAGGATCTTCCTGATGGCCCCGCTTCACCACCATTTTCAGAAAAAAGGATTTCCTGAAGCAAAAATCGTAACGCGCTTCTGGATTGTTGGAATCATTCTTTCAGTATTAACGATTGCGACACTCAAAGTACGATAGCCATGGTTAAAAAGCGTTTGGTAGTTCTGGGGGGAGGCGAAAGTGGCGTTGGCGCTGCGATTCTCGCTGTTGCCAAAGGGTTTGAGACTTTTGTCTCTGACTTTGGCGCCATTCAGGATCTCTACAAAGCCGACCTCGAAGCGCATGGCATTTCGTTTGAAGAGCGGCAGCACACACCGGAATTGATATTAAATGCGGATTTGGTAGTAAAAAGTCCCGGTATCCCGGATAAGGCCCCTATCATAAAGTCTCTTGTAAACAAAGGAGTCCAAGTGATTTCCGAGATTGAATTTGCGGGCAGGTATACCAACGCAACCACCATCTGTATCACCGGTAGCAACGGAAAGACCACCACCACACTGCTGACTTACGATCTGCTCAAACGTGCAGGGTTAAAAGTTGGATTGGCAGGCAACATCGGCAAGAGCTTTGCCCGGCAGGTGGCTGAAGGGGATTTCGACTATTATGTCCTGGAAATCTCCAGTTTCCAGCTGGATGGTATGTTCGGTTTCAGGGCCAACATCGCCATCCTGACCAACATTACCCCTGATCATCTTGACAGGTACAACTACGAAATGCAAAACTATACCGATTCAAAATTCAGAATAGTTCAAAACCAAACGAGTGAAGATTTCTTCATCTACAACGACGACGACCCTGTTATTGCCGAAGAACTGGCAAAAAGGAGTCTCTCTGCGATGAAGCTGCCTTTTTCATTATCCCATCGGCTAACCATCGGAGGATGGGTCGAAGAGGACAAAATGAAATTAAATGTATACAATAATATTTTCGATATGACAATTTTAGAACTGGCACTGCAAGGAAAACACAACGTGAACAACTCAATGGCTGCCGGAATTTCCGGAATGGTGCTCAAACTTCGCAAGGACGCTATCAGGGAGCGCCTGAGCGACTTCCAGGGGGTTGAGCACAGGCTGGAAAGATTCATGAGGGTACACGAAATTGAGTTCATCAACGACTCCAAGGCAACCAATGTTAACTCAGTTTGGTATGCGCTCGAAAGCATGTCGACAGATGTGGTCTGGATTGTTGGCGGGATCGACAAGGGCAACGATTATTTGCAATTAATGGATCTTGTCAAGGAGAAGGTCAAAGCGATTGTCTGTCTTGGCGTGGATAACAGCAAAATCAAAGCGGCATTTGAGGCAACAGGGATCGAAATGGTGGAAACAAAAAGCATGGAAGAGGCGGTTCGCAGCTCCTATTTCCTTGCTTCAAAAGGAGATTCGGTTCTTCTTTCACCGGCGTGCGCAAGTTTCGACCTGTTTAAAAATTACGAAGACCGGGGACGGCAGTTTAAAGAAGCGGTAAGAAATTTGTGATAAGAAGATGAGAGGATGGGAAAATGAGAAGATGTGTTGATTTGAGGATGTGCTGATGAGATGATATGCTAACGGGATGATGAAAAAATCAGACCGGTCCCTGAGCGAAGTCGAAGGGCGAAAGTTGGCAGCATCAGTTTGGGGTAATTATGAATTTTAAATTAGGTAGTGAACAGTTTGGTTCTAAAAGAAATTTGGGCTAAAAGCCAATAGCCAATGGCAAATAGCCCGAGTAAAAATAAAATTGGAGAATGAAATTTAGCGATTACATAAGCAGGTTAAAGGGCGACAAGAAGATTTGGATCGTCATCTTTGTGATGTCATTCATCTCCATTCTGGTGGTCTACAGTTCAACCGGAGCGCTAGCTTTCAGGCGATCCAATGGCAATACCTCCTTTTACATCTTCCGGCAGGTAATCGTTCAGATGATTGGATTCATGTTTATCCTGCTGATGCTAAAATTTGTGAGGATTAAAGTTTATAACAAATATGCAAATCTGGCGCTGATGGCGGCCATTGGTTTTATATTGCTGGGAATATTGATCGGAAGGGGCTCCGGTCGTACCATACCCCTGGGATTTTTCAGTTTTCAACCTGCAGAGTTGGCCAAGGTGGCAGTCATCATGTGGGTGGCAAGAATACTTTCCAGCACAGGGGAGAGTGATGAGTCAAGAAGAAAGTCGTTTTTTAAAATTCTTCTCGTTATGGGCCTGTTGGCGCTCCTACTGCTTAAGGTGAATTTTTCTTCAGCAGTTCTGTTAATGGCGACCGCCTTTATCATGATGTTCGTCGCGCAGATGCCTATGAGATATCTTGCAGGGACCATGTTGATTGGGTTGATTTTGGCTGTGTCATTGTTCTTGGTGCGCAAGCAATTGCCGGAGATCATTTACAAAGGAACAAGGGTTGAGACGGTATTCAACCGGGTTGACCGGTATATCAGCGGATCAGATCCCAAACAGGACGAGGGTCTGACACAGGATGAATTTGCCAAAATCGCCATATACAACGGCGGTTTTTTCGGTGTGGGTGTTGGCAAAGGGGATATCAGCAACAGGATGAGCGCTGCATACAACGATTTTGTTTTCGCGATCATTGTCGAAGAGTACGGTCTGTTCTTTGCCGCATTCATTGTTTTGCTCTACCTGATCATTCTTACGAGGGGATTGATGATTATCAAAGCCTGCAAACGGACCTTCCCGCTCTACCTTGCCACCGGGGCTGTTACCATGCTCATGATGCAGGCGCTTGTAAACATGGGCGTCTCCTCAGGGGCCATTCCGGTTACCGGTCAGCCGCTACCATGGATAAGCTGGGGGGGTACTTCACAAGTCTTTACGGCATTTATATTTGGTTTTTTGCTGAGTATCAGCGCTGAAAATCAGGCAGAAATGTTTAAGCAGGATGATGCGTCAGAGTCTGGAGAGGATGATGATTTTGCGGAAGAAGAAATATTACTGTCAAACATTGAAAATTGAATTTTGAACCTTGAATATATGAACAACCATCGTTTTATCATCAGCGGAGGCGGAACAGGGGGCCACATCTTCCCTGCACTTTCCATTGCTGAAGGATTGAAACAGCGTCTGCCGGATGCGGAGATCCTCTTTGTCGGCGCGTTGGGAAAGATGGAGATGGAGAAGGTCCCTGCTGCGGGATTCCGGATCGTCGGACTGACGGTTGCCGGCTTCCACCGGGGGGAAATTTGGCGCAACCTGATGTTTGTGCCAAAGCTGATTATGTCCTTATGGAAGGCAAGGTCGGTGGTGAAAAAATTCAGGCCGGATTGTGCGATCGGCGTTGGCGGTTATGCCAGTGGTCCGATCCTGAAAGTTGCCGCACAAATGGGTATTCCAACACTCTTGCAGGAGCAGAACTCCTATGCTGGTGTTACCAACAAGATTCTGGGTAAAAAGGCAACCAAAATATGCGTGGCCTATCCAAATATGGAACGATTTTTCCCAAAAGAGAAGATCGTTTTCACAGGTAATCCAATCCGGAAAGGGTTGGAGGGTATCGCCGAAAAGAGGGAAGAAGCTTATAAATTTTTCGGACTGGAACGCGGGAAACCCGTCATTTTGGTAATAGGAGGAAGTTTGGGAGCCCGCACCCTGAACAATGGCATTCGTGCCAAACTCGATCTGATTCGCTCCTCCGGAGTGCAGTTTCTATGGCAAACGGGCAAAATCTATTACCAGGATATGAAAGCTGAGCTGGATAACAACCCTACCGGAAATCTCCATCTTTTGGAATTCATCCAACGAATGGACCTGGCTTTTGCGGCAGCGGATCTGGTTATTTCGAGGGCAGGAGCTGGTACCATCAGCGAACTTTGTGTTCTGGGAATGCCTTCCATACTTGTGCCTTCGCCCAATGTAGCTGAGGATCACCAGACAGCCAATGCCCGGGCGCTTGCCGATCGGGGTGCAGCTCTGCTCATCAAAGACGCAGAAGTCGGGGAAAAGCTGGTGGAAGAGGCGCTCAAACTGGTCAATGACGAACAACGGCTGAGTGAATTCTCAGTAAAAATGAGGGAGATGGGAACGCCCAATGCGACAAAAGATATTGTGGAGGTAATACTTTCTTTAATTGACAATTGATAATGGTTGAGACCGAAAAAATAAAATATGTTTACCTGTTGGGGATCGGCGGGATCGGTATGAGCGCCCTTGCCCGCTATTTCAAGTTTGCTGGCAAAAGGGTATCAGGGTACGACAAGACCCCTTCTCCTCTGACCGATGAGTTGATTGCGGAGGGAATTCCTGTCCATTTCAACGAGGATCTGACGATTTCGCCAAAGCTGGAAGAGCGCGAAGATACCCTGGTCATTTTTACCCCTGCCGTACCTGAACATTTTGGCGAGTTGAAATGGCTGCAGACGAACAATTTTACCATAGCCAAAAGATCGGAAGTGCTTGGATCTCTCAGTCGCAACAAAAGTTGCATCGCGGTAGCAGGCACCCATGGGAAAACATCCGTTACCACGATGACTGCCTACCTGCTCAAGGAGTCGCATGTGGACTGCATCGCCTTCATGGGCGGACTTTCCAGAAACTATGGCACCAATCTGCTGCTTCCGGCCAACGACAGCAAGATGATGGTTGCCGAGGCCGATGAGTTCGACCGCTCTTTTCTGAGGCTCTTCCCCGAAATGGCCGTCATCACCTGGATGGATCCCGATCACCTCGATATTTATGGAACTGCCGGTCATCTGGTGGAGGCTTTTGCCACTTTTACCGGTCAGATCAGGGAAGGTGGCGTGTTGCTATACCGCAAAGGAGTAGCCATTGATCGTAACTGGAACAGAAAAATTCGCTATTTTACCTATTCCGTTTCGGAGGAGGCCGATTTCAAGGCAGAGAATATCACGGTAACAGAGGGAGCCTATCGTTTCGACCTGCGTTCCCCTTTTGGTGCGATCAGTGGAATCACGCTTCATTATCCCGGACTGATGAATGTGGAAAATATGACGGCAGCGATGGCGCTGGCTTTGCTGAACGGAGTGACCAAAGAGGAAATACTTGCTTCCGTGCCCAATTACAAAGGGGTCGAGCGGCGTTTCGACATCCGGTACAAAAGTGCGACCAATGTCTACATCGACGACTACGGGCACCATCCAAGGGAGCTGGAGGCAACCATACGTTCCGTTCGCCACCTCTATCCCGGCAGGAAAATAACTGGAATCTTTCAGCCACACCTCTTTACCCGTACCCGGGATTTTGTGGATGGCTTTGCCGAAAGCCTCGATTTGCTCGATGAGGCGCTTGTGATGGAGATCTATCCGGCAAGGGAAGAACCAATACCCGGAGTGGATGCCGGAATGATCCTGGATAAAATGAAACTGAAATCAAAAAGAAGATGCTCTGCAGCTGATTTTACTGCAATTCTTGATGATTATCAATTAGATATTTTGCTTACCTTGGGAGCAGGTGATATAGATCGCCTGGTCAATCCCATCGTTAAATACCTGAAGGAGAAAAATAATGATTAAAAAAATTGGCTATCTTCTGGTCTGGTGTATGGTGCTCGGAATGGTATTCCTCTCGTTGGGATTTTCCATTTTCGAACGCAACAAGATTGTCTGCACCGACGTCAGGGTAGAGATAACCGATTCGACGGAAAATCAATTTTTAAGTAGCCGGGAGGTCAGGTCGTGGGTATTGAACCGCTATCCGAACATCCTGAAAAGGAACCTCGATTACATCGATCTTAGAAGCATCGAAGAGGGGTTGCGAAAAATTAAGGCAGTAGAGGAGGTAAAGGTATTTACCTCGATTGTTGGCAGAGGCAAACCGGGTGAAGGATCTGTTGTTGTGAGGATCCGGCAGCGTGATCCACAGTTCAGGGTCGATCAGCCCGGACGTGATTACTACATGGACAAGCTGGGCAAAAGCATCGACTGGACGCCGAATTATACCCCCAGGGTGATGATGGTTTCCGGTGTTATTGCTTATGAATATGCCCGCAAAAGGCTTCTTCCGCTGATTACCTATATTCAGGAAGATCCTTTTCTGAACGCCCAGATCGATCAGATCCATGTGGGTGGAAATGGAAATTTGACGATGGTTCCCAGGATTGGGAATCAGCTTATTTATTTTGGACCGCCTGAGGATTATCAGGTAAAATTGAGAAATTTGAAAGCGCTATACAAGGAAGGTTTTAAAAACGGGGGATGGACATTGTATAAATCGATCAATCTGTCGTATAAAAATCTTGTAATCTGTTTAAAAAAATAGAAGAGATGAGCCAGACCAGGGAATTAGCAGCCGCTATTGACATCGGCACAAGCCACACCAGAGCAATTCTGGGGCGGTTTACATCAGACAATAAGCTTGATGTATTGGCATTCAGTGAAGTGGTTACGCAGGGAGTGCGAAACGGGGTGGTGGTAAACATTGATGATGCCGCCGATTCCATTCGCAAAGCAGTCTCCGTTCTTGAGCGGGCTACCAACCTGAAGGTGAAGAAGCTGTATGCAGGGATCTCGGGACAAAAAATCGGGAACCGGCCTTACCAGGGGATTGTGAAAGGCATGTCGGACGAGGCAAGACGTCATGCGGTGCAACCGGGCGAAAAGATATACCATCTCGTACCAACGGAGTACATGGTCGATGGTGAGCGCGAAATCAACAAACCGGTCGGTATTGCGGGACGGCGGATTGATGCCACCTTCAACATCATCCTTGCCTCCGACAATTACGAGAAGAACCTGACAAGGGCCATCGAAAAGGCAGGGTTTGAACTGGCTCTGGTCTTCATCAATCCGTTTGTGCAGGGAACTGCCTGCCTTTCACAGGATGAGAAAGAGGCCGGTGTAGTACTGCTTGATATGGGCGCCGGCACAACCGGTATTTCCCTCTATTACGAAAATAAATTACGGCTTGCCCTGGAGCTGCCTTTCGGCGGAAACGTGATCTCCAACGATATCAAGGAGGGTTGCAACATCATTCCGCGGCATGCGGAAATGGTGAAGGTCAATTGCGGATTCGCCATGACCGAACTCGCCCCTGAAAACAAAGTGGCGCAGATTCCGGAAGTAGAGGGATGGCCAGGGAAAGAGATCTCCTTCAAAAGCCTTGCGGGGATTATTCAGGCCAGGGTGGAGGAGATCATGGAGTGGGTGAATTTCCAGCTCGAATCATCCGGGTACGTGGACAAACTGGGCGCAGGCATTGTACTCACAGGGAAAGGAGCAGGACTGAACGGCCTCGATAAGGTGGTGAGTTACATGACCGGATTGGATGTACGATATGGAAAGCCAATCGTGGCCATGAAAGAGCAGCTGTTTAACGAGCAGCTTGCCACTCCAGCATCCGCTAACCTTCTTGGTATTCTTATTCACGGTCTGATTAACTCAAGAAACTTAAAATATCCGGCAGGGATGGTCGATCCAATTGTCCAGGAAGAGGCGCCGAAAGCAGAACCTGTCAAACGCAAAACCAGAGGCTTTTCTGACCTGGTCGGCAAATTCAAAGATGGTTTCGACAACCTGTTTGAGGAGCCGGATCATAAATAAAAATAAATGACATGGAAAATATATCTGACGATCTGTTGACATTTGGTTTCAAGAATGAGTACAACTCCATTATCAAAGTGATTGGCGTTGGCGGCGGTGGCAGTAATGCCGTCAACCACATGTTTCGGAACGGAATAGCAGGCGTTGATTTTGTCATATGCAACACCGACTCACAGGCCCTGGCCAATAGTTCAGTACCTGTAAAGATCCAACTTGGCGTAACCCTCACCGAAGGCCGGGGAGCCGGAAACGCTCCGAAAAAGGGAGAACAGGCGGCCATTGAAAACCTGGGTGAGGTGAGGCAAATCCTGGAGGCAGGGACCAAAATGGTCTTTATCACCGCCGGAATGGGTGGTGGAACCGGAACCGGCGCAGCACCTATTATTGCCCAATTGGCGAGAGACATGGATATTCTGACTATCGCGGTCGTGACCATGCCCTCCAAAAAGGAAGGGAAACTTAGGTACGATCAGGCGATGGAGGGCATTCTGAAACTCGATCGTTACGTCGATTGTATGCTGGTGATCAGCAACGAGAATTTGCACAAAGTATATGGTGAACTGCCTGCACGCGAGGCATTTGCCAAGGCTGATGATATCGTTTGCACCGCAGTGAAGGGATGTGCGGAGATCATTACCCTCCATGGCAACATCAACATCGACTTTGCAGATGTGAACACGGTGATGCGCGACAGCGGCGTCTTTATCATGGGAACCGGGTTGGCCGAAGGGTCTAACCGCGCTTTTCTGGCCGTTGAGGATGCGCTGCAGTCGCCATTGCTCGACAGCAACAACATTTATGGAACCGGGAACATCCTGCTGAACATCATCTCAGGAGAAGAGGAGGTTCGGATGGGTGAGATTGGTCAGATCATCGACTACCTGCAACAGGCTGCGGGCGACAATGCCAACATCATCTGGGGTAACGGATACGATCCTTCTCTTGGAAACAAGATCAGTGTAACCATCATCGCCACAGGATTTGAACATGATCCAAACCCGATCAGAAACACTCCCCCTGCTACCGAGAAGGTTGCTCTTGAAAATAATGCCTTCGTGGTAACAGACGAAGTTCCGAAGGTAAACGAAACTGCTTCCGAGCCAGAAGCGCTGGAGTTGATGGGCATCTCTGTGACGGATGAATATTTCTCTCCTGAAGATGAGCCGGTGGCAGAGCCTGCCAAACCGGTAACGCAGGTAACGGAAAATAGGGCAGGAAAGCAGGTAGGGAAAACCGGAAAGAGAACAGAACGTGAATCTATATCGAAATGGTTTAACCAACAGTTTGGCGGACTATTTTCGGACGAGGATGAGGAGGTAAAATAGATAAAAACGAATAAATTACATATTATGAAAGATCTCATAGACTTCGATTTACCAACGGCTTCAGAAAACATCATCAAGGTGATTGGGGTTGGCGGGGGCGGCAGCAACGCTGTCAACCACATGTACCGTCAGGGAATCAAGGATGTTGATTTTGCCATCTGCAACACAGATGTTCAGCACCTGCTCAAGAGTCCGGTACCCGTTAAGGTCCAGCTTGGTTCTGCGCTGACCGAGGGACGGGGTGCTGGGAATAAACCCACTGTCGGTTGCGCATCGGCCAATGAAAACATCGAAGAGATCGAGGCGATTTTCACGGGAAATACCAAGATGGTCTTTATCACCGCCGGGATGGGAGGAGGTACAGGTACAGGCGCCGCACCGGTTATCGCAGAAGTGGCACGTACCAACAAGATTCTCACCATTGGTATTGTGACGCTCCCCTTCCGCAACGAAGGAAAACTTCGCATCCAGCAGGCCATCGAAGGAATCCGGCAGATGGAGGGACATGTGGACTCACTGCTCATCATCAACAACGAGAGAATCCGTGAGATTTACGGGGATTTTCCTATCTCCCAGGCCTTTGCCAAAGCCGATGACGTGCTGGCAACTGCGGCAAGAGGCATCGCCGATATCATTACAAGTACCGGATTCATCAATGTCGACTTTGAAGATGTTCGTACGGTAATGCAAAATTCAGGGGTAGCCATCATGGGATCCGCCACCTTCAGCGGTGAGGACCGTGCACGCAAAGCTGCTGAAGGAGCCCTCAACTCTCCGCTGCTCAACAACAACGATATCCGTGGCGCCCGGAATATTCTGGTCAACATTACCTCAGGCGAGACCAAGGAGGTCACCATGGACGAGGTAAACCTGGTCAACGAATATGTTCAGGAGATGGCCGGAAACAATGCGGACCTTATCCACGGAATCGCAGTAGACCCGACTCTTGGGGATGCCCTGACCGTTACTGTTGTTGCCACTGGATTTAAAAGCAGTTCAATTCCGGAATTCCGGACCGGTATCGCGGATGAGAAGGTTAGGGTCTCAATCGATGGTGATGCCACGGACAGCAATCACCATTCATCAAAATCGGAAACTTTCTTCGCAGGAGAAGTGACCGGCGGACATGAATGGACGGACGATCCGCAGGAGTCGGTCATCAACCGGCTCTATCCCAAGAGGATGATCGATCCATTTTCCGGAGCCCCGGAAGTCGTCAAGAAAGTGATGCACGTCGATTTCTACAACCAGACGGAAGAGTACATCAACGAGCTGACAAAAATTCCGGCCTTCGAACGACGCAGGATGAAACAACACAAGCCCGGAAATATTACCGACAATGGCAAGTCCATGTCGCGCTATTCCATCACCAACAATCCGGAAGACGGCCTTAAACTGAGGAAGAACAACTCATTTTTGCACGATAAAGCTGACTAAGGGAATGTGAAAATTGGAAAATGTGAAAATGTGGAAATTGCACCGGTCCCTGAGCGTAGCCGAAGGGGGAAATTGGGAAATGTGAAAATGTGAAAATCGCACCGGTCCCTGAGCGAAGTCGAAGGGGGAATTCTAAGGACTATTGATATAAGATTTGTTCTATAACTCATAATTCATAACTTATAACTTTCAACTGAAATGTCAATATTCGATCAAGTAAACGACGACATCCGTGCAGCCATGCTGGCACGTGATAAAGAGCGGCTCGAGGCTGTCAGAAACATCAAGAAGGTGCTACTGGAGGCCAAAACTGCCAAAAGTGGGGCAGCGGATCTTTCCGACGAGGATGCCATCCGTGCAATATCGAAACTCGCCAAACAGGGACGCGATTCTGCCGAAATCTATTTTCAGCAGAAGCGGGCTGATCTGGCCGACTTTGAAATGGCCCAGGTAAAAGTTTACGATGGTTATCTTCCAAAGCAGATGAGTGAGGAGGAACTTACCACTGCGGTTCTGGCAATTATCGCTGGCAGCGGCGCTACCTCCATGAAAGAGATGGGTAAGGTGATGGGCATTGCCACCAAAGAGTTGGCCGGGAAAGTGGATGGAAAATTGATCTCCGAGTGCGTCAAAAGACTTCTGAGTTAAAATTTCTGAACATTTTTTTTAATTATTTGTTTAATATTGGTACGTTTGGGCCTTTCGAAACCCTTACCTGCCTTTATTTAATTGTTTTATTTCAAATTTGTGATTATGAAGATATTAACAATGATTGTGTTACTAGTTGCATTGGTCTCTTTCAAGTCGAAAGCTCAGAAAGATACGACAGCCACAGTCGATTTGCTTGGGGAAATGAACAAAACTGCGCCTGAAAAGACCAAGCTGTTGCCCGATAAAATACTTTTCACCCAACGGATTTTCTGGGGAGAGAAGGGGTTAATGCGCTCTTTTGACGCTTTTGAACTGACTCCCGAAAAGAGACAGAAGGAGCTTAAGGTCAGACGGACGATGCTGGTCGCGCACCAGATTATGGGAATGGTAACATTGGGGGGAATGGTGGCCGAAGGTATTGTCGGAGCCAAACTATACAATCAGCAGCAAAATGGCACTTTTGACCACAACTTAAGACAGACACACGAGGCAATCGCTTCAGTTGTTAATGTTACCTATTTTAGTACAGCTGCGCTCTCTCTTTTTGCACCACCAAAAATGCTTAACGAGCGAAAAGGATATAGTAGTATCAAACTTCACCGTGGGTTGGCAATTATTCATTTATCGGCCATGATTGCTACTAACGTCCTGGCGGGCATGCTCGAAGGTAATCCTAACCTCAAACCATACCATCGCGCTGCAGCATATACCGCTTTCGGGGCCTTTGCCGCTTCGATGATCGTAATCAAGTTCTAGAGGGCAAAATCATAAAACTTTCCAAAAACAAAATCGTACAAGGAATAAAAAAAGCTTATGAAAAAACTTGGTTTATTGCTGATTTGCCTCGCGTTGGTTGTCAGTTCATTTGCACAAAATAAAGTTAAGGTAAGTAATGTGAAGGAAGAATCATCGATTACTTATGCGATGAACCATCCGCTACATGCCTGGACTGGCGAGAGCAAGGAGATCAACTCAGTTATCCTGACCGATGATGCCCGAAGCACTATTTTTCAGGTTGCCGTGTCTGCAAAAGTCTCCACTTTCGACAGCAAAAATGCAAACCGCGATTCTCATATGATGGAGGTCACAGAAGCATTGAAATATCCGAATGTCACCTTTGTAAGTTCTTCTGTTACCATCGAAGGCGGTGATTTTACCTCAACAGGAACCATGACTTTTCATGGTATCAGTCAGCCGGTTGCTTTAAAGGGGAAATTTACCAAAGAGGGGAATAAACTTACTTTCACTGGAAATTTCCAGCTTAAGATGACTCAATTCAAGATTGATCCACCTTCGCTGATGGGAATCAGTACCAACGACGATTTCAAGCTGGACTTCAAAGTGGTTTATCAATAGTCGAAACTGCTTCCTCCAAGAAATTCTCTCAATACAGATGTTGGTGGAATCTCAGTCTCAGAAATAAAACTGAAGTAGGAGATAAACACGATAAGTCTGGCAGCTTCCGAATATTGGGCTTCATTCTCTTTGACGGTTTTTAGCAGGATATTGGCGTATCTTTTCAAAACAGCCAACTCATAAACCAGTGCAGAGTTAAAGATGATATCGGCGTTTTCCTGGTAAGGAAAGATATACTTCTCTTCGCCGCGCCGCACACTTGGCCACCGCTGGATGGTTGTTGAGGCACTGTATCCCCTGTATTTCGCGTCCCTGATCATTCTGCGCAACAACCGGTTGTCGGTGGTTGGAACATAGGTATGTTCATCTATCGAGATTTGAGTCAGTGCAGAGATGAAAATTTTATAGCATTTTTCCGGTTCAATCATGGGGATTAATCCGGGGTTGAGGCCATGAATTCCTTCAATGATCAATATATGGTCCTTATCCATTTGTAGGAATTCGTCCTTGAAAGTTCTTTCGCCAGATTGAAAGTCAAACCGTGGCATTTCAACCCTTTCACCATTCATAAGTTTGACCAGAACCTGGTTGAAGTATTTGATGTCAATCGCTTCGAGCGCCTCAAAGTCGAATGCCCCATGTTCATCTAGTGGAGTGTGATCACGATCCACGAAAAAATCGTCGAGCGAGATTTGAATGGCATGTAAGCCATTGACGGCCAATTGTACGCTGAGACGTTTGCTGAAAGTTGTTTTTCCGGAACTTGATGGCCCTGCTATAAGAACCAGGTTGACTTTGTCGTGTCTTTCGGAGATGATGGTGGCTATCTCTGCAATCTTCTTTTCGTGCAGCGCCTCCGATACTTTGATCACATCACCTGCATGGCCACTGGCAGTCATCTGGTTGAGGTGAGAAATGTCGTTCACCCCAAGAAGGGCGGTACGTTGCTTGTGTTCACTGAAGATTTCAAACAACTTCTCCTGTTCGATGGCCGGCTCCAGTTCATCCATGTCGTTTTGCTTGGGAAAACGGAGCAGCAGTCCGTCGAAATATTTTTCCAGGCCAAATTTGCCAATCTGCCCGGTTGAGATGAGTTGATGGCCATAGAAAAAATTGTAATGGCCACCCAACTCAAAAATCGGTGCATACAACCGGCCATATCCTTTAAAAAGTTCCGCTTTCCTGGTAAGGCCCTCCTGTTCATATAGTTCAGTGGCCTTCTCTGTAGGCATTGCTTTGCGTTCGATTGGGAGGTTTTGGTGGATAAGGTTTTTCATCTCCTCTTTGACCTGCCAGATATCTTCTTCAGTGAGCTGATGGTCAAGCTCTTCGATGCGGCAATAGTAGCCTTTGGAGATAGCATGGTCGATCTTCAGCTTTGCTTCCGGCCATAGGTTTTTAACAGCGGTATAGAGGATGAATGAGAGGGTACGAAGATAGAGCCGCTGTCCATCCAGGTTGGCGTAATCGAAAAATTCGATCCGCTTGGGTTTGACCAACTCAAAATCCATCGGTTTTACCCTATTGTTTACGTAGGCCCCGCAGATGGGACCCACCAGGGATATACCTATTTTTTTTGCAATTTCCGAGAGGGTGGTTCCTAGCGGGAAGATGTCGCTGGTACCGGTATTGACACAATAAATCTCTATATTCTTCATAACTGATTCGTTTCTCAAATTTACTGAAAAAAAGGCCGGATGGATTATTTCGGAACAAAAAAAGCCCCGGGAAACCGGAGCTTTTTTTGTATGATCGCTAAAAGCAATTATTTCTTGTCGATTTTGCTTTCCAGTTCGTCGAGACGGTCGTTGGCTGAATGCACCATCATGGTAATACGGACAAACGGACCAGCCAATAAAAACAAAGCCAGTGAAATGGCAAAACCATGCCAGGCATAAGGTAGATCGGTATGCATTAAACTACAAACAATACCGGAAAGACCAATCAATGCTGCGATAATACCTCCCGGTACACCCAGCGGACACCTCAGTTTTTTCTTTGTTTCCATACTCAATAAGTTTTAAGTTTATTTATCAAATCTTGTTTCGAAGGTACTTCCCTGAAAACAATTTTATTATCGACCAAAAGGGTTGGTACTGCATAAATTCCTAATTTCATGGTTCTTATCATGCCGGAAGGCATATTGGCCAACGTGGTTTCGAACTTGAATTTCTCTCCAAATTCGGGTAAAACCGCTTGAAGCATGCGCTTCAGTGTCCTGCAATTTGGACAGGTTAAAGTATAAAACATTTCGATAACAATGGGCTCTTTTTCCTTCATGTTTATTCTAACGAGTTTAATGATTCAAAGTTACAAGGAAAAGAAGGATAAAGGATAAAGTATGGGGGAAAGGATAAAGGATAAAGTCAAAAGGATAAAGTGAGCCCCGCACGTTTTTCTTGTTTAAACTAAAAAATATTATGATTCAAATATTGATCGCGGCGTTTCCCCCTTTATCCTTTTGACTTTATCCTTTATCCTTTTTTACTAGCTCTTCTATCAAATACTTGGCGGTATACGAATCCTCATTTTTCACCATATCCTCCGGCGTCCCGCAGCAAAGCAGCCTTCCTCCTTCGCGCCCGCCTTCCGGTCCGATGTCGATGATGTGATCGGCCATTTTTATCACCTCCATGTTGTGCTCGATCACAATTACCGTATTTCCCCGCTCGACGAGTTTGTTGAGGACGTCAAGCAACACACGGATGTCTTCGAAGTGCAGTCCGGTAGTAGGTTCGTCCAGGATGTAGAGGGTCCGGCCAGTATCCCTTTTGCTTAGTTCGGTGGCAAGTTTTACGCGCTGGGCTTCACCTCCGGATAGTGTAGTTGAAGCCTGGCCAAGGGTGATATAGCCCAGGCCAACTTCATCGATGGTCCGCAATTTGTGCGAGATCGCAGGAATATTTTCGAAAAAGGTGACCCCTTGCTGGATGGTCATATCCAACACATCGCTGATTGATTTACCCTTGAACCTGATCTCGAGGGTCTCGCGGTTGTATCGCCTTCCGTTGCATTTGTCGCAATGAACATAGACATCTGGCAGGAAATTCATCTCAATGGTTTTGAGTCCGGCCCCTTCGCAGGCCTCGCAGCGTCCACCTTTCACATTGAAGGAGAATCGACCGGGCTTGTATCCCCTGATCTTGGCTTCAGGCAGTAGGGTGAAAAGCGTCCTGATTTCGGTGAAGACACCACAGTAAGTCACAGGATTCGACCGGGGTGTTCGTCCGATAGGGGATTGGTCCACCTGAACCACTTTGTCCAGATGCTCTATCCCGACGATGGACTGGTAAGCCAATGGATCATCGAGCGATTTGTAAAAATGTTGACTCAGAATAGGAAGCAGCGTTTCGTTGATCAAAGTAGATTTCCCGCTTCCAGAAACACCTGTCACACAGATAAATTTTCCCAACGGGAAATCGACATCGACCGACTTCAGGTTGTTGCCTGATGCTCCTTTGAGAGATAAGATTTTGCCATTTCCTGTCCTCCTGACTTTGGGAACTTTGATCTCTTTCTTTCCGGTCAGGTAGAGCGAAGTGAGTGTGTCGATCTTCAATACTTCTGTTGGGGTACCGGCGGCAACGATCTCTCCGCCGAAGCGGCCTGCATGGGGTCCCATGTCGATCAGGTAGTCGGCCTGCAACATCATGTCGCGGTCGTGTTCGACCACGATGACCGAGTTGCCGGTGTCGCGCAGTTGCTGAAGCGACCGGATAAGCCGCAGGTTGTCGCGGTGGTGAAGTCCGATGCTGGGCTCATCCAAAATGTAAAGCACATTGACGAGTTGCGATCCGATCTGTGTAGCCAGTCGGATTCGTTGCGATTCGCCCCCCGAAAGGGTAGCCGACGGGCGGTCGAGAGACAGGTAGTTCAATCCGACATCCAGCAGGAAACTCAGTCGGGTAACGATCTCCTTGTTCACTTCAGACGCAATCTGCAGTTGCCGCTTGCTCATCCGTTCTCCGATGCCGGTAAAGAAGGAGGAGAGTTCGCTGATATCCATCATGGCAAGTTCGGCGATATTTTTTCCGTCAATTTTGAAGTGAAGCGGTTCTTCTTGTAACCTCTGACCGTTACAGTCGGGGCATTTGCAGGTTTTGTGAAACTGATCAGCCCATTTCTGGGCACTTTTGGAGAGGTTATCGCTCTTTTCGTTCACCACATATTTGACAATCCCTTCGTAGGTCATTGTGTAGTCGATGGAGCTGCCCAGCGGCGAATTTTTCAACTGAATCCGTTCGCCGGTTCCATGAAGGATGGCATTCAGGGTCTCCTCATCGATCTCGCCGACAGGCGTCTTCATGGTGAAGTGGTATTTCTCGGCCAAAGCCTCCAGTTGCCAGAAGATGAGGGTATTTTTGTAGGGTCCCAACGGTGCGATACCACCCTGAATGATGGAAAGGGTTGGATCCGGGACGATTTTAGCAAAATCAATCTCGTTGATTTCACCCAGTCCGTTGCATTTTTGACAGGCGCCCTGGGGCGAGTTGAAAGAGAAACTGTGCGGAGCCGGATCGTTGTATGAGATGCCGGTTGTGGGGCACATCAGGTGACGGGAAAAATAGCGAACCGAGCCGGCATCGGGATCCAGGATCATCACAATGCCTTCGCCATGTTTCATTGCTCTGTCGAGAGATTCGCGAAGGCGTTTCCTGTCTTTTTCCTCTACTACCAGTTTGTCAATCACCATTTCAATGTGGTGACTCTTGTACCTGTCTACTTTGTAACCGTGTGTCAGCTCGACGATCTCACCATCCACCCGTGCATGCAGAAATCCGCGCCTGCGAATCTGCTCGAAGAGTTCACGGTAGTGTCCTTTTCGCCCTTTGACGATGGGCGCCAGCAGGATGGTGCGTTTGTTGCTGTAATTTTCAAGAATGAGGTCGATGATCTGATCATCGCTGTATTTCACCATCTTTTCGCCGGTGTTGTACGAGAAGGCTTCTCCGGCACGGGCAAAAAGCAGACGGAGAAAGTCGTAGATCTCAGTGACCGTTCCCACCGTTGACCGTGGGTTTTTGTTGGTGGTCTTTTGCTCTATCGAGATGACAGGACTCAATCCGGTGATTTCGTCCACATCGGGACGTTCCATATTGCCAAGGAAACTTCTGGCGTACGCAGAGAAGGTCTCGATGTACCTCCTCTGTCCTTCGGCATAAATGGTGTCAAAGGCAAGTGAAGATTTCCCGCTGCCACTCAATCCGGTGATAACAGTCAGCTTGTTGCGCGGAATTTCAACAGTTATATTTTTCAGGTTATGCTCACGGGCTCCCCTAACTACAATTTTCTCTTGGCCGTCCATGTACTGATATTTCAAAAATTATAATCCAAAGGTGCGGGTGCCAGGTTCAGGAATTTTGATCGAATAGCTCTTCCTGGAGGGATTTTTAAGATAGGACTGTCGAAGCCAGGGATTGAAATATTTTAAAATTTTGTAGTTGATGCCTTGATTGTGAGCATAATTAGCAAGGTTCGTTACACTGCCGGAAACAACCACCACTTTACAGGAAAGAACAGGATATTTCTCTTCTTCAGTAACTTTGAAGCCGTATTTTTCCGGATTTTCCAGAATCAGTTTCAAAGCAAGGATCCTATACACATACCTGGCAGTCTCATCGTTAAGCTGCAGATCAAAATAATTTCTGCTGTCCTGCAACTCCGTTTGCCGTTTGATTCCACTGATTCCCGCATTGTAGGAGGCTGCGACATTTACCCAGTTCCCATATTGATGGTACGCGTGATTCAGGTAGCGACAGGCTGCTTCGGTCGACTTTTCCGCATGGTAGCGCTCGTCTACCTCATTGCTGACTTCCAGACCATTTTCCAGGGCCGCTTTTTTCATCAGCTGCCACAATCCTACTGCACCGGCAGGTGAAGTCACCTTTTCCTGGAAACCACTCTCTGCCAGGGAGAGATATTTGAAGTCGTTGGGAATGTTGTTTTTCTTCAGGATCGGTTCAATCAGATGGAAATAACGTTTTGATTTTTTAAAATAGAGGATAGTCTGCGATTGGAAATAGCTGTTGGCAAGAAGTTCCCTGTCCAGCGACTCACGAACATCAAAATTTGTGAGGGAAATTGTCTCTCCGGCAAATATTATAGATGTGGGCAGTTCTACAGGTGAATTATAGGTTTTTGTCGCCTGTTCCTGCGGCTTAACCGCCGGAGCAGAGTTGATAAACAAACCGAGTGATATAACGCAAATAGCTATCAATGAAAATATTAACGCAAATTTAGTGAGGGGAATTCTATTCTTATCCATCTTTCGGTACTTTCGGAGTTAACAATTGGATTAATCTGCAAAGATACTTTTTTATGACGAAGGAGACAATTGATTTCACGAAAGAAAGTGGAATATGCAAATTGGTAAATATGAAAATGTGATACTCAGAAGCTCCCTGAGCTTGTCGAAGGGTCGAAGATTAAACCCTACCGAAGCCGGTCCCTGAGCTTGTCGAAGGAGGAAATTTGGGAAAAGTGATAAGCATTGGAGCGTCTTAAGCGTCCTAAATATCCTGCGATTTCTGAGAGTTGAACGGCGATTATTCGAAGGAGAAGGTCAATCCGGTGAAGATTCCCATTTGCAACGGTTTGAAATTGACCATTTCGTTGCTGCTTACCGAATGCATGTACTGTTTTAATCTTGGCTCAACCGTTAACACCAGGTTTTTGGCCAGACCATATCCAAATTCTACTCCAGCTGATCCTGAATAGATGACATCGCGCAAATTGTCTGTATTCCCCTGTGATAATTTAATGCCATTTTCTGTGATGGAGGCGATGTTTCCAATTAGAATATTGGTACTGATACCGCCAGTTACTCCCACCGAGAACTTGCTGTCGATCAGCTTATAAGTGGCCTGAACCGGAATCTCAAGATATTTGAAATCCTGAGAGATATCCGATGCGAAAACATTGGTGGCAGCCGATTGTAAACCGTTTGCTATAGCCTGCATTCCGTTTGAATATACGATACTGGATTTAGATGGAAGGTAAAGGGAAACATCCCTTGAGATACTGGCGCTCTTCTCAACAGGCTCCAGGTAGGTTATGCCTGATTTTGCGCTCAGCGTATAGGCTGAATGGGTACCCTGTTTCATCTGAGAATAACGGACACCGGTACTAATACTAACTCTTTTGTTCAGCTGGTAAGATGCTATCATACCCCCGCTAACAGTACTCATTGACTTGGTAGCCGAATTTCCGCCCGAAATTTGCGGAGCAAACATAGGGGAGACTTCCGCTTTTATTCTCCAGCTTCCCTTCTCCGTTTTCCTGGCTGCCGGATTGGGATAATACGAGTCGGCGAAATAGACCGGTTCTGCCTTTTTCTGTTTAGAACTGTTATTTATATCAGTTTTTTTCTCCTCTTTGGTTACAGCAATTGTCTGTGGAAGGCTCTTTTCTGTTTCTTTACCGGTGGACACAGAGGCTATTGGTTCTTTCACTTTTGAAGATGAAGCAGCGCTGTTCCTTTTAGCCACGACAGATTTGGATTTACCATCCCGGTTCATTGCTGTTGCAGTACCCCGATGTTGTTGATCGGCAAGGAGTAATTTGTCCGGAATAGAAGCGACTGTCGCCTCTTTGAGAGGAGTTGACAGAACCGGGGAGAGTTCCTTTTGATTTTTAGAGGGGATTTTATTTTCGGAGAATTGGTTTTGATCGAGCGAAAACCATCCGGCCATGACAATGAGAATCAACCCAGCTGCAACACCGATGACAGCTTTAATCTGGTTCATTTGTCTCACCTTACCACGGAATGCAACCTGCTGTTCGATCTGACCCATAAGATCAGCGGGAGGATTCTTTTCGAAATTCCCCAGCTTGTCTTTAAAGAGTTGATCTATAGGATGTCTTTCCACAGTTATATCGCTTTTACTTGTATTCTTTTTTCTTCTCCAAAATTATCTGTTACCCTTTTCTGTAAAATCACCCTTGCTCTTGACAAGTTTGATTTGGAGGTGCCCTCCGAAATATTCATCATTGCCCCGATTTCCAGATGTGAATACCCCTCTATAGCGTAAAGGTTAAAAACCATTCTGTAACGGGGCGGTAATTCCTGGATCATCTTCATCAAATCATCGGCAGTAATGGAGGAGATCGTTTCTTCAACCCATTCGGTTGATTCGTAAATACTCATCTCCTCTACCGGATAAAGCCGGTCATGTTTTCTGAACTTTTCAAGAGCCGTATTGACCATGATCCGTCTCATCCATCCTTCAAAAGAACCTTTGAATTCGAACTGTTTTATTTTGGTAAAAACCCTGACAAAACCCTCCTGCAGAATGTCTTCTGCATCGGCCGAATCCTTGGCATATCTTAGACAGACCCCGTACATCTTTCGCGAGAAAAGACGATACAGCTCAGACTGCGCCTTGCTGTTACTTTCCCAACACTTGTATATGGTATCTTCTAAATGGGTCACTTTTAACGAACTGATAATAGGTTTGGAATGATGTACAATTGATACAATTTATCCTCGCAAATGTCTTCAAAAGTTGTTGAAGAAGAAAATAAAAACCACAAAAAGAGTGGTTTAAACTTATTTTCAGTACCAGTGACCAAACTTAAGATGTAAGATGGGATTAAAATGGTTGCGTGAGGCATTCAACTATTTATGAACAATTTTCAACGAAAAACCAATGATGATCAATGAAAAACGAAAAGTGAACAACAAATAAAAATTAAAAATGTTTCTAATCCTCGCCTAATCTTGTCGATTCATTGTTCTCCCACCACTTTTCGATGTTCACTATTTCCCCATCAGCTCAGCCAATTTATTGGCCAAATCTTCTCCGCGAAGGTTTTTAGCAATAATTTTGCCCTCTTTGTTGAGAAGGAAGGTGCAAGGGATGGCAGTAACGCCATATTTTTGGGCGATTTCACTCTGCCAGAATTTTAGTTCGGAAACCTGATGCCAAACCAATTGGTCGTCGGCGATGGCTTTTATCCACGCATCTTTCTCTCTGTCGAGCGAAACGCCAACTACATCGAAGCCCTTGTCCTTGTATTTACCGTAAAGTACGACCACATTAGGATTCTCATGACGGCAAGGCTGGCACCATGCAGCCCAAAAATCAATCATGACATATTTTCCCCTGGTTGAAGAGAGGGTAAAGCTACCTCCATCAGGTGTAGGCAATGTAAAGTCCGGTGCCATGGTTCCCATGTCTGTAGCCCTTTTCTTTTCTGCTATTTTTTTCAGCTCGGCAACATAAATAGAAGGGTGAACCGAAGGATCCAAAAATTTGATAAGCGTATCAATATCTGCAGCAGAAGCAGTCTCACCAAATTGCATCATGGCAACAAGGGGGGAAACCGTTGATTTTTTGTGCTCACGGATGAAATTTTTGGCATATACGGATAGGTTTTGAACCATAGCTTCATAATCAATCTGTGCCTTTTTCATCCCCTCCTGGTCACCGGATTGCTGAGCAGCCATAAACCGCTGCTGCATACCTTGCGACTCTTTTGAGAGACTCATCAATTCTGTCTGGTAAACCCTGAATTCTTCGTTGGATTTTGATCCGGTTATAACGGTCTTGTCAAGACTATCGCTGTAGGCCTGAAGTGTAATAGTTCCATTTTCTGCAAAAAACTGGGCCACCATCTGCTGGGGAACCAGGGCAACAAAACGCAGTTCGGGCAGATCAGCCTTCCCTGTAAGCTGGAACTTACCCTTGCTAATCGTTGTAGAGTCTTCAGCGACCCATCTTCCATTGGTAAATTTCATCAATTGAATTTTACCGGTCTCTCTTCCTTTGATCTCACCTTTGATCACGAATTTATCAGGTTTGGCGCAGGATAGGATACTCAAGGTTATCAGCCCCAATAACAACATTTTTTTAATCATCCGGATAACTTTGTTTAAGGGTTGAACAACAACCCAGGTTTATTTTAAAAGGCTAAAAGTAGAAAACATTTTCTGGAATGACCCTTCAATGTCTGCCAATGGCATTAAAATATTTTTCGAGTAACTCCTGCGCAGCTACAAATGGACTCACTTTTTCCTCCGAGACAACTTGTTGCAAATTGTCAAGGTTAACCTGAACAAGTTTGTTTTGATAAAAATTGCTTTTCAGATGAGCATCGATGGTTTCGTACATCCAGAATCTGGCCTGGCTGGAACGACGCTCCTTAAAATAGCCATTATCTTTAACCAGTTCAAAATAGTCATTGATGCAATCCGCAATTTCGCTCATCCCGGTCTTTCGCAACGACGAGCAGGTCATTACCTGAGGGACCCAGCCCGATAGTGAAGGAGGGAAGAGATGCAGCGCATTGCGGTATTGAGTGGCGGTAGTGTTTGCACGGTGAATGTTATCTCCATCGGCTTTGTTGATCACAACCGTGTCGGCCATCTCCATGATACCACGTTTAATACCCTGTAACTCGTCGCCGGCGCCGGCAATTTGGAGCAGAAGAAAAAAATCGACCATTGAATGGACGGCAGTCTCAGACTGACCAACTCCCACTGTTTCGATCAGAAGGGTGTCGAAACCTGCGGCTTCGCACAACAGGATGGTCTCACGGGTTTTTCGGGCTACTCCTCCCAGCGATCCGGAGGAGGGACTGGGGCGGATGTAAGCATTGGGATCAGAAGAAAGTTCTTCCATTCGGGTTTTGTCGCCTAAAATTGACCCTTTTGAACGTTCTGAACTTGGGTCGATGGCCAATACGGCAAGCTTCTTTCCAGTGGAGGTGAGATAGCTTCCGAAAGATTCAATGAAAGTACTTTTACCTGCACCGGGGACACCTGTAATACCGATCCGAAGTGATTTCCCGGAGAAAGGAAGGCAACGTCCAATGATCTCCTGCGCGATATGTTGATGGTCAGGCTTATTGCTTTCAATCAAGGTAACTGCCCTGCTCAATATAGTACGGTTACCCTGCAGGATTCCTTCACAATACTCTTCTGCAGTTAGCTCAATTTTTTTGTTTTTTTTCAGAAAACGATGGACAGAATCAGCATTCACAGCCTCCGGCTGTTCTATCCCTTTGTTGACATTGAGTCCCACATATACGGGGTCATTTTCGGGATGATAAACTTTTCGGGATTCTGCCATCTAACCTTAAATTGTTGATAAAACAGTAGAGACAAGGCATGCCTTGTCTCTAAATATATTTGTGCCAGTGTTATTGCGCCTTGGACACATTACCCGAAATCCTTAAAATAGTTGTGGATTGGTTCGGGTCATTTGAAATGATGGTGATGGTTTTGTTTTGCAATCCAAGCTTACCAGTTGAATCAAAAATCACCTTCAGGTCGGTTTCTGCTCCTGATTTAATAATGTTAGAGGCTGGATTTGCTGCAGTGCAACCGCAAGAAGCTTTTACGCTGCGTATTTGAAGATCGCTTTTCCCTTTGTTCAATATCTTGAAGGTGTATTCAACTTTCTTGCCCTCCTTGACGTCACCAAAATCATAAACACGCTCATTAAAATCGATGACAGGGGCACTCTGCAGCTCCTTCTGCGACAGCTTGGAAAAATCCTCTTCTACTGTTGCCGTTACATTGACACCGTAGTTGTAATTCTCCTCACCATTGTAGGTCAGATAGACCCTGGCCATCTGAAATCCAAGATCGATTTTGGAACCATCAAAAGTTACCACGATGTAACCGGTGCCATTTGGCTCAACCACAACAGGATTGACTTTAACAGTCAAATGCGCCAGAATACCTTTAAGTCCGATGGTAACTTTCGCTCCGGAGGTATTGATAAATTTGAGTGAGTCGGTCTTTTTCTCACTGTTTTTAATTCTCACGAAGGAAAGGTTGTTGTTCATCACCCTGATTTTACCGAGATCTATTGGATATTGTTCCGAAATGGTGAGCGTCTTAGGAAGTACCTCCCCTGCAATTTTTAACACAATGGCTCCATTTGGAATATTAGCCATGACTGTGATTGTCTTGTTGAAACTTCCCGGACGGCCTGCGGGGTTGTATGAAACCTTGATGAAGCCTGTCTTTCCCGGCAGAACTGGTTCCTTGCTCCATTCAGGAGTCGTACATCCGCACGAGGCGCTCACCGTTGAGATCACCAATGGAACTTTTCCAATGTTCTTGAAATTAAAACTATAATTGGCCGAACCGGCATCTTCTTTGATCTTGCCAAAGTCATGATCGACACTTTCAAAGGCCATTTCAGTAAAGGTTTGTGCACCTGCGTTTAGTCCTGCGATGAGGAATAGGGCTACTGTAAACAATCTAACTAGGTATCTCATTGGTATAAACTTTAATTTATTATTCCTGAACTTATAAATACAATCGCCAGATGGCATAAAATCACCGCGATTGCAGGATACAAAACTAAAAAAATGATGGTTTCAACAACAACCTTCCCCTAAATTATTCATCCCCGAAATAAACGCCCATTTTTCTTGCCTTTTCAATCATTTGGTCATTGGGGTCGACCAGACTCAGTTTACCACCAACTTTCTCAAGCGGAATTGATCCAATTTTTCCGTTTCGAATTGCAACCATCTGGCCATACTCACCATTGGCGATCAACTCCGCAGCAAAGGCACCGTAACGGGTAGCCAAAATGCGGTCCATAGCTGAAGGACTTCCTCCACGCTGAATGTAACCCAATCTGGTATCCCGGGTTTCAATGCCCGTTAATGTTTGAATTCTTTCAGCAATATAGGCAGAGGCCGATATATGGGAAGGATGTTCAATCCCTTCGGCTATAACGACAATGGAGTAAGGTTTTTTCTTGGAAAACCTATTTTCAATCGCCTTACAGACACTTTCTATGTTATATTTTATTTCTGGAATAAGGATAATGTCTCCGCCTCCTGCCAATCCTGCATAGAGCGCAATCCAACCAGCATCGTGTCCCATCACTTCAATGACCATTGCACGCTGGTGCGAGTTAGCAGTGGTATGAAGCCTGTCGATGGCCTCCGTGGCAATTGTCACAGCCGAATCAAAGCCAAAAGTTATCTCTGTTCCATATACATCGTTGTCGATGGTTTTTGGAATCCCAACCACATTGATCCCTATTTTTTGCAATTGGGCAGCTGTCTTCATGGTCCCATTGCCGCCAATGCAAACTACGCAATCAAGTCGAAGGTCCTTGTAATTCTTCTTGATCAGGGCAGGCTTTTCATTGGTCTCCTCCCCCTTTTCCATTTTGAATGGTTTTTCACGTGAAGTACCCAGAATGGTTCCCCCAACTGTCAAAATTCCAGACAATTTTGACTCATCCAGTTCGATGTACTCCTTCCAGATCAAACCACTGAAACCTGCTGTAAATCCAATTACCTCCATCCCATGATTCAGAATGGCTGTTTTTCCTACACCACGAATGGCTGCATTCAAGCCGGGACAATCACCTCCTGCTGTTAAAATGCCGATTCTTTTTGCCATAGAAATAAAATTTTCTGGTATTTTTCAATACGTTTGAAGAGCGGGCAAAGTTACAACGATTAGTTTGTCCATACGATTATTCCCAGTAATTTTATTGGTTTTTCATTAAATTTGTACTTTAGCACAAGGAAATTGAGATTCTGGATTTGTCAGATTAACTAAAATTAGGCCTCCAGCTTGCAAAAGGATGTTTAATTGGGCAATTGGTGTGAAATACCCATCCCGACAAGTCGGGACCAACCGAAAATGATTATGTGGGTATTTGCTTCGCAGATCTTCGATTCCATGCGACCTTTAAAAAACAAATTATATACGCATCGAATTGATAGAAATCAAGTATAACCTTCAAATTTTAAAATGTGATGAAAAACCTGTTAATTTTATTTGCTGCTGCTTTGATTGTGGTTAGCTGCAATATGCAGCCTAAAAAAAGTACGGAAAGTGCCAAGAGCGGTGCAAACAAAAAAAGCGCGTCCGTTCAGGAGATGAACACACTTTCAGCCGCAGAGGAAGCTCAGGGTTGGATTTTACTGTTTGACGGTAAAACAGGCGCCGGCTGGAGAGGTGTCAATAAAGCCGATTTTCCTGCAGGCTGGGTTATTGAAGATGGCACCCTTAAATGCGTTGGATCAGGCATGGGAGAAGCTGGAGCTGCCAATGGTGGGGATATCCTTTATGCCGCAAGAAAATTTTCAAATTTCGATTTGAAGATAGAGTGGAAGATCTCGAAAGGTGGAAATTCAGGCATATTCTATCTGGGAGTGGAGAATGGGAAAGAGATATGGCGGACTGCTCCTGAATTTCAGGTGCTGGACAATGACAACCACCCGGACGCCCTGCTCGGCAAGGACGGAAATCGTATGGCCGGATCACTTTATGACCTGATACCTGCCAAACCCCAAAACACAAAACCTTTTGGTGAATGGAACAGTGCGGAGATTCTCTGTTATCAGGGTACTGTAATTCATAAGCAAAATGGAGCAACCATAGTGGAATATCACCTCTGGATACCCGAATGGAATGAAATGGTGAAAAGCTCAAAATTTCCCTCTTACAATCCGAATTGGGCAAATGTTGCCAAAGAAGGGGTCATCGCCCTTCAGGATCACGGTAACGACGTTTGGTACCGTAATATCAAGATTCGTCCGCTATAATTCTTTATTACACAGAGTTTCACAGAGAGGCACAGAGAACCACAGAGCTAAGACAATTTATCTCTGTGGTTTTTTTATTAAATTATTTTGTTGAAATGTCTTTTCCCAGCAAAGAGATTGATTAAATGCGAAGCGTATAAATCTGGTTCAATATTCTCTGTGAAACTCTGTGCTTCTCTGTGAAACTCTGTGTAATATTTTTTAAAGCAAAACTTCAATCCGGGGAGTATCCCGACTCATTGAGGATCTTGTGGTAATCATTCTCTTCCATCAAACCCTGAAGCGTTGTTTTAGGATTGTTTTTCATGTAGCTTTTCACAACCTGCCATCCCAGCCAAACTCCGGTCCTACCGGGTGATTTTTGACCAAAAGGTGTTGTAAAGGGCGCTGGATTGATAAACCGGACCAACTCCATCCTGTCACCTGAGAAAAGCATCTTCCTTTCGACCAGATAGCTCCACATCTCTGTTTCATTTTTTTGGCACCAGTCTAGCTGCTCTTTGCTGTAGCCAATTTTCAGACTGTCAGGCCCATCCGGTATCAGGGCATCCAAAAAATAGAGTAGTTTCCCCTGGTGAATCATCCCCGAAATCAAATTCTCCGTATTCCCTTTGTACTCAAATTGTTGCGATGCCAATCCGTAAAGTGCATCGTAAACCATCTTCCCGGGCTCCATGTTGTGCCTTTTGTAGGCTGGAATTCCAAGTTGGGAGTAAAATCTGCTTTTGGAACCAAGGTAATTGTCGAGGCTGATACCCAAAGCATTTGGAAAAGTGACGATCGATTGATTGAATCCGGAAAGATAGGTGTAAACCTTTGGAAGGTTAATCCCGGGATAATAGTAGGCATAATGCTTGAAGGCCATTTCGATTTGTGTGGAAAAGGATTGAAAATCCCTGAAGAGAGAGTCCGTTTTCAGTCTGGTAGCAGTGATGGTTGAGTCTGTTATAAAAGTTAACAGGTAACCTGAATAGAGCGAGTCCCGCGAATCTCCAATGGCCAAAATTTCCTTGTTGTAGAGGCCAAAAAAGGGACCGTACTTCTCTTGCAGGGCAGGGATTGAGCTGCTTGAATTTTCGGTAGTCACGGTGAACAGATCCTGATCCAATCGTCCGATTTCAACCTTCAGATTGATGTGGGATACATCTATTTGCAGCTGGTTTCGGTGACAGGCTGTCAAAGTAATCAGCGTAATCAGGAGGTACAGGATATTATTCTTGCGGGTCATACCAATTATTTAGCGTTGTCAGGGAACAAACAGTAATTCAAAAATGCAACGGAAATCGATTGTTTGCGGGTGTGAATTTATCTATTTTTGTCGGTACCGGAGACTAAATTGATAATTGTTGGAAAAATCGGTTTAGAAGAGGCTTAAATTTTTTACACAGAGGATAATTGTTAATAAGTAAAGGGAAAGAATTAATATCACATTTTACAAATATTCGACCCCTCTAAATCTCCCCCAAGGGGAGACTTCAGATTTGAGTTCTGATCAACATCAGAGAGATACTCCCCTCCCTTGGAGGGGTTGGGGGAGGTCAAAATGACGAGATGCAAAGTGTGACATTATATTGTTCTCCTTTCTCAGTGTAAGATTTAAATTGTATTTAGTGTTTTATCCAAGTAAGAGAGACTCATGAGGATTGCCCTGGCCCAATTGAATTACCATGTGGGAAATTTCCCGGAAAACAGTTCCCGGATCATCGCTGCCATCGGAAAGGCAAAAGAGCAAGACGCCGATTTGGTAGTCTTCTCTGAGTTATCTGTTTGTGGTTATTATCCGAATGATCTCCTGGAGAGGTTGGAATTTATTCAGGAGTCACTTGCTGCAATTGAGCAGATCGCATCCTGTTGCATCGGGATTGCCGCCCTGGTAGGCGGGCCCAGTTTCAACCCCAGTCCGAAAGGGAAGATGCTCTTCAATTCTGCCTTCTTTTTGAAGGATGGAGCCATTAAAAGTATCCACAGCAAAACATTGCTGCCCACGTATGATGTGTTTGACGAATACCGTCATTTTGAATCAAACAAAGAATTTAATCTGATAGAGCTGAATGGTAATAAGATAGCCGTAACTATCTGCGAAGACCTTTGGTTCAACCAGAAGGTGATGAACGCTTTTGGACGGGAAAATCTTTATTCCACCTCACCGATGGAAGAAAATTGCAGGCAAAATCCCGATCTGGTTGTCAATCTCTCAGCCTCACCCTTCTCTTATCATCAGGAAAGATTAAGGAAAGATATCCTGATCGAAAATGCGGTGAAATACCAAGTGCCAATTATCTATGTGAATCAGGTCGGCGCTCAGACAGAATTGATTTTCGATGGGGGTTCCTTCATGGTTGACCGGCAGGGTAAAGTCGTCAAAGAGCTGGCCTATTTTAGCGAGGACTTTGCCATCGTGGACACATTGGATAAGGAAGCGAACCAGTTGCAGCCGCAGACTGAAACTTCTGAAAAAATATACCAGGCACTTGTTTTGGGAATTGCCGATTATTTTAGAAAGTCAGGTTTCCGGAAGGCCACACTCGGTCTATCAGGTGGCATTGATTCTGCGCTGACACTTGTTCTGGCTGTCAGGGCGCTTGGTGCTGAGAATGTCAAAGTACTGCTGATGCCCTCTCAATACTCTTCCGATCACTCAGTGAATGATGCAGTTGCCCTGGCCGAACGGCTTGGGGTTTCCTACGAAACACTTCCCATTCATGATATTGCGGTGGCATTTGACAAAACTCTTGCTTCTATATTCAAAGGTTTGCCCAATGACCTGACTGAGGAGAACATCCAGGCCAGGGTGCGGGGTACTTTGCTGATGGCCTTCTCCAATAAATTTGGAAATATTCTTCTCAATACCTCCAACAAAAGCGAGGCGGCTGTAGGGTATGGCACCCTGTACGGGGATATGAATGGCGGGTTATCCGTATTGGGCGATTTGTATAAAACGGAGGTGTACCAACTTTCAAATTACATCAACAGGGAGGAGGAGATCATTCCTGCAAACACCATATTGAAACCACCCTCTGCCGAACTGAGGCCGGATCAGAAGGATTCGGATTCCCTTCCGGATTATGATCTGCTGGATGCCATCCTCTTTCAATACATCGACCAGGCCAGAAGTGTTGACGACATTGTCTCCTTAGGATATGATGAAGCTGTTGTAAAAAAAGTGGTACTGCTGGTCAACAGAAACGAATACAAGCGCTTTCAGGCACCGCCCACCCTGAGAGTTTCATCCAAAGCATTTGGGTTTGGCCGGAAAATGCCGATCGTTGCACGGTACCCGCTTTAATCTGTGCCCTATTTTGATTTTGGAGGATTAATTTATATTTTTGATATGTTTTACAACATTTTTCTCAGCAATGTCCGACAATTTTGGTTTTGAAAGTCCGTTCAATGGGGAGAACAGCATATTCGATTTACTGACGCCCGATGAGATGTCCATCCTGAAGGCAAATTCGTCCATTACTCGTTACCGGAAAAATGATTACATCTTCATGGAAGGTGATGCTCCTGTTGGCATGCAATACCTCAAAGAGGGAAAGGTGAAGATGATTAAAGAAGGGATTAGCGGCAGAGAGCAGATTATCAGGATGTTCACTGAGAATGGATTGATTAGTTACAGGTCCCTTCTCGCTGGTGAGCCCCACAATGGAACCGCTATTGCCATCGAAGATTCAGAGATTGTGACCGTTCCCCCTGATATTTTGTATGGAATTCTGCTGAAAAACTGCAATTTTTCCCTGGCCCTGCTCAAAGACCTTGCCCTGGAGTTGGGTCATTCCAACCATAGAACAGTGAGCCTGACGCAAAAACACATCCGTGGAAGGCTGGCCGAGTCAATTCTGTTTTTGAAGGAAAAATATGGATTCGAAAACGACGCGCAGACCTTAAAAGTTTACCTCTCCCGTGAAGATCTTGCCAGTCTTTCCAACATGACTGCCTCCAATGCCATTCGTACGCTATCAACTTTTGCCGGGGAGAAAATCATTGCCATGGATGGCCGGAAGATCAAGATTACGGATCTCTCGAAACTCGAAAAGGTTAGCAAACAGGGATAAAGGATAAAGTAAAAAGGATAAAGTGGCATTCGAGCTGAATCGAACTTTGTCTCACCTAATAATTAAGAAAAGACGCTGCAAATCAACATCGCAGCGTCTTTTACTTTATCCTTTTTACTTTATCCTTTATCCTTTATTCTTCAAAATAGATCCTTTTAACCCTCTGTCCAACGGTAGTCAGCACCTCATAAGGAATCGTTCCCATCCATTCAGCGATTTTAGAAACCGGCTGCCCTTCGCCGAACAGGATGACCGTGTCATCTTCCTGGCAAACGATATCCGTAACATCAGCCATACACATGTCCATGCAAACTGTACCGGTAATGGGGGCAGGAATCCCATGGATCAGGACGCTACCAATGCCATTACCTAATCTTCTGCTGTAGCCATCGGCGTACCCTATCGGGATGATAGCAATCCTGGTAAGGCGTTCAGCCACAAAACTTCTGCCATAACCAACACTCTCTCCGGGCATGACTGTCTTGATTTGGGAGATGGTCGATTTCAGGGTTGCCACATTCTTTAGCTGCGATGGTTGAACGGAGCTTGAACCGTACAATCCAATCCCCAGTCTAACCATGTCCAGTTGCATTTCCGGAAAACGTTCGATGCCGGCCGAGTTAAGCACATGAAGCAGAATACTGTAATCAAATTCTGATGTAATAATCTGGCTGAGCTGACGGAATTGCTCAAACTGCCGGAGGGTAAAGTGATCTTTAGCAGCATCTTCACTCACGGCAAGATGGGTGAAAACAGACCGAACGTATAGCGTGTCTCTTTTTTTTATGTAGGCGACCAGGTTTTCTATCTCAGATGGCGAATCAAATCCAAGTCTTTTCATGCCTGTATCGATTTTAATGTGGATCGGGAAATTAGTTACTGCGCTTTTTTTCAGGGCTTCATCGAAGCTGCGCAAAAGTGAAAAGCGGTAAATATTCGGTTCCAGCCTGTTTTCGATCATCGAATCAAAGCTGTGTTCCTCCGGATTCATTACCACAATGGGCAGTTCAATTCCGGCGTTCCGTAACTCAATTCCTTCGTCTGCAATGGCCACCGCCAGGTAGTCGACCCTGTGAAACTGAAGAATTCTGGCAACTTCCACCGAACCGGTTCCGTAGGAGAAGGCTTTAACCATGGCCATCAGTTTGGTCTCAGGTCTGAGTTGTCCGCGGTAGTGGTTGAGGTTGTACACCATCGCGCTCAGATTAATCTCCATGATGGTTTGGTGCTTCTTCTCCTGCAGCAGTGTCGAGATCCTGTCGAACCTAAAACTTCTTGCCCCTTTTAAAAGAATCACTTCATCCCTGAAGTCGGATTCGTGAAAGTGAAGCAGAAATTCCTCCGTGTCAGGAAAGAAATGCTTCTCTTTCACCTGAAAAGCATCGCTAAAAATGCTGATCTGCTTTCCTATACCAATCATCCTGCTAATGTTGCGCAGCCGGATGTATTCGGCAACTTCGCGGTAGAGTACTTCGGGGTTTATGCCCGATTGGAGTATGTCTGAGAGAATCAGGGTGCTTTTTAGTTTTTGTGCATCTTTTTGCTGAACCAGAAAGTCGAGTGCATTGATCAGGGAGGCGGTGTCGGAGTTGTAACTGTCATCAACGATGGCACATCCGTTGTTTCCTTTCTTGATTTCGAGGCGCATGGAGAGCGTGGAGAGATGCAGAAAAAGATGTTCAAAACTGCCCGGTTTCATACCGGTTGCCAGCAGATATGCCCAACAATGGATTGCATTTTCGATGTGAGCCCCATCGGTAAACGGGATTGTCAGAGAGATGACTTCTCCGCTAAACAAGGCTTCAATAACGGTGGTTTGATTCGAACTCTTAGTGGAAACAATTTGCAAGTCGGCCTCTTTCCGGGCAGACCAGCGGAAAAATCGTGGATTTCCTGAGTAGGAAATTTCAGATAATGCTTTATGTACCGGTTCAAAATCCTTGCAGTAGACAATGAGCTGACAGTTGACAAATAGCTTTACCTTTTCACTCACCAACTCCTCACCAGAAGAAAAATTTTCAAGATGGGCATTCCCCAGGTGGGTAAAAATGCCATGATCGGGATGAAGAATCATCTCGAGTCTTGACATCTCTCCGGGTTTGGAAATACCGGCCTCGAAAAGTGCCAAATCAAAAAGCTCATCCATCAACCAGACCGACATGGGATTTCCAATTTGTGAGTTGTAACTGCGCGGACTTCTGACTACCCGAAGATGTACCCCAAGAATTTCTGAAAGCCATTCTTTCACCATCGTTTTACCATTGCTTCCGGTGATGGCTGCCACAGGATAGTTGAATCGCCTGCGGTGGGATGCTGCAAGCGTTTGCAGGGCAGTCAGGGTGTTATCAACCAAAATATACGAAGCCGGAGCGGGACTCTTACTCCTGTCGGGAAGCGCTGAAACGACAAAGGATATGACCTCCTTTGAATGCGCGTCTGTTATATAGTTGTGTCCGTCGTTTCTTCCGTTCTTCAGTGCAAAAAAGAGGGTCTCTTTGCCGGAAAGGATGGTTCTGCTGTCAAAGGCGAGGTAGCGTACCGGATGATCTGCCGATGTCCCATATTGTATCAGCTGACCCTGGACAATTTCGGCAATCTCGGTCAGGGTGTAGACCATCATGGTTTAAGATTGACGGTCCGGAAACATTCGCGGCAAAGTGGTTCATAGCTCTCCTTCTCTCCAAGGATTACCAGCTTTTCGGCATCCGTTAGTCTGTGACTGAAATGGGCGATGTGACCACAACGCATGCAAACCGCGTGAACCTTGGTGACATATTCGGCGCATGCCATTAATCCAGGCATCGGACCAAAAGGTACTCCACGGAAATCCATGTCCAGTCCTGCGACAATTACCCGTATCCCCATATCAGCCAGTTTGTTGCAAACGTCTAAAAGATTTTCGTCAAAAAATTGGGCCTCATCGATACCTATGACATCAATATTGCCCGAGAGCAATAATATGGTGGAGGAGTTGTCGATGGCAGTCGACCGGATGGCATTTTCGTTGTGGGAGACCACATCCGTAGAAGAGTATCGGGTATCGATGGCAGGTTTAAATATTTCGACCCGCTGTTTTGCAATTTCTGCCCTGCGCAACCGACGGATCAACTCTTCAGTTTTCCCCGAAAACATTGATCCAACGATGACTTCAATCCAGCCCCGCTTCCGCCCATTGTTTAAATTACTCTCGATAAACATAGTTCAAAAATAGTTTTTTTCTGCTTCTTTCCATTATTTTTTAGGATGGAAAGGTGCGGTTAAATTTGTATTTTTACCAGCGACAAATCAATGTTGAACTATTGAACTAACCCTTTGTGTCTTCCTTTGTGTTTTACTTTGTGCCCTTTGTGGTGAAGTTTAAATTTAACCACTAAGGTCTCAAAGGTCTTCACAAAGGACGCATATAGGTAATAAAGATAGTTTTGGCAGGAATATTGAATTACACCAGAAAATATTTTCGTATGGATAAAAAAATATGGTTGAGGGTAATCAGGGAAGAGCTTGAATTACTTGACGTATTGGCAACAGGAATGATAGAGGATAAAAAGCTTTCCAAGGAGGAGGTTGAGCTGGCCATTTCCAGGTCTAAAATTGTGGCCAAAGAGTTTGAAATGCTTTTAAATCAAATCGCTGCACCCATCCATCAGGAAGAAAAAATAGCGGAAGTTGAAATCCCGGCCAAAGCAGCAGAAGAAGAGATAATATTTCAAATGACGATTCCGGAGTACAATATTGCTGAAATTGAACCGGAACTACCATCTGAAGAGCCAATTGACGAGCCGCTCATTCAAATAGAAGAATCTCCGGCATCCCAGTCCCCTGGTCCCCTAGTCTCCGAGTCTCCGGGTCTCTCCGTCACCGAGTCCCTCCGTCCCTCTGTCCCTTCGTCCCCTGGTCTCCTGGTCTCCAAGTCCCCCAGTTCCCCCTTCGGCTACGCTCAGGGACCGGCACATCCCCCCGTCTCCCCCTCTCCCCCTCCTTTTCAAATTGCCCACGATACTGACGTTCATTCCATATTGAACATGGAGACTAAGTCTGAGGAGAATTCCCGGTTCAAGCCAACCCCGATCAAAAGTCTGAAGGAGGGTTTGATTCTCAATGATCGTTATCTTTTCCAGAGGGAACTGTTCAACAATGACAAAGCAAAGCTGGATGGGACTGTGGCCGCTTTGGATCGTTTGGCCAACATCCATGAAGCAGTTGAGTATTTGAAAGCAAATTTCAGGTGGACCAAAAGCGAGGCATCGGAAAAATTCGTGCAACTGGTGAAACGGAGATTCTCCGAAACAAAAGGATAAAGGATAAAGGATAAAGGATAAAGTGGAAACGCTTCTTCGAAGTTTGCCGATAATAATTGTTTAGATTTTCTCATTTCAACTCTCAGGTCTTATAACTCATATCTCATATCTCATAACTTATAACTCATGAGTAAACTCTATCTTGTCCCTACTCCAATTGGCAACCTCGAAGACATTACCTTCAGGGCTGTGCGGATTTTAAAGGAGGTTGATTTGATATTGGCCGAGGATACACGGACTTCCTCCTTTCTATTACGCCATTATGAGATTGCCACCAGGCTTGTTTCGCACCACAAGTTCAACGAGCACAAAACGGTTGAACGAATTGCGGAGCAGATTCTTGGCGGTGATTCAATCGCCCTTATTTCTGATGCCGGTACCCCCTCTATTTCGGATCCGGGTTTTTTGCTTGTGCGTACTTGTCTTGAAAAAGGGGTGGAAGTCGAATGCCTACCTGGTGCCACAGCGTTTGTCCCGGCATTGGTTAACTCCGGATTTCCAAGTGACCGCTTTTGTTTTGAGGGTTTTTTACCTCCTAAAAAAGGCAGGCAAAAGAAGCTAATGGAGTTGTCCAATGAATCCCGCACGATGATCTTTTACGAATCTCCCTACCGGTTAATAAAAGCGCTGGAACAGTTTGTAGAATATTTTGGAGCCGATCGGAAAGTCTCGGTTTCACGCGAGCTCACCAAACTATTTGAAGAAAATTTCAAGGGAACAGCAGCAGAAGTTTTGGCACATTTTAAAGCTAAAACGGTGAAAGGGGAAATCGTGATCGTTGTGGAAGGCAAACCCGATGAAGGAATTAAAAATTACAAATTAAAGATTAAAGATTAGGGAAGTGATGAGGACCAAATAATTTTGTAAGCATATAATCTGATTGCCTGTAATCTGTAATTTTTAATTTTTAATTTGTAATTTTTAATTCCTTCCCATGCAATATACCCATCTCTTCTTTGACCTCGACAACACACTTTGGGATTTTAACGCGAATTCGTACGATGCCTTGCACCTTGCTTTGAAAAAGATGGGCCTTCTGGATAAAATCGGAGACTACGACTCCTATTTTTCAATCTATCATGCAGTTAATGAGCGGTTATGGGATCTGTACCGTGACAATAAAATCACCAAAAATGTGTTGAGAGGGCTTAGATTCGAAGAATCACTTGAGATAAACCAAACTCCAATGCCTGGTATGGGTGACTTACTTAACGAAGCCTACCTGACGGAGATGCCAAAACAATTAAAATTGGTTCCCGGAGCAATTGTTGTTTTGGATTATCTCCATCACAGATATAAGATGTCCATTATAACCAACGGTTTTCGTGAGGTTCAGGTGGATAAGCTTATCCAGTCAGGATTGAAAAAATACTTTGACAAAGTGTTTATATCCGAAGAGGTCGGCGCTCAGAAGCCGCACAAAAAGATCTTTGAATATGCCGTTAAATCAATGAATGCACCCAAAAAAAAGAGCCTGATGATTGGCGATTCCTGGGACGCGGATATTATTGGCGCAAAACTATTCGGAATCGACCAGGTATATTATTGTCCGCAATCATCGAAACTTCACCACTCTGAGGAAACAGCAGAAGTCGGCTCTTCCAAAACTGCCACCTTGGTTATTCAGCATTTGGAGGAGTTATTGGAGATACTCTAGGCCACATATCATGCACTTTTTTAACAAAAGTGTAACTCATTTGTAACAGACAGATTAAATAAGTCAACTATCTTCATTGATTTTTTTATTCCGAAGGAAATTCATGCAGGATGGTATATTTTGTTTAGCAGGAATTTGACAAAAAAATAATAATAGAGGATGTACCCCCAATAAATTCGCTAAGATTCATCAAAAATATTAGATATTCATACGACACCCCCCCAAAATATATTGTAATATTTAAAAAAATATGAATTATTGTTTTTTTTGAAATATTTTCGGATAAAAATGATCCTTTCCTAAACTCAAAATTAATTGTCAGATATACAACAGCATAGATTCGACTAAAAGTTTCAATTAGTTAAATTCATGACTTTTGTCATATTAAATAGCTGGAAGTCAGCAAAAAGAATGTCCCGCAGCTATTGCAAGATACATTTCTTTAAATATATTTGCATCGTGTAACAATTTTTAACACATTTGCTGTATAAGGTTTAAAATTCCTTTAAATGGTGGGTTTTGTGCTTTAAAACGACTTTCCACTCTTTGTTTGATGAAATAATTGACAATTAGGTGGAATTATTCGAAAAAGGGCTTTTTGTATTACTAACTATATTACAGTTCAATTTTGTTTAACGCTAAAAATTTGTCTATGAGAAAAATTTCGCTGTTGCTTGTATTCCTCGGCTTTATAGGATTACAAGTTGTCTTCGCACAGACCCGTCAAATAACGGGTGTTGTGACGGTGTTGTGACTTCCGGCGATGACGGCACCTCTATTCCGGGGGTTTCTGTCGTTGTGAAGGGATCTACGCTTGGGACTATCACCGACATGGATGGTAAGTTTACTTTAAAAGTTCCGCAGGGTGCAAAAACACTTTCCGTAACTTTTGTGGGTATGTCTGCTACCGAGGTGGCATTGACTTCCGCAAGCAATTACAAGGTAGTTATGCAATCTGAGAGCGTCAGTGTAGACGAGGTGATCGTAACTGCCATGGGTATCAAGAGAAAACCTAAAGAGATGGGGGTTGCAACGGCCAAAGTCGACAACCAGGAACTTACCAACGCAGGTGCCTCTAACGTGATGAACGGTATGGCCGCGAAAGTTTCCGGTCTTCAGATCAATACCATCAACAACGGTGTTAATCCTGAAACCAAAATCACCCTCCGCGGTAACCGCCACTTCCTCGCCAGTAACCAGGCCCTGGTTGTATTGGATGGAGTACCGGTTAGTGCAACCTACCTTAACTCAATCAACCCGAATGATATCGCTGACGTAAATATTTTGAAAGGTTCCTCTGCAGCCGCTCTTTACGGTAACGATGCATCAAATGGTGTTATGATTGTGACAACAAAAAAGGGAGACAAAGGAAAACTGACTGTTAAAATCAGTAACATCACCACTTTCGAACAAATCTCTTATCTTCCCAATCTGCAAACCAGGTTTGGTAGTGGTTCCGGTGAAAATCAGAGCAATTCAGACAACAACTACACATTCTGGATTGGTCCTGACCGGAATACAGACCCTTATACCTCTTACGAGAACCAGACATACGGTCCCGAATTCAATGGACAGATGGTTATTCTTGGAGGTAAACTGGTTGATGGTTCTTACCAAATGGTTCCTTACACTGCCGTTAAAGACCAGAAGAAAAATTTCTTCAACACTGGTATTTCTATGCAGAATGACATTTCTGTTTCTGGTGGCGACAACAATAGTCATTTCTACCTCTCCGCACAGGATGTTAAAAGTACAGGTACTATTCCTGATGATACAAACAGAAGAACGGGCGCCCGTATGTCTGCAGGAAGAAAATATGGTATATTCTCAGCTGATTATTCCATCTCCTTTACCCAGACAAGCACCAGCGTTTCCGGTGGTGACATGTACCAGGGTCGTGGTGTTTACTGGAATGTGTTGAACACTCCTCCGCAAGTACCGCTTACCGCTTACAAAGACATCACAGGTAATCCATTTGCTACGCTGGATGGGTATTTCAATGCCTATTATCCAAACCCATACTGGCAGATCAAGCACGCAAGGAACAATACTCGTCGCAACGATGTTTTGGGTTCTGTAAACCTCACATTGAAACCAACAAAATGGCTGGAACTCTCCAACCGTTCAGGATTGATCTACAACGGAACCAACTATCACAACCGCAAGGATGAGGCTATCTATAACTCTTATTCCCAATCCGATCCATGGAGCCAGGGACACATGGGTGTTAGTTCACCTTATGCCGGTAATTCAAGCGATCAGATGAATAACAGTTTGATCCTTGCCAATGACTTCACCGCTACTTTTGATCATAAATTTAATAATATTTCTGTGAAAGCGGTTATTGGTAATTCGGTCTATTCCAATAAGTTTGAATATATTTATGATGCTGCAAATGGTGGCTTGGTCGTTCCTGGTTTGTACAATATCAGCAACCGTTTCGGAGAACCGGCTATCACTCAATCAACCCAGCAGCGTAATTCTATCGGAGCGTTTGCCGACTTCACTGTTGGATACAAAGACTTTGCTTTCCTGCACTTCTCTGGTCGTAACGACTGGGACTCAAGATTGACGAAAGCAAACCGTTCTTTCTTCTATCCTGCAGCTGACGTTAGCATTATCCTGTCGCAAATGTTTCCTTCCATCATCAGCAACAACGTTCTTTCCTTCCTGAAAGTACGCGGAGGCTGGTCGCAAACAGGTCAAATTTCCCTGGGTGACTGGTACGGCACTTTGCCACAATACTATTCAGCAGGTGGTTTCCCATATGGAGGTACAGCCGGTTATGCCCTGAGTACAACGCTCAGCAACCCGCTGATCAAGCCAGAGAAAACCAATGAAATGGAAGTTGGACTAGAAATGAGCTTCCTGAAAAACAAGATTCACCTGGAAACCAACATTTACCAGACCAAAACACTGGATCAAACCATTCCTGCACAAATCTCTGCAGCAACCGGTTACTACAGCGCTTTGATCAATGCGGGTGAACTCGATAACAAAGGTTTGGAAGCTGACCTTAAATTCACTCCGCTGCTTAACCTTGGAAAAGTAACCTGGAATGCATCCCTCAACTATTCTTATCTTGAATCTAAAGTAGTCTCTATCTTCCCGGGATTGGATGAGATTAGTATTGCTGATGCTTCTTATATAAAGGTTGGCGAACAATTCCCTGCCATCAAAGTCTCTGATGTAAAGAGAACTCCAACAGGTCAGATTATTGTCGATCCCAATACAGGTCAACCGGTAAAGGACCCAGCCCTTCAACAGGTTGGTCATGGTAACCCAAATCATATTTTGGGTATTTCTTCTGATTTGAATTACAAAGGGTTCCGTCTGTCTGCAACGGCAGAATACAGGGGTGGTAACATAATTGTCAACGCTGTTGGTAACGCACTCGACTTTACCGGAGTTTCCGAGCACTCTGCTCAAAACGGCCGTCAGCCATTCGTTATTCCTAACTCTGTTATACAAACTTCCCCTGGTGTTTATACACCGAACACCAACATTCTCATCAGAGAGGCGAGCCGTAATTTCTGGGTAAACTCAGACTATCACAACGTGCAGAGAACCTATACAACCAGCGCTGCTTTCTGGAAATTGAGAGAGGTTGCCCTTTCTTATGATGTTCCCGTTAAGCAACTATTTGGAGGCAATTCGATTCAGGCAGCTCAGATTGCTGTTATTGGAAGAAACCTGCTGATGCTTCGTCCTAAATCCAATGTTTGGACGGATCCTGAGTTCAATACACAGGGACCTACCAACAATGCCGTTGGTTACACCACAGAAGACCAGACACCTCCAACCAGAGTCTTTGGTTTTAGTGTAAAACTTACTTTCTAAAATTTAAATGAATACTAAGATGAATAAGATATTTATAACACTTTTTGTTTCTCTGGTTCTTTTAGGAAGTTCCTGCTCAGATTTTCTCACTGTGAATGAAGTCAATCCGAACAGCGCTTCAAAAGTTCCTGCCAAGCTGTTGTTGCCTGCTGCTTTGAAAAACATTGCAGCCAATATGAATACCCCGGGTAACTACGATTTTGTTTACCTGTGGCATGGCCTTTGGTCAATCAGTACAGGTTACACCCAGCCAACAGCGCTTATGCAATACAATTTGCAAAACACCAGTTATCAGGGAACTTTCAGTTCCATGTACACTTTCGGTCAGAACCTGACTGAGATTGAAAATGGTTCTTCTGATGCAAAAGAGTGCAATTATCGTGCAATCGCGATGATCCTGAAGGCCTACATCATGCAGAACCTGGTTGATATCTGGGGCGATGTTCCTTATACTGAGGCTTTCGGCGCCAGCGCCGGTATCCTGAAACCCAAATATGACAAGCAAAAGGATATCTACGAAGATTTGGTGAAAAAATTGGATGCAGCTATTTCGCTTATTCAAAAAGCGCCTATAGATGCTACAGAGATTCCAGCAAACAGCGATATCATGTATGCCGGTAATATGGCCAAATGGGCAAAGTTTGCCAATACCCTCAAATTGAGATTGTTGGTTCACCAATCTGGGATGACCGGACGTGATACTTACATCAAATCTGCTATTGCGACTACAGCTTCTGTTGGTTACCTGGGTGCCGGAGAGGGTGGATTGGTTAATCCAGGTTTCCTCAATTCCCCTGGCAAAATGAATCCTTTTTATGAAAGGTATTACAAGGCAGACGGAACCCAGCAATCAGATGGTGTTACCTACCACATGGGTGGAAAGGATGTTATTAAATTCATGAAAGATAACGCTGACCCGCGTTTGAGCCGTTTCTTCAATGGTACACTCGCTGATCCTACGATCTTTGATGGTAACATTTTGGGTCAGGACCTTGCACAGGCATTGGCTCCCAACAAAACATCCTACCTGGGTTACAAGGCAGGTAATCAAAACTACATGGTAGGCACTTTTGACAAGAGTGCACCACTTTTAACGGATTTCGAAAGTCTGTTTATCCAGGCTGAAGCCGCGGAAAGAGGATTCATCACAGGAACTGGTAAAACCCTATACAATGCGGCATTAACACAATCTTGCATTTACATGGGACTTACTTCAACTGTAGCTGCTGCTTATCTTGCATCTGATAAAGCATCTGTCAATTATGATTTGGCTTCCAACAAGATCACATTGATCCTTACACAGAAATGGGTATCCCTCAATGGTGTAGCGCCGATTGAAATTTGGACAGACTACCGCAGATCAGGTATTCCAACTACGCTTACCTTCTCCAGTGACCCGAACAAGTTGAGCCCGACTCCTCCTGTAAGGTTGCTCTATCCGCAACGTGAGATTTCTGTTAACAACGATAATCTTGTAGCAGTGGGTGCTATCAGTGCATTTACTTCCAAGATTTTCTGGCAGAACCGTTAATGATCGAAAGTATCAATTTTAAAAATTTTAAGTATGAAAAATAAAATATCATTGACCCTCTCCTTTCTTGCAGGCATCTTTCTTTTGAATTCTTGCCTTAAAGACTATGCCACGATTGCTGTTTCTACGCTTCAGCAATTGGCATTGAAACCGGTAGCAGGTGAGGTTCCTTTCCAATTCCTGGTAAATATTGCAACCGATGCTCTTCCTACTGAAGACATTACGGTCAGTTTGGCAATCGATCCTGCTGCAATTACAGCCTACAACAAAGCTTCAGGCAAGAATTTCTCATCATTCCCAACAGCTGCGCTTGTTACTCCTACCCTGACCATCAAAGCGGGTACCAGAAACGGATATGCGTCAGCAAAGGTTTGGGGAGCTGAGACTTTGGACGCTTGCGCTACCTTCGCGACAGCTATCTCTATCACTTCTTGTAAAACAGCATCCGGAGTTGATATTCCGATCGCTGCCAACATGAAATCTTATTTGGTAGCTCTGCCTATCTCCAATCCCTATGCCGCCGATTATGCCGTAACTGGTTATCGTATTCGTCCGGGCAATGCAACTGAGATGATGTCTGCCGGTCAGATCGAAACATTCGCAACCATGGATTGTAAAACAGTTCGCAAAAACGGTTTCGGTAACTATTTCTCTTTTGATATTACAATCGAAATTACTTCTCAAACCGTTGTCGTTGGCGGTACCACCTGTTACAAGGTTATCGCTACCCCGATTGATCCTTCTACCGGCTCATCCGTTGGTGGTATGTGGCCGGTCTGGACCGGTGATGCAACACTGAAACCTGCAGATCTTACGATCAATTATTACAACCCTGTTAAAAAGCAATTTGTTTTGAATTGCTGGTATGCCAGCGGTGCGGGTAATCGTATCATGTACGAAGTAGCTACCCGCTTGTAATCATATTTAACTTTAATTGTCTATAATAAAAAAAATATGAAAAGAAAAAACTTGATCGCTGTAATGCTGCCCGTTTTATTCGGATTGTTTGCATTGCAAAGTTGCACCAAGGATACTCCGACTTTCAAGGTTTATCAATCCTTTACCTTGCCGGCAGTATCGGCACCATTGGATGGGTCAACTATTAAGATTACCGGAACAACTGTGGACCTGAAATGGGTATCAACAGATGCGGATGGAGATGCTACAAAAGCGGATGTCTATTTTGGACTGGATTCCAAGCCTGCCCTATACAAAGCAGCCAACACCGCAACCACACTTACCGTTCCTGTTGCTCTAGGTAAGACTTACTATTGGAAAGTGACCATGAAAGATGCTAATGGGGTAATGACCTATGGACCAACCTGGAGCTTTACTGTGTTCGAACCGATTGGAATCTTTGTTGGGGCGTATCTTGTAGACGAACCTGAGGAGGCTTGGACTTATACTGTTAATTTCTCAAAGCTCTCTGACAATACTTTAAAAATTGATCAGTACTGGGCTTCATGGCCTGCTACCTGGACGCTTGATTTTACCAAGAATACCTATTCAATGCCACTTATTGACTTTGGAGGGAATTATTCTGGTATTGAATCTGGCACAATCGATCCGGCAACAGGCAAAATGGTGGGAAATTATACTATTTACTACAAAGGTAAAAGTATCGAAGCTGGCGTTCACACATACACTAAAAAGTAATTTCAGCATTTACTGCTGATAGTTTCTATTGGTATACTCAAAAAGGAGTTTCCCGGTTGGGAGGCTCCTTTTTCGTTGCAACTGATTTTGAAAATCCGAGGGGATTGGGTTTTTAGGTTCAATAATATTGTTTTTTAAACATTTCAGTAGATTTTTTTGAAAATTCCCATTGTATATACATATCATTTTGATACATTTGAAATCCCTGTATTATGCAGTGATTATGACTGTAATGAATACGAAAACCAAACTAATTTGATCATTAATCACTGCCACAATTGTGAAGAAAAATAAACATATCCGATTACTTACGGCTTCTCTTCTGTTTGTTGCAATGGTTCTTTTCTCACATCCGGGTTGGTCTCAGGAAATCCAGGAGATTAAAATATCAGGGAGTTACTCAAAGACTCCCCTTCAGGAAGTGTTCTCATCTCTTGAAAAAAATTATGGTATCCATTTTTTTTATAAAACAGAATGGATCGCTTCAAAGGATTTTACAGGATCTTTCGATAACCAGCCACTAATTCAGGTAGTTAACCGAATCGTTGAGGGCAAGGAATTGAATAGCAGGTTTTTTCAGAACAATTCGGTGTTTGTTTTTCCGGCGAATGCCGATAAAGATTTGGTAACCAGCAAAGAAGAATCGAAAATGCTTGTCGTGGGTGACCCGATAAACCAGGGCAGGTTCAAGCGTGCGAAAATTCAGGGAAGGGTCTTTGAAGGCAAAACTGGCGATCCGCTCATGGGAGCCGTGGTATACAATCCTGAAACAAAGGTAGGTGTGGCCTCCGATGCCAGGGGTAGATATTCCATCGATCTCCCATGCGGGCAAGTGCATCTCCAGGTATCGTTCATGAGCTTCGAAAATCAATTCTTCAGCATCAATCTAATTCAGGATGGGAAGGTGGATTTCGATCTCTTCGAAAAATCCTTTTCGATTGCGGAATTAACTGTAATCGGCGAAAACTCGAAGGCTTCCAAGGCCCAGATGAGTATGATCAAGATGAGCTCTATCACGGTGAAAGAGTTGCCTGTGCTGATGGGTGAAGCAGACCTGATTAAGAGTATGGTTATGATGCCAGGTGTACAGAGCGTAGGAGAAATGTCGTCGGGATTCAATGTCCGGGGTGGCAATACGGATCAGAACCTTATCCTGGTCAATGGGGCCCCGGTTTTTAATACCACACACCTTTTTGGATTTTTTTCAATGATCAACCCGGATGCTGTGGAGGATGTTACCCTCTACAAAGGTGGGATTCCTGCTTCCTATGGCGAACGCATCTCATCTGTGATGGATGTGCAACTCAAACAGGGGGATGATAAAAAACTAAGCCTTAACGGAGGAATTGGCATGATTAATAGTCGTCTGACCATCGAAGGGCCCTTGTCAAAAAAGAAGAAAAACAGCTTCTTGTTGGGTGGAAGAACCACCTATTCTGATTACCTGCTTCAGCGGACAACAAATCCCACATTCAAATACAGCATTGCGAAATTCTATGATCTGAACGCAACATTTGATTTTGAACTTGGGCCGAAGAACCATCTTAAGTTGATGGGCTATATGAGTTCAGATGCTTTTAATCTCAATACCAGTACTTTGTATAATTATGGTAATGCGCTGGGCTCACTGAACTGGAAAATGAATTTGTCAGATAAAATCATCTCCAATTTATCGCTTGCCTATTCAAAATATGATATTTCAGTCAATCAGAAGGATCCAACCCTGCCTCAGGATGATTACATCCTGAAATCGAATATTCAATATGGCAGTATCAAATATGCCCTATCGTTTTATCCCAATGATAAGCACCGCATCAATACTGGATTTCAGGCCATAGGATATCTGATTAATCCGGGAGAAATGGCGCCTGCCCAGGAAATTTCCAATGTCGTTTCTGCCTCTTTGCGTAAAGAGCAATCGGCAGAAATGTCACTTTTTGCCGATGATGATTTTGATCTGACTGACAAACTAGCCTTCAATGTAGGTTTACGTTATACCAAATTCAACGACTATGGTCCGGGAATGGTCTATTCCTATGCACCCGGAGTTCCCAAAAGTGCCAGCACAATTATAGATTCTACAATTTATAAATCGGGAGATGTCATCAAGTCATACGGTGGATTAGAACCCAGAATTTCCATGAAGTACCTGCTGCAGGAGGGTACCTCTTTCAGGTTTAGTTACCAACGAATTCACCAGTTTTACAACCAAATATCCAATAATGCCGTCATTTCGCCGGCAGATTATTGGAAATCTGCCGATGTCTATATCCCGCCTGTCATTAATGATCAGATCGCTGTAGGATATTTCAAAAATAGCACCAATTCGAAAATTGAAACGTCTGTAGAACTTTATTATAAGAAGCTGCAAAATTTAATTGAATACAAGAATGGCGCCAAGCTTGTCATGAATCCACATATTGAAACAGATCTGATGGTCTCCAGAGGTTATTCTTACGGGCTGGAATTTATGGTCAAAAAGAGTACCGGACGTTTAAACGGATGGATCAGTTATACTTATTCAAGAACCTTCAGGAAAGGAGATAGTCCATATCCCGAAGAGGTCATCAACAACGGATCTTATTATCCATCGGTTTACGATAAACCACACGACCTGTCTGCAGTCATGAATTACAAGATCAGCCGAAGATGGCGCTTCTCAAGTAACTTTGTTTTCTCTTCCGGCAGGCCGATCACGCTTCCTGAACAGAAGTATATGTATGCTGACAATCAGGTAGTCATCTTCTCCGATAGAAATAAATACAGGATGCCTCCTTACCACCGGATGGATGTGAGCCTAACACTTGATGAAAATCTTCGCAAACGGCACATGTGGAAGGGAAGCTGGACTTTTTCCGTGTACAATCTCTATGGACGTAAAAATACCTATTCTGTTTTTTATAAGAAGAGCCCACAACAGGTGGGGGGGGCTGAAGACAGCCGTTATGATATCTTCCGCATGTCAATTATTGGTATTCCAGTTCCATCGATCACCTATAATTTTAAATTCTGATGCGTAAAGAGCTGATCTATATTCTGTTTTTGGTCGTCCTGGCTGTTTCATGTGAGGAGTACTATTATCCCGTTATGGATACGGTTAGCGGGCATCTCGTAGTGGAGGCACAAATCACTAATGACATATCCAAAAACACCATTCATCTTACCAAAACCCGAAATTTTTATGACAAACTGCCTCCGCTTGAAGTTACAGGCGCTGCTGTAAGCCTGATTGAAATTGGAAGCAAAGTGGTGATCAGAGGATACGAAAGCAGTTCGGGCCATTATGTTTTGGACTCACTGCCTGTGAGCGGAAAGACATATTATCTGAGGATCAACATTCAAAATGAGACCTTTGAATCAATGGCGGTGACCATGCCACCTGTTCCAACGTTTAAGAAATTCTACACTGAATATCTCGTAAAAACGGTGTTTGTCAATACGCCAAACAATGATCTCCAGACATTTGATTATCCCGGAAGGGAATTGTATGCTGACATGCCACTGACCAGCGCATTGTCGCACTACCGGTTGAAAGTCAGAAATCTGGTAGAATGGAGTTGGTATTCGAACCCGTCGGGAAAATCTTTGTATCCGGACGCCTATGGATGGACTACCTTTACCGACAACCAGCAATTCAAACTTGCCGGGCCTGCCGATTTCAATCAATCATCGGTGATCGAAAAATACAATCTGCTAACCTTGTCATATATCCCATTTACCTATCTCTTTTCTGATTCTCTGACCTCATGCGGGCATATCGTCATGATAGATCTATACGGTACTTCCAAAGAATCTTATGATTTTCACCAGCAAATGAACAGCCAGTTTGGCGCTTCTGGCAGCCTGTTTGATCCTGTTCAAACCCAGATAAAGGGGAATATGTTGTGTACGACTACTCCTTCAGAGATCGTTTACGGCTATTTCGATCTCAATTCCTTCCGGCAGTACCGGTACTATTTTTATTTGAATCCGCCACCCGGCAGGTATGTTGAAAGGGAAATTTTCCGTTATCCGGTTATCCCTTCAGCAGGAAAGATTTTTGCCGTACCAAAAACATTCGAAGAACCCAATCCGCCCATTATTAAACCGCCTGACTGGTGGGAAGAATAACCCTGCATAAAATAATATAAACCTGGATTACCAGGCAGACACAGAAATACACCTTAACGAGAAAAATGATCCTAACGTGAGAATATATATCATCATATTGCTGTTTGTGGCGGGCTTCAACGGGAAAGCCCAGGATAAACAATGCCTGAGGTTATTCTCTGACCGTGATTTTTATACCAGTGGTGAGACAATTCTTGTCAAAGTATTTGCACCTGCAGATGAACAATCCGGTATCATACACATCGATCTCCTCAATTCCAAAGGCAAAATTATTTCCGGTATCAGCAAAAAGATATCTGATCATCAGGCAGATGGATATATTTATCTGACAGACTCCCTTAAAACCGGAACCTATCTCCTCGCTGTCTCCAACAGGATAAATCCAAATATCACCTTTAAGGAGCTATTTGTTTGTAACCGGTTTACAGGTCTGTCAGAATCTGCTACTGTTTTGGCATCTTCAGGGATTGTTCCT
>JAPLDT010000068.1 GCA_026391315.1 Bacteroidia bacterium
ACCAAGGAAGTTTCGTTCCATCACACCCCCTTGTCTGCGGTGTTCGAAGAGCTCGAAAATGTTTACCATGTCAGGATAACGTTTACTGATCCAGGGATTGCGGAGATTCCATACACTGCCAATTTTGAAAAATTTGATCTTGGCGACATTGTCAAAATAATTGCCCAAACACACCATTTAACCGTGAAGAAAGAGGGTGATGGTTTTGTTTTTGCGCCAAAATAGACTCAATACCGCCGAACCGGTCTCAAAAAATAGCCGACCATGCTGCAAAGATCAAAGATCCTGTTTTTGGTCCTGTTTCTCGCTCCGCTTGTGCAACTGTCAGCACAGGAACGAATTGAACCCCTCAAAAGGCGTATCTCCATTCAAATGGATTCGACCAACGTCGAAACCATTTTGGAGAAATTGGTTTCAGACAACGAACTTTTCTTTTCATACAACCCTGACCTACTTCCTGCAGGAAAACTAAATTTTTCGGTCGTAGATACTTCTTTGGGGGAGATTCTAAAAACCCTTTTGCCCGACTCTCTTTTTTCTGTAAACCTTATCGATCGTCAGCTGATCATTACCAGGGTTGAACCAAAACCACTTAAGATCTCCGGGCGAGTTGTAGAAAAAGATGGCAAAACCCCGGTCTTTTATGCCTCGGTAATCGTTGAAGGGACTTACATCGGGACCATGACCAATCACGAAGGGAATTTTGATCTAAACATCCCCTATTTACTGCGCAACAACAACATAATAATCAGCTCTGTAGGTTACAAACAAAAAATAATTTCAGCCAAAGAGTTGGCTAAGGTATTGGAGGTCAAACTACAGGACGAATCAATTCAATTGAGAGAAATATTGGTCAAACCAGCCGATCCACGCTACATTTTGCAGCAATTCAGAAGCAACATCGTCAAAAATTACCCTGATGAACTCCAACTCATGGTTACCTTTTACCGTGAAACTGCTCGTCAGGACGGAATTTATGTTGGCGTTTGGGAAGCTGCCATGGAGATACTTAAACCACCCTATCAATTCAATGAACCCGATCGGGTACGGTTTATAAAAGGCAGAAAGGCCGACCTTAACCGCAAACCCAAAGAGGTTCTTATAAAAGTACAGGGGGGCCCTTTGGGAATCAATTCACTGGATGTGGTAAAATATGCTGAGACATTTCTTGATCCGGAATACGAATATTTATACCAGTACAGGTTCGAACAACCTGAAATTATCAACGGAAGAATCACCTGGATCATTCGCTTCGACCGTTTGGCAGAAACAGAATTCCCCTGCTTTAACGGGAAATTGTGGATCGATGCCGATAGTTATGCATTGGTCGGGGCCGCTTACTCTTATGATAAGAAAAGCCTGAAAATTAATGGCCAGAGTTTCATCCAAAAGGAGCCCTTCGGGTTTGATACCAGGCCTGAAAATGTGGAATATTCGGTCCAATACCGCTTACTCAACGACAAATGGCAGTTCTACTCCGCTCACAGCGATATTACCTTCAGGGTAAAACAGAAGAAAAAATTCAAGACAGAGTACCGAAATGTGACGGATGTACTTGTCACGCAGCAATATCCATTTCCAAAAAGAGGAAGATTCGGGCCGGAGGGAATTTTTCATGAAAAGGATATTTTCTCCGAAAAGATCGGGATCTACGACAAAGAGTTCTGGGGTAATTACAATGTCATCAAACCGGATGATGACCTTATAAAAGCAGTCAAAGAAGCCAACATTCCCGAATAAAAAAGGCAGAGGTGGTGGAAATTTTCCACCACCTCTGCCTTTTTTATTCGGGAATGTTTAAAAGAACTGCTTCTCGGCAGATTCGTCTTCTTTTTCTTCAACCATCACCTTCCTGCAATCCAGGTCAACATTAAAGCCAGGGGGAACTTCGAACACTGATGATTGGGTGTAACCAAGGGTGCGGTCACGGTAGAGGCTGTTCATGTAATAACCGTAGACAGGCAGCGCCATACTGGCCCCCTGCCCTGCAGATAATCCTTCGAAGTGTATACTCCGCAGATCACCACCTGTCCAAACACCGGTTACCAATTCAGGAGTGATTCCCATGAACCAACCGTCAGACTGATTCTGCGTGGTACCTGTTTTGCCTGCAACATCCGCCTTTATATTTCCATAGGATACATCCCTGCGCAGTCTTGCACTGGTTCCTTCATTGACAACGGCCTCCATCAGGTTGATCATCAGATAGGCTGTTTTGGCATCGATGGCATCGTGCGATTCGGGAGAAAAGCGTGCCAGAACATTGCCATTGCGGTCTTCAATCCTGGTTACACAATAAGGTTTGGTGTAGACACCATGATTTCCATAAGTTCCATAAGCCCCTACCATCTCATACACCGAAACATCAGAAGTTCCCAAAAACATTGACGGCACGGCATCAATCGGACTGGTAATGCCTAGTTTGTGCATCATGTCGGCCATGGCCTGTGGATTGAACTGCTTCATCACCCAGGCAGATATCTGGTTGACAGAGTTGGCCAATCCCCATTTTAGGGTCACCATCCTACCATCCATTTTGGTCGTACCGGAGTTTTTTGCCGTCCAGGTAGAACCATCAAACAAGGTAAAGGAGTGTTCAGTATTTGGGACGAGCGTACAAGGTGAGAAACCATTCTGCATGGCCAGCGTGTAAAGAAATGGCTTAACAGTAGAACCCACCTGGCGACGGCCGCTTTTCACCATGTCGTACATGAAATGTTTGTAGTTGGGCCCGCCCACCCACGCTTTGATTTTACCGGTTTTCACCTCCATGGTCATCATGGCTGAACGCAAAAAACCAAGGTGATATTTAATTGAATCAAGTGGTGACATTACCGTGTCAATCTCACCTCTCCAGGAAAAGACAGTCATCTCAGTACGGGTAAGGAATGCTCTCTTAATCTCGTTAGCGTTTATTCCTTGCGAGCGCATCGAACGGTATCGATCACTCCCCTTCATCATGTTGTCGTAAACCTGCTGCGCCTGCTCGTTGGACAGGTCATTGGAGAAAGGTCGGTTGCGCTGACCTTTGATCCGCTCATTGAACAGCGGTTGGACATTCTTGCTTAAATGGGTAATGACAGCCTTTTCAGCGTAAGTCTGCATCCGCATGTCAATGGTAGAGTAAATCTTCAGACCATCGGTGTAGATATCGTAGAGCTTTCCGTCAGGTTTCGGATTTTTCGTACACCATCCGTAGAGGGGATTGTTATTCCACTCGATCGAATCCTCATGAAATTGAAGCATTTGCCAAGCCTTGTAATTCTCTCTTTCCGGTTTGGGTGAATTAAGAAGGGTACGCAGATATTCAGTAAAATAGGTACCTGGCGTTGATTTATAATCTTCCTTATGAAAATTCAGGTTAAGCGGCAAAGTTTTGTAATGGTTGTATTCCGCATCGGTCAGGTATCCGTTTTTATTCATCTGGGAGAGAACGACATTCCTTCTTGCCAAAACCAGTTGCGGCCTTCTGACGGGATTGTACAAAGATGAGTTTTTTGCCATACCCACCAGCATGGCTGACTGTTCTAAGGTCAATTGATCGGGTGTAGTACCGAAGTATATTTGTGAAGCCGATTTGATACCAACAGCCAGGTTTAAAAAGTCGTACTTGTTGAGGTACATCGAGATGATCTCCTCCTTGGTAAAGCTTCGTTCAAGTTTGACGGCAATCACCCATTCCCTCAATTTACGAACAGCCAATTGAAATTTGTTGGTAATATCCTCGCGGGGAAAGAGCATCTTGGCCAGCTGCTGCGATAGCGTACTTCCGCCTCCTGCACTTTGATCGCCGGTTGCGATCCCTTTGAAAACCCTGAAAAGTCCACGGAGGTCAATGCCGGGATGACTGTAAAAACGCTCGTCTTCCGTTGCAATCAAAGCATGGATCACATTCGGACTGATGGCGTCAAAACTGGTAAAGGTTCGGTTCTCTTTGTAATAATACCTGCGCATCACCAGACTATCAGCAGTATAAACCTCTGAGGCCAAGGATGATTCGATATTTTCAAGTTCTGTCAATGTTGGCATGTATCCCAGCTTGCCGTTGCCAATCAGTGCGAATAGAATCACAACAGCCAGAACTCCGGTAGCAAAAACAGACCAGAAGACGATCAGGTATTTTTTAAATGGGTTTTTCGAAGTCATAGATGGCTACAAATATAGCAATCAATTTTTTTGATGCTACTAATTTTTAATATTACACAGAGGAACACCAGGAGGTAGCACAGAGTTACACAGAGAAAAGGAATTGTCTGAAATGTTTATTTTGTTTGAACTGTTTTGGTAGATTGCCTTTCAAACTTTTTAAACAATTCAATCCCATCAAAGTATTTCATATTTTCTCTGTGAAACTCTGTGTTTCTCTGTGCAACTCTGTGCAACAACTACTTGGCACGAATCTTCAATAGAACCTTCTTCTGAATTTGTTCACAACGTTTAATAGCCTCTTTTTCAATACGACCGGCCTGTTCCAATGTCTCTTTTACCAAATCAGTTTCCATTATCTCCACCGCGTTGATCCTGACATTTAAGCAGGCACCCGAAACAGCCGTCCTCAGGCAAAGGGCACCCACAGCCGCATCGCTGGCCAAGTTGGGATTCCCAATCTCTGCCATTTTCTCCAGCAATTCAACCGCCCCGGCGGCTACTTTCATCACCTTGAACGGAACTTCAATGGCCTTCAAAGTTGCCTCCTGGATCGCCAGCCTGCGGATCTCCTTCTGTTCGGGGCTCTCTTTCGGCAGACCGAATGCATCCATCACGAAGTTAAAGGCGCGGGTATCAGCGTCAACCAAAAAAAGCAACTCTTCATAAGCAATTTTCCCCTTTTCAGCCCAGTTGGAAAACTCCTCCCATCGCTCATCCCAACCCCGTTTGTGGGCCGACAGATTGGCTACCATGGATCCAAGGGCAGCTCCCAAAGCGCCCACAGCCGCAGAGATCGAACCACCACCGGGGGCAGGGGAATCTGATGCAGTTTCGTAAGTCAATTTTCGCAGGGATAGGTCTGACATCTGATCTTTCATCTCATCTTTAAGGAGGTATTCGATGATTCTCTTCCGCGGATCAAAAGGGGCCAGTTCTCCCAATCCAAGCGAATGGACAGCCATTTCTATGATCTCCTCATCCGGAATTCCCGAAGAACGGTTTTGTTTGTGCAGGAAATATTTTCCGGCATCGAGCATGCTTTTCAGCGGTACAATACCAATCAGTTCCGATCCGGTTACCCGGATTCCGTGTTCAGCAGCTTTGTTACAAACCTCATCAAAAGCAACGTGGACAGGGGTTACGGTAATATCCGTCAGATTCATTGATATCTGCGCCATCCGGTACTCTTTGATGTACCACCCGATGGCCCTTACTTTCTTTAACGTACCCGGAATACGAATGGGCTCACCATTTTTGTCCTTGACGATTTTACCAGTAAACGGATCCCCTTCGCGCAAAATCCGACCGGCTTCCCGCACATCGAAGGCAATGGAGTTGGCCCGCCTGACAGAGGTGGTATTGAGATTGATGTTGTAGGCAATCAAAAAATTACGTGCACCAATGGCAATGGCACCCGACCTGGCATTGAACTCTGCCGGACCGAAATCCGGTCTCCACTCTTTCGAGATAATTTTGGCAGGGAGTCCTTCATATTCTCCCGACCGGCAATTAGCCAGACTTTGGCGTTTGGGCTCAAAGGCTGCCTGTTCATAACAGTAAACAGGGATTTGCAGCTCTTCACCAACTCGCTTAGCCAAAACCCTGGCATATTCCACCGTCTCCTCCATCGTAATTCCCGATACAGGTACCAGCGGGCAAACATCCGTAGCTCCGAACCTGGGATGTTCACCGGTGTGGTGACGCATATCGATAAGCTCTGCCGCTTTTTTTATGGCCTGAAAAGCAGCTTCAACCACGACATCCGGTTCACCGGCAAAAGTTACCACTGTGCGGTTCGTGGCGTAACCCGGATCGACATTGAGCAGTTTGATCCCCTGGACTTTTTCAATCACTTCGGTAATCAAACGGATCACCTCCAGTTCTCTCCCTTCCGAAAAATTTGGCACACACTCGATGATCTGCTTCATATTTATCTCTTTTTCTAATAGTTTAAATTTAAGAAAGTTGTTTCATTTTTCATCAAGTTATGAGTTATAAGTTATGAGTGATGGCGCTTCATCACTCATAACTTATAACTCATAACTTTTACGTAACAAGACTCCCTCGTTTCCATATCATCGTCGGTTTCAGCATCCCCTGCTGGTACAATATTTCCCTGTAGTTCCTACCGGGGAAACCAATGAAATCGGCTATATTCCCTTTTTTCAGGATTCCCCTGTCGTTCAGATTCAAGGCATGCGCGGCCCGGAAGGTAATGGCCGACAGCTGTTCTGCATTGGAAAGCTTTTCGAAAGTACCCAGGATGGCTGTTAGCAGAAGCAGATCGCCCATTGGCGCTGAACCGGGATTCCAGTCAGATCCGATGGCCAGGCAACACCCGGCATCCAGCAGTTTTCGGGCCGGTGCAAACCGACAACCAAGACCGATGGAAGCGCCCGGAAGCGCCATGGCCACAACCTCCGATGCAGCAAGTTCTGCAATCGCCTCAACACCAATCGCCTCCAGATGATCGACACTTTTTGCCCCAATTTTTACAGCCAGCGATACGCCGCCCGAAGTAAACTGCTCGCCATGCACGACCAGCTCAAAGCTCATCTTTTTTGCTTCAAGCAGGTATTTCCAGGCTTCCTGAACCCCAAAAGCGCCTTCCTCCACAAAAATATCGACGCGGTTGGTGAGCTTCTC
>JAPLDT010000066.1 GCA_026391315.1 Bacteroidia bacterium
AGACGGAATCAGAGCAATTCTTTTTAGCGTTTTTTCGATCAAATTAACCGGAGCTAAGATTGAATCAATCGAGGTCAGAAATTATACTGCCCCACTTTTCAAATAATTTTTAAAAAATGAATTTTTAGAACCTCCCTATTGTTTATTCCCGTCCGGGAAAACGGAGCTCGTTACCTCCTGTTTTCTATTGAGCTTGATGCCCTGGTGGGCAAGAATTGAGCTAATAGGGTTACAATTCTACTCTTTTATTCCGATTGTCTTTATAGCTAATACCCTAAATTCCTGAGCGATATTGATTGATAATTCTAATTCGTCTTTTGTTAGGAAGATGGTATAATCAGGATATCTAATCTGAACGCTAAATCCATTTATAAGTATCGCTTTGTCATATATATCCTCAGCAATATCAATCTTTGAGCTAATAAATCAAGCAAATACACCAGATTATGAGAGCGTTGAAATTCGACACCGAAATGCTCAAGCATTGACTTTAAATATTTTTCCGATGCTTGTTGACAGTGAAATGCTATGGTGTCAAAATAATCCGGAATGTGTAAATAAATCAATTTAGCAGAACCCAAATCATGATCAGCCTTATCAATCCATTCCTTCACTATCTTGCTATCCCCGCTCATAAAGTATTTTTGAAGTCTTAATTGCCGAATATAGGAAAGAGCTTTTTTCCTTCTTTTCCTGTTCAAATTCTTTGGTCGTATAAACAAGAATGTCCATAGGTATCATAGAGCCAATCAGTGATTTATGAATATCAAAGCTCCTTTTATGTCGGGGTAGGTCTGTATCTTTAATTATCAATAGATCAATATCACTGTCGTTATTTGGATTTCCGGCAGCATACGAACCAAACAAGATAATCTTATCAGGATTGAATTTTATTGCAATCCTTTTTACTATATCGTCTATCCTTTTTGTTTCTATCATATTCTTCTCAAATTCAATTGCAAGTTAGCAAAATTTGTTATAACAGTAGTCGCTTTGGCTTTTGTCGGTAGTCAATGCTTATTTAGGGTACAAAATCAATTTTTGGCTCTTCGCCCCCTTTGACTTCGCTTAGGGACCTATAGTATTTCCGATTATTTCAATTTATTTCCACCTATTTCAATCTAATATCCTGCAATTGACTCAGGGATAGAGTGTTCAGAAATACAATCGACAATCCAAAATCCAAAGTCGAAGATTATTTTGTTATTGGTCTTCCTGTTCTTCGCTGCTCTTGATCCGCTTAAAAGTGTCTTTCCTGGTTACCAGCATGGGGATGGCCACCCCCGCAGACAAGGCGATCAGAATGAAAATAGCTTTCAGCCCGTTGTTGGTAGTCTCCGCCAGTGTTTTCAGATAGGTTTCCGAATTACTTGAAGTCCCGATCAGCTCCATGCATCCGAGCATCATGCGGTAGGCAAAGGCACCTGGAACCATCGGAATGACCGACGGAATTGAAAAAACCAGTGGCGGTGCATGTTTGTTGTGGGCTGCATAAACACTGAGCACACCAATAAGAGAGGCCCCGGCAAGGGAGGCAAGTACAATATTTACTTCCACTCCAAGCAAAAGAAATTTCAATAGTCCACCCAAAGCGCCCATGGCCCAAATAATTAACAAGGTTCGTTGCGGAACATTGAACAGAATGGCAAATCCCAGTGCTGCAAATCCAGCCCAAAATCCTTTTTCCAAAATATTGATAAAATCCATCTGCTTAAATGTTAAAGAGAAATTTAGCACAAAGCAAACCCAGTGCAATGGCAAAAGCGATAATAAGTCCATGAATTCCCCTAACGATACCGTTAAGGATGTTGCCGTCGATCATGTCGGTAAATGAATTGATCAGCGGAACTCCGGGTATGAGAAAAAGGACCGAAGCGGCAAAGGCAAGATCCGGTGATTTACCCACTCCCAATTTAACGGAAAGTCCAGAAAGGAGCGAGGCCGCAAAGGAGGCAAAAAAGATCGACACGAAGGGGTTAAACCTCTTCTTCAACGATTCCTGCCTGATAAACAGTCCAAAAAATGTGGCGACAAAAGCCACCACCAACTCTATTCCTTTGCCACCGAACAGGGCGCAGAATGAACTTCCCGCAAGAGCGACGGAAGAGAGAATGACCAGTCTTGGATAGTGGGGCAGAGCAACCAGCCGTTCAATTTCTCTATTGATTTGTGGAATACTCCAGTTTTCTTCTATCACCTTCCAGCTCATCCTGCTTATTCCGGAAACTATTCGGAAGTTTACCCCATGCGGGGAGGTGCGTTTCAGGCTCGCGATAAAGCGATCGCTCTCCTCATCGATCACTTTCAACATCAACGATCGGTTGGTAATCAGCAATTCGATGTTGTACCCGAGGGCATCGGCAATCCTGTTGACCGTTGTTCTGACCCTGCCTGTACTGGCTCCGGAACTCATTAGCAACGTGCCAACATTGAGCAACATCGCCTCCGCTTCACGAATATCTTTTAGCGTTTTGATCATGGCAAGTCAATTACAAATTACAAATTAAAGATTACAAATTATAAGGGCGACAACATTACCTAAGAACGAACATATTTAAATTCGGGTTTAAATCTCTCATAATCTTTAATTTGTAATTTTTTCTAGTCCGGGATCTTGATCTGTTCTCCCAAAAAATGAGGTTGTGTTCCTATTAACAGGTCATAGGCAAGCAGAACCCTGGCACCAATTTCCCTTATAATAACTTTGATAGAAGGTCTTCCATTCTGGTCGCCGGCGTTAAAAGCAATCACCTCAAGTCCCCTTTTTCGTCCAATATAAACTGCGCGATGGTTGTGAAATGGCTGTGATATTATCGTGAACCGGTGCTGACCGAATACCATGTAGCAGCGAACGACAGAGTCAAGAGTGCGGAAGCCGGCATAATCAAGCACGATACGATCTTTTGGGATCCCGGCTTCAACAAGATCGTTATACATGGAAACCGGTTCGTTGTAACTTCTGTGTTTGTTGTCGCCGCTGACAATGATGTAATCTATTTTTTTGCTTTTATAGAGTAATACAGCTGCCTGGATACGATAGGTATAGTATAAATTGATCTTCCCTGCACTAATATATTTGTTGGTTCCAAGCACCACTGCACAATGGTTATGGGGAATTGCACCAACCGAATCATAGGAGAATTGTTTGCCTGTTTTGGTGACTTCCAGATTGATCCATAAAACAAAAATAGAGAAAGCCAGCCACAGAAAGGCCAGAAATATTAAAAGCCGTATCGCCCATTTTCGGATCATAGAAAATTGTAATTTCTATATAAAATTAGCATTTTTTTTTGAAGCCATTTTGAGTTAATATTACTATTACTTTAATTCAGTAACCTTATATGGACAGAGCTGCCTCATATAAATTGACTATTCCCTATCTTGCCGATGCTCTATTGTCAGATAATCAGGATATAGATGAGAGAATCAAACTGGCAGGTGTGACTCTCTTTGTTGATAAAGTTAATTGGTTAAAATACCCATATAAGCCCATTGTAAAGCTTTTTACCGTTTATTCAGAAGAATATCTTTGGATTTGTTTTGACGTGAAAGGAGACTTTTTCAGAGCAAAAGCCACGGTAGATCAAGAGGCAGTCTGGGAAGACTCGTGTGTAGAGTTTTTCATCTCCACCGGTGGTGAAAATGGCCATGTCGGTGATTTGGGTACAATCTATAGAAACTTTGAATTCAATGTGTTGGGGGTCTGTCTTTCAGCCGTTGGAACCAAATCAGAAAGGGTGATGCTTTCAACTGAAGAAATGAAGCGAATACTTCGATTCCCATCCATTGGAAGGAACAACCTTCCGTCTGAAGGGGATTGCTTTGACTGGAAATTGAGTGTGGCAATTCCATTGAGAATACTGGGAATAGAGCCTGGCTCTTCGTTTACCGCCAATTTTTACAAATGCGGGGATTTGACGACTCATCCTCATTTTCTCTCCTGGAGTTGTATAAATGCTGCGAATCCTGATTTTCACCTGCCTCAGTTTTTTGGTAGGATGGAACTTGGAAAAAGTTAATATGTTTGCAATATGGAATCAACAGGTATTGAACGAATTAGAGATAGCTTCAAGGCGTTAATGACCGAATGTCGGCCCCAAATTCCGGAAGCCGACCACCTGTTGGTCCAAAAAGCGATGGATCAGGCTTTGTTATCTTTGGGCGATGCCAAATGGGAAAATGAAGAGTACATCCTTCACCATTCCATGGCTGTTGGCCGGATTGCCGTTTTAGAGCTGGGTCTTTCCACCGACTCTTTGATAGCCTGTTTGTTACACAATACTTTTGACAAAGCGGATCATCAATTTTCAGCGGCTGAAATCAAAAGGGAGTATAAACCAGGAGTTGCGGAAATATTGGATGGCATCATCAAAATAAACTCCCTGAATACCGAAAATATTGCCCTGCAGAGTGAGAATTTCAGACGGCTGATGTTGGCGCTCTCTGGCGACGTACGGGTAATCCTGATCAAAATTGCCGACCAGCTGCAGGACATGCGCAACCTTGAAAATCTGCCGGTAGCGCTGCAGCAGCGTTTTTCGATCGACTCGTGGCACCTCTATGCCCCACTGGCACACCGGCTGGGACTATACAAAATTAATTCTGAATTGCTGGATCTCTCCTTAAAATACCTTCATCCAGAGGATTACAGGCATATTGTAGAGAAATTGCAGGAGACCACAGTCGAAAGGGCCAATTTTGTCTCCGCATTTGTTAAACCAATTGAGAAAAAGCTGAAAAGCCGTGGCTTCGATTTTGAAATGAAGGCCCGTACCAAATCTATCTTCTCTATCTGGAACAAAATGAAAAAGCAGGAGGTCGATTTTCATGAAGTATATGACCTTTTTGCCATTCGAATCATCCTGAATTCGAAATCTGAAAATGAGAAGGCCGAGTGCTGGCAGGTCTTTTCAGTGGTAACGGAAGAGTACCTTTCTAATCCTGAACGGCTGCGCGACTGGATTACTTTCCCCAAGTCAAACGGGTATGAGTCCTTGCACACCACTGTGCTTGGCCCTGATAAAAAATGGGTTGAGGTGCAGATTCGAACCAGACGGATGGATGATGTGGCCGAAAATGGACTGGCTTCCCACTGGCGCTACAAAGAGGGGAAAGCAGGTGGCAAGGAGTTGGACGACTGGCTCAAAAATATCAGGGAGATTTTGGAAAACCCGCAACTAAGTCCGGCAGATTTTATCGAAGATTTCAAAGTCAATATTTACGATGACGAGATATTTGTCTTCACACCGAAAGGCGACCTGATCAAACTTCGCGCAGGCGCTACTTTGCTCGATTTTGCCTACGAAATCCACTCACACATTGGCGATCATTGCGTAGGGGGCAAAGTAAACGGAAAACTAGTGACCTTGAAATACCGTTTGAAAAACGGCGATCAGCCGATTGTTGAAACCTCCAACAGCCAAAAACCTAAGCTCGATTGGCTAGATTTTGTTGTCACATCCAAAGCGAAATCACGTATCAAAGCTAGTCTCAACGAGGAACAAAAACGTGAATCGGAAAACGGGAAAGAGATTCTAAGGCGCAAGTTTAAAAATTGGAAAATTGAACTGAGCGATCAGGTAATCCGTGACCTGCTGAAACATTATAAGCTGAAACTGGCCTCTGAGCTCTATTACCAGGTTTCGACCGGTAAGATTGATCCGCTGGGTATTAAGGAGGTCATAACGGTCCACGAAGTGGAGAGCGCGAAGGAACGTCTCGCTGAGATTTTGGCGCCAACAGAGCTTAAAGAGTTGTCGTTTGACGCAGGCGATGATTATTTGGTGATTGACAATGATCTGAAAAATGTCATCTATAAGCTGGCAGTTTGCTGCAACCCAATCTTTGGTGATGATATCTTTGGCTTCGTGACCATCCGTGAAGGGATAAAAATACACAGAATATCCTGCCCGAATGCCAAGCAGATGACCGAAAGGTATCCATACAGGTTGATCAAAGCCAAATGGCGATCCACCGGTAAAAGGAACTCCTTTCAGGCTACTGTAAGAGTAGCAGGGTCTGACAGAATTGGAATGGTGAACGACCTGACCCATATTATTGCCAAAGAGGTTGGCGTGCAAATGCGGTCCATTACCATCAACAGCGAAACCAGCTCCTTCGAAGGGATATTACGAGTCTATGTCAACGATACCCACCACCTCGATTTCCTGATGCAAAAACTCAAGAATATCAAAGGAGTCGATTCGGTGACAAGATCAGATGGTTAATAAATTGGGAAATGTGGAAATGTGAAAATGTGGAAATTGACACTGCATTCGTACGAAGCGATCATTTCCACATTTCCACATTTTCCAATTTCCACATTAAAATGTTTATGAAAGAACTGATTTTTAAGGCCCGTCAACTCAGGGATGAAGGCGATTTTCAGGAGGCGCTAACGTTGCTTGACCAACCATCGCTGAAAGGGGATGGCGAAGCTGCATTCCTGGCCGGAGAGATTCATTACAACAACCAGAATTGGGGCGCCGCGCTCAATAGTTTTCGTCATTGTATGCAAATTGACCCATCTCAGACAGCCGCGCAAACCTATGTAGACCTTATTTTAAATATTCTGGGATTTTTTCACACCGATCAGTTCAACCCATGAATATTTGAATTAACTTTGGTAGAGATCTGCTTTTTAGTTTTTGTTACTATTATAAAAATGAGGAAGTTGTAAACCAAATTAATTCTCAAAATGAAATACCCATGAGTAAACTTTCATATCAGCAGATAATGAATATGTGGGTATTCCATGTGGCAATTAAAAAACAAATTATCTAGACATGAAACGTTTTGCTGTAGTCTTATTCGTGTGCTTCAGCGTATCATCCTTGTACTCCCAGGATGCTATGACGCTGAGAAATGAGGGGAACAAAGCAATGGTTGCCCAGCAGTGGGCTATCGCACTTGCAAAGTACGAAAAAGCGCTCACCGTTTGGGGAAAGAGACCTACCGATCAGGCCATGATCTTTTCCATGGGGGCCTGCGCCTACCGTGTCAACGACATGAAAAAATCATTGAAATATATCGATATGTCGATCGCGGCAGGGCACAACCTCGACATGGCCTACCAGTACAGGCTTTGCATCATGAAGGCCCAAAACAACAATGATGAATACCTCAAAACTTTGAAGGAGGGATTGGTCAAAGTCCCCAATTCCAAAGTTATGAAAGAGACGCTGGCTAAATATTACTTTACCGAAGGTGATAAGCATTACCATGAAGCCCTTTCGATCTTGAAAACGGCCGTTGCACAGGTAAAAGCGGGCAAATATCCGGCATCCGACAAGGCCTTTAAAGATCAGAACGACAAAGCGAGAATGGAATTAAAAGAAGCCATGAAATACATGAACATGAGTCTGGAATTGAATCCCAACGATGAAAATGCAAAAACGGTTAAAACCAATTGTCAGAATCAGTTGAATATGCTGATTTGATAATTGGAAAATGTGAAAATGTGGAAATGATCGCTTCGTACGAATGCTGTGTTAATTTTCACATTTTCACATTTCCCAATTTTCAAATTTATCCTTCCGGTTTTTCTGAACTGACTTTATCTACCAGGTAAACAATGGATTGAAACGGAATTCCTGAGTGGAGGCTGAGTCCGATTTCACATGTCCGGCTGTTGGAATATCCCCGGAGTACCGATATGGGAAGCTGGGCTTTCAGGGTACGTAAACCATGCTGGTTCAATTCAGGAAAGGAAAATCCACGGTCGCCGGCAAAACCGCAGCAATTGGTTTCCACTATCACCACCTCCTTCGCGCAAAGTTTGGCCAGGTCAGTCAGTTTTTGATCCAATCCCATCTTTTTCAGACTACACACCGGAAAGACTGCGATGGTTTCGTCCAGGGGAGTGATGGTTAATTGAGGCAACAGATGTTCAAGAATAAACTCCACCGGTTCGTACAATTTCATTCTTGTTCCCATGTTTTCACGCATGGTATAAAGGCAGGGGCTCATGTCGCACAAGACCGGATACCTTCCATTTTCGCTTGCCTTCTGAAGGGCAGCTTCAAGTTCGTTCGATTTTTTATCGCCTGCTTCAGTATAACCTTTACTCGAAAAGGCCATCCCGCAGCACAAATCGGACAGATTTTCAGGGTAGATGACATCAAATCCTCCTTTTTGCAACAATTTTAGCATCACCGCCGTGAGCTGTTCCCCTTTCTCGTACCCTGAAGGTCCCATACTACGGTTAATACAAGAAGGGAAATAGACTACCTTTTGCCTTGATTTGGATTCGTGGATTAACGGGAAAGAGTGGATTTGTTTGGCACCGGTCGGCATCCATGGGTTCCATGATGGCAATTTGTTGAAGGTGAGCCAGCGGGCGCTTTTTGTGATGGCCGACATGATACGGGTTCCAACCATTTTGTGCACAAAGGCAATGAAAGTGAGTCCGGTACGCATCGTCCCGGTTACCAGTTTCATCCGGTCGGCCACCCATACACCACGCTTTTGTCCGGTTCCAATCTCTTCCTGACGGATGGATTTTATCAACTTTCCTGTGTCGATTTTCACCGGACAGGCGGTCGCGCATAATCCATCGGTGGCACAGGTTTCGTTGCCTGCATAGCGGTATAATTTAAGCAGTTGTGCAAGCAAATGAGGCTCTTTCCCACTATTTTTCAGACTGGCTATTTCCCGGTAGGTAACGATTCGCTGTCGCGGAGTGAGTGTCAGTTCTGCTGACACGCAATTTGGTTCACAAAATCCACATTCGGTACAAGTGTCAATTTGCTCATGCGCAACGGGTATCGGTTTCAGGTTTTTCAGATGTACAAGCGGATCGTTGTTAAGGATCACACCCGGATTTAGTAACTGTTCCGGATCAAAGATGGCTTTGATCCGTTTCATCAGCATGTAGGCTTCAGCACCCCATTCCAACTCCACGAAAGGCGCCATGTTACGACCGGTTCCATGTTCAGCCTTTAGCGCACCGTCGTATTTGTGAACAACAAGTTCAGAAATATCTTCCATGAAATTTTTGTACCGTTCCACCTCCTTATCGGTAGCAAAATCCTGCGTGAAAACGAAGTGCAGATTGCCCATCAGGGCATGACCAAAGATGACCGCTTCGTGGTAACCCCATTTTTCGAAAAGTTGCTGAAGATCCAGTGTAGCTTCTGCCAACCGAATAACAGGGAAAGCGACATCTTCAATAATCACGGTCGTGCCTTTCTTTCGCATCGCTCCGATAGAAGGGAACATCCCTTTTCTGATTTTCCAAAGATGGGCGCATTCTGTGGAATCAGCTGTAAACTGTATAGGTTCAACTGTTGGAATATCTTCTAAAATCCTGGCTATCTGTTTTATCTGAACCTCAAGCAGGCCGGTCTCTGCTGCCCTGGTTTCGACCAAAAGGGCACATACATTTTGATCGAGTGTCTTTAGATCAACCGCTAATCCTTCTTCCGTTTCTACCGATTTTAAACCAGCCCTGTCGATCAGTTCGACAGCTGCAACCGGCGCTTCCTGCAACAGAATAACTGCCTTGCATGCCTCGTAAATTGAAGGAAACAGCATCAGTGAACTTGCTTTGCATGGATGCTCTACAACCGTTCTGTATCTGATTTCAGAAATGAAGCCGAGCGTTCCTTCTGATCCAATTATCAGATGCTGCAGAATATCAATGGGATCTGAAAAATCTATCAGGGCATTGAGACTATACCCTGTCGTATTTTTCATCTTGTATTTGTGCCGGATCCTCGCTGAAAGTGATTTATTTTCAGTAACAAATTCCTTCAAAAGATCGATTTGATTCAAAAAGCTGTCATGGGATTTTCTGAAAGAGGCACAACTTTGCTCATCACCGGTATCCAGCAGTGTTCCGTCCTGAAAGATAATCCGCATGCTTAACAATGTCTGGTAAGAGTTGTCAGCAGTTCCGCAACACATTCCGCTGGCATTGTTGGCGGCAATCCCACCAATCATTGCAGACTGAATAGATGCAGGATCCGGTCCTATTTTTCTGCCGTATTTTGCGAGCAAGGCATTGGCCTCGCTGCCTGTAAGTCCGGGCTGTAACCTAATTGCTGCACCATCCTCTTCAACTACCGATTTTTTCCAGTTGTTGCCGGCAATCACCAGCAATGAATCGCTAACGGCTTGTCCGGAAAGACTGGTGCCCGCGGCACGAAAGGTAACAGGGATTTTCAGACTGGACGACTCTTCCAGAATCAGCGACACCTCAGCCTCATTTTTTGCCTTGATCACCATTCGGGGAATGAGCCGGTAAAAGCTGGCATCAGTTCCGAATGCAAGGGTATGCAACGGATCGTGGTAGATGCGGTTTTTGTCGACAAATGGAACCAGCCGATCGTAAAGTTCCTGAAAATTACCAGTTAGCATGAAGGTGAATGAGGATGATTAGTTGGCATTAAAAGTAGGATAAATTTGATTAAAGCATTCCTTCCAGCAGCAAATCGAGGTAGTTTTTACGGTTGATCAGCTGAAATCCTCCATGGTATTCTTCCTGCCACAATTTGGGCGGTTTTACATTGTCCTTTGTCATCTTAATTTCAAATCCCATCAATCCGTCTTCTCCCTCTTCGACATAATCGATTTCGGCTCCGGTGTAGGTGCGCCAAAAATAGGAATGAACCATCTTCCGATTGTAAAGAAGTTGTTTGCGGCGTTCAGCGATCACGAAATTTTCCCATAGACTACCTGCGTCGATGCGTAAATGAAGCGGTTTGAGGTTGTCGATCAGGTAATTTCGAATTCCTATATCGTAGAAATATATTTTGTCCATTTTGGCTACCTCTTTGCGTAGATTTCTGTTGTAAGAGGGCAACCGGAAGATCACAAAAGCCTTTTCAAGCAAGTCGATGTATCGTTCAACGGTTTCGCGGTTGATCGAAAGGGTCTGGGACAACTCATTGACCGAAACCAACTGTCCAACCTGGAATGCCAGTAAACGCAACAAATCCCTGATCTTGGCCGTGTATTTCACATTGGTCAGCTGAAGAACATCCATGTACAAATAGGAGTCGCAGATTTCACCGAGGAAGTTGCACTTTTGGTTGGCACTGGCCATGAAAATTTCCGGGTACATACCAAAACGCAGCAACTCTTCCAATTGCTGATCCAATTCAAATTTGTTCTTGCCTGCAATGATTTCACTCAGTGAAAATGGAAGCAGATGGAAAACCGTTTTTCGTCCTGTCAAGGGTTCAGCAGCTCGGTTGGCCATTTCGAAGGAGGAAGAACCGGTAGCGATCACCTTCAAATGGGGCAATTCATCATAAAGAACTTTTAGCGCCAGCCCGATATCCTGTACGCGTTGAGCTTCATCTATAATTAGCAATTGATACCCTTCCGTGAGTTCCGAGATTGTTTGAATATCGCGTTGCATGAGGAGCAATTCATTGTCGAGCAGATCAGCAGAAAGGTACTTTACCTTCCATCCGGAAAGTTTCCCCAATTGTTTGACAAGGGTTGTCTTGCCAACCTGACGTGGACCATAAATCAACAAAACTTTTCTGCTCGATTTTAGCTGATCGAGGCAGGCAGTTTCGATGTGTCGTTGAATGTTCATGGTATAAATTTCAACACAAATATACTAAGATTATTTTAAAACCAGCATAATTCGCGTGAAAATTGCTGGTTAACCAGCAAAATTCGCGTGAAAATTGCCGGTTAACCAGCATAATTCGCGTGAAAATTGCTGGTTGATGAATCTGGAATCTGTTTTTGAAATGGAAAGTTCAAGGTAATCAATGAGTAAAAATGCTATAAATTCGATTTTGTCTGCTTCCTATATTGCCGGAAGATAACTATATTTACCAGCCATTCCGACTTACAAACAGAGAACCGGAAGCAATTTAAAATTATTATGAAGAATACTATTTTGATGCTTTTCGTTGTTCTAATATCAGTCAACCTAGCTGCCCAGGATCGTATTACCGGCCACACTTTTGCTACACGTTCTGAGGTGATTGCACAGCATGGGATGGCTTGTACCAGTCAGCCATTGGCAACCCAGGTAGCTCTTGATATCCTTAAAGCCGGCGGCAACGCGGTAGATGCAGCCATAGCAGCCAATGCCGTGCTTGGATTGGTAGAACCCGTCAGCAATGGCATTGGGGGTGATCTGTTTGCCATCGTGTGGGATGCAAAAACGCAGAAACTTTATGGTTTGAATGCCAGTGGCCGATCCCCGTATGATCTGACTTACGAATATTTCAAAAAACACGGTATTACCCGAATTCCCGCCTTCGGACCGTTGTCGGTATCGGTACCCGGATGTGTGGATGGTTGGTCCGAACTACACAAAAAATTTGGAAAACTTCCCTTCCAGGACCTGCTGAAACCGGCCATCAATTATGCCAGGGAGGGATTTCCGGTCACTGAGGTCATCGCCTATTACTGGAATTCAAATTCGAGGAACCTGCAAAAATATCCGGGGTTCAAAGAGATATACATGCCAAACGGAAAAGCGCCTGCCAAAGGTGAGGTGTTTAAAAACCCATATCTGGCTGCCACGCTCGAAAAAATTGCTACTGGAGGACGAGATGCCTTCTACAAAGGAGAAGTGGCTCAGAAGATTGCCGGTTACATGAAGGAACAGGGAGGATTCTTGAGTGTCAGGGACCTGGCGGATCATCATTCGGATTGGGTCGAACCCATCTCTACCAACTACCGTGGATACGATGTATGGGAATTGCCACCGAACGGTCAGGGTACTGCCGTGTTACAAATGCTCAATATGCTTGAGAATTTTGATATCGCGGGAATGGGTTTCGGTAGCGCTGCCTACATCCATACCTTCGTTGAGACAAAGAAGCTGGCCTTTGAGGATCGTGCCAAATATTATGCTGATCCCGATTTTGCCAAAATTCCGATTGAAAAACTGATTTCCAAAACCTATGCCAAAGAGCGGCTAAAACTTTTTGATGCCACGAGATCAGCCAAAAGCTATCCTGCCGGAAACCTCGAACAGGGAAATACCATCTACATGACCACTGCCGACAAGGAGGGGAACATGGTTTCGCTGATTCAAAGCAATTACCGTGGGATGGGATCAGGAATGACTCCCGGAAAGCTGGGATTTATTCTGCAGGATCGTGGGGAGATGTTTATCATCGATTCGACCCACATGAACCGTTATGAACCGCACAAAAGGCCTTTCCACACCATCATTCCGGCATTTATCACCAAAGATGGCAAGCCCTTCATCAGCTTTGGACTGATGGGCGGTTCCATGCAGCCGCAGGGTCATGTGCAGATGGTGGTCAATCTGATCGATTTTGGTATGAATCTGCAGGAGGCAGGTGATGCGCCGCGGATATGTCATGAGGGATCCAGCGAACCTACCGGTGAAACCATGACGGATGGGGGAGTGGTTTATCTTGAAAGTGGAATCCCTTATGAGACCATCCGGCAACTGCTGGGCAAAGGGCACCAGATTCAGTTTATCAACGGAATTTATGGTGGATACCAGGCCATCAAATGGGACGAAAAAAATAAAGTTTATTTCGGAGCTTCCGAATCCAGGAAGGACGGACAAGCAGCGGGATACTGAAAAAGGACTGGGAGACTTGGGGACCAAGGGACTGATGGACTTTGAGATACAATTTTCAGAACTGAGTAAAAAGGGGAAACGAGGAAACAATGAAACGGAGAAAATATAATTAAGTATAGTGGCGAAGTACTTTAGTCACTCTAGTCACTTTAGTTCACTTTAGTCACTTGCATTTAGATTAACTATAATAATTGATATAAACATGAAGAGAAGAAGCTTTCTGAACACATCGCTTGCCATGGCAGGTATCATGGTAATACCGAGGCATGTACTCGGCGGAACAGGTTTTACCGCACCCAGTGATCAGCTTACCAAAGCCATTATCGGTGTAGGCGGGATGGGTCGCGGACACATTGGCTACGAAGATACAAGGGTTGTGGCCATTTGTGATGTAGATAAGAATCACCTCGCACAGGTCCAAAAGATGATTCCGAATCCGGTAAAGACCTACCACGATTTTAGGGAGTTGCTGCTGCAACCCGATATCGATATCGTACACATTGCCACACCTCCGCATTGGCATGGCATCATGGCTGTTGAGGCCGCCCGTGCCGGGAAAGACATCTGGTGTGAAAAACCAATGACCCGTACCATTGGAGAAGGTCTTCGGGTGGTTGAGGAGATCAACAAATACGACAGAATATTCAGGTTGAATACATGGTTTCGTTTCAAGGATACTTTTTATGGGTTGGGTACGGATGTTAAACCACTGAAAAAGGTGATCCAAAGTGGGATTCTGGGTTGGCCGCTCAAGGTAACTGTCAGCGGAATAACCGGGTATGACTGGAAATTCTATTGGAGTGGTGAGCGAAATCTCAAACCAATGCCGGTACCCGAAGAGCTCGATTACGACATGTGGCTTGGTCCTGCCCCCTACAAACCCTACAATCCCGAACGTGTCCATGCCAAGTTCAGGGGCTACTGGGATTATGACGGAGGAGGTTTGGGCGATATGGGTCAGCACTACCTCGATCCGGTACAATACCTGCTGGGGAAAGACGATACCAGTCCTGTCAAAGTCGAAGTGGATGCACCTGAGCAACATTACGATGCGGTAGGTTCATGGCGGAGAATAGAGTATACCTATGCCGACGGTTGCAAAATCATTCTGGATGGTGAGAACCGCGACAAGGATGCTGCCTACATCGAAGGTCCCAATGGAAAGATTTTCAGAGGTTTCAAATCTACGATCCCAAATCTTCAATCATTTATAGAGACGCTGCCGGATCCAGAACCACAAATTACCACATTCACGGAATCGGTGAAAACCAGGAAGAAATTCGCACTGAATGAGATGAATGGTTACCACTCCTGCACGGTGGTTAACATGGGAATCATCGCACTTCAATTGGGACGCACGTTGCATTTCGATCCTGCCACACAGCAGTTTATCGATGATGAAGCTGCCAATAGATTAATCAATCAACCCATGCGTGCACCCTGGAGTATATAGTACTTAAATTCAAAGAGATGCATCTTTTTCTTTGCGATCTCTGCGAAATCCTTTGCGACCTTTGCGAGAAAAATAGTCACGCAAAATACGCAAAGAGAAGACGCAAAAAAGCGCAAAGAAAATTTTATCAGTTTCTACAAATTATAATGTTCCAAGAAAAAACGATATGAAGAAAATAGGTTTGTTTTTAATGGTTGTCTCGCTGATACTTGCATTTAGCTCGAATGGCAGGGGTCAGATCAACCGTACCATCAATACCAAAGTTGCGGATGCCCTCGCACAAGTGCCAACCAAAGATGACGTCAGGCTGAATGTGCTGATGAGCGAAGTAGCTGAAATGAAAGAGGAGGGATTTGCCCTTTTTGCAGCCAAAATTATACCTCCAGGTACCGGAGATGACGTAGCAGCCAGATTTGTGGTAGCTAGCCTCTCAAAATATGTTTCCCAATTCGGTAAAGAAGCCGACAAACGGATGGTAGAGAATGGATTGCTGAAAGCCGTTCAGGGCAGTTCAGACAAGGATGTCCAATCTTTTTACCTTACGCAGCTCTATTTTGTTGCGACCGATCAGTCGGTTGCTACATTGAGCCAGTTCCTGACTGATGAAAAATTGTGCGATGCCGCTGTCAAAGTATTGTTGGCAGTTGCGACTCCATCCGCAGGCGATGCCATGTTGAAAAAATTGGAAGGTTCTCAGGGAATTGCAGCCCTGGCTCTTGCCAAAGCTGTCGGCCAGATGAAGATGGAAGCAGCCAATCCAATCCTGATCAAAAAAATGGGTGGTGCAGATGCCAAACTGCAAAGGGTGATACTGGTAGCGATAGCTCAAATTGCATCCAAAGAGAGTTTTGCCTTTTTATCAGACAAAGCTGCAAAAGCAAAATACATGTACGAACCTACCGGGATTGTCTCCTCACTGGTTACCTACGCTGGTCGACTAGGGGCTAGTGGCAATCTGACGCTCTGCGACAAAGTAGTCACAACTCTACTGACCAACTGCAAAGAGAAATCTCAATTGCAGTACCGCTCTGCTGCCCTGGCCGTAAAAGCGAAATATTGGGGAGTGGAGGCGCAGCCACTCCTGCTGAAAGAGTTTGACAACGCCGACAAGGCTTACCGTGCCGGTGTGATGAATCTGGCAGCTGCCTCGTCGGATGTGGCCGTGACCCGTCAGTGGATCGCAAAATCGAAAACCGTCACCGGCGAAAAAAGAGCCGAAATTGTTGAGATGCTCGGACGCAAAGGTTGTAAAGATCCGATGGCTACCTTTGAATCACTTCTTTCTGACCCATCGGAGGAGGTTAGAATTGAGGCAATCAATGCCATATCAAACATCAGGGTACCTGCTGCTACAACTGCACTTGAAGACCACCTGATCAAAGGATTGGATGCTGTTGCTACCGCGAAAGCGCTTTCCCGTATGTTGGACGGAAAACATATCGACAGGCTGGCACAGTCACTGGATGGAGCCCCGAAAGCAGCAAAAGTCGAGATCATTAAACTGATTGGCGCCAAGGCAGGTAACTGGAATTTCGATAAAATGGTTGGACTTACAGCGAACAAGGACCAGGATATTTCCGCTGCTGCCTATACCGCTCTGAAGAATTTGTCGAACGAAGAAAATATTCCCGTTCTGCTGGATCTTTTGAAGAAAGCATCCACGAAAGAGCAAATCGTAGCGGTTCAGCTTTCCTTGATTCATGCTGCTTCTGCTTTAGACAAAGAAGAGACCGGCAAATTCGTTGCTGAATTGAGTAAAATGAATGATCCTGGCCGTACCCTGGAAATTTTCTCAAAACTGGGTGGCCGTGATGCCCTGAAACAGGTGATTGATGCCTTTGGATCCAGCGATCAGGCAGTTAAGGAGACAGCCTTCAATGCGTTGCTAAAGTGGAGCAATGCCGATGCAACTGATGCACTATACAAAATTTGCGCTGCCAATCCGGACTATCAGGCCAGGGCCTTCAAAGGCTTTATCAGCCTGGTTGCTACCCCTGCAGTTCCTGAAGACCAAAAATTGCTGCAATACCGCAAGTTGATGCCTCTGGCTCAAACTGACGAGCAAAAATTGATGGTGATCGACAGACTGGGCGATGTAAAGACTTTTTCTGCTCTTATCTATGCAGCTAATTTCCTCGATGACAAGGCGCTTCAATCCGATGCAGCCAATTCCGTTATCCAGATTGCTTTGCCTGGTTCAGGTAAGACGGTAGGTTTGACAGGTGAAATCGTCAAAGCCGCCTTATCCAAATCTGCCGGCCTTTTGAAAGGGGCGGAGAGTGATTATGACAAAGAGAAGGTTAAAAAATACCTGGCTTCGATGCCGGATGAGAAGGGATATGTAACCATGTTCAACGGGAAGGACCTTACCGGTTGGAAAGGTTTGGTGGGCAATCCGGTTACAAGGGCTAAAATGACTGAAAAGGAACTGGCCTCCAAACAGGTTGAAGCCAATGCCAAAGCAGCAAAACTCTGGAGTGTCAAAGATAATTCGATTGTTTTCAGCGGATCAGGCGACAATCTGTGCTCCGAAAAACAGTACGGGGATTTCGAGATGATCGTGGATTGGCGCATCACCAAAAAAGGAGACAGCGGAATCTACCTGAGAGGTTCCCCACAGGTTCAGATCTGGGATACTTCCAGGGTTGAAGTAGGCGCCCAGGTTGGATCGGGGGGACTGTACAACAACGCCAAATTCAGAAGCACTCCATTGAAAGTTGCAGACAATCCCATTGGCGAATGGAACCATTTCTACATCAAAATGGTTGGAGAAAAGGTGACGGTCACTTTGAACGGAGTTTTGGTCGTCGACCAGGTGCCGCTCGAGAATTACTGGGACCGTTCGATCCCTATCTTCCCGAAGGATGCCATAGAACTACAGGCACACGGCACAGATCTTGCCTTCCGCGACATCTATGTAAACGAGATCAACGACAACAACTATGTCCTTTCGGCTGAAGAGCAAAAGGAGGGATTTGTTCCCCTTTTCAACGGCATCAATTTCGACGGTTGGACAGGGAATACGGTCGATTATGAAGTAAAAAATGGTGAGATTGTCCTGAATATCGACAATGGTCCTTCACATGGAAACCTCTTCACACAGGGCGAATACCGTGATTTTACCTTCCGTTTTGAGTTCCAGTTGACACCCGGTGCCAACAATGGTCTTGGTATCCGTGCACCCCTGCAGGGCGATGCGGCATACGTGGGAATGGAGCTTCAGATCCTTGACGATGATGCGCCAATATACGCTCAGTTGCAACCTTACCAGTACCATGGTTCTGTTTACGGCGTGATTCCAGCCAAACGCGGATCGCTAAAACCTACCGGGGAATGGAACTTTGAAGAGGTAATTGTGAAGGGCAACAATGTCAAAGTGATTCTCAATGGAAACATCATTACTGACGGGGATATCGCCGTTGCCAGCCGCAACGGAACCCTCGATCACAAAGAACATCCCGGGTTGCTGCGCACTACCGGGCATATCGGCTTCCTCGGACATGGATCTGTTGTGAAATTCAAAAATATCAGGGTAAAAGAGCAGTAGAAATAATGTGGAAATTGGGAAATGTGAAAATGTGGAAATAAGCGCTGCTTGACAGAGAGTGGTTATTGCCGCCACAGATTCATTTATAACCGGTGTAATATGATATTTGAACCCGGGGACGAAGCAGTGCTGATCCCCGGGTTTTTATTTTTATTTAATGTACTATTCACGATAAAATTGAACTATCCCCCATTTTTACCCATCTATTTCAGTCAGATATAGTAAATTTGCGGAGTTCATAATTTCCACATTTCCACATTTTCACATTTTCAAATTGTCGTTGATGAACATAGAACTTATTATAAAAGACCAGGTTGCAGTGGCAATCAATTCCCTTTACGGACAACAGGTTGACCCTGCTCAGGTTCAGGTACAGCTTACCAGGAGTGAGTTTGAAGGCGACCAGACCGTAATGGTTTTTCCATTTCTGAGAACTTCGAAAAAGTCACCGGAAGTGACAGGCCAGGAGATCGGCGAATACCTTGTCGCCAATGTGACAGAAGTATCGAAATTCAATGTGGTCAAGGGTTTCCTAAACCTGGTGATTGACAATACATTCTGGATTGACAGGCTCAACGAAGCAATTCCTGATGACCGATTCGGATTCATTCCTGAGACTGACCAATCTGAGCTGGTCATGATCGAATATTCCTCCCCCAACACCAACAAACCCCTGCATCTCGGCCATATCCGCAACAACCTGCTTGGATTTTCCCTGGCAGAGGTGATGAAGGCCAATGGCTACAAAGTAGTGAAAACCAATATTGTCAACGACCGAGGTGTCCATATCTGCAAATCGATGGTGGCCTGGCTGAAGTTTGGCAACGGCGAAACCCCTGAAACCAATGGAAAAAAGGGCGATCATCTGGTAGGGGAGTACTATGTCAAGTTCGATCAACTGTACAAAAGTGAGATTGCCGAACTGATGGCTGACGGCAGAACCGAAGAGCAAGCAAAGGAGGAGGCTCCCTGCATCGTGGAGATCCGTGAGATGCTGATCAAATGGGAGGCCAACGATCCGGAGGTCCGCCAATTGTGGAGAACGATGAATGGCTGGGTGTATGCCGGTTTCGATGAGACATACAAGACCCTTGGTGTTGACTTCGATAAGATCTATTACGAATCGGATACCTATACCATTGGTCGCGATGAAGTGTTGCGCGGTGTCAAGGAGGGTATCTTCCAGCAGGAAAGCGACGGTTCTGTTTGGGCTAACCTCGAGAAAGAGGGACTCGACAAAAAGATCCTGCTCCGTTCGGATGGTACTTCCGTGTACATCACACAGGATATCGGAACAGCTCAGCTGCGCTACCGTGATTATCCAATCGATCACATGATCTATGTTGTTGGTAACGAGCAAATCTACCATTTTCAGGTACTTTCGCTGCTGCTTGACAAACTTGGCTATAAGTGGGGAAGTGACCTCTATCACTTTTCATACGGGATGGTGGAGCTGCCCAATGGCCGGATGAAATCGCGCGAAGGTACTGTGGTGGATGCCGATGACCTGGTAGCCGGGATGATCGACGTAGCACGTTCCGTCTCCATGGAGTTGGGCAAACTCGAGGGTTACAGTGAAGCAGAAAAAGAGCACATTTACCATATTGTGGCTTTGGGTGCGCTGAAATACTTCATTCTGAAAGTCGATCCAAAGAAGACAATGACCTTCAATCCGGAAGAGTCGATCGACTTCAACGGCAATACCGGACCGTTTATCCAGTACACTTATGCCCGGATTCAGAGCATCCTGCGAAAAGCAAAAGAAACGGCAATTGCCATACCGCTAAAGGCAGAAACAACCTCACTCAACGACAAGGAGCGCAGTCTGCTGAAGATCATTTCTCTTTTCCCTGAAGTGGTAAAAGAGGCCGGGAAGGGGCATAGTCCGGCTGTTGTGGCCAATTACGTCTACGACCTGGTGAAAGAGTTCAACTCCTTCTACCACGACTATTCCATTCTAAACGAACCCGATCTGTCCATTCGTGACTTCAGGCTGGTTGTCGCCCAAACGGTTGGCAAGATAATTAAGAACGGATTTTCGTTACTTGGGATAGAGGTGCCGGAGCGAATGTAAGGTCTTAGTGGCCTTCTTTATTTTTTTGCTTTTCGGAGTGGACTCTTGATTTATTTTCAAGTAATTCGCCTACCAAAATCAGTTTTTCACCTTCGCCCGACAAACCGGTCAGTTTGACGGTTTGAATACTGTTTTTCTGAATCTCTTTGGCTTGAAATTCAACCGGAACATACAAATCGCCATAACCGTATGCTTTGTTTTTTGTGATTTTCTCCACCAATACATTCTGGGTTTTCCCGATCAGGGTTTGGTAGTACCTGTACTTATTCTCAACGGAAAGCTGACGGATCTGGGCAGACCGTTCAGTCTTGATTTTTTCAGAAATATGATTTTCCAGTTTTTCGGCGCGTGTACCTGTCCGTATTGAATATTTGAAAGTGTGCACATGGCTGAAGCCGAATTCCTCAACAGCTTCGAGTGTTTGCTGAAAATCTTCTTCTGTTTCACCGGGAAAACCAACAATAATATCGGTAGTGAAATTAAATTCGGGATAAACTGAACGGAACTGTTGGATTGTTTTTCGGAATTGCCCTGCATCATACATCCTGCGCATCCGGAGCAGTGTTTTTTCTGAACCGCTTTGTAGACAGAGGTGAAGATGAGGCATAAGCTTTGGATGCGAAAACAGTTCAACAAAACCATCGCCAAAGCCATCAGGTTCGAGGGATGAAATTCGCACTCTGAAATCGCCCGGTACATCCAGAATCCGGGCCAATAAATCTTCGAAGCGAGCTTCCCCGTCTTCGTAACGGCCAATGTTAACTCCGGTGATCACAATTTCCCTGAATCCGTTTTCAATGGTTTTACGCACATTTTCCAGTACATCAGCCACAGGACGAGAGACAGCCCTGCCCCGAACCATCGGGATGATGCAGAATGTACAGAAATTGTCGCAGCCATCCTGAATTTTTACGGCGCTTCGGGTGTGAAGGCTTTTCCGGACAGGTTCGTAACTGAAAACATCCTGGGGCAACTGGTTGGGATGAATGATTTCACCCGAAAAATGGGCTTCGACCAGTGAAAGAATAGAGCTTTTCCGATTGTTCTCGACGACAAAGGTGATGTTCTCCTGGCTTTCGAGTTTTTCTTTGAAATTATTGGCCATGCAACCCGTTACCACCACCACGGCATTTTTGTTTTTACGGGCGGCCTGGCTAATCACGGTCCTGGATTTCTGGTCGCTCTGGTTGGTCACCGTGCAGGTATTGACAACCACCACATCGGGCGATTCGTCAAATCCGACCAGTTGGTACCCTGCTTCATCAAAATTGGTAACCAGCGCATCGGTTTCGTATTGATTGAGCCGACAGCCGAGTGTTTTAAAAGCTACTTTCTTTTTATCGTTTATAACCACATTGTTTTTATTTAATACTGATTATCAACAGATTGCTTCGTCGTTCCTCCTCGCAATGATAAATTTTATATTTGCTTGATTATCAACAGATTGCTGGTTGTGCAGTTGGATGAGGCGAGGGCTGGATCGTAAAACACGATTTGTTGTCAATTTTCACCCAGCCCTCGCCTCATCCAACGCAATCCCTGTGAGAGTCGTCATTGCGACCGCGAGGCACGAGCGGGAAGCAATCTGTTGCATTCTCACAACTCAAAATAACCCACCGTCATTGCGACCACTGCCTGTACCGATTTTTCATCGGGAAGAAACGAAGTGTGAAGCAATCTGATGTCCCTTATAAAAATACATTCTTTTACTGAGACTGTCCAATGTGAACTTCATGCAGCTCGCCACTCATGGAAAAATCAGCAGCTGATGTGATTGTAACATCGACGATTTTCCCCATCAGGGTATCGTCCCTCCTGTCGAGCCTGACAATCAGTTTTCCTTCGGTCAAGCCTGTTGAAAAGCCGGTCTTGCGGTCGCTTCCATTGATCAGTACCCTGATTGTTTTTCCGACCAACGACTCATTGTACCGGAGTGAGTGGGTCTTCATCACTTCCGAAAGGCGATGCAGCCGGTCTTTTTTATCGTCTGTGGCCACCTCATTTTCCCAGCGATAACTGGCAGCTCCCGGACGTGGTGAATACATGGCGATATAAGCCATGTTAAACCTGAATTCTTTCATGGCCTCAACTGTATTCTGAAATTCAGCTTCGCCTTCGTTGGTAAAACCTACAATGATATCGGTAAAAAGGGTGGCCTGTGGTATTAGTTCGCGAATATCTGATACGATCCTACGGTATTTATCCATCGAATGCTGGCGGTTCATTTTGATCAGCACCCGCTCGTCACCGCTTTGCATCGGCAGGTGTATCTGCTTGGCCAGACATGCATAAGATGCTATCACCTCAATCACCTCGCGGTTCATATCCTGCGGATGGGGTGAGGTGAAATAAACCCAAAATTCCTGACCAGAGGTCTTGCCAAATTCACCGATCTGGCGTAGAAGCTCCGCAAAATTTATCTCCTCTCCATCTTTATCGAGTCCGTAGGAGTTGACGTTTTGCCCCAAAAGCGTGATAGATTTGTAACCCTGATCTACCAGGTGTCGCACTTCATCCAAAATTTCACTGGATGGCCGTGAAACTTCACGGCCACGGGTATAGGGAACCGCGCAAAAAGTACAGAACTTATCGCATCCGTTCTGGATGGGTACAAAGGCTTCGTAGGTCGACTGATATTTGGGCTTGATGTGCCACAGTTCCGTGATGTGCTCATTTTTTGGCATCACCGGTTTGGGTTGTTTCAGTCCGGCAGGAGTGACAATTCCATATTCCCGGATCATATCGGGCAACTGAGCCAATTCGCTCATCTGGAAAATCAGGTCAAAAGTCTTCAGGAATTTCTCCTTATCCGCAGGTAAAATGCAGCCCGATACGAACGTGAGGAGGTTACGGTTGTTTTTCCATCTGTTCCATTGAGCGATCTTGTTGTATATCTTGTCGATGGGTTTTTGCCTGACAGAACATGCAAGTATGCCGAGTAAATTGGCCTCTTCCTCAATTTCAGTGCGGATATAGCCCATCCCTTCCAGAACGGCGCTAACCCGTTCACTGTCCGACAGGTTCATTTGGCAACCAAGGGTAATCAAATGATATTTCATTTTAACAAAATATGTTTTTTAATGGCCACATTACATGCATTGTTGCGTTCGTGAAATTAGTCCCCAATTCGTGAAATTTTTTCCTTAGAAATATACTTCGCAATGGATCTGATCCCGTTCAAAGCCTTTCTCCTTCAGTACTTCTATGGCATCAAAAATCATATTGCTGTTTCCGCATAGGTAGAACTGGGTCTCTTTGGCAAAAGTGCAATTTTTTAAATAGCCTGTCAGCCGTCCCTGGTAATTTCCGCCAGCGTCTTTACTTGTGCACAAAACATAGCGGTCGGCGGCATATTCATCCTTGTCGTAAGCTTCGGTTGATTTTCGGACGCCATGGATCAGTGTGTAATCAAGACCAGGATAGCTTCGGATCATGCTGCGGAATGGCGCAATACCAGTTCCACTCGCAATAAATACAAATTTTCCGGTTTCAGCGGCTTTTGGCCCGATGCCAAACCTTCCGAAAGGGCCATGCACTTCAACCAGGTCGCCAGCTTTCAGCTTACGGAGTCTGGGTGTAAAATAGCCGTTCTCCACCTCCTTTACCAAAACTTCGAGGTATTCATCGTTTGTACCGCTGTAGACCGAGTACTCCCTGCTTTGATGATTGCCGTGAATCCGTAATGAAATATGCTGGCCCGCCTTGAACTGGAAGCGGGCCTTTGGTAATTTCAATGAAAATGTCTCGTCTGTTAATTGTCTGATTTCTATTATTTTGTAGAAGCTTTCGTCAATTTTCTTGTCATCCTTTATAAAACTCATCCTGCTTGCAATTCCTGGATAATTCGAGTAATCGTTTATTTCCATCCCTATTTTTAATTTTTTGATATCCTTTCTATTTACGGGAGAATCCGCATGTTGGTTACCATCATCTGCTTAAAATTCCATTTATATCGATCCGGTGAAACCAAAATCAGCGGAAAATATGGTGGAGAATTCCCAAAATAGTATAATTTTGTACCTTCCTTTTAAAAACCGCGGAAGTAGCTCAGTCGGTAGAGCATCAGCTTCCCAAGCTGAGGGTCGCGAGTTCGAATCTCGTTTTCCGCTCAATAAAAAAAAGCGAGTTAGATTTGTTTCTAACTCGCTTTTTTAGAAGGTTGTAAATAATGATTCTTTGCTGTAAGCTGTGCCGGCATTGTTTGTTGCATAGGCTCTTAAATAGTAAGTGGTGCCTGATGTTAGTCCGGTCAGTTCACTTACGAATGTTCCAAGTCCACCGCCATTTAATGTTTTGCTGTTTGAAATGGTCGGAGAGGGGGATGTACTCCAGCAAACACCACGTTCAGTGATCGGACCTCCAGTATCTGTAGTAATATCACCACCCGATTTTGCCATGTTTGGCGTTATATCTGTAACAGGATTTAGTGCGACTACAGGTAACACTATGGGAATCGCACTCTTGGTACAGGCCGCCAGACTTAAAACTAATATGGTACAAATGGATAAAAGGCTCCTCATTTTGTAATCATTTTAAAATTCAAAAGTAAATATTTTGTCCATCAGTAAAACCGAACTTAACATCTTTTATATAAATACAATTTTCATTGTAAGTTGAGACAATAATTGCTTTTACTAGATCAATTAAAATAAAGTTCCAATCAATTAATCGATCTGGATTTTCTTTTATCCAAAGAACTTCTTTACATTTACTGTCCTAGCTTACAAGACGTAAAAAATGAGATTAATTACCTGGAACTGTCAAGGAGCATTCCGAAAGAAGGCTGACTTTATTTTGCCTCTTCAACCTGACATTTTAGTGGTCCAGGAATGTGAACACCCAGATAAATTAAAATTCAGTCAGACAAATAAAGAACCGAATGACTTTTATTGGCATGGAGACAGCGTTCACAAAGGGATCGGGATTTTTTCATATTCTGACTACAAGTTTGAATTACTCCCAGATTTCAATCCTTCCTTTAGACATATCCTTCCATTGCGAGTAACCGGAAACGGTCATTCATTTACATTACTTGCAGTTTGGGCTATGGACAATAAGGAAAACTATGAAGCTCGTTACATTGGTCAAATTTGGCTTGCAATCAATCACTATAGGGATTTATTAGGAAGCTCAATCATTATTGCAGGAGACTTTAACAGCAATAAAATATGGGATTATAAAGACAGAGTTGGAACACATTCAGATATGGTAAACAATTTGGAAGTTAAAGGCATTCACAGTATTTACCATAAGCATTTTGGCATGGAACAAGGGAGAGAAAAGCACCCGACATTTTTTCTGCAAAAAAAGGTGACTAAGCCTTACCACATTGATTATTGCTTTGCATCAACTGATTTACTTGAAAGAGTTAAAACAGTTGAAATTGGGACTTATGAAAATTGGACAGCACACAGTGATCATTCACCACTTTCAATAAGTTTTGACCTATGATTTTTCAGTAGCAGAAAAGTGTGACACCTTTGATTTTTTGTCGGTTAAGTAATTTAATATTCAAATGAATAGATTAGTTTTACAATACTGAGTCATAATCTACTTACAACAACCTAAAATTAAATTATGAAAAAAACAATCCGGATATTTTTGATGATTATAATCTTGACATCATTTTTTTACTATATGTCTTTTACACCGGTTATCAATTCTTTAAGATTATGGAGCACACCAGTTGCATTAATAACAGCTCTACTCTGTGCAATTGGAAGTAGCATTTTTATGTGGAAAAAAATGGGAAACAGCTCGAATAATTTAGTAGTCAGCATATTGGTTGGTGGTCTATTACTTGGTTCCATAGGTTTTTTTATGGGATTTGTTGGCCCAATCATTTTTACTCCTCATAGTAACCAAGGACCTTTACTCGGTATATTGAAAACTGGCCCTTATGGCTTTGTTATTGGTTTAATTGCAGGTGGTGTTTATTGGTGGTACAAAAAGGAAAAGAAAGAGGATCCGTCACTTAAAAGTAATTGATTATGAGAAAGATAATTTTATTGACAGTTTTGATAATCGGATATTGTCTTCCGACATTTTCGCAATCAAACAGTCAACTTCAATTTGACACGACAACGGTGAAATTTGGGTTTTTCAACGGCTCAAAGACTCTTGGACATTTAGATACCATTGACTTTAAGCAACTATTAAACAATCCTGAACATCATAAATATTTGCTGGATCCAAAATTGGCCGATAAGGATGTACATTTTGGTCAGTTATCCAATGGCAGGATCAAAGCTTCACACTCTCTCGACAATATGCCATGCCTTTATCCGCAAGGATCATTCCCAATGCCAATTTGTAAACCAGATTCTACAGTAAGATACAGCTTGCTGATAAGGAAATATAAATAACCTATTTTGCCAATCGAGTAGACGGCCCCGCTGGATAGAAAACAAGGAACAATGACAGTGCATTTTTTTGTTTCATATTAGAAACTGTTTAAATTTTATTGTTCCTATTTTATTCATCAGAAATCACGTGATCAAGACTGTGCCGTAGGCACATAATGTCGGTAGAAAGAGAAATTACCTCAAAATATTCCGTCCCGTACGGGACGGAATTTAGATCTTAATCCATATTCTACCGACATTATATCCCTAACGGGACAAAAAAACAAATTTTAAACAGTCTCTTAGTCTTTATGCAGAATTAATGTTTCAGGAGCAGAAAAGTGTGACACCTTTGATTTTTAGAGGATAAGCACATTTATTTAATGAACATGCTTATATTTACATGGTAAGCATTTGCATTTGATACCATAAAACATCTCTAACCTTGAATTGAATAAGAAGTACTACTCACACCGAATAACTACAATAATAAGATGACTGATTATTTTACAAAAATTTGGAACAATCGCGAATGGATATTTTCAGGCATTGGAGTACTAATCATTTCAATTATTGGTGGACTTATTCTCAGAAAAAGAAAAAATGAAAAAAAACTAGAGCCTCATGGAGATGGCCACAATTATGCTGCTGAAACTATTCATATACATAATTCAAGTGGTCTTTCAGCGACTGATGTAAAAGAATTAGCAAGATCCGTTTTTATTGAAAATTTCCCAAAACTTCAAGAAGTTGCCAAAATAGAAGCTGAAAAGAATCGTGATTTATTCATTACAGAACTCGATAATAAAATTCAAGAAAAACTTAATCAGGAAGAAATAAATCGATTCAATAAACCGGATATTCAGTTTGTATTAAAGGATGCGATAATATCGGCATCAAGAAAAGACAACAAGGAAAATCGAACTATCTTAAGCAATTTAATAATAGATCGGGTAAAAAGTGATGGCATTGAGTTTAAGGAAATTGTTTACAATGAGGCAATAAATACAATTTCACGTTTGACTAAGAATCATTTAGATATTTTAGCCTTCACTTTTATTACAAGATATGCCACTTTCGTTGACGTTAAAGACTTAGATAACTTAGAACAATTGCTTCGAGCAAATATTTGTCCGTTTATAAATTTTTCCTCATCAAATGCTCAATTTCAACACTTAGAATACTCTGATTGTGCAAATATTAGTATAGCCTCAACTTATTTAGAAGCGGCATTCCGAAAATCATATAGTAATTTATTTCTAATAGACCAAAGTCCTTTTATTGACAAGCCAGCATACGATGCATGGAATTTACAACCTGACTTAAAACCAATTTTCTTAAGACCCAGTGATGACTGTGAGAATTATTATTTTATTCAAAGAACAGCAGAAGAAATTCAACAGGAAAGAGATAGACTAATCAAAGGAGACATCCCAGATTTTATTGATTTATCAAAGGATTTTTTAACATTTGTAAAAGGTGTAAATGAAATTGCAGCAGAAATAAAGTCAAAATTTGATTTTGGAGAAAGACTTTTTAAACAATATAACGAAACTAAAGTAGGCCATCTTACATTAACCTCTGTTGGGCTAGTAATTGGAGCATCTCATTTAGAAGCTAAAACCGGAGAAAGGCTTGATATTGATATTTGGATAAACTAATAACAGTGTTTCATATTTAGAACAATTTTTACGAGGCTTTGGTTCTGATAATATGTTCCCAATAATTGCGTTGCCACAATTTGCCGTCGAACCGTTTCCATCCCTGATTTTTGACCCCGCGAATGTATTCGTTTGTCGTCATTGTTTTAAACCAATCGACCATTTCGCCCATGGGAACACCAAATTTTTTGTTGTCGGGACCGTATTGGGGAACGTCAATGGTGCACGTATCAACAGGACGCCCACGTAGGGGCGCCCCTACGTGGGCGTCCTGTTGATGATCGTCCATAATTTCGATGATACAATGAAAATGGTTGGGCATTACGACCATTTCACGGCAACGAATTCCGGGATATTTGTTTTCCAATTCGTAATACCATTTTGCAATCATTTCGCCGGCGGCGGTTAATATCATTTGGGGCGTCCCGATGCGTATTTCGCCGAACAAACATGCGCGGTTTTGGACACATGTCGTGATAAAATACAATCCGGCCTTTGAATAATCATATCCTTTCAATCTGATCGATTTGCGGTGATGGATATTTGGATGGTAATCAGGCATGTTCTATTGTTAGGTTGGATAAAATTATACAATATTCCCGGAACCCTGTTTCGATGCCCGGAGAATAGCATCTGTCACCTTCAAAGAAGCCTGACCTCTTCTTCATAATCAAACTGCAGATCCTCATGAAGTGTAGCCAATGATTTTTTAATTTTTTGGACCTGTCGAACATAGATGTTGCCCAATGCGCTGTTCAAGGGCATTGCAATTCCTGACTTTCTTAGTTTTATGCAAAAATGAATCAATATTTCAACCTCCGTTTGTTTTGAACCCGAGTATTTGATCTGTTTATTGGCAACCCCGAGTATTTTGCGAATACCCTTCTTTGCATGGTAAGAATTACTTCTGTTGACCTCCTTAAACATTTCATCCATCTCAGAAATCACCGACTGGATGTATGCTTTTTCATCATACGAATCAAATAGAAGATAGGTAAGCAACTCTTTATTTTCCTTTTTGTATTTAACCATTTTCAGACAAAGCTCCGCCATCCGTGCAGGGTGCACACTTGCCAATTCTGTCTTGATCTCCTTCAGTGAGGCTGTTTTCATAAATGTGAAAGTGGTTTATTTGATCGACTTGACCCTGCCAACTTCCCCAGAGGTCAGTTTGACTTTGATACCATGGGGGTGAAACGAGCTATTGGTCAGGATATCCTGGACAACTCCTTCCGTAATTTTGCCGGATCGCTGGTCATTTTTCAATACGATTCCTACTTCAGCTCCAACCTTCACTTCACTTCTGTTTTGACCTTGCATCGAACGAATGTTTTTTGCAAAATAGTGATTTCGAATGAAATTTGACTCATTTCTTTCCGTCAACACATTGACAAATGGCTCTCTCTTTTGAAATATTGCGCTTATTGGAGAGTTTTCTTCTTTACAAAACATATCTTTTGCTTTCCAAAAACAGAATATTGAAATCCTTTCACAAAACTGATATTGTCTAGAGAGTCGATAATTTTGATTCTGATCCAAATTATTAAGAGCTTTCCTAAAAATTAAATATTTGGAAACTATTGTTTTATTCAATGCTTTTGTATATAATTACATTCCAATTCCTCAAACACCTAACCTGAAAAATCCGTTCCCTTATAACGAATAGAGGTTCTGAAGATGTTTTGCGATTTAAGAATTTACTTAAATCAAAAGGAATTTTTTGAGATCAAACTAAAAGAATGTTGTTAGTTCCGACCAATAGACTAAATATTTCTGAAATACAGTGGCCGTCAGAATTAACTTAGTAAAAAGGGCTCCATCAAAAGCACCCTGAGTAAGTACCTTAATCTTCAAAAAAATGAAAAGTCAATTAATTGATTCAGTACTAGGAATAATATTAATTACTATAATTTCATCATGTGGTAGTGGAACAGTTCCAAAAGATGATACCTCAACTTCAAATGCCACAATACAAATCGCGAATTCAGGTAATGGTAGTTCATCCATCGCTATTTCGCTTCAATTTATTACAATAGAGCTGACACCAACTGATGGTTCTAGTATGACAAAGGCATATTCATTTGTCTCAACTAAAGGAACTTCGATTTCTGTAGCAGTTAATCTACCAAAAGCAAGTTCATACAAAATTCGAATTTATGCAAACGATTCTGTTGGATTTATTCAATGGAACTCTATTGCTATGGCGATTGGTGGTACAACTGCAGTAGACTTATATAGTTATGGCGATTCATATAAAAATGGAAGCAAAGCTGCAGGTTTACCGGCAGACATTGCAAGTGGAATCTAACTTCAGTGCCTTTAGAATTTCCTCATGTCCCACCTTTACTTGTAAAGAGTTCACATTTTAAAATGTTTAATTTTAGAGACATAAAAGTCTATGTTATGTTTCGGATTTCTCTCTATCTTAGATTGAAATTCCCTTCATTACACAATGCAAGCTTTGCTCTTCCAAAATCAAGATAAAAATGGGAAAATCAATATTATTTCTCACGTTTTCAATATTTATAGTTGTTGGTACTGTCAAAAGCTTACCCATCGAACCCAAAATCTATTCCGCAGATATTGTCATTTATGGAGGCACTTCTGCGGCCATTATCGCAGCTGTTGAGGCCGTTCATTCAGGCAAATCAGTTCTGGTGGTTTCGCCTGATACGCACCTGGGAGGACTCTCTTCCGGCGGATTGGGCTTTACCGATACGGGAAATAAATCCGTGATTGGTGGACTTTCGCGCGAGTTTTACCACCGGGTTTGGCTGCACTACAACGATTCCGTAACCTGGAAATGGGAGAAGCATTCAGAATTTGGAAACAAAGGTCAGGGTACGTTGGCCATGGACGGCGAAAACCGTACCATGTGGATCTTTGAACCACATGTTGCTGAAACGGTTTTCGAAGAACTCGTTAAGGAGAACAACATCAGGGTACTGAGAAATGAGTGGCTTGACCGGGAAAAAGGAGTGGAAAAGGTAGGTGGCGCCATCGCCTCTATTAAAACCTTATTAGGAAAGCGCTTCTCCGGAAAAATGTTCATTGACGCAACTTATGAAGGAGATCTGATGGCAGCTGCCGGAGTGTCCTATTTCGTTGGTAGGGAGGCCAATTCAGTTTACAATGAGACCTACAACGGCGTGCAGGCGGATATCAAAGAGCGGGGCCATTTTTTCAAAGATCCCATAGATCCCTACCGGATTCCTGGTAGGAAAGAGAGCGGTTTGCTTGATGGTATCTCTACGGAGCCGATCTCACCCAACGGAACCGGGGATAAAAAGGTCCAGGCATACTGTTTCCGACTTTGCCTGAGCGATCATCCCGGCAACCGGACCCCTTTCCCAAAACCTAAAAACTACAATCCGGCCAATTATGAGTTGGTTGCCAGGGTATTGGAC
>JAPLDT010000110.1 GCA_026391315.1 Bacteroidia bacterium
GAAGTTTTTAAAATTAAGGCTTTTCAGTAGTTTTAGATCAGTCTCATAGCTATGGTAAAAATCGATGGCCTCGTTCCCATTGGATTTATCCTTGATATGACCTCTGGAAGAGAATCTATCCCAAACTGATTCTCCCTTTCCATCTACATTCCAGGCGCCTTCAACCTGATAGGCTGAAGTTGCGACACCCCAGGAGAAATCTTCACCGAAATCCTTCCTATTGATTTCTGTATCAGCCTCAATGGAAGCAAAAACAGGATTTGCACGCCACATTGCTGCCAAGGTTGCCATATATTTCAAAAAATCAAGTCTGATCATCTTACACGTTTAGTCAACAATTAAGCCGACAAATTTATTACTTTAAGAGAGAGTACAATCCCAAACATCATCCAATCTATTTTTCATTGCCATTTATAATTCAATAAGCAAATTGCCTAAAAGCAGAAAATATTCTATTACTCATTTCATGGATGTGAAAGACTGCAATGTAACATGATTGACACGTGAATGTAACATCGTTTAATCTTTTTGTAACACATATGTAATATCATTAAAGGATTTTTGTGGCACGATTAAATGACAACATAAATTATTTAAAAAATGAGAAAAACACTTCTTACAATTTTTTCAATCTTAAGTCTTGCTATTGGCTTAGTAAGTGCACAGACTACCGATGAATTTAAACCTTCTGGCAAAATGGAAGCGCTAATCTTCACTGATTTCAGTAATTCAACAGTGAATAGTAAAAGCTTAAACAAATTTGAAATTACACGGGCTTATTTTGGTTATGGATATAATTTTAGCAAAACACTTTCAGGTCGCGTAGTAATGGATTTTGGAAATCCGGGAGTTGGAACTTTGGCATATACCGGATATTTAAAATACGGCTATTTACAATATCAGGAAAAAAACCTAACCGTGAAATTTGGTTTAATCGGGACTAACGGATATAGTGATCAGGAAAAATTTTGGGGAAATCGTTACATCTATAAATCATTTCAGGATCAATATGGAATGGGACCATCTGCTGACTTTGGTTTAAGTGCCTCTTATAAATTAAGTAATGCTATCAGCGTCGATGCTATTATCGAGAATGGGGAAGGATACAAATCGCTGGAGGCTGACTCAGTATTTAAAGTTGGAGTAGGCGTAACTGTTCATCCGGTCAAAGAACTAATAATTCGCGGTTATTACGATAATATGGCAAAGAATAGTGTTGCACAGCAAACTACTGCCTTATTGGTCGGATATGCCAACAAATCTTTCAACCTTGCTGCTGAGTACAACGCCCAGTCAAATAACAAATATAAAAACGGGTACAATTTTTCGGGATATTCGGTGTACGGAACACTCTTCTTTAATGCCAAAACAGGAGTAATTGCGCGCTATGATGCTTTAACTTCCAAAGATAAAACCACCAACGCTCATTCCTGGAATTATGCTAAAGACGGTTCTCTCTTTTTGTTGGGTTTCCAGTATGCTCCCGTAAAAGGTGTAAGAATATCTCCCAATTACCAGTTATGGACTCCTAAAGATGCTAGTAAGTCATCAACTTCTTCACTCCTCCTAAATATAGAGATCAAAATATAATAATCCTAACCTCACTTCGGTTTCGTTAATGTAACATTATTGTAACATTAATGAAACCGAAATATTACAACACATTCTTTATTTTGTTTCAAATAATTAAAAATCAGATGAAAATGAAAAATTTATTAGCTATCGCACTGATCTTCTTTGTTTTTGCAGCGACCGGTCGTACAATCAAGAGCATAAGTGCCGATAATGACTCAAAGAACATTAATATCACCGGCGCAGGTGCAACTTTTCCAATGCCTTTTTACAATCAGTTAATCGCTGATTATTCTTCAAAAACAGGGAAACTGGTCACTTACGGAGGAATCGGATCAGGCGGCGGTATCCGCAGTTTAAAAGATAAGGTAGTCGATTTCGGTGCAACAGATGCTTATCTAACAGATGCGCAGGCCGCTGAATTACCAGCTCCAATCGTGCATATTCCGACTTGTTTAGGGGCAGTTGTTATAGCCTATAATTTACCCGGGGTAGCAACCTTGAAACTTAAAAATGAAGTATTGGCCAAGATCTTCATGGGCGAAATTACCAAATGGAATGATAACCAGATTAAGGCAGAGAACCCTGGTGTAAAATTCCCGGATTTAAATATATCGGTGATCTATCGTTCAGACGGTAGCGGAACTACATTTATTTTCAGCGATTACATGAGTAAAATCAGCGAAAAATGGGCCAAGGAGATCGGTACCGGAAAGACATTGAAATGGCCGGTAGGCATGAGTGCCAAAGGCAATCCCGGAGTTGCCGGAACCATTCAGCAAACCGTTGGCGCTTTCGGATACATTGGTTCAGAATATGCTTTCTCGGCAAAAATTCCCTTTGTCAAACTGCAAAACAAAGCGGGCAATTTCATCGAACCATCCGTTGCCTCAGTTAGTGCTGCAGCGCAAGGTGACATTCCGGCTGATACCCGCGTGATGCTGACCAATTCATCAGATCCAAAAGCATATCCTATCAGTGCATTTACCTGGATCATTCTTTACAAAGAGCAGAACTACAATGGAAGAAGCCTTCAGCAAGCTGAGGAAACCTTAAAGTTTCTCGACTGGTTGATTGGATCGGATGCGCAGGCTGTTGCCCAAAAAGTTGATTATGCACCACTTCCTGATAAAGCGGTAATGTTGGCCAAAAAAATATTAAAATCTGTTACCTATAATGGTGCGCCGGTTCTTAAATAAATAGATAGTTGAAAAAACGCGCAGTTATCCTCTTTCCCTTAAATAATTAATTTTATGGGATTTAGGTGAAAAATTTAAAAGAAACATGGAGATACAAATCTTCCATGTTTCTTTCGTTATAAAAAAATTGAATTGAAATATTCAATAAATTGAATAACCAGAAATCAAAACTTTTGAATTTCTGCAAACAAAAAATGTTTAAATTCGATAACTTAGTATTTTTCAAAAATAACCAGTGAAGAGCGAAAAAATTACAAAACTCGTCTTAGTTATTGCTTCTGTAGTCATACTTCTTATTTTCGCAGGAATGGCCTATTCGATGATTAAAGGCGCTATCCCTGCTTTCAAAGAGTTCGGCTTGTTTCGTTTTATATTATCAACGGAATGGGATCCTACCGAAGGTAAAGAATCATATGGAGCCATGCCTTTTATCGCAGGGACGGTTATTACTTCCTTGCTCGCCCTGATAATTTGTTTCCCGCTTGCTTTTTCTACTTCACTTTTCATTGCCGAATATTTTCGCAAAACAAAAATTGCGACTGTTTTAAGCACGTTAGTTGATCTGCTTGCAGGGGTACCCTCCATCGTTTACGGACTCTGGGGGTTTTACACTTTAAGGCCACTAATAGCCGAGCTCGGATACGCTGGGCAAGGTTATGGAATATTCACTTCCGGATTAATTCTGGCCATCATGATTATACCTTATGCAACCTCCATCAGTAATGAAATTATTTCGATGGTCCCCAATGAATTAAAAGAGGCAGCATATTCACTCGGGGCTACTCGTATGGAAGTTATATTCAGTGTTATCCTGCCCAATGCCCGATCCGGACTTGTAGCGGGTTATATCCTTGCACTAGGCAGGGCGCTTGGAGAAACAATGGCAGTAACCATGCTGATCGGCAATGCCAACATTATCCCCAAAGGGTTGTTTAGTCCCGGCAATACGATGGCCAGTGTGATTGCCAACCAATTTGGTGAAGCTGACGGAATAAAGTTGAGTGCTCTGATTGCTATCGGATTACTCCTATTTGCCGTTACAGCAATCGTCAATTTCATTGGAAAAATCATTATCCGTAAATACGCTTAAGCCTGTTAATTATGGAAAAAGCGCTTATCAACAAAAATGAGGGTTCAAATTGGAGAGAGCTGAAAAACAAATTGTTTTTCGGTTTGGTTATCGTTCTTTCCGGTATCACCATAATGCCCATACTTCTGATTGTTTATAAACTGCTCTCCAAAGGGCTGAGACAAATTAATCTTGATTTCTTCTTTAAAGTAGCTCCCGACACCCTGCAGGCAATGTCTGCTGTTCAGAGCGGAGAGATTATTCCCGGGGGGATCGCAAATGGTATTACGGGAACACTGCTGATGGTGGCAGTTGCATCCCTGATAGCTATTCCGGTAAGCATTCTAATAGGAATATTCCTATATGAGAACCCCGGGAAAAAATATGCCAGTCTTATCAGAAATCTTACCGACATTCTTCAGGGAGTTCCTTCTGTCGTATTGGGATTAATAGCCTATTTCTGGATAGTAAAGGGTGTGACAAACGGATTTTCGGCTTTGGCCGGAAGTGTTGCACTCTCTATCATGATGTTACCCCTAATCATTCGGTCCACAGAAGAAACAATGAAAATGATTCCGGTCTCCATAAAAGAAGCCGGGGCTGCATTGGGGGTTCCATACCACCGGATTATCTTTAAAATTATGATCCCGTCAGGATTTAGCGGGTTGATGACCGGTATCTTGCTCTCAATATCAAGGGTCTTGGGAGAAACGGCCCCACTTATGCTTACCACATTGGGCAACAGGGCCATCAATTTTAATATTACCAAACCAACCAGTGCGGTGCCCCTTCAAATCTGGGAGTTTTACAATAATCCCAATATGATTGACCTGGTATGGTCATCCTCCTTGTTCTTAGTGGGATTTGTTTTAACTTTAAATATTATTGCCAAACGAATTTCAACGAAATACAGTTGAAAACCGTAAAATAAAATCACGATAGCATTTATGAGCGACAAAATATTACAAATTACCAATCCGGTTTTATCCATAAGTAACCTCTCCATCGCATACGGTAAAAAAGACAAACTCGCCGTGAAGGATGTCAGCGCTGATGTGAAACGAAATAACATTACCGCCATCATGGGACCATCTGGATGTGGTAAAAGCACCTTACTGAGGGCCATCAACCGGATGCACGAATTGTATCCGAACATCCACACCGAAGGGGAAATTAAACTCAATGGCGAGACTATATACGAAATGTCAACCTCCAAACTCCGCCGAAAGATTGGGATGGTATTTCAAAGACCCAACCCGTTTCCGACGATGAGCATCTACGAAAACGTGATTGCCGGATATGATTTGAACGGCAGTAAACTGAAAAAAAATGAAAAAGATGAAATCGTCGAAACCTCTCTTCATGATGTAGGTTTGTTCGAAGAGGTGAAAGATTCGCTGAACAAAAAGGGAAATTTCTTATCGGGAGGCCAGCAACAGCGGTTGTGCATCGCCCGCGCTTTGGCTTTCAAACCTGAGGTAATCCTCATGGACGAACCAACTTCAGCGCTCGACCCTCTTTCAACAGCAAAAATTGAAGACTTACTGGTCGAACTTAAAGTCCACTATTCCATTATTTTGGTCACACACAACATGTCACAGGCAGCCCGTATCTCAGACAATGCAATGTTTATGTACCTGGGAGAATTGGTTGAATATGATAAAACCAAAACGATGTTTACCAATCCAAAAGATCCACGAACCGAGGGTTATCTTACCGGAAAATTCGGTTGATCATTTTTTTTAAACAGTCCTTGACCTTAATACGATATCAAAATGAACATCAAAAAAGAAAGTGCAATTCAAAACGTTATCAGTCATTTTGAAGATTATGCCAATCTGATATTGAACCAATTGACAATTCTTGAGAAAGTAGTCAGTTCAGGTTCGCTGACAATCTCGGAAGAGGTGATGAGGGAATTGAATGCCCATGAGGAGAAGTCGGATAAATTTGAGATCAAACTCAGTGAGAAGATTGTGAATACGATCGTATTGCAAAAACCTGTTGCTTCAGATCTGCGAAAATTAATGGCTTGCTACCAGAATGTGATCAACCTCGAAAGAATAGGAGATTTGGTAATGGACATTGTCAGGTTTATACCGCGAATTAAAGACATAGAAACGTACAACCGTATGTCGGAAGTAATCTACAACATGCTATTAGTCAGCGTAAATATGGTACAGAAAGCCATTCTTTCTTTCGTAAACAGCGACAAAGAATTCGCAATCTGGGCTATTCAAAATGACGAAGTGGTTGATGATATGAACCATAAGCTTATCAGAAAAGCCATAACAAAAAGTAAATTACCGGATGAAACCCAGCAATTGTTGTTTAGCTTTATCCATATTAACAGCATTATTTCAAGCATTGAGCGGATCGCCGATCATGCTACAAATGTTGCAGAGGCTTCTATCTATGCGATGGAGGGAACTGATATTCGCCACCAAAACATGGACTTTGAAACAAAAGAGTAACTATGTCTGAAAATTTTCGGATACTTGTCGTGGAGGATGAAGAAGATCTCAACGAGATTCTAAAATTCAACCTCGAAAGTGAAGGCTATCTGGTCGATACATCCTTTTCTGCCGAAGAGGCTTTAAAAAGGGACCTGACGATCTATCACTTAATGATTCTTGATGTAATGATGGGGAAGATATCTGGCTTTAGCCTTGCGCAAAAGATCAGAAAGGAGATGCAACTCGATGTGCCCATAATTTTCTTAACTGCAAGAGATACAGAAAATGATTTACTAACTGGGTTTAACGTTGGCGCTGACGACTATATCGCAAAACCCTTCTCCATCAGAGCATTACAAGCCCGCGTAAAGGCTGTTTTGAAAAGAGTAAAAAACCTGCATGCAGACACAGATGCAACTTCAATGAATATTGGGGAAATCATCCTGGATTTAGAATCAAAAAGACTGAATATTGGAAATAAAAAAATAGAATTAACGCGCAAAGAATATGAGATAATTTCGCTGCTGGCTAAGTCTCCGGGCAGGATTTTCTCGCGCGAAGAGATACTCCGCCGAATCTGGGAAAGTGACGTCATTGTTATAGATCGTACTGTGGATGTAAATATTACGCGTTTGCGTCGAAAAATGGAAGAATATGGGTGCTATATTCGGAACAAACCAGGATTCGGATATTACTTTGAAATATGATACTAAACCGCGCAAATATGCTATTCAACCAAAAGACAATCAGATGGAAACTATTTCTATACTATTTCCTTCTTTTCACCATATTTATTGTATCAATTATTCTCTATCAGAATAGACGTGAGCAGAATTTCAGGGTTACTCAGCTTGAAACCACCCTGGACGAATATACAGAAATCACCAATCGTTTTATTGAGCACAATTCGCTTTTTAAGGACAAGACTTTCTCGAAGCTTGATAGCTTGAAGACAATTATTCCTGCAACCAAAGCCCGGATCACTGTTGTGGATTTTGAAGGTAACGTACTATACGACAATACTGTAGCTGATTTTTCACACATGGAAAATCATAAAGAGCGACCTGAAATTCAGAAATCCCTGTACAATGAATTCGGTGAAAATATCCGACATTCAGCAACAACCAACGAAGAATATATCTACTATGCAAAATCTTACAAAAATTACGTAATCAGGGCAGCCTTCGTTTACGACATCAAGATAAAAGCATTTCTGAAAGCAGACTGGGTTTTTATCCCTTTCTTTATCTTTCTCTTTCTCATTTTCGGTTTTTTGCTCCGGTATATAGCAAATCATATTGGCGATTCGATCAGCAAACTGAAAGATTTTGCTGTGAAAATCAGACGGAACGAAACAATCACCACTGACGATGATACTCAATTTTCGAATGATGAACTTGGCTTTATCAGCAGTGAAATAATTCAGTTATACCAACAACTCCGTAAAACAAAAACTGAACTTGTTCTTGAAAAGGAAAAATTGATCAGCCATCTTTTTGTATTGAATGAGGGGGTAGCCTTCTTTTCACCGCAAAAGCAAGTAATACTAAACAACAGCCACTTCATTTTTTACATCAACAATATCTCGGAAGAGTCTACTATTTCGGTAGAACACATCTTCCGACTAAATGAATTCCAAGAGATTAATTTATTCATTGACAAAACAGTATCCGGTGAGGACTTCCATCAACTGAGCGAACTGCCACGCATGGAATATTCGGTACAGCGTGACGGCTCTTATTTTCTGATCCAATGTATCTTCTTTCAGGACAAAAGCTTCGAAATCGTTATCACTGACAATACAAAACTGGCCAAACGGAGCATGATGAAACAACAGATGACTTCAAACATTGCCCATGAATTAAAAACACCCATTGCAACGGTTAAAGGTTATCTGGAAACGCTGTTAAATAATCCAGAACTGGCCAAACCGAAACAACAATATTTTATAGAGAAAGCTTACAATCAATCTGAAAGACTAACCCAATTAGTCAACGATATCGCCTTGTTGAATAAAATTGAAGAGTCATCAGAACTATACCCCAGGGGAAAGATTTATCTTAAAAAACTGGTTGACGAAGTTGTGGAGAGTTTTGCTGATCCGATTCAGCAAAAGTCTGTCGTTATCGAAGAAAATATTGACAACCATATTACTGTCAATGCGAACTACTCGCTGATTTTTTCAGTTTTCAGGAATTTGTTGGAAAATTCACTCAATTATGCCGGGAAGGGAATTACTATCCATATTTCAAATTACCACGAAGACGAAACCTATCACTACTTTACCTTCTACGACAATGGACCAGGAGTGGCAGAGGAGCATCTTCCCCGAATTTTCGAAAGATTTTACCGTGTCGACACTGGACGCACACGCAAACGGGGAGGCACAGGACTTGGACTGGCTATTGTAAAAAATGCCGTTCTTAGTTTCAAAGGTGAAATTTCAGCCAGAACGCACAAGGGAGGAGGATTGGAATTTATCTTCTCGCTGCCAAAATAATTTTTTGTGTCCTTCGTGCAAACCTTAGTGCCCTTCGTGGTTAATTTTTAAAATCTCACCACAAAGGCCACAAAGGAAAACACAAAGGATAGACATTTCAGCATCTTTCGCAATTGTCAATTTTTAATTGAGTTGTTGCTTCCATGAGTGAAATAAATTTGGTTATTTTGGAATCTTTACAAATTTTGAAATCATATTCATGAGAGACAAAATATCTGCACTCAACCAGAAACTTGCCGGTACAGATGCCATCGGGTTACTTTCCTATTTTTTAAACGAATACAAGGGGAAGATAGCCTTTTCAAGCAGTTTGGGACTTGAAGATCAGGTATTGACAGAGATGGTTTGTTCCATCGATAAAAATGTTAAAATCTTCACCCTCGACACTGGCAGGTTATTCCCGGAGACCTACGACCTGATTCACCGGACCAACCATAAATACGGGATACAAACACAGATTTACTTCCCTGACGCCGCACAGGTGGAAGAAATGGTGCATTCGAAAGGCATCAATCTCTTTTACAACTCCGTAGAAGATCGAAAAACCTGCTGCCGTATCCGGAAGATTGAACCCCTGAAAAGGGCCTTTGCCGGACTGGATGTCTGGATATGCGGATTGAGGAGGGACCAATCCGTTACGAGGGCTGAAATGCTTCCCATCGAATGGGATGAAAACAATGGCCTGATCAAATTGAACCCGCTGATAGACTGGAGCGAAGAGCAGGTCAGGCACTACATCAAAGAGCGCAAAATCCCCTACAACCCACTTCACGACAAGAATTTCCCAAGCATCGGCTGTCAGCCTTGTACAAGGGCTATCCTACCGGGAGAGGATCTCAGGGCAGGCCGCTGGTGGTGGGAAAATCCTGATACGAAAGAGTGCGGATTGCATAAAAGGTAACCGAACGAAACTGATCAGAAAAAAACCTGACTCCTAAACCTAAAAAAATATTCGTCTATTTTTCAGACTATTACACATTAAAGAGATATTTATTTGTGTAAAAAACAACTACACCCAAGGTGTGGCTAAACACGTGTTAGGCCACATTGATTCGCTCCGATAAGCAGTTACTAAAATTTGTATATTTGACTAAATTTTAGGGTAATGAGTAAAGATAACTCAAATATTGATGTTGATAAAATAGTTAAGCACTGGATTGAAACTTCCGAGGAAGATTTTCAAACAATGATAAGCCTATATCATTCAAAATCATACGGATGGGCTCTATTTTTAGGTCACATCTCAATAGAAAAATTGCTTAAAGCCGTTTATGTAAACAAATATAAAAAGCATTCACCGTTCCTTCATAACTTATACAGATTAGCAGAACTTAGTGAAATTGAGTTAACCGACGAACAATCCGACTGGCTTGATAAAATAACTTCGTTTAACCTCAATGCCCGTTATGATGATTATAAAAGGGAATTTTATTTATTATGCACCGAAGAGTTTGCTGGAGAATGGATTGAAAAAATCAAAATTTTAAGGTTATGGATAAAACAGATGCTATAAATATCGCACAAAAATATGCGGGTGCAGTAAAAGCAAATTATAACTATATCAAGATAATTCTGTTTGGTTCCTATGCAAAGGGAAACTTCAATGATGATAGCGATATTGATATTGCTGTGATTTTTAAAGACTATAGCAATTTGATCGATATGCAATTGGAATTAATGAGGCTGAGACGTAAAATTGACAGTCGAATTGAACCACATCCGTTTAGAGAAAGTGAATTTGAATCATCTAATCCTCTAGTGAGTGAGATCATTAAATATGGACAAGAGATCAATATCAACGTGGCCTAACATTGTGTCCGCAGTGCGCACACTTTTACCAAAGATGAAATTGTATACGCAGTGCGTACACAATTGACATGGACACATCGGTAATTGCATCAGATGGTAAAAACTACAAAACCAACCATGACAGCCATTGATCGTCGTTCGTTTATTAAAACCGCAGGACTGGGAACTTCGCTGATAGGACTTTCCGGTAGTGTATCCGCCCTGGGATTGTCACTTGTTGAGACCAAAAAGAACAACCTTCCCCGCTGGCGAGGCTTCAACCTGCTCGATTTCTTCACTTCAAAACCACTGCATTTCCCGCGGCAAAACAGTCAGGCAATAACAACTGAAGATGATTTAAAGTGGATGTCGGACTGGGGTTTTAATTTTGTACGAATCCCCGTTCAATACCCTTGTTATCTTAATTTTGATCAGGGTAGTGACAAAGACAAACGGATTAAACCTGAAGAGGTTTTCGATTACAATGAAAATGCGCTGCAGGAGATCGAAAAATTGGTCTACCTGGCCATTAAGTATGGTTTACATGTCAGCCTGAACCTGCACCGGGCGCCAGGGTTTTGCATCAATGCCGGCTTCGACGAACCCTATAACCTTTGGAAAGACGATGAAGCTCAGCGGGCGCTTTACGTCCATTGGGGGATGTGGGCCAAACGGTTTAAAGAAATATCCGGCAAAAAGCTCAGTTTCGACCTGATCAATGAGCCCTGCTACCGGGAAGACATGAACGATCAGTTTGGCAAAAGAACCAAGATAGCCGGTGAAACATATAGAAAAATCGCCCAGGGATGCCTCGATGCGATTCTCAAACAGAACCCGGAACGCCTGGTTTTAGCCGATGGGAACAATGGCGGTAGCGAAGTCACTCCGGAACTAAACGATTTGGCCATCGCACAAAGCTGCAGGGGATATTACCCTGGTGAGATTTCGCATTACCGGGCGCCATGGGTTTGGAAGAATCCGGATGATGCCCCGAAACCGGTTTGGCCTGGAACCATCGGAAACAAAAAATTTAGCAAAAAGAACCTGGAGGATTTTTACCGGCCATGGGTCGAACTCGTTCAACAAGGCATTGGCGTGCACTGCGGAGAGTGCGGATGCTACAGGGAGACACCGCATGATGTCTTTCTGGCCTGGATGACCGATGTACTTGATATCCTTACTGAAAACAACATAGGATGGGCTTTCTGGAATTTCAGGGGGGATTTTGGCGTGATGAATTCGGGCAGGAAAGATGTTGCCTACGAAGATTGGCATGGACAAAAACTGGATAGAAAGATGCTCGAAATGCTGCAGAAACACTAAGAATAGCTATTCCCACTTAATTCAACTACCTTTGCACCAATTAATTTAGTTGCAAAGAATATGTTATTTCGTTCATTGAACATCATAGAACCCATTTTAAAAGCTGTCGAAGAGGAGGGTTACACGACACCGACCCCCATTCAGGCAGAGGCCATTCCAATCGTTTTACAAGGTACAGACCTGCTCGGATGCGCACAGACCGGAACCGGAAAGACCGCCGCATTTGCCATTCCAATATTACAATTGCTAAGCTCAACCAAGACATTCGGTAACAAAAAAAAGATCAGAAGTCTGGTGGTAACGCCTACCAGGGAGTTGGCCATCCAGATTGAAGAGAGTTTCAAAGCGTACGGCCGGCATACCGGATTGACCTGCACGGTTCTTTTCGGGGGTGTCAACCAAAATCCGCAAACTGCAGCCTTGCGCAAGGGCGTAGACATCGTTGTTGCAACGCCGGGCCGGCTGTTGGACTTGATGAACCAGGGTTTTCTCACCTTACGGGATGTTGAAATTTTCGTTTTGGATGAAGCCGACCGGATGCTGGATATGGGCTTTATCCATGATGTAAAAAAATTGCTCACCGCTCTTCCAAAAACCAGGCAATCGCTGTTCTTTTCCGCGACCATGCCACCTGAAATCGTCAAACTTGCCAATACGATATTGCATCATCCCGTAAAAATCTCTGTTACACCAGACTCTTCGACAGTTGATATCATCCAGCAGTCAGTCTTTTTTGTTGACAAAGGGAATAAAAGCGCCTTGTTGCTGGAAATATTAAAAGATCAGCAGATAAAGACAGCCTTGGTATTTACGAGAACGAAACATGGTGCCAACCTTGTGGTGAAGACACTTCTGAAGCACAACATTTCAGCGGAAGCCATCCATGGCAATAAAGCTCAGAGTGCCCGACAACGTGCCCTATCAAATTTCAAGGAGCAAACCACCAGGATCCTGGTCGCGACAGATATCGCGGCAAGGGGCATTGATGTCGATGACCTTGAATATGTGGTCAATTACGAAATTCCAAATATTCCCGAAACCTACGTTCATCGTATCGGAAGAACAGGACGTGCCGGAGCTGAAGGTACAGCCTATTCTTTTTGTGATGCAACGGAGAAGGAGTATCTGAGGGATATTGAGAAGTTAATCAACAAGAAAGTTCCGATAGCGGAGAATCCTCTTTTCCCATTGACGGATCACAATGCTGTCAAACCGGCACAACAACAAGGCAGAGGAAATTCGGGTCACTCCAGGCCAAAACAGGTGGAACCCAAAAGAGCGGTTGTAGCCACTAAAAATCCCAGGATACTAATAAGGAAAAAAGGATAAAGTAAAAAGGATAAAGGATAAAGTGGATTTGAACTGAATATGGCTTTATCTCATTGATTATAAAGCAATAGAGATAATTTACAAATCATTCAATCTCAATAAATGCTGATTGCAGCGTCTTTACTTTATCCTTTATCCTTTTTACTTTATCCTTTATCCTTTATCCTTTATCCTTTATCCTTTATCCTTCTTAATCGTATTTGTGATCCGGATCCACCTCCTCATCACAATTCCCCCTGTTGTACTGCTCCATAGCGCGAAGGCTCATGCCCATGGAAGAGAAACCTCCATCGTGGAAGAGATTTTGCATGGTGACCTTCCTGGTAAGGTCTGAGAACATCACAATGCAGTAATCGGCACATTCGTCGGCAGTTGCGTTACCCAGCGGCGACATCCTTTCGGAAAAGTCGAGCAAACTGTCGAACATCTTGATCCCGTTACCGGCTGTGGTTGGAGTCGGAGATTGGGAAATTGTATTGATCCGGACATTCCGCTCACGGCCATAGATGTAGCCAAAACTACGGGCAATTGATTCGAGCAATGATTTGGCATCAGCCATGTCGTTGTAACCGTAAAAAGTACGCTGAGCAGCAACATAAGAGAGGGCCAGCACAGACGACCACTGGTTCAAAGCATCCAGCTTACGGGCTGTCTGAAGAACCTTGTGGAAAGATAGCGCCGAAACATCCAGTGTTTTGGCAAGGAAATCATAATCCAGGTCACTGTAGTGTCTTCCTTTGCGCACATTGGGCGACATGCCGATGGAATGTAGAATAAAGTCCAGTTTTCCACCCAGCACTTCCATGGATCTGATAATCAAATGTTCCAAATCCTCCAGATTAACAGCATCTGCTGGAATCACTTCTGTATTGCATTTCTCGGCCAGAAGTTGGGTATCGCCCATTCGGAGTGCAATCGGCACATTGGTTAATGTAAAAATTGCACCTTCCTCATAGGCCCGTTCGGCCACCTTCCAGGCAATTGAATGCTCGTTCAGCGCGCCGAAAATAATTCCTCTTTTCCCTTTTAACAAATTGTAAGACATGATTTTAGATGTAAGTTATTTCTAATGAATTAATGTGTGTATTTAAAGTTGATGGCTTCCGGGGAGAAGTGACTAAAGTGACTAGAGTGAACTAGAGTGACTAAAGTAATTGGGGTTGGGGATGATCTGATGTTTGATTTTTTTTGTTGTATCACGAATTTCAGTAATTAACCATCAGCTAGATGATACGTGCTTTGGGTATTTCGGTTTCAAATTTAAGATTGAGTCCACTCCGAAAAGCAAAAAAATAAAGAAGGCCACTAAGTCACAAAATCACTAAGGTGTCACAAAGATTTAAATATCAGCACTATGATTCTTTGTGAACCTTTGTGTTTTGGTGTCTTTCCCGACTGGTCGGGACAAGTCGTGGCAGGAAAAGACTTGTCGGAGTGGACTCAAGATTGACATTTAAAATAGATCAAATCAAGCCATCCAAAACTTTAGTCACTCTAGTTCACTCTAGTCACTTTAGTCACTATTTCTTACTTAAGCAACTCCACCGCATTCAACCTGGCAGCCTCAGTAATAACTTCGCCGCTGAGCATTTTGGCAATCTCCTTTACCCGATCTTCCTGAGACAACAATTTCAGACGGGTGATGGTTTCAAATGCATTATCTTCCTTATAAACAAGATAATGCATATCCCCCTTGGCAGCAATCTGCGGCAAATGGGTAATGTTAATAACCTGCATATCCTGTGAGATCTCTTTCAGAATATTACCCATTTTATCGGCCGTCTCGCCAGAAACGCCCGAATCAATTTCATCAAAAAGGATGGTGGGCAATGCTTTTGATTTGGATATCAATGCTTTGATTGATAGCATCAACCTTGAGAGTTCGCCTCCTGATGCCACTTTGGATATTTCGTTCAGTTCTCCGTTCTTATTGGCGGTAAAGAGAAAATTTACCTCATCCCTACCCCACTGCGTAAGTAGCAAACCGGTTGAAATCTCAACGGAAAATTTCGAATTTGGCATCCCAAGTTGAAACAACTGCTCCTCAACCTTCTGCCCTATCTGTTCTGCTACAGCCTTTCTGTTCGTTGTCAATTGGTCGGCCAGTAGCAACAATTCATTTTCCTTTTTGGCAACGGAATTTTTAAGCGTCAAAAGTGATTCGTCATTCGAAAAGACACTGTTCACTTTTACTTCAAAATCATCCCTGAGTTCGATCAAATCTTCTTCTCCGGAAACATGGTGTTTCTGCTGCAGGGAATAGAGCTGATCAAGTCTTTCGTTCAAATAAACAATTCTGCCAGGATCAACCTCCATTTTTTCGGAAGAATAGGCTACGTCAGCAGACATATCGCTCATTTCCAAATAAATACCATTCATTCTCTCAATTAACCCGGAAGCCTCAGGATAAAATTTAAGGATTCTGTTCAGGATTCCCATCGCCTCTTTTACCCTGACAAGGGCATTGCCATCCTCCTCCCTCAGGAGATTCGCAACCAGGAGAAAGGCTGTCTTCAGTTCATCGGCATGGGTAAGCAGCATGAGTTCATGCTCAAGCTTCTCCTGTTCGCCTGATTGGAGATTAGCGTTGGAAAGCTGATCCAGTTGAAATTGGAAATAATCAAGCTCCTGCCGCATGAGTTGTGCCTTCCCTTCGGCTTCGGACAACTCAGAAAGCAGTGATTTGTAAGCTTTGTATTTGTACTGATAATCTTTGAGCAGAACTAAATTCCCTGAATAATTGTCCACCACCATCAACTGAAACAGACGATTGCCTAGTTCCAGACTCTGGTGCTGGGAATGGATGTCTATCAACCTGATGCCAATATCCTGCAAAGTCTTTAAATTCACCGGGGTATCATTGACAAAGGCCCTCGATTTGCCATTGGCCGCTATCTCCCTTCTGAAGATCACCTGTTTGTCGTAGTCGAGGTCATTCTCGGCAAACAGAGACTCCAATCCATATCCTTCTACATCAAATACGCCCTCCACAATACATTTATTCTCCTTATCCTTTAAGACGGTCGTGTCGGCACGCTGACCCAAAATCAAAGAGAGCGCGCCTATCAGAATCGATTTACCAGCACCGGTTTCACCCGTAATGATGGTGAGGCCGGAGGTAAAATCTACATCCAACTCCCTGATCAATGCATAATTTCGTATCTGTAAACGTCTTAACATGTAATCGAATAATATTTTAAAATTGCCGCGAACGGCATCGTGTTTTGAATTGAATTTCAACTGAATACCCCGGGTTCCGCTGCGCTCCACCCGGGGCTACAATATTGGTCATCCCTATCGGGATTACGAAATATTATAAAGCGGCTCAGCCCATCTTCTCATCTTCACATCCTCAAATCAGCTAATCAGCACATCGTCGCATCAGCACATCTGCTAATCAATACATCAGCTAATCAAAACCCTTCGGCTTCGCTCAGGGACCGGCGATCCATTTTACTGTATGCCCCTTCGGCTACGCTCAGGAGCTGGCTTCATTTCCACATTTCCACATTTTCCAATTTCCACATTGGCTAATCATCACATCAGCAAATCAAAAAACCTTCTGCTGCATAATCACATCATACTTCCCTGAGTTGGCTGGGTCGCATTCGGTTAAAACTGTCATGATGCGGCTTTTTTCATCGGTAGAACCTTTGGAAAAGATGTTGACGATCTCGTCAGACTTAGCATCAAAGAAAATACGGTTAATGTAGGTATCTGGCCGTGCCCGGTATACTTTTTGCATGTTTTTCAAGGCATCGGCAATTTCGCCACGGCCAATATCAGGCTTTTCCGACATCACATCCAATCCGAGACGGTGGTAACGGTACATCAGATCCCTGAATGGGCTGTAGGCCTTGTTGGTAACGTTATCCACCAGCCAGAAACGGTTGTTGTTCCCTTCAAAGGCCCGCCATCCTTTTTCCCTTGAATTCTGAGCCTTGTTGACGATATCCTTTGCCCGCTGAAAAAAGGGAGTTCCTCCCATCGGGGAAAAAGTGTCGTAATCAAAACCAAGAATGATATAGGCATAATAGGCCAAAATATTGGTCAGGGCATTGGTATTGGAGGTTTCGCTGAATTCGAGCGGTTGAAACTCGACATACCGCACGTCAAAATCATTGTCTTTGATGTTGAGAATAGGTGTCTGGTAGGAAGAGTTGAAAACAGGCCGGTTTAACTGAACCTGCATGGTTCCTTTGAACTCGTCTGACCCTATCTGATCGGTTATTTGAATGAAGATGGTGCAGACAATACGCTCATCTAAGGCAAATTGATTATCCGTCCATTTCCTGGTGTTCATGAATTCGGAGATGTCGTTCCGCATGGTTTGAAAGATCTCCTTATAGGTGCCTTCAATGCGCGAACTGGAGACACTGACGTTGCACTGCAACTCCTGGGCTGAGAGCTGAAACAGGGAAAGGCACAAAATAGCAGAGAGAAGCGTACGGCGCATATGCAATAAAATGTTTCCTAAAAATAGACATTCTATTCAAATTGCGAGGGGTAATCTATGGCAAATTCTTCAATGCCACTTGTAGGCAGTTACTGACAATAAATTATTGCGACCAATCCTCTTTCGGGTCCTTTGTGTGACCCTTTGTGCCCATTTGTGGTTAGATTCTTAAAATTCACCGCAAAGGACACAAAGGATTACACAAAGTATACACTAAGGAATTAAGTATGGAGTGCACGATCCATCTCAAAGATCTTATTGACAATATCAACAGCCACCTCCTGTTTTGATTTCAAAGGATAGTTGAAAACCTGACCATCCCTGGTAAGGATGGATATCTTGTTGGTATCGAAACCGAAGCCCGCACCCTCTTCTTTCAAAGAGTTCAGGACGATTATGTCGAGATTTTTAGATTTCAGCTTGGAAAAGGCATTCTCCATTTCATTCTGGCTCTCCAGTGCGAACCCGACCAAAAGCTGGTGCGGTTTCTTCAGCTTGCCCAGTTCGGCTGCTATATCCTTGTTGGGACGAAGCTCCAGGATCATATTACCCTGGGTTCGTTTGATCTTCTCCTTTGAAATCTTCAACGGGGCATAATCAGCAACGGCAGCAGTCATGATGGCACCGTCACAGTAGTCAAAATACTGCAAACAAGCAGCATACATCTCATCCGCAGAAGTTACATCGATTCTTTGAATAGAAGGATGGATCGTTTTAAGTTGAACGGGCCCGCAGACCAGAATTACCTTTGCACCGACAGTTGCCAATTGCTCGGCGATAGCAAAGCCCATCTTCCCGGTCGAGTAATTACCGATAAAACGAACCGGATCAATTTTTTCGTGGGTTGGACCGGCGGTGATAAGGTAGGTTTTGTTCAGAGAATTATTTTTTGGAAAAAAACTGTTCGATGGCTTTCAATATCACTTCGGGCTCCTCCATCCGTCCTTTCCCAATCAGTCCGCTGGCAAGCTCGCCGCTGGCCGGCTCGATGATGCTATTCCCGAAGGCTTTCAATTTGCGGAGATTCTCCTGCATGGCAGGATGTTCAAACATATCCAGATCCATTGCCGGGGCAACAATCACCGGACATTTGGCCGAGAGATATGTTGTGGTAACCAGGTTGTCGCACAAGCCATTGGCCATTTTTCCAATGGTTGAAGCCGTGGCCGGTGCTACAACAAAAAGTTCTGCCCACTGTCCCAAATCGACATGACTATTCCAGGAACCGCTTGATTTGGCGAAAAAATCGCTCAAAACCGGCTTTCCCGATAGGGTTGAAAATGTAAGTGGTGTAACAAATTCTTTGGCTGCTTCGGTCATCAAAACCTGCACCTCGGCTCCGGCTTTCATCAGGCCCCGCAACAAATACACCGCCTTGTAGGCAGCGATACTGCCCGTCACACAGAGAACAACTTTCTTCCCTCTCAGCGGCATGATGAAGCAGTTTAAATCAAGCTCAAAAAATTATTTTTTCTCCTTAGCAGGATTTCGGTAGTAAATCAAACCATCTTTGAACTCTTCGTAAGCAATCAGGACCGGTTTGGAGAGTCTTTCGTAGTAACGTGAAATTTCAATTTGTTCGCGATTTTCGAAAACCTCTTCGAGGTTATCCGAATAGGAAGCAAACTCCTGCAACTTCTGATTCAACTCCTCTTTTACCTCGGCATTGATCTGATTGGCCCTTTTGGCAATGACCATCAATGATTCGTAAATATTATCCGTTGTTGAATCCAACTCACTCAGGTTGCGTGGAACAGTGGTTGAAGCCGCTTTTACTTTTCTGTAATCCATAATTATATGCTATTTTTTTACTTCTTCGTCTTTTAAATTCATCATCTTCTTTGTATTGGCAAAGAACCGGTCTGCTTCCTTACGGAATTTACTGTTGGGAAATTCATCGACAAACGTGTAGTATTCATCCAGTTCTGAATTCAAACGTTCGCGTTTTTTCTCTTCAATACTGTTTTCGCCCAAAAGATATTTTGATTTCAAAAGGTAAAACATCAACTCCTCACGGTATTTGGAGTCGGGATACTCTTTCAAACTGTTTGTCAGGGAGATAACCGATGCGCGGTAGTCGCCCAGATCGTAATACAGGCGTCCGTTCATGTAGGATTTGTACACCAACTTTTCGCGCAGTTCTTCAATCAGCTTGTTGGCATCTGCCACTTTGGAACTTGATGGGAAAATATTGATGAAAAGCTGCAGGGCATCGATCGCATCCTGCGTTGTTTTCTGATCCAGACGAGGCGTTGGTGAATCCAGGTAGTAACAATATCCTACCATGTACTGCGACTCTTCTGCAAAACTGCTGCGAGGAAACTCCTTGATCAACTGTCTGAAGTAGTGTCCGGCCATCAGATAATCATGTTGACCGAAGTTACTTTTAGCCAGATAATAGTAAACCTGATCGGAACGGTTGGTTCCTCTGTAAATGTTTACCAGCTCAGCATAGAGCTGCGAAGATTTGGTATAATCCTTTTTGTCGTAAAATTCACGGGCTTTCTTGAGTTTATACTCATAGTCCGTGCTTTTGACTATCTTCTGATACTCTCCACAAGATGAGGCGATTAATAAAACGCCAACAACAAAATATGCTCTCACATTCCGAATCATGGTGCAAAGATAAGTTTTTTCTCCATTAATAGAATAAGTAACAACTCTTTTGCGGCTTAAGAAAGGTTAAAACCAATGTGCTTTTGCATTTATCCCTTTTCAGAATTAGGATGACTTTCTTTCTTGTTGAAACCCAAAATAATTTTTAGATTTGCAGGCTCTCAAAAACATTTGCAATACTACATAAAGTTTACTACCGTGGATATATTTGAAAAAATTAAAACTGATAAGGGAAACCTGGGTCAGTACCAGAAAGAAGCACATGGCTATTTTTCCTTTCCAAAACTGGAAGGAGAAATAGGACCGAGAATGAAATTTCGTGGAAGAGAGGTTCTTAACTGGAGCTTAAACAACTATTGCGGACTGGCTAATCACCCGGAAGTACGCCAGGCAGACGCCGAAGCTACTGCACAATACGGACTTGCGTACCCAATGGGTGCCCGTATGATGTCGGGACAAACCAGTAAACACGAAGAACTGGAAAAACAACTGGCAGCTTTCGAAGGCAAAGAAGATGCATTTTTACTCAATTATGGATACCAGGGGATGATCTCCATTATTGATGCCATGTGCAACAGAAATGATGTAATTGTCTATGATGCGGAAGCGCACGCCTGTATTCTGGATGGTGTCCGTTTGCACATGGGCAAAAGGTTTGTTTTTCAGCACAACGACATGGATAGCTTGCGTAAGCAACTTGGACATGCGACTACTTTGGTTCAAAAAACGGGAGGCGGTATCCTGGTCATCACTGAAGGAGTATTTGGCATGGCCGGAGACCTGGGGCAACTGGATAAAATTGCAGAAATGAAAAGTGAATTCAGTTTCCGTCTTCTGGTGGACGATGCGCATGGATTTGGAACCATGGGAGCTACCGGGGCAGGTACTGGCGAACACTTCGGTGTTCAGGATCAGATCGACATGTACTTTGGCACCTTTGCCAAATCAATGGCTGGTATTGGCGCCTTTCTCGCTGCCAAAGAAGAGGTTTGCGACTTCCTTCGCTACAACATGCGTTCACAAATCTTTGCCAAGTCACTGCCCATCGCCATGGTTATTGGCTTAATGAAAAGGCTCGAACTGATCAAAACTCAACCTCAGATACGCGAAAACTTATGGATCATTGTTGATGCTCTTCAAAAGGGTTTGAGAGCCGAAAATTTCGAACTTGGTGTGACCAACTCACCTGTAACGCCTGTTTATCTTTCAGGAAGTGTTCCGGAAGGCACCAATGTAATCATGGACCTGAGAGAAAACTACAACATATTCTGCTCAATCGTTATCTATCCGGTGATTCCAAAAGGACAGCTGCTGCTGAGACTAATCCCGACTTCTTCACATACGCTGGAAGATGTGGAATATACCATCAAAGCATTCTCCGAAGTGCGTAAAAAACTGGAAGCAGGCAAATATGTTGCCTCAAAGATCGCTCAGATATCATAAAAAAAACCGCGTTTAGCGGTTTTTTTTATGATATCTGAGCGATCTTTTCGATGTAGATATTCCTGAATTGAATTTTCGACCCTTCAGCCTGCAGGCCGATACTGCCTTTGGTCATTGAACATTTTACCGCGGTGTTTTGCAGCAATCCGTTTACTTTGATCTCCACAGTACTGCCTTTGCAAGTGATGTCATAACTGTTCCATTCTCCGGCTTTTGTTTCGTTCGATGGATGCAGTTTTACGGCAATTGGTTTCACTTTCTCGGTTCCGACATAGGTGCTATCACCAACGGTTGCACTTTCACCGGCAGCATTCACGATAAAATCACCGGCACTGTTGTATTTCAACTGACACTGGTAATGCAAAGGCCATTGTTTGTCGGGACCATTGGTATGGACAAAGACTCCACTGTTCGTAGGTTTTTCGGGATAACACCACTCCACATGCAGATGGTAATTTGAATACTCCTTTTTCGTCCGAAGGTATCCCATTGGAACACCAGGTGTTTCGATCACACCATTTTTGACGTAAAAGAATTTTTCGGGGGCAATGGAAGGATCATTTACCCAGATGGTCCAACCCTTCAGGTCTTTGCCATTGAACAAGGATTCTTTCTTTTGGGCAAAACCCGCGATGGAGACAAAAAGCAAAACGACAACAAGGATATTTTTCATGGGTTCATTGTTTGATCCTATAAAAGTAGGAAATATTTGAACGGGTTGCTTCGTCGTTCCTCAAATCTTCCCAAACGCCTGCTCCAAATCCGAGATCAAATCCTTTTTATCTTCAACCCCAATAGATACACGGATCAGCGAATCTTTGATGCCGGCCAGTTCTCTTTCTTTGGCGGTAATGGATGAGTGAGTCATGAGTGCAGGATGTTCAATCAACGATTCAACTCCGCCAAGACTTTCAGCCAGGGTAAACAGTTTCAGGCTCTCAAGGAACAGAACTGCCTCCTTCTCCCCTCCGACAATTTCGAAAGAGATCATGCCTCCAAAACCACTGGCCTGACGAAGCCCAATTTCATATTGCGGATGACTTTTCAATCCGGGATAATAAACCCTTGCCACTTTGGGATGATTTTCAAGATAGATGGCTATAGCCAAAGCGTTTGATTGGTGCTTTTCCATTCTCAGCGACAATGTTTTCAAACCCCTGAGTACGAGGTAACAGTCAAACGGAGAAGGTACTACCCCCAATGAATTTTGACAAAATTTGATTCTTTCATACAAAGCCTTGTCATTTAGCATGATGGCACCACCTATCACATCGCTGTGACCGGCAATATATTTGGTGATACTATGAACCACAACGTCTGCACCCAGTGCAGCCGGTTTCTGAAAATAGGGAGAAAGAAATGTATTATCAACGATCACCAGAAGTTTATGACGATGGGCAATATCAGCGATAGCCCTGATGTCACAAACTTTCAACAATGGATTGGAGGGTGACTCCAGCCACACCAATTTTGTCTGCGGCTTGATGGCATCTTCGACCAGTTTTGGCACAGAAGCGTCTACCAGAGTAACGGTGATTCCATAGTTTTCTTCCCATTGGTGAAACAATCTCTTGGTACCGCCATACAAATCATCAAAACCAATAACATGGTCACCCGGTTTCAGCAGGGCGAATAAAAGGGCAGCTTCAGCCGCCAGACCTGAGGCAAAACCCAGTCCGAAGGTTGTCTCTTCCAGCGAAGCATACCTCTGCTCCAGCGCGAACCTGGTTGGATTCTGGCTACGGGAATATTGGAAAAATCCCGGATTTTTAACCTCCTTGCGGGCGTAAGTAGAGGATAAATAGATTGGAGCAACAACTTCGTTTTTGCTTCCTTCCAGAAATTCTGCGCCCTCACCGACGTGAATAGCACGGGTATCGAATGAATAATCTTTGTGTGACATGCTTATTAAATTTTTGTTTTTATGTGTAGTACTTGTCAAGACTGTTTAGGTTACAAAAATGTTTGAAGGGTTTAAAAAAGTTTGAAATGTTTGAAGGGTTAACTATTCTCACATTTCCTTTCGCCAGGCTCAATGATCGGAACTTTTCAAACATTTTAAACATCATAAACTTTTCAAACCCTTCAAACATTCTAAACTTTTCAGTGTTTTTCGGATAGGTAGCGTTCCGCATCGATTGCCGCTTTGCAACCCGAGCCGGCCGCTGTTACGGCCTGTCTGTAGGTGGGATCCATTATGTCGCCGCAGGCAAATACCCCGTCGATATTGGTCATTGAGCTATTTCCGATGGTTTTGATGTAGCCTACTTCATCAGTTTCGAGCTGATGTTTGAAAATACCTGAGTTTGGAACATGTCCGATGGCCAAAAAGAACCCGTCGATCGGAACAGATACTTCTTCCTCGTTTTTCTCACCCTTGTTCTTGACGAATACAGCGCCTTCCACCACCATCTGACCAGTAAGACCCTTGGTCTGGTGTTTCCAGAGGATTTCGATATTTTTTGTTTTAAAGACCCGGTCCTGCATCACCTTGGAGGCACGTAGCTGATCGCGGCGCACAACAAGATATACTTTACGGCACAAACCGGCCAGGTAGATCGCCTCTTCACAGGCAGTATCTCCCCCACCAACAACAGCAACATCTTTTCCACGGTAGAAGAACCCATCGCAGGTAGCGCAGGCAGAAACTCCCGATCCGGCATATTTTTTCTCATCCGGCAAACCAAGATATTGTGCTTCGGCACCGGTAGCAATGATAACTGTTTCAGCCTCTATCACATGCAGACCATCAATAGTAATCGTATGCACATGGCTGCCAAAATCAGCAGCAGTAGCGAGTCCCCAGCGAACATCTGTTCCAAACCGAACGGCCTGGGCTTTCAGATCTTCCATCATCACAGGTCCGGTGACCCCATCGCGGTATCCCGGAAAGTTTTCAACTTCGGTGGTGGTAGTCAATTGGCCACCAGGCTGCAGTCCCTCGTACAAAACGGGATTCAGATTGGCCCTGGAGGCATAAATGGCGGCGGTATAGCCTGCCGGCCCTGATCCAATGATCAGACATTTCACCTTTTCAGCCACTTTCTCAGGATTGATTGAAGAGCTCTTTTGGCTCTCTGTATTCATCGGTTTAAACAATTCCATTGCTAAATTTATTTTTTACAAAATTAGCTAAATTCAATTACTACGGCAATAGTTGCTAGTGTGAATTATTCTATTTTTTCTGGTAACTTGAATATTTTGGAAAATGGATAACAGAAGCTATTTTTGAAAACGTTACCATCGCTAAATCAATAGTTAATTAAGGGGTGTAGCGCAGTCAGAAAGTGTATGTAATAAATGATTTATTCCATATTATCGTAATTATGATAGTTGACAACTGTCTGCTACGTCCCAATGTAAAATCGGGACAGGATGTTCCTAATATCAATGGCAGTGTTTTATATTTACCTGACTTTCAATAGATTACTTCGTCGTTCCTCCTCTCAATGACAGATACATATCCTCTGTCATAATTGCCATTGTGTGACGATCCATTATCAAATATTGCCACAACAGACTCCCTGTATATTTGTCTGTAGATCAACGGATTGCTTCGTCGTTCCTCCTACCAATGACAGATTTTGTAATATACTGAATATCAAATAGGTGCAAAAATGTATTTAACAGCTTCATTATGCACAAATATTTTCTGTCATCTTCACATTGTGCCCAAATTGGGTGGTGACTCGCAATGACGGTTGTCTGTTGTTCAGTTGGATGAGGCGAGGGCTGGGTCGTAACTCACGATTTGTTGTAAATTTTTACCCAGCCCTCGCCTCATCCAAAGCCCCCTTGTGACGGTCGTCATTGCGAACACGAGGCACGAAGTGTGAAGCAATCCGTTGCATACTCACGACTCAAAAATACCAAAAACATCATGCAAACAATGGTCGTCCCGCTTTTCCTCCTGAAGGAATGAAGTGTAAAGCAATCTGATGATAAATCTAAACAATCCCTAAATACTATGGATCCGATTATGGCGAATTTTCTTTAAGCAAAGTGACTGGTATAGAATATTGTTCCCACAGACAATCCTCTTTAAGGAATAAATTTACTACTTTTATGATTACCAACAACATGAACCAGAACCTATACAACACCCGGTTAGATGTAATTGTATGGTTTTATTGTAGATACATGAGTGTAACTAATATTTGGACGATACAACGCATCTATTTTCAATAATAAGTCATCTATAGATTTGAAAAACATATAAATATAAAAATAATGAAAACATTATATTCACTAATAATCTGCTTATTCCTTATTCCGTATAGCTGCAAAAAAAGTGATGATTTAGGCACAAACCCTCCTAAGACACCTGAGATGGTTATGTATGATTTTAATGACGATTTAGTGAATGACTTTTCAGTTAAATATACACAGGTTACCTGGGATGGCCTAAACGATTGCGGAGATGGAATACATGGAGAAATTACACAATTAAACCAAAACCCTATATTAAAGAAGCTAAATGATTATTCATTATTCCTTCAGCTTAATGACACTATAAAAAGTGATGTTTCATTACCTGAATATTGGGAAAAGTATAGTGGAGCAGGCCTAGTTTTCATTTCCAATTCTTCAAAAAACAATCATTTATGGCAAAATGAGTGGGGGATATCAAGCAAGAACCTACAAGATACTTATTACTTAGGCATTTCGATTAATAAAAATGGAAGCCAATTGATTGGATGGTTGAAACTAAAAATTGATAAATCTTCCGGACGGATCCAAATAGCCGACAAGAAATTTACATCAGGCAATTTCATAGTGATTGACAGATAAAGCACTGACCACAAATGCTATACCGCCCAGCTGGGGCGGTCAGAAAACTTCGGGCAGTTCGTCCTGCATCAGCTTCGGCACGGCGGATACAGACGCAGCTCCACAATTTCTTACGGCGCATGGTCTCAACCGTGATGGCATTGTGTCAAACGACCCTACACGAAAAGTTAAAGCCAAAATATAAGCGATGAACAATTCTGACACGCAAAATCAACGTATTGCAAAAATGACCTTTTCACTGGTCTATCCATTGTATCTGGCAAAGGTGGAGAAGAAAGGCAGGACAAAAGAAGAATTGAATCAGGTTATAGCGTGGTTAACAGGCTTCAACAACAAAAAACTGCAGGAACTAATAGAAGAAAATGTAACTTTTGAAACATTCTTCCAGCACGCTTCGCTAAATCCCAATGCATACCTCATCACTGGAGTAATCTGTGGTTGTCGTGTGGAGGAAATCGAGAATCCTTTGACCCGGCAGGTTCGGTATATGGATAAGTTGGTGGATGAGTTGGCCAAGGGAAGGAAGTTGGAGAAGATATTACGCAGCTCGTAGGAAACAGGGATAAATATCAATGTGGCCCAACAAACGCTCCTGTAGAATACCCTAAGCAACCGGCTTAATCCAACTCGGCTTTTTTTAACTCCCCCTGCTCTTCTTTTTGCCAATTTTTGCTAACAATTTGCCTTTCAGCAGTATTTTACATAAATTTGGGGAAACCTAAAATATAACGCTGATACGTAATTCTCCATTGTCTAAAAACTGCCTAATCATGAAAAGGAAAGTCATATTCATTTCTTTACTGGTAATTATTGCCGCTTGTAATAATCAAACAAACAAGTCTTCTCAATCCTCAACCAGGACAATCACCATACAACTAAACGGAAAGAAATATGATCAATTAATTTTCAGAGTAGATGTGGGGGGACCAAATCATTCAATGAGCGCCAAATTCTTTCCCGGGAAAACTAACGATGGTCACAAATGGGCATTTAGCATTCCTGATTCAATTGATGAAGTGGCTGTAAATTATGCCATCCTATACAGGCCTTTTGATTTAAATACGAATACTCTTTATTGCGTTAAATTTAAGGGTATTGCTGCAAATGATTCATCTCACTACAACTATGTTTTTGACGAAAAGAATCCCAATGTGGAAGCAACTTATCTTGAAACATCAGGACGTAAAGGAGTTCGTGGAGATGGTAATTATTTTATGGTAAACGATACAACAATTATTGATGGCCTCTCCCGTTCAGAGGATTTATTCAAGGTCAATTTCAAGGGGAAAGATACTGAGTTGGAATTGAGTATGAAATATCGCGCATTCAGTTTCCTGGATATGGCAAATTATAAAACTTCTTTTGCAGAAAAAGATTCTATCAGCCGAAAATACCTTGATTCAAATTATCTCATGAACATGTTTAATGAAATGGCCAGGGATTTTAAGAGTATTGGCAATGCAAAAAAGATCTTTTATAACTTTTCAGAAAGAAACAGGACCTCAGGTTGCGGCAAGAGCATTGGCAGTTATATTAAGCTATATACATCAGCTTTTGAGAATGTTTTGTTAACCAATACCGCTTCAGGTTTATTGGAACCAATTATTCTGGATTCCACAAAATTCAATTTATTAATATTCTCGGCATCCTGGTGTGGTCACTGCCACAAATTAATACCAATGCTTAAAGATGTTTATAATGATTTGAATGCCAATCTCAATATGGTCTATATTTCTGTAGATGAATACAAGAATAATATTGAAAATTGGAAAAAATTAATGAAAGACAACAGCATCCCATGGCGAAGCTTATTCTCAACCGGCCACGCAAAAGACATTGAAGATAAATATGATGCACATAGCATTCCACATGCGCTGCTTGTTTATCCTGACAAATCAGTAGAAAAGATCGATCTTAGAATCAAAGAAGATAGAGAGAAACTTTATCGATTGGTTCAACAAAAGAGAAATAATTGAGAATAAGAACAGTGAATGTCATAGGGTATTGTTCCCAAAGACAATATAATTTGATACTTTTATGATTACCGACAATATAAAGCTGAACCTATGCAACACCTGGAAAGATGCATGTTTATGGACTTATTGTACATAAACGAGTTACCTGCATCCCTATGATGACAGCAGAAGTAAATGGAGAAAATTGAAATGGACAGTTTAGTAAGACCGCGATTAAATGATTTTCATAATCTTCCTTTTACACAAGAGGAGGTTGACTTTGGCATACCATTTCTTGACGAAGATGTTCCATTATATGTTGACCCATTTTTACTTTGGAAATCACCTTCAATGCAAGACAATTCACTTCATACAGCTTTGACTAATTCATTTAACCACCTTGGACAACTTTTTCTTAAGGGAAGTGAAAAGGAGGCAACAGAATATTTAATACTTTCATCTGAATGTCAAGAAGTAGGTTTAGGTAATTCAAAAACTAAAGTAGGCAAACAGATTGGTGCAAAGACAGCGACCGACATATTAAAACTGTACAAAAATATTCCACAAATCACGAAATCTGGCTTTATACACTTTGAGGAAATACAGTTATTTGTTGACAGCATTTCAAAAGACAGAATTAGCGATATCACTTGTAACTTTATAAAGTCCTTTCTAATTGACTTTACTATTGAGCAATGTGAAAAACATAAAATACCAATAGAAAAGGTTACAGTTACAAATGTTTACGACTACAAAAAAAATAAATTTCTTTCAGAGGAAGTTTACTTGCCCATTAACCCCAAAGACATATCTCCCATTCTTTTAGTCCCTAAAAGATGGTTAAGGTTTCTGCCTTGGATAAACTATGATGATTATTTTGGTGGATACATTTCCAAGCTTGTTTCTGACCCGAACAAATTTCCAGACAGAGTATCTCTTTTAAACTACAATAGAGAGAATTATGATGTTGTCCAAACCTATATCAAGCTAAAAGAAAAACATGCCTTTGATTGTAAGAATGATCCATTGTTTAAGTCTCTACCGATTATTTCAGCAAATCGCAAACTCAAAGAGATAATTGCTTTACCCTCAGGCAATCTAAACAAAAGCGACAAAATATATGAAGACACAATTTGTCAAATGCTTGCATCACTCCTTTATCCGCAACTTGACTTCGCAGAACAGCAAAGCAGAACAGATTCTGGTGTGTTGATTCGTGATTTAATTTTTTACAATAATCGTTCTTACGATTTCCTTAAAGACATATACGACCTTTATAGTTGCAGACAAATTGTTGTTGAGTTAAAGAATGTAAAGGAAGTTGAGAGGGAACACATTAACCAAGTTAACCGTTACTTAAATCAACAGTTTGGTAACTTTGGAATTATCTTTACAAGAAATCCCCCACCAAAGAATATTTATAAAAACACTCTTGATTTATGGGCTGGACAGAGAAAGTGTATTCTCATACTATCTGACGATGATTTAAAATTAATGTGTAAAATATTCCAAGGCAAACAACGACTTCCTATTGATGTAATCAAGATGAAGTATGTTGAATTTTCAAGAGATTGTGCATCATAAAAATAAATAAAATGGCAAAAAAAGAATCAAATAAAAAATTACCAACGGAAGCTGAAATTGCAGCTTACCAAATGTTAGCTAAACTTTTGGATTCAAGTTTCATTGAATTAAAAGAATTTTCAAAAAAGAAACCTGACGAGTTACTCAATAAGTTTAAAGTCACATCTTTAAACAGAATTTTATCTCCTATTAAAGATGTAATGCGAAATGAACCAACCGCGTTATTCTTGGATCTACTTGATGAAGATACGATACCGTCATACAGTGATGCGGTTTTAATAATTGCTCAATTTCAAGCTGCTATGAAACAATTCAGAAGTGTCTACTTCGGACGAGCAGAAAGACATAGTGACTCAAGATGGTTTACACAAGAAAAACCTGGAACACATCTCGGTGCAAATGATTATTAATAAAAAAAGGGCAGCAGATAATTACTAAGTGTCTGTAGTTGAGGGACGAAACCCAACATGAAGCCCTGTTGCACGAAATCCCCCTCGCTGGCGCTTAAAGCGTGGGAGACGCTAGTGGTCAGCTAAAATAACATCACCCCTACCAATGATCATAGAAAACATAAACCCATTTGACGGACAACATTGCGAAACAACCGCAACCGGAACGTTACTGCGACAACTCGGTATTGAACTTTCCGAACCAATGCTTTTTGGTTTGGGCGAAGGACTTGGATTTATCTTTTGGAACATGAAGACGATGGATATTCCATTCATCGGTGGACGGATAAAACCAGACGCGCTAACAGAAAATATTGCAAGAAACCTGAATCTCGAATTGACAGTCAAGGAAACCGCCTCGCCGCAAAAGGCCTGGGAGAGCGTAAAGGAACTGATCGACAAGGGAAAAATTGTTGGTCTAAAACTGGACTGTTACCATCTGGAATATTTTTCCAGACCATTTCATTTTGCAGGGCACTATGCCGCACTTTATGGTTACGACAACGAAAACGCTTACTTGGTGGACACAAAACAACAAGGCGGACAGGTGATGACATCCTTGAAAAGTTTGGTATTGGCAAGAGCCGAAAAAGGGCCAATGTCATCCAAGAATTTGTATTACACTTTGCAAAAGACTGGCACGAAATTTGATTTAAAAACTGCTATACTTACTGCAATAAGAAACAATGCCACCGAATACATCCATCCACCCATTACGAATATTGGCTACAAAGGAATTTTGAAAACGAGCTCAGAGATAGTTAAATGGTTCAAGACAAGTAAAGATATCGAAAACGACTTCAAAACAACTGCAATGCTTATGGAAAAAGCAGGAACGGGCGGAGCGCTATTTCGGAACTTGTACAGGGACTTTTTAAAGGAGAGTTATGACCTGCTCCAGCTTGACAAACTTAAAGCAGGACACGAAGCATTTGTGGAAATCGCAGCGCTTTGGAGCTCCGTTTCGGATTTGTTCGAAAAGGTGGGTGAAACAAGAGATTTTAAATACATTCAACAAGCATCAGAAATTTTAAAAACAATTTCGGAAAAAGAAAAAAAGGCGATGGAAATGTTGGCGACAATATAGCCGAACCCCGCTGGCGAAGATTTGTAATTTTAGATCCAACAAAACCAAAAAACTGTATGCAATTTAATAATGTATGCAATTCAACCCTTTCGGGGTTGCAGAATCCTTGGTCTCATCTACACCCCCGGTTTCACCGGGGGTTATTGACATTCAAGTCCTTCAGACTTCTTGATTGGAAAAACCCTGAAAGGGGTTTAATATGAATAACCCCCGGTGAAACCGGGGGTCCGAAGCAAAGACCAAGATCAAGAACCCCGACGCGGGTTCAACTATAGTTTTTATTAATTTAAATACTTTCTCAATCTGTTTTAGTATGAGAAAATTAATTATTCTGTTCTTCGTCCTATCATCCTCCTTCTTGTTTGGGCAAGAAAAAACCATCTGGTGCAATGGCGTAACCGTTTGGACGCTGAATCCTGAACATCTTATATATTGAACAATAAAGCAATATGAATTCATTATTTATCGAAACGTTAGTCTCTTCTATCCCGCATCCTTCCACGCATGAAAAACTGAAACCTTACGAACCGCTGATCGGTGATTGGGATTTTGATTGGGTAGAACATAACCAGGACGGTACATCATGGAAAGTTCCCGGCGAGTGGTTCTTTTCGTGGATTCTTGAGGGTAGGGCTATTCAGGACAACTGGATATGTCCAGGCCGGTCATTGCGAAACACAGGGAAATACCCGACAGGGCAGTACGGAACTACCATTCGGTTTTACGACGAAAACGACGATCGTGTAAAGGTCGTCTGGATTGGTGCAATTAATACGCAAATTAACCTGTTTAATGTTACTTTCCTGGATAATCAGATCATTCAGCAAGAAGTAGCGATTGGAGAGAAATCAAGTCTGGCAAAATGGGTGTTTAGAGACATAAAACCGGAATCGTTTAAATGGGCGGCATACCAATCGGAGGACAAAGGGAATAAGTGGAATTTGATACAGGAAGTGTTCGCCAAAAGAAAAACAACATAACCGTTTTCCCCCTTAGCGTGGGAAATTTTAGAAGCTGTTTAAATTTCTTACACAGAGAATTTATTACTCCTTAATTAAACTAAAAATGGTTTTGAAATTCTCGCTTTAGTTAAAATACGCTTGAGGAAACAACGAGTTACACTGAGAGAAAAATCGCTTGCAATTTTCCAACTCTGTGTAACTCCGGGGTTTCTCTCATGAAAATACCTAATTGCAGAAATTTCTATAAACCTTATATTTTCGATTAATTGACAATTATTCTCTGTGTAATATTTTTAAACAGTCTCCTAGATCACAGTAAAAATAAGTCATCAAAATTAAATCTGTTTTAGCATGAAAAAATTAATTGTTCTGTTCTTCGTCCTTTCATCCTGTTTTTTGTTTGGACAAGAAAAACCGCTGCACAAGCCTGATTATGTAATAATTATCAATGATGAAATTGTTACCAAGGAAAAAGTTGACGAATATGGAAAACAGGGATATATCAAATCCATGAATAAGGGGGTGAGTGAGGAAGAAAGGACAAAATTGGCTGCAAAGTTTGGTGACAAGATCGGCGACAAAGAATTTATCGTTACAATTTCTTTGTTTACAGAGCGTGAGAGATTAGAAAACCAGAAAAAGGCGAGTTCTGATAATGCGGTCACCGAAAAGACAAAAATCGACGATGGGTTTAAACTACAAATAGGTGACCCCGCAAAAGAATTTACTGTTCAAATGATAGACGGACAAAGCATCAAACTCTCCGACTTGAAAGGAAAGGTTGTACTTTTGAATTTCTGGGCAACCTGGTGTGCCCCCTGTTTAATGGAGTTTTATGATATTCCTGCAAAAATCCTGAAACCATTTAAAAATGACAAATTCGCTTTTGTACCTATTTCCATTGGAGAAAGCAAGGAAAAGGTGTTGCAAAAAATGGTGAAGCTAAAAAAGGACAACATTGATTTTAATGTTGGTATTGACCCGAACAAAAAAATTTGGGATCAATATGCAACAATAGCTATTCCCAAAAGCATTTTGATAGACCAAAATGGTATTATCAGATTCGTTTCAACCGGATATTCGGAGGGTAGTTTGGACAAACTGGCAACAGAAATTAAAAAATTGTTGGATTTTTAACATTAAGAAAATGAAGAATCTGAATAGACTACTACTATTATTTATTTTCCTTTTTCAGCTACAAAGCAGCAAAGCAGGGAAACCTGCCGATAAAATGGAATGGTGGAAAGAGGCCCGATTCGGCATGTTTGTCCACTGGGGTTTGTACAGCATTCCTGCCGGGGAGTGGAATGGCCGCAAAACCAAAATTGGCGAGACGACCGAATGGATACAATGCTATATGAAAATACCGGTGGCCGACTATAAACCATTGGTGGCCCAGTTTAATCCAACCCAATTCAATGCGGATGATTTTGTCCTTTTGGCCAAAGAAGCCGGGATGAAATACATTGTTCAGACCGCAAAGCACCACGAGGGTTTTGCCATGTTCAAATCTTCCGATCCTTTTAATGTTGTGGATGCTACCCCGTATAAAAAAGACATCGTAAAGGCCATGGCAGATGCCTGTAAAAAATATGGAATGCACTTTGGATTGTATTATTCCCAGGCCCAGGACTGGAATCACCCCGGAGGTGCAGCTTGTTCCGGACACTGGGATGCTGCCCAGGAAGGAAGCTTTGACAAATACCTCGACGATGTTGCAGTACCTCAGATTGCTGAAATCCTTTCTGCTTATCAGCCTGAAATCCTTTGGTGGGATACCCCTTGTGAAATGACCAGGGAGCGTGCAGCAAAATTCGCACCTATTCTGGCCAAATATCCAAATTTAATCGTTAACAACCGCCTCTGCGAAGGAATTCCAGGTGATCTGGAAACGCCGGAACAATTTATTCCGGCAACAGGTTACCCGGGTAAAAACTGGGAATCGTGCATGACCATGAACGGCACCTGGGGATATGGCGCCAATGACCACAACTGGAAGAGTTCTGAAGTCCTGGTGCGGAACCTCATCGACATTGCCTCGAAAGGGGGGAATTACCTGCTAAACGTTGGCCCCACTTCACTGGGACTTATTCCGGGTCCTTCGATCGAACGGTTGAAAGAGGTTGGCGCATGGATGAAAACCAATGGAGAAGCCATTTATGGCACCACAGCCAGTCCTTTCAGAAGATTGGACTGGGGGCGCTGTACCATAAAAAAAGCGGGAGGAAAAAATTTGATCTATCTTCACGTTTTCGATTTTCCCAAAGATGGGATACTCTGGATTCCAGGCCTATCCAGTAAAGTGAATGAAGCATATGCACTGAAAAACAGGAACACTAAACTTCAGGTGGAACCGGCAGGAAACTATCTGAAAATTAACGTTTCAAAAGTTGAAATGGAGAAATTTGCTACGGTAATCGTTTTGGAAACCAGCGATGAAGTGGTGGTTTACAATGCCCCGGAAATTAATGCCGAATACTCCATTTTCATCGATAAAGCATCATTTAAATTAACCACTGACATTCCCAATTGTGTCATCCGTTTTACTACAGATGGTTCCATTCCAACCAATGAATCTACGGTAGCTGATGTAACAAACACGATTAGTGCGCCTTCTTCATTTGTGGTTAAAGCCCTGTGCTTTAGGAAGGGAAAAGCAATCAGTGGCCTTGCGGAAAAAAGTATAAGCAAGGAAGAGCCTGTCTCCGGAGTTGTGGTTCAGCAGACCAAGCCAGGATTACAATACAGCTATTTCGAAGGAATTTGGGGACAATTGCCCGATTTTTCAGTTTTAAAACCGTTGGGCAAAGGAATAGCTCAAAGTATTGATTTGACCATGAAAAAGCGAAATGCCGATTATGGGATCGTCTTTACAGGTTATTTAATAGTTCCGGAAACAGGAGTTTATCAATTTTACCTGAGTTCAAACGATGGCTCAAAAATGATCATTTCCGAGAAAACCCTTTCCAACGATGGATTGCATGGGATGGAGGAAAAATCAATGGACATAGCGTTAACCAAAGGCTTGCACCCGATTGAAATTCAGTATTTTCAGGCTGGTGGAAGCGACGACCTGAAACTGGAATGGAAAACAAAAGGAAAAGATCGCATAGTAATCGATAAATCGTACTTATTGCATCAATAAAAGTAAAAGCAATTGATGACGTTCCAGATGTTGGTAAGCACAATAAAAACTCTCGCTGGCGCGGATTTGCAATCCGTGCCCTTACATTGATCCAAAAGACAATATTTGCACAACAATAACACCCTGATAATGTGCCGAAAACAGAAGTCTCATAATCCAGATGGTCTCTATTTTGTAACTTTTCTGTTCAAGAAAAGGTAAATATATTTACAGAAAGGGCAAGGATTACAAATCCGCGTCATCAGGGTTCCATATTGCAAATAAAAAACAAATTATAAACAGATGAAGCAAATTGAAAAACTATCGGAAAATACGCACTACAGTGCAGTAAACCTGGGCAATTTAAATGATTTAATGGATTATTCCCTGATTCATCCTGTGAGCAAAAGGCTCATTGAGGGTAAAGTATTCTTAAAAGATGCTACCAAAGCAACTGGCACTGAAATTTCGTTTAATTCGCTTCCCCCGCAATCAGAGCAACCTTATTTTCATATTCACAGAAAAAACGAAGAAACCTACATCATTTTAAAAGGTTACGGTTTTTTTCAAGTAGATGAAGACTGTTTTAGCATAAAAGAAGGCAGCGTAATACGGGTTGCGCCTCAAGGGAAACGCGGTATCTGCAATTCTTCTGATGAAACAATGATCTATATGGTAATCCAGTCCAAAGAAAATTCGCTGGAGGAGTACACCACGGCTGACGGAGAAAGACTTCCGGTCGAACCGAAATGGAGATAAAGAACAAAACTTTTATTTGGGATTCTTTGCGGGTTATCCTAATTTTTATGGGTCACCCTTGTTACTCTCTTGACAAAAAGTACTATTTTCGCGCTGGTATTCATCGGCCCTTGTTTCTGCGTTAATTATTTTTCTTGCGATAACTGCAATAAATAATACATAATCGGAGGCATTTCGATCTGAGTATCAACATAATAACATTTTTCAATTTCGGGGTGTAGCGCAGCCTGGTAGCGTATCCGTCTGGGGGGCGGGGGGTCGCAAGTTCAAATCTTGTCACCCCGACAATTTGAAAATCAAGGGGTTAGATAGAAATGTCTGGCCCCTGTTTTTTTGTTAATTTAC
>JAPLDT010000014.1 GCA_026391315.1 Bacteroidia bacterium
GCAGACGGAATCAGAGCAATTCTTTTTAGCGTTTTTTCGATCAAATTAACCGGAGCTAAGATTGAATCAATCGAGGTCAGAAATTATACTGCCCCACTTTTCAAATAATTTTTAAAAAATGAATTTTTAGAACCTCCCTTAAGAGAAATATTTTTAGGTGACAATTCTATTGCTAAACTAACGCAAATACAACTTGAAGGAATCAAGCCACTTATTGTAAAACACGATGTTTACAAGTGTAATAGTTATACTTATATATCTGCAACGGAAAGAGAAAGCATACGATTTGGTACTTCAATTGGTGCTGGTTTATCTTTTCTTAGTGTCGGAAATAATCCTCAATCCAAACTAATTTCATATGTTGCCATTAAATACTATATCCAGCCTATTGATAAATCTGTACCATCACAAAGTTATGATTGGAAAAATTTTAATAGATATTCTATTCTGTTCGGTGCAGTAATCAATCCTCCTAAATATCAAGGTTCGTCTTTAAATACTGTAATAGGTATTTACCCTGTACTAGGATTCTGTATAGATTTGGATAAAGATAGATTTACTTCTTTAGATATTGGATTGACCATGTTTGAACAAAAAAGTTTAAGTGATGTAGACAGTAAAACTAGTTTCCATACTGCTCCTTTTATCTCACTTAGTATTGATCTAAATATTTTTAACCGAATGAGTGCTCTGATTAAAAAATAACTTAAAACCATACACTATGAAAATTCAACTAAACCAAACACAAATTGAAACGACATATAAGGTAAATTTAACAATAACAGGGAAAATTGATAAAGTGGAAAATGGACTATTAACCATAGTGGCATCTATTCCGCAAAAAGCAAAGTGTTTTTTCGCTAATGATGACGATGTTGAAATCAAGGAAATAACTGTTTTTAAAAAAAATGTAAAAAAAGCGGATAAAATGGAGTTCAGTTTTAACATTGCATTTGATTTTAAAAATGTTTCGGAAGATGTGCTTTTAAAACTCTCGATAACTGCACAACAATTTACAATTCAATGTAAAACCCAAATTAATACTTTAATAAAAAAATGAAAAATTACTATTTATTTATAATTATTTCTTTATGCTGTTTGGGATGTACTAAATTAGAGGACCCAACAAGAGGAGTAAATATTAATGATATTTTCTCCATCACTCTTGATAAGGAATATGTTCTAGCCAATTCACAAGATTTTGTTAATATCAACGTAACCTTGAAAGAGTTGTGTGACCCAAATTATGATGTATCATTTGAAATAGATAATGGAAAATTTTCAGGTGTTGCTCCTGATAAGAACAATGATGAAGGTAAAAAAATGACAATAAAAGCATCTGGTAAATTTGTTCAGGCAAGATTGATTTCTGACAATAAAGTTGTTGATAAAGTAACAATAAGAGTAAGCCTTGGCTTATATAAAAAGGACACTACAATTATTTTTATAGCTGCCAATCCAGATGATTTGGAATTAATACCTGATAAGCATCGTATTAAAGCGGATGGTATAGATAAAGGAATAATAAAAGTTAATGCAACTAGATTAGCAGGAAAAGGTAAGGTTTCTGATGATATTAAGATTTACCTCAATACAGAATCAGCTGACACTGTAAAGAATCATGTTCCAAGTTATTGTTCTCTATTGGATGAAACAGGCGAATTCTCTATATATTCAATTAACAATAAACCGGGTGTAGTTACAATTAAGGCAACATTTATTGATGACAATAACAAAACAAAAACAAAAACTATTCCAATTGAATTTTATTAAACTAAAATAACTGCACTCAATAAGGCTCATACTCCATGCGGGTTTCAGTGCAATTTGCAAGCTCAGATCTTGCTGCCAAAGTTCGTAACAAGTGATAGGTTTGCGTCCACGTTATCTCGTACGGCGCATCGCCCCGATAGTTATAAGGCATTTAACAAAAATGGAATAAGTAACGAACAGACAAATAATGTTTAACAGGTAAGCCGAAAACTGAATAGAGTAGGCATAAATAATTTAGACAAGGAAATATTATGGCAAATCCAGGAACAGAATTAGCTGCGCTCGATTTTGGGAATCTAATCGGGGGTCCACTTAATGCAGTTATTACTGCACAAGCAATGGCTGCACAATCTACTGCAACCTTTATAAAAGATGTTGGTTTTTATAAAGAAGGAACTATGATAAATGGTGTTGATGTTGGAAACACTCCTGTTTATGTTGATTTCAAATATCCAAAAGAAATCATGCCTTATCAGCCTGGCAAAATTTGGTTAAAGGTCTTTTCAATTGAATTAATAAATGGCGGAAGCGGGTATGATTCTTCAGATTTAATAAGTTTAATTAATGATGGAACTGAAGAAGCAACTGCGGATATATCAGGTTTTACTATTACAGTTGATGATACAACAAAAGCAATAACAGCTATCATTCCTGCAACTGGATTCGATGGTGGCAAATATATAACCCCTCCAACAGCAAAGATTACTAAAAGTGGTGGAGCAGTAAGTACTGGAACAGGTGCAACTATTACTGTAAAAACAAACATTCAAAGTATAGATAATCCTGTTAGCGCAGTGTATCAGGACATGAAATTTTCAGTACCAATTTTAACAATGCTACCTATCCCATTTATAAAGGTTGATATAATAACGATTGACTTTAATGCAAAGATTACTTCTATGGAGACACAGAATCAAAGTGAGGATCTTTCTGTAGGTGTGAATCTTGAGGTAAAGCAACGTTGGCCTTCAGGTTCAGCTAAACTAAATGTTGCGGTTGCATACAAAAAATCAAGTTCTAGCGGTTCAAGTATAGAGCGTACATATTCAATGGCAATACATGTGCAAGCTTCACAAGATGAAATGCCGGATGGAATGCAAAAGCTCCTAGGTATCTTGGAGGGTGCTATGATATCTACCCCCGGTGCTATAACATCAGGAAATTGATTTATTTCATTTAGCGGACACCCAAATTATTTAATTGAGTGTCCGCTATAAATACATAATGTTGTATTACAAATTATAAATATATCCTATGGCCAAATTAGGTACTTTTTTAGGAGGAATACTTTCTAGTATCAGTGATGCAAGGGTTAACTCCGATATTCAATCTGTTAAAATAGCAGATGAATATTCAAAGAACGACTTATTAAAGCATTTTGCTGTTCCCAGAATGAGATTTGATAAGGTAGAGGTAAATGTCCCTGTTGCCATAAATGAATTAATTGAAAAAAGTCAAAAAGTTTATGAACCCATTGACAACAAGAGTTTTTCATCAAAAGCTTTTCAGCAAATATTAAAATCTCTATTGGTAAGTAGTTTACCAAGCGATGTTTCAAAAACTTTAAAAACTACTATTGCAGAGCATATCCACCTTGCAGAAGCAAAAATAAGAGTAAATCAAATTGAGAATGTGTTGGACGATTTTTCCAAAAATATTGCTTTAAAAATTGTTGACTTAGCAGATTTAATCTTTAAAGATTCAGAAAGAAAAAAATTAAACAAAGATGAACTTTTACAACTCCAAAATAATATTGCCAAAGGATTACAAGAATCATTGAAAGATGAGATTAAATTTAATTCTGAAAATAAAGTCCTTGAATCTTTGGAGGTTATAGTAGAATCTCACAAGTTACGTGATATCAAGCCTGAAAATATAATAATGATAAAAATGACTGTGACAGAACAGGCGATGGAATGGATTAATATGGAAAATATTAATGGAGATGTTGTTACCAAATTAATGCCCGAATCATAATTTATTAAATTAATTCTACCATGCAAGTTTCATTATTATCCATTATAGAACCTCTAAAAATTAAGTTGCTCGCATACCCGGATTTGGTTGATCGTTTAAAAAATAAAGATTATAATTTTTTAGAATTACTCGAAAACTGGATGAAGGAAACTGAGACTATTCTAAAAAATAATAATATTGCACAATGTGCTAAAATTGCTGGTTTAAGAAGTAAGATTATTGCACCAATATTTGATATATCTCAGGGACGTTCCACCAAAAAACGGCAATTTCACACTGCAGCAGAATCAATGTATGAAATACAGATCACTATATTATCAGTAATAACTCCTTATGAACAAAAGGTTAATGATGCACGGGATTTATTGAAACATCTATTAAATGTCTTAAAACAATCAGGCGCATTAAAATATACTGATGGAGCTGATTTTCAATATTTTATTAATCAAATATGGACATTATTTTCAACGCATGAACAATTAAAACCGAGCATGGTCACTATTCTAACACTTATTTCTCAAGTAGATGCGCTTAGGATAATAGCAGAAGAAATAGAATTACCGGAGTGGATATAAGAGGTAATTGATTTTGAACATTGAAGAAAGGGAAAACTCCATAGAACCGGAGAAATCCATCGAGCAGACCATCAGGAAGAATCAGCGAAAGAAGAAATATAATTGAGAACCAATGTCAAAATGGGTAAATGGAGATCCCTGGTGCCAGTACCGGACCAGGGATCTCCATTTGTTGTGGGCCGCAACATGATTTTTACATTAACAATTTGCCTTCAACCTAGTTGTTTGATTTACATTTCTGACAGTTTCATTAACTTCGTGCGGTTTTTATCAAAAAATTAGTTATCATTCAGGTAACGAACAGATTGTATCACTTAAATAGTTCACGAAATGTTAATAAGTAAAGTCGTCGGAAGAGAGATTCTTGATTCACGCGGTAACCCGACCGTAGAAGTAGAAGTAACCCTTGAGAGCGGTTTTGTTGGCCGTGCAGCAGTACCATCCGGAGCATCTACCGGAGAAAACGAGGCAATTGAGCTTCGCGACGGAGACAAGAAAAGATACCTTGGCAAAGGCGTTTTGAAAGCCGTTGAAAATGTCAATACGGTTATTGCAGAGCATGTTGTTGGAATGAGCGCCCTTGGCCAGGTAGCCCTGGACCACGCACTGATTGCCCTTGATGGAACAAAAACCAAATCTAAACTGGGCGCCAATGCCATCCTTGGTGTCTCACTGGCTGTTGCCAAAGCCGGAGCTGCATATCTTGAAATGCCGCTTTACCGTTACATTGGTGGTGTGAACGCAAGAACATTGCCTGTACCGATGATGAACATCATCAATGGCGGTTCGCACTCCGATGCCCCCATCGCTTTCCAGGAATTTATGATCCGCCCGATCGGCGCATCCTCTTTCCGCGAAGCATTGCGAATGGGCGCTGAAGTTTTCCACAGCCTTAAAAAAGTACTAAAAGACCGTAACCTCAGTACCGCTGTGGGTGATGAAGGAGGTTTTGCCCCAAAACTGGACGGAACTGAAGATGCATTGAACAGCATCATCCTGGCCATCAAAAACGCAGGCTACAAACCTGGCCGAGCCGAAGAGGGCGGCGATATTTCCATTGGCCTCGACTGTGCTGCATCCGAGTTCTATAAAGACGGCATTTACAACTACGCGAAATTCGAAGGACCGAACGGAGCAAAACGCAACAACGTTGAGCAGGTAGCTTATTTGGCTTCGCTGGTTGCCAACTTCCCGATCGACTCCATCGAAGACGGTTGTTCTGAAAATGACTGGGACGGATGGGTCATGTTGAACAAAAAATTAGGTGATTTCTGCCAATTGGTAGGTGATGATGTGTTTGTAACCAATGTTGAATACCTGAAGAAAGGTATCGAGCTGGGTGCCGCCAACTCTATTCTCATCAAAGTAAACCAGATCGGAACCCTGACCGAAACCCTGGATGCCATCGAAATGGCCCACCGTGCAGGTTACACCAGTGTGACATCTCACCGCTCTGGTGAAACGGAAGATGCCACCATCGCCGACATCGCGGTAGCTACCAACGCAGGTCAGATCAAAACCGGATCGCTGAGCCGCTCCGACAGGATGGCCAAGTACAACCAGTTGCTCCGCATCGAAGAGGAATTGGGCGCTACAGCAGTCTACGGGTATAAAAAAGTAATTAAAAAGTAAGAAAGCGCTTCCAATATATTGAAAAGGCATCCAAAAGGGTGCCTTTTCTGTTTTTTAGGAGATGGTAAATTTGGGAAATTGATAAAATTTGGGTAAATTGTGGATACAACGACAACGATTCGTTGAATTCCAGATTCCCTTCGACCCTTAGACAGGTTCAGGGCAGTGCAGCTCAGGGACCGGGTGACGTTGAATACAATTAAAGACTCTGCGGCCCTTAGACAGGCATCGGGCAGCTGAGTTCAGGGACCGGGTGACATAAGGGATCTCCTGCTCGACTCCCTTCGCCCTTCGACAAGCTCAGGGACCGAACGTTCTTGTTGTTAATTGTATCCCCTTCGACAGGCTCAGGGAGGTTATCTGAAAGATTGGGAAGAATAATAAAGTCAGCATTTAAATTGAACGAAGATGATAGCCTATATGTATATTTTACTTTGTTCCAATGGTTGTTACTATGTTGGGAGTACAACTGATCTGGGTGCCAGAATGATTGAACATCAGAATGGAGTTGGAGCCAATTTTACAAGTAAACATTTACCTATTAAATTAATCTTTTATGAAGAATTCCCCAGGATAGAGGATGCTTTTCTTCGTGAAAAGCAGATACAAGGCTGGAGCAGAAAAAAGAAAGAGGCATTAATTCATGCACAAAAAGAATTGTTGGTTACCCTTTCAAAAAACTACACCCAATTTCATTATCCGAAATCAAACTAAAATGCTCCCTGAGCCTGTCGAAGGGCACACAATTTTCCATCACTTCAAACAGGCCAAATAACCTCCGGTTCCTGAGCTTGTCGAAGGGGCAAGATCGCAGAAGAAATCAAAGAAAACGACGCTTCGATATTGAGTCTGTCGAAGGGTGAGGATTGCAGCACGAATCATCTGTTATCCACCTTCTCCGGGTACATATCGATATTCATCAGCCTGTACTCCGCCATCTGAACAAACTTGGTGCCTGGTTTGCCGTAATTGCAGTAAGGGTCAATGCTGATGCCTCCCCTTGGGGTAAATTTTCCCCAAACTTCGATGTAACGTGGATCCATCAGCTTGATTAGGTCCTTCATGATAATGTTGACACAGTCTTCGTGGAAATCGCCATGGTTCCGGAAACTGAATAGATACAATTTTAAACTCTTGCTCTCCACCATTTTGCGATCCGGGATGTAACTGATATAGAGGGTTGCAAAATCAGGCTGACCGGTTATCGGACAGAGGGTAGTGAACTCCGGACAGTTGAATTTTACCCTGTAGTCATTGTCGGGATGCTTGTTGTCGAATGTTTCCAACACCTCAGGGTGATAATTGAAATCATAAGTGGTCGACTTGCCCAAACTATTCAATTTGTCCATTTGCTTCAGAATTTAAATATTTAACCAATCCTCTGTTCCTAAGTTTACACGATGGGCAGGTACCGCACCCATCCCCCGGGATGCCGTGATAACAGGTAATCGTTTGATTTCTTACCAGATCAAAAACATCCAGTTCATCGGCCATCCGCCAGATTTCAGATTTGTTGAGCCACATCAGAGGCGTATGAATGCGGTATTCATACGCCATAGAGAGATTTAGCGTTTGATTTAGCGACAGAATAAAATCGTTGCGACAATCAGGATATCCACTGTAATCCGACTGCCCCACGCCTGTTATGAGGTCATGAATATTGTTTGATTTGGCAAAAATAGCCGCATATGTGAGAAAAAGCATATTTCTGCCTTCCACCAAAGTGTTGGGAGGCCGGTGATCAGGCTGGTCAGACTCTACATTTATGTCTTTGTCTGTCAGTGCATTGTGAGATACGCTACTTAGGAGGTCCAATTCAAAAATATGCAGCGGGACACCTGCTGCTTTTGCAATATTACTGGCAGCGGTCAATTCAACAACATGTCTTTGTCCATAATTGAAAGCAATCGCCTCAACCTGAGCAAAATGTTTTTTTGCCCAGAAAAGACAGGTAGTAGAATCCTGTCCACCCGAATAAACGACCAGTGCCTTAGACCTATTCATCAGACTTGTTGGATTAAAAAAGGATTATAAGAAATAGCATGGTCGTAAGTATCAGATCCCTCCACTTTTTTAACCCATTTCACAACGACAATTGTCAAAGGCAAAATCACAATTTCATAAATGGTTTTAATGAGGGCCTGTGTAAAGATCATGACAATCAATGCTTTAAGCGGTAAATTGCCGGCAAATGCGATCAGGATAAAAATCATAGAGTCGGCAGTTTCGCCAACCAATGTAGAAAGTATGGCCCGTACAGAAAAATTCTTTCCCTTCATCAACACCTTCACCTTACTCATCACTATGGCGTTTAAAAAGGAGCCGACAAGATAGGCCGTGAGACTAGCAACCACAATGCGTGGCGTACTTCCCAGAATAGTGTTAAAAGCCTCCTGGTTGTGCCAGAAAGGCGCCGCAGGCACGACAATGGCAAGGGAGAAAAACAGAACAGCCAGGATGTTTACAGCAAAACCGGACCAGATAATTAGCCGGGCCTTCCGATATCCCCATACCTCCACAATCACATCATTGATAATATAGGCGATGGGAAAAATCAGGACGCCGGCAGGTGCGGCCCAGGAACCAATTAAAATAATTTTTGTGGCTAAGATGTTGGATATCAACAAACAAATTGCAAACAGAATTCCTGCAAGCATAAACAGGACAGAAACGGATCTTTTCATTTTACTTGTTTTTTACGTGGTGTTCAAGCACACGGAGTGAATGACTCAAATTGGCTGCAAAGTTATATACAATATGGGAAATGTCCTAATTTGAAGGATCCATCCAATATATTTACTTCCTTGAAAGATCAAAAAGTGAAGTTTCAACTTAATACTTCTTAAATTTTAATCTATTTTTAGCAAAAAAATTTACAAAGCTCCGGCCTTCCCCAATTTGTAATCTTTAATTTGTAATTTGTAATTATTTATCTACCATACTAACGAATAAATTTTTTCAATGAATGTACTCTTAGGGATTATTTTTCACTCGATCGGGGGCTTCGCCTCCGGCAGTTTTTACATGCCTTTCAAAAAGGTAAAGGGCTGGGCCTGGGAAAGTTATTGGATCATTGGCGGGCTCTTCTCCTGGCTGATCGTTCCTCCGTTGGCGGCTTATCTTACCGTACCCGGATTCGCAGCCATCATCGGTTCCGCATCCGGCAACATCCTCGGAATCACCTACGTGATGGGCCTTCTTTGGGGGATCGGTGGATTAACCTACGGTCTGGGAGTCAGATACCTCGGCATGTCGCTTGGTAACTCCGTGATATTGGGCTTCTGTTCTGCCTTCGGGGCATTGGTCCCCTCCATTTACTATTCCCTCCATCCAACTGTTGGGAAAGTATCATTTGTCGACATGATCTCCCATCCCGGAGGCCAGCTGGTATTGCTGGGCGTTGTAGTTTGTCTGACAGGTATCGCTATCTCCGGAAGTGCAGGCTGGAAGAAGGAAAAAGAACTTTCACCGGAGCAAACTCAGGCAAGCGTTCAGGAGTTTAGCCTGGTTAAAGGTTTGATCATTGCAACAATATCCGGAATTCTCAGCTCCTTCTTTAATTTTGGCATCGAAGCAGGAAAGCCAATGGCTGTTGAGGCCGTCAAGGCAGGATTCAATCCTTTGTTTCAAAACAATGTAACTTTCGTAGTTATTCTTTGGGGTGGTCTCACCACCAACCTGATCTGGACCACCATTCTGAACCTTAAAAACAAAACATACGGCAATTTTACCGACTTGAAAAAACCGCTGTTGAACAACTATTTCTTCGCAGCACTGGCCGGAACAACATGGTTCATGCAATTCTTTTTTTACGGAATGGGCGAAAGCAAACTGGGCAACGGCGCCAGTTCCTGGATCCTTCACATGTCAACCATCATCCTGACAGCCAACATGTGGGGCCTTTACAACAAAGAGTGGAAAGGGGTTTCACCCGCCACATTCCGCACTTTTGTCATCGGAATTGCCACGATTCTACTTTCAGTCTTCATCGTCGGAATTGGTAATTCAATCTAAAGCAAAATATTGATCCTTAATAACTTTAGTCACTTTAGTTCACTCTAGTCACTTCAACATATTTAGTACAAAATAAAGTATACAGAAAATGAACAAGGAAATGATTCTAAAATCCTACGCCACCGCCAAAGAAATCTATGGCTCTTTCGGTGTAGATACCGATCTGGTTTTGGAGAAGATGGATCAACTCAGCATCAGTCTTCACTGCTGGCAAACGGACGATGTGGGAGGTTTCGAAACACCTGATGCAACCCTATCCGGAGGAGGCATCCAGGCCACCGGAAATTACCCCGGGAAAGCAAGGAATATCGGGCAGGTTCGTGCCGACCTCGAAAAGGTTCTCTCGCTCCTGCCGGGAAAGCAACGCATCAACCTTCACGCTATTTATGGGGATTTCGGCGGAGAGATGGTAGACCGCAACCAGATCGAATTGAAACACTTCCAAAGCTGGATCGACTGGTGCAAAAAGCTGGGCATCGGCATGGATTTCAATGCCTCCTGTTTCTCCCATCCCAGAGCTGCCGACGGATTTACCCTCTCCAGTAAAAATGAGGAGAATCGCAAATTTTGGGTCGAGCACGTGCGGCGTTGCCGCGCCATCTCTGCCGAGATAGGCAAACAGCTGGGAACTCCCTGCGTTCACAATACCTGGATTCCTGACGGATCGAAAGATACCCCCATCGACAGGAATGGTCACCGGGTACTGCTAAAAAAATCGCTCGACGAAGCCATGGCCATCGACTATCCAAAAAGCCAGATGAAGGATGCCGTAGAGAGCAAACTCTTTGGCATTGGCGCCGAATCGATGACTGTGGGCTCGCACGACTTCTACCTTGGCTATGCCATCTCCAACAAAAAACTGATCTGCCTCGACAACGGCCATTTTCACCCGACCGAGCAGGTCGGCGATAAGATTTCTGCCTGTTTGCAATTTCTGGATGAGGTGCTGCTGCATGTAACCCGTCCGATCCGTTGGGACTCCGACCATGTGGTCACCCTCAACGAAGATCTGCAGCTGATCGCGCACGAAATCGTCCGCAACAATTTTCAAAGCCGCGTCAACATTGGGCTCGATTTCTTCGATGCCTCCATCAACCGCATCGGCGCCTATGTCGTTGGCGCCCGCTCTACCCAAAAAGCATTTTTGATAGCGCTGCTCGAACCAACCAAACTCTTGCTGGAACTCGAAGAGAAGGGAATGAATTTCGAGCGGCTTGCCTACCTCGAGGAACAGAAAACCATGCCCATCGGCGCCGTTTGGGCCTACTACCTGATGAAATCCGGAGTACCGGTTGGACCGGATTATGTGGAAGAGATCAGGAAGTACGAGAGGGAAGTACTCAGTACTAGGTAGATAAGGATAAAGGATAAAGTTAAAAGGATAAAGTAAAAGAAAGGATAAAGTAAAAGAAAGGATAAAGTAAAAGAAAGGATAAAGGATAAAGTAAAGAAAAGGATAAAGGATAAAGTTAAAAGGATAAAGTGGGCCCCGTGCTTTGTGCAAGATGAAATTGAATAACGGGCATTCTACATATTGCATCAACTCAAGATAAGAGTGTTCTTACTTTATCCTTTTGACTTTATCCTTTATCCATTCATTATCAAAAGCTTGAATTAATAAATTCTGACAAAATATAAATGAACACAGATCTCCAAGAATTGGTCCGGATCTCCCGCCTTTTCGGATCCGATCCCTCCTTTGTGATTGCCGGTGGTGGAAACACTTCGTATAAAAATGAGGAGATGATCTGGATCAAGGCCAGTGGCATATCGCTGGCAACCATCGATGAAAAGGGGTTTGTCTCGCTGTCGCGGGAGAAGCTCAAAGACATCTCGCAAAAAAAGTACAGCGCCGATCCGCTTTTGCGCGAAAGCGAGGTAAAAGCCGATCTGCATGATGCAATCGTCTCCCCCAAAGAGCTAAGGCCATCGGTCGAGACCTCTTTGCACGATCTGATCAGCTACCGGTATGTGGTGCATACCCATCCTACCAAAGTGAACGCGGTGATGTGTTCGAATTTGGCGGAGACGAGCTGCAGGGAAATGTTTGATGATAAAGCGCTCTTTGTACCCTACGCCGATCCGGGATACATTCTCTTTAAAGTGGTGGCCGAAGCGATCAGAAAATTTACAGAAAGCCATGGGTATGAACCACAATTGATTTTTCTTGAAAATCATGGCGTCTTTGTGGGCGCCAATTCGACCGAAGAGATAGAATCCATCTATGCAGAACTGATGGCAACCATCGAAGCAAAATTGCGCCAACAACTTCCGGGTACGGCAAGATCTGACCTGAAATCGGTGATCATTGACCGGCTTGCCGGGTTGCATCCCGGTTACACAGGATTCAGCGCCATCGGATTCAGAAGCGAGCTGACCGACAGGTTCCTTGCTTCGGAGGAGTCATTCAGCAAAGCAAATAAATCTTTTACCCCGGATGATATAGTCTATTGCAAAGCTCACTATCTTTATGTCCCCGCCGGGAAAAACGATGCTGAATTATTTGCTGTTACTTCTGAAAAGATTGGGGCCTATTCTGCCAGATACGGGTATCTTCCCAAGGTAATAGCAGTTCAGCATCAGGGGGTTTTCGGAATAGAGGAGAGTCTTAAATCAGCTTCCAACGTACTGGACGTTTATGAGAACATTCTGAAAATCAGTTTCTATACTGAGAATTTCGGCGGACCTAAATTTATGAACGACGAGCAGATCGCCTTCATCGACAATTGGGAAGTGGAAAATTACAGAAGGAAAATCGGGAAATCCTGAGATTTCCTTTTCGAATCTATTGGTTAATAATACTTTTAGTTATGCTTTACAAAAGAATTCTGCCTGCCTTACTGATTTTGACGCTGGCTGTCTATTTTATTGCCAGGTACAAAGGACCTGAGCCAGGTGTTATTACCACGATCGACAAGAGTAATCTGGAAAAATACTGGAGAATTAAGGAGGTAAATATGGAGGATGGCCAATTCCTGCTTGCGAAAAACAGCGCCTCCATCACCTCCAGGTTCAGGCTTCGGGATTTTGAAATAGACTTCAAAATGAAAACGACGAAAGGAGCGGTCGGAATGGTGAATTTCGCTTCTTCCAAAAGCTACGATCCCAAAACCTTCAGAGGTTACTCCGTGTTGATCAACAACAGTGATTACAGTACTGGAATTGTCCAAAAGACAGGTAGTTTGAGCAAGATCCGTAACAATTTTGTACGATCTGCTGAAGATGGCGAATGGTTTAATCTCCATGTTTCGGTCGAAGGCAACCACATTGAAGTTGAGGTGAACGGGAAACTGATCAGCGAATATACAGAACCCCAAAATCCCAGGAGGCTCGAAAACCTAACGGGGATAGTACTTTCCAGAAGCTTTATCTCCTTGCGAAAAGCCAATGATCTGGGTGAAATTGTGGTGGCTGATATGAAAATAAAACCGATCATTGATAAAAACAGTCGTGTTATTCTGCCGGTAAAAGCAGATTCGCTGACTGATGTGATTGACAGCCTTAACCAGCGTGAATTTCCGCTGATCGACTTTCATGTGCACCTCAAGGGTGGCCTTACCATGGACCAGGCTTGCCAGCATGCCAGAAGCAATGGCTTCGTGTATGGCGTCGCAGCCAACTGCGGACTTAAATTTCCGGTTACCAACGATTCAACTTTGAACAGCTATCTGAAGAGCATTGCAAAAGAGCCCGTCTTCAAAGCCATGCAGTGCGAAGGGCGCGAATGGGTAACGCTCTTCACCCCGCAGGCCGTGGCTGGGTTCGATTACATATTTACCGATGCAATGACATGGACTGATCAAAAGGGCCGCAGGATGAGGCTTTGGATGCCGGCTGAGACCTTTGTCGACGACGACCAGCAGTTTATGGATATGCTGGTAGGGAAAATTGAGGCCATCATGGATGCTGAACCGGTAGATATTTACGTCAATCCGACCTTTCTCCCTGAAAAGCTGGCTCCCCGTTACAATGAACTATGGACCGCCGAGCGAATGGACAGGGTTGTTAATGTCCTGCTAAGAAACCAGGTAGCCCTGGAGATCAATGCCAGGTACAAAATACCAAGCATTGCCTTCATCAAAAAAGCCAAAGCTGCCGGTGTGAAATTTACCTTCGGTACCAACAATGCCAAAAACGACGACCTCAACAGACTCGAATATTGCCTGAGAATGATCAAAGAAGCAGGACTGACAACTGAAGACATCTTCATCCCCCGTGCCCGCACGGAAAGGAAGATACTCAAGAAAGGATTGCCGGCGAAGGTGACAGGGTGACGGGAAGGACGGAGACGACGGAAGGACCGAGGGACTAAGGGACTGGGAGACTGAAACAGTGAAACTAGGAAACGGAGAAACGGGGAAGTGGAAAGTGGAGATATCCAATAAGTCCAATAGGTCAGTGAGGTTATTTCATTGCCGTCTGCTTTAGCTGACGAGTAAAAGATGCAAGATCTATCTGGGCTTTAGCCCAATCCGTCAATTTGGCTAAAGCCCGATCTCTTGTTTGCTCCTAATCCGTCAGCTAAAGCAGACGGCAATGAAATAGGGAAAGGCATTTCAATGGTTTTGAACCACCATTATGCACTCTTACAGATCCAGCCGCGTAGTGGCAACATATTTGTAGCCCGGGGTAAAGCGACGAAGGAGCGACACCCCGGGTTGGAAATAACGAATAACGAGCCGTCCGCGGTAGCATGCCAAACAAAGATGGCAAGTCATTTTCGGACGGAACAGTAGCAGTTTTGAAAATTGCAAAGAAATAGGAAATGTATGCTGAGACCAGTTCCTGAGCTTTGTGCTCCCTGAGCCTGTCGAAGGGATGGAATTATCAAACATCAAATTGTCGGTCCCTGAGCTTGTCGAAGGGTTGAAGGGAATAATGGTTTAGTATTAAGAGATTTAACCAAAATAATTCAAAATGAAATTGTCAATATTGATCATCCTGTCTGTTCTTTCGATAATCTGCCTGATTGTACTGATAGTAGCATTGACAGATATTTACCCGGTGCAACAGTTGATCGATAATCGGTTTGTTGTTGTAATAGTATTTTTGAGTATTGGTGGATTTACCAGACAGGCATTTAAGAAATATAGAGAGCAAACTCGCAATTGAGAGAATAAATTCACTGATTATACTAACTTTACTTTGTCTCCCTTTGTGTCACCCTTTGTGCCCTTTCCCGAAAAATCGGGACAGGCAGTGGTAAAAAAGCAATCGCAAACATGCACAAAATCAGTGGGTCACAAAAGATTAAATAGAAATCAAAAGATTCGCAAAATATGTTTACCAAAGAAAACTACATCCAACGCAGGGCAACGCTTCGCAGCAAAATCGGCTCCGGCCTGATCCTGATTCCGGGGAACCAGGAGTCGCCCATGAATTATACCGACAACACCTACCATTTCAGGCAGAACAGCACCTTTCTCTATTTTTTCGGTTTGGACCTGCCGGGAATGGTTGGGGTGATCGATGTCGATAACAACCACGACCTGCTCTATGCCAACGATGTTGACCTTGAGGACATCATCTGGATGGGCCCTCAAAAATCTGTGGCCGAACAAGCATTTACAGTCGGAGTGGATGTTACTGCACCCTTGGAGAAGCTCAGCCAAACAGTTGAACGCACCATCCAGGGTGGCCGGAGAGTACATTTTCTGCCTCCCTATCGTGCGGAAAACATGATTCAATTGAGTAGTCTTCTTGGTGTAAAAACCTGCAAATTAAAACAATATGCCTCTTTGGCATTAATCCAGGCCATCGTCTCCATGCGCTCCATAAAAGATGCAACCGAGATTGCCGAAATCGAACTGGCTTGCGCTACCGGATACGAGATGCACATAACAGCCATGAAAATGGCGCAACCAGGCACCATGGAGCAACAGATCGCCGGAGTGCTCGAAGGGATAGCTCTTTCCAAAGGCACCGGCACCGCCTTCCCCATCATTCTTACCCAGAACGGCGAGACACTCCACAACCACAACCACTCTTTCCCATTGGAAGCAGGCAGGTTGATGATCGTCGATGCAGGGGCTGAATCCAATGGCCATTATGCCTCCGATTTTACCCGCACCATCCCGGTAGGAGGGAAGTTCAGCCAGAAGCAAAAAGATATTTACAACATCGTCCTTGCCGCCAACAACACCGGATTTTCACTCACAAAACCCGGCGTTACTTACCAGTCGGTGCACCTGCAAACCGCCAGGGTAATTGCCTCCGGACTGAAAGAACTGGGTCTGATGAAAGGGGATGTGGATGAGGCTGTGGCCAACGGAGCGCACGCACTCTTCTTCCCGCACGGACTGGGCCACATGATGGGCCTCGATGTGCACGACATGGAAGATTACGGCCAGATTCATGTAGGCTATGACAACGAAATCCGTCCGATCGACCAGTTCGGAACTGCTTACCTCCGTCTGGGACGCAGGCTTGAACCCGGATTTGTGATCACCAACGAACCCGGTATCTATTTTATTCCCGCCCTGATCGAAAAATGGGAGAAGGAGGGCACTAACAAGGAGTTCATCAACTTCGACAAAGCAAAATCCTACCTTGGCTTCGGCGGTATCCGCCTCGAAGATGATGTGCTCGTTACCGAAACTGGCGCCAGGCTACTGGGCAACCGCATCCCGATCAGTCCGGAAGAGGTTGAGGAAGTTGTTGCCGGAGGGAAAATCTGAAGAAAGAGGGGGCGACTCGGAGAGGGGGAGAAGGGGCGAACGCTGCTACTTTTCCGGATGGTTTTTACGGTAGGACTACCGATGCAAAGTCCGGGGAAAATACGCCCTGGAACTGCTTCAGAAAGATGTACGAAAGAATTGGGGAGTTGTAAATAGGGACCCCATCTTCCGTTTTTACCCTGTCAGATAAAGTATTGTAGAAAAGAAGTGGAAAAGGGCCATTTATCTCGCAGAGGTAAATATAAATAATCCTTCACATTGGTTTTGCTTCGTTACCGGTCACAATTGATTTTTTATAAACATTTAATTTTTGTTTTACGCTGTTATTATTTTTTTTCCAAATCTCATTAATTATACTAATAGGGCCATATTTATGCAATAGAGTCATAAAAATTCTATAGATACTGGATGGGTGGTAATCATTTGATGGAATTAAAAAATCATTTTTAAATTGTAAAAATTCCTTTTTTAATTCTGAATATGATAAAAAAATACACTTAGTAAATTCTTTGTCTTTTTTAGGTTTAGCTTGTAAGATTTTTTTTAATTCTTCTGAACTTATTTCGAGTTTAACAAGACCGCACAAACTGCAATTCATGATTTCAGATTCTAAAAACAATGAAAGAAGGCGGAAATTTGATATATTGTAATCTGATTCATCAATGCCAATTTCTTCTTCGAGTAATCGTTTTAGCCATCTTTTTATTACATTTTCAGGTCCATCGACAAAATCGTTTTTATTTAATTGCTCTTCCACAGAAACTGACCATTTGTTAGGATAGTATCCCACTTCTGGAGAACGCAACGTGGTTAAAACTTTTCTGTCTCGTGTAACAATTATAAGATGTAAGCAGATTGAATGAGGAAAAGAAATTGATAAATCGTTAAAAATGGTTTTAATGAGATTCTCTTTCTCTTTTGGGACAATTATATCTTTATAAAATTGAACCTGACTATAGTTACATTCTTGTAATTCAATTTTTAAATTTGGCGAATCTGTACAAGACCATGGTTTTTTGATTATCATGAATTTAGTACCATCATTATCAAAGCCTTTAAGTGTGTAGTTGGCTTTATAGTATTCTTTGTAATTTTCAAGTCTAACTTTAGGAATTTCAAATCTCTTAGAGTCAAAAAATATTCCTATTTCATTTACTTTCCACCCCTCTATTATTTCTGGGGTTTGTTGGAGTGTCAAAGAAGAACCTATTGTTATGCGACCATCAGAAAATTGAATTATTTCTTGATCAATTCGATTTTTTAACAAATTTTGAAATAATGATTCTAATCTTCTTTTCTTGTAATGAAATCTTAATAGCATCTCAGCCAAAGGAATTATTGTAATCATAGATAACGATATCCATGACAGATAATTTAAAGGTCGATTTTGAACTTGAAAAATATTATTAAATATGGCAGAAAATGATTTCGACAATTCAGGGCTGGACATTGTATTTACCATCATACCAAGTAATATACCTGATGCTGAAGAATACATTATCCTTTTTCTATTTTTTATTAGAATTCGGCTTTTAAAGAAAAAATTATCTAAAAATGTTGGATTCTGTTTCATAATTGCACATTCTTTATAATCGCGTAAAAGTTATCATACCTCAAATCCTATTCATTGTTAATGCTATCACATGATAGCATTAACAATGAGTAAAGTTACAACCGCCGGATATAATTGGCGCTCTCCTTGAATGTTTCGGGGTCTATCTCCACAAAATAGTTTTTTACGCCGCATTTTTTTGCAGCGGCGAACAGTTCTTTCCAATCGACGATTCCCTGACCAACAGGCACTTGCTTGTTGGTGGTTGATGACCAGTCGGCCAGATGGGCGGAGATAAACCGTCCGGGATATTTTGCGAAATAGGTAGCGGCCTTGATGCCAATGCTGATAACTGCTACCTGAAACTGCATTTTAACCAATTTAGGATCGAAATGCTCCAATAGTTTGTCGTAGATATATACGCCGTCTAATTTTTCAAATTCCATGTGGTGGTTGTGAAAACCCATCTGGATACCGGCTTTTTTAGTTTTAGCGCCAATTTCATTTAGTTCGTCGGCAGCCTTTTGCCAGTCGCTCATTTTGGCATCTTTGGGCAATCCGAAACTGGAGGCAATCATCTGTTTTTGTCCCGATTCGTGTGCGAAATTGATCCGTTCGCTCAGGTTTTCCCTGAGTTCACCCATGCCATAGTGCGTGCTTTCCAGAACAAGTCCGGCATCTTCCACAATTTTTTTCATTTCGGAACCCTTCATGCTCACCAGCGGACCGAATCCGGAACTGACATATCCCGGTGGAGAGCACATTTCGACACTTTGATAACCCAGTTTAGCCATCATTTTCAAAGTACCCGGAAAATCTTTGATGAGTTGGTCTTTTATCGTCCATACCTGAAAGCCCAGTGGCTTGGAAAGCGCTTTGGAACTTTCCGATGCCAGGAGATTCATTGGAATTTGGGAGGCCATCAGCACTGACCCGATCCCCATGGCGCTTTTGCCGAAGAAATGTCTGCGGTTCATCATGGTTAAATTATGTTTCACTTTCAGATACTTTCCGGATCCCATCCCTTTCGGTATTCGCGGGATAAGTATTTGTTGGCCTCGGCCACATTGGTGATCTTCCGGTTGACCGCATCGTACTTCAATGTTTTTCCGGATTTCAAAGCAACAGCATACAAATTGATGGCTTCGGTGATTGGACCTGCTTCTGTGAAACTTCCCGGACACTGGTTCCCTGTTTTGATGGCATCCATGAATTTTTTGAATCCCGAAATTCTCTCCCTTTTCTTCACCTCCGGAACAGCAATACCTGCCATTCGTTTTTCAGGAATTAGGTGCGGATTATCCACGTTAAATCCGGCCAGGATTTTTCCTTTGCTGCCAACGAACATCATCCCTTCGGCAGGCAATTCCTTGTTCTCTTCATACAATTCATCCGGCACCGGCGGACGTATTCCTCCATCGTACCATATCAAATCGACAGCCGGCCTCAATCCTTTGGCAGGATATTTAAACCTCACGGAACTAGCCATCGGGAATGAGAAATTATTGTAAATCTGAAAAGCTGTCGAATCACGAAGACCGCACACATGGCTTAAATTTGGTTCAACAATCGTTGGATTTTCAAGCCCGAGGGCTTTGAAAACGGTCCATAGACTGTAATGCCCCATATCGGCCATCGATCCTCCACCAAAATCGTACCAACCCCTGAAGACCATGTTGGTGTAATGCGGATGGTAAGGTCGTTCGGCTTCCGGCCCAAGCCATAAATCCCAATCCATTCCTTTCGGGATGGGAGGCTTGTCGGTTGGAAGGGTGGGGTATTGTGGCCAAACCGGACGGTTCGACCAGTTGTGCACCTCTTTGAGCGTTCCGATGGCCCCTTCGTTGATCCAGGCCATTACCTGATCCATCGAGCCGTTCGCGTCCCAGGCAATCAGGTGGGTGCCCACCTTCGATTTGCCCGCCATTTCAATTACCCGGCGACCTTCCTCCAACCTGTTGGAAATGGGTTTGTGCATGGTGACATGGATGCCTCTTTTCATGGCAGCCATCGCGAGGAGCCCGTGCAGATGGTCCGGAGTCATGATTTTGACGGCATTCAGATCTTTTTCTTTTTCAAATAGCTCACGGAAATCGGCATAGGCATTGCATCCTCTGATTTTTTGACCGCTGCGGAATTTGGCATAATAGGTATCCACGATCTCTTTTCCGGTGTCGCGCCCTCCGGGAATGGTCTGGTCTCCGCCAGATCTCCAGTCGGGACTTTGAAGGGTGGAACGAATTTCATCCCGGAGTCCGTTTTTGCTCCAGTCCAGATAGCCGATGGCCTCTTTTTGCGGGTCGCAAACGGCAATAATTTGTAATTCAGGAATAGGTAGAAGAGGTAAAAGTTCCCGAAGCCCCTGTGTTCCGGTGCCAATGTATGCAAGCGTTATTTTATCGCTGGGAGCAACAAAACCACTTCCGCCGAGCGCCTGGCGCGGAACGATGGTCAAGGCCACTGCAGCCGACGTAACTCCTCCGATAAATTGCCGGCGCGTATGCCGATTGGTGTGGTTGGATTCTTCCTGTTTCAGGATTTGATTGTCCGATGTTTTTGAGTTTTGGTTTATCATGTCAGTATCGTTTGGTGAAATGACTTTTGCTATGATCCCGAAAAGATACTGAAATATTTTTGGATTCAAGCAGAACATCATCAGATATTTAGAGGATCGGCACTCCCCTCCCTTCGTGCGAAGCTGGATCGGAAGGTTAATAGCGCGTCTTCCGTGACGACATTCTACCAACTAATCTTGTCAATTCCCGCTCGCGGGATTAATTATATACAAATCAATGTTGTTTAGTTAAGGTTATTGGTTATATCCCCCTTGTGTCCTTCGTGAAAACCTTTGGGCCCTTTGTGGTGAAATTTAAATGCTTAACCACAAAGGCCACAAAGGAAAGCACAAAGGAAACACAAAGAATAATGTTAACTGAACGGTATTGATATGCAAATAATAAAAGCTATATATTTGTTGTTACGTCATAAAGAAATCGAACCGGAACAGTGCCATAATCCCTGAAGATGAAACGAATCCATAAGAATCGGGAAGAGTTGTACTCAACCATAAGACCAAACTACTAATACTACTAAAACTATGAAACGACGCGATTTTTTAAAATTCACAAGCGCTGCAAGTGTAATCACATGGGTGTCGCCGGCGGGTATCTTCCAGTCGTACACACCCTCCGGCGCTGAAAATATTGCCGGATTGAAAGAGGGATTTCTGGCCCCTCCCGATTCTGCGCGGACGCATGCCTTCTGGTTCTGGATGAACGGAAATATCACGAAATCAGGGATTACCCGTGATTTGGAAGCTATAAAAGCAGCTGGAGTCGGTGGTGTCATGAATTTCGACGCAGGTACCGGAATGATCAAAGGACCCGTAGATTTTGGATCCAAAGAATATTGGGAGCTGAAAAACCATGCGATCAGCGAGTGTAACCGTTTGAACCTGTTTTTTGGGATGCACAACTGTCCGGGCTGGTCGTCAAGCGGCGGTCCCTGGGTAAAGCCTGAACATGCGATGATGGACCTAACCTGGAGCGAAACATCGATAACCGGCGAAAAAAAACTAACCGTAGCATTGCCTAAGCCATTCAGTAAGCTAAATTATTACCGCGATTCTTTCGTGCTTGCTTATCCTGCCCTTCCTGGCGAAGCCCCGCTGCAAAATTTAGTTGCCGGGATTACTTCAAACAATGGATTGGTAAATATTGAGCAGATCATATCGGAATCTCAAGGCGTCGATGTTTTCCCTACCGGGGATGGCGCATCGGGCTACCTTCAGTTCGAATTTAAAGAGCCCTATCAGGCACGTTCTGTCTCATTTATCCATGCGGCCATTGATGCGGGCAAAAATCCGGCTGCCACAAAGGCCGCAATGCCCGATCCTTCCGGCGGAGCCTTGAAACTGGAGGTCTCTGATGACGGCATTCAGTTCAGGGAAGCTGCAAACCTGGGCATCATAAGCAGCGGCATGATTAGAACCGATTTCCCGGTAGCCAAAGGGCGTTATTTCCGTCTCTCCTCTTCACAGCCACACCACTACTCCATGATCCGCTTTTCCGGCGCAGAAAGGATCAGTGAGTGGAAAACAAAAGCCAACTATATCTCAGGGGGCGATAATGCGGCGCCTACTGCCAATATTCAGGCCGCATCAATTATTAACCCTGGCTCCATTGTAAACCTTTCGCACCTGATGGACAAGGATGGTAACCTCAGATGGGATGCCCCGGCAGGCGACTGGGTTATCCTTCGGTTGGGCTATGCCGCGAAGGGAACGTTCAACAATGCAGCCCCCGAAGGCGGGGAGGGGCTCGAGATCGATAAATACAGCAAAGCAGCGATGGATATGCATTTTACGGCAATGATGTCTGAATTGCTTCCGACCATGGCTCCCCTTGCCGAAAAAGGCAAAGTTTTCCTTGAAATCGACAGTTGGGAAGTAGGCATTCAGAACTGGACCCCCGGCTTTCAGGAGGAATTTCTACAGCATGCGGGATATGACCTTACAAATTATTTGCCCGCGATGACCGGACGGGTCGTTGGGAGCCCAGAAATCTCTGACCGGTTCCTCTGGGACGTGCGAAGGATCCAGGCCGATCTTGTCGCCGATAATTATTACGGGCATTTTGATAAACTTTGCAAAAAGCATGGTTTTTCTTCGATCAACGAACCTTACGAAAACGGGCCCTTCGAAGAACTGCAAATCAGTTCACGGGTCGACTACTCAATCGGAGAATTCTGGTCGGGCTTGTCAACGTGGTTTCAGCACAATTACGCACACCGTCGTACGACAAAACTTTGCGCATCTGTTGCCCATGTCTACGGCAAAAAGATTGTCGGGGCAGAAGCCTTCACTGCCGAAGCCCCTAGCGGGAAATGGCAGGAGTATCCTTTTGCCTTGAAAGCTTTGGGCGACAAATATTTTACGGAAGGATTAACCCGTATCATCTTTCACCGTTACGCGATGCAGCCAAATCCCGATCCGTCGGTGGCTCCCGGAATGACCATGGCTTATTGGGGAATGCATTTCGAGCGCACCAACACCTGGTGGGGACAGAGCCGCAAATGGCTCGATTACCTGGCCCGTTGCCAGTACATGCTCCAGCAAGGGTTGTTCGTGGCCGACCTGGTCTACTTTACCGGAGAGGGAGCGCCCAAACATACCCGGGTTTTTCGCGAAGATTTGAATCCGGTACCTCCCGAAGGGTACGACTATGACGTCATCGACAGGGAGGTGATCCTGACCCGGATGCAGGTTAAAAACGGCCGGATAGTCCTGCCCGACGGGATGAGCTATCGGATCATGGTTGTCCAGGAGTATGAAACCATGACCCTCGAACTGGTCCGGAAACTTTACGAACTGGTCAAGGCGGGGATGATATTGGTGGGGGCCAAGCCAAAGCGGACCCCTGGATTGGGCAATCGATCAGGGAACGACAAAGCGATGCTGAAACTGGCGGATGAGCTTTGGGGTGATGTTGACGGAAAGTCCGTTAAAGAACGCGGTTTTGGCAAAGGAAGGGTATTCTGGGGTGAAGCGATGGAGATCATCCTGGAAAAACTGAAAATCGTCCGTGATGTTGAGGTTACTTCACGTTCGGGAGACGCCCCGATCCGTTACATCCATCGTACCATTGGTGATACCGAGGCTTACTTTATCTGCAACGAAAGGCGCGATTACGAAGATCTGGTCTGTACCTTCCGGGTAAACGGCAGACAACCGGAATTCTGGGACGCCGATTCGGGCGAAATGATACCGGTTGCTATTCACGAAACCTCCAACGGACGGGTCAGGGTGCCGGTGCAGCTCAAACCCTATGGGTCGCTGTTTGTCGTGTTCCGTTCTCCTGCAACAGACAAGCATCTGCATCAACTGAAGCTGAACGATAGAACAATTTTGGGCACCTCACCCCTCCCCGAATCGCTGCAAACGCGCCATGAGACCGTGACCAACAACTTTACCCTCTGCGTTTGGGCAAAACCAGAAATTGATATCATGATCAGGGTCAACCCGAAGCAGATCTACCGACGGTGGAACGATTATTATGCCATTTATCCCCCTTCCGGGAATGAGTTATACGGCGAGGGGCATGAAACCTGCGGATTAGCGGTTGGCCGAAACGGAGCAGCCATCTGGCACCGCCAAAAAAAGTACCCCTTTTTGAAGATGGTAGTCCCGGCAGCGATTGAAGGCTGGACACATGTTGCAATGGTTTACCAAAACGGCATTCCAACCCTGTTTTTGAACGGAAAGCCGGTCGAAGGTCAGTTGATCAAAGATGCAGCCAACATACCCGGAACCGTCCATCCCGGAGAGGGGAAGGCATTCCTTCGGGATGGGGCATCCTACTATAACGGTGATATGGGGAAACCACAATTGTTCGCCGAAGCGCTCGACGAAGAACGCATCCGTCAATTGGCGCGGAGGAATCCGGATCTGCCGGAAATCAACGAAGTCCCATTGTTCGCCGAATCAGCAGGCAGCGAAGCTCCCGGATTGCTCTTCTGGCAAAACGGCCACTACAGTTTGATCGATAACAAGGGAAAAACAAGTATCCTTGAAGTTGCCGGGATCAGCGAACCGGTGGCGCTTTCAGGCTCATGGGACGTGAGTTTCCCTCCGAACTGGGGAGCTCCGGAAAATGTCGTACTGCCCGAACTGGTTTCGCTTCACAAACATGAAATACCCGGTGTCAAGTACTTTTCGGGAACGGCTGCCTACAACAAGAAATTTACGATCAGCACCGAAACATCCGGCGAAGGGAAACGGTTGTTTCTTGACCTTGGCCGGGTGGCGGTTGTAGCAGAGGTTCATCTCAACGGGAAAAACCTGGGTACGCTTTGGACCCGGCCCTACCGGATAGAGATCACCGATGCTGTAATAAAAGGGGAGAATGATCTCACGGTAAAAGTTGTGAACCTTTGGCCAAACCGGCTGATCGGCGACGAACAGTTGCCCCCAGAGTACGAGTATGAAGATATTGTTGGCGACCATGGGGCAAGCATTAAAAAGATGCCAAAGTGGTACCTCGATGGCGAGCCAAAACCCAAAGGGGAGAGGGTCACCTTCTGCACCTGGCAACATTTTCAAAAAAACGATCCGTTGTTGGAATCAGGATTAATTGGGCCTGTTACCATCAGAAGCGCCATTCATAGATCGCTGCCCGGGTAGAGACGTCCGGCGGCGTCTCCTCATCCACACCCCACCATCTCGTACAGCCGCCCAGCCGGGCGGCTCTTATGGCAAGCGCAATTGCTGTTGGGTGCCGCGATTTTTAATCTTGGATATTTTAAAAATGCGGTTACAAACCGCCTCACACAAATGTGCCTTGCACGATTTCCCTTTCTCTCCTTTCTCAAATTCAATCTAACGATTTGGCTTTCAATTATATTTTACATAAATTTGGGGAAACGTAAAATAAAACGCTAAAACGTTAGTGGCAACTTTCAAAAGACACGTTTAGATAAAAAAGTAAAATTAAAAAGGATGGATACAAATGAATTTAAAAAACCTATTAATCTAATTTCTTTATTTTTAGCTATATTAGGCATATTAGTTGGCATTTATTTTTATCATTCGAGTAAACAGTATAGGGACATTTGTTATCAAGTGGATCACATTGCATCAAAAATATATGATTCAAAAAATACGACATCAAATTTACATCTTATAGATAAAGATTCTCTCCCAATAATAGAAGATGTATATTACATACGAGGTAAAATATGGAATAGTGGCAATTTATCAATTCCTAGTTCAGATGTAAGGGTTCCATTAAAAATCGAATTAAAATCATGTAAACGAATTTTAGACTTCAAAATAGAAAAGCAATATGAGGATTCTACGCAATGTTTTCAGTTAAAGGAAATTGGAAGTAATGCTTTAGAAATTAATTGGCGTTACTTTGACCCAAATAATGGTTTTTCATATCAGATAATATATCTAGGAGAAGAAAATGTGGATTTTTCATTAAAGGGTAAAATATTAAATATTTCTAATTTTAAAGAGATTGATCCAAATAGCAAGCATTCACTTTGGTATACTATCATAAGTTTAATCTTAGTTTTTCTATTTGGATTTTTTTCTGATAATATTTTCCCTTCCATTTTTGGTGCGAAATCAAAATTACATCTAATATGGCGCGTAGTCTTAGTTGCGGTTATAGGTATACTGATATCAATTGTTTTCCAGTATTTTATTCCTAAATTTTCGCAAATTACTATTCCTTTCTAATTTGTGTATTTAATATAATTGTAAACAAGATGCATGCCGCTAACAAAGGATATAGAGCAAAAGCGATTTTCGTTGGAATGCATCAGGCGTTCACGTCGACGAAAGTGTCCTGGCGGACACTTTCGTCGCTTGCAAACCCGCTCTTGCTCATAGCCTCAGAACGTTGGCAGCAAGCATAAAAAAAAGAAAAAGAAAATGGATAAAAAATTAAGGTGTTTTATATCAGCACCATATGATACTGATATATCATATATCAAAAATATTCTCGCAGAGAACAATGTGGACACATTTGATTTATATGACTTTTCAGTTGGCCATTCTATACAGCAAATACTCAAACGGAAACTTAGAGAATCAGATTTCGCCTTATTTATTATTTCAAAAGACAGCTCAAATGTAATTTACGAAATGGGTGTTTGTGAGGGACTTGGCAAACAACATTTCATTATTTTAGAGAAAGATTTTAAGGTTCCGTTTTATATTGAAAATAAGTTATTTATAAGAGCAAATCTTAAAGATAGAAGTTTTCTACAAGCTACAATTCATAAGGTTTTAAATACAATCAAGTCGAAAAACAAAAATAAAAGAAAGAGTCCTCAAATCAATAAATCAAAGGAATTTTCCCACAACAAGAATATTCAAGAGAAGCTATTATCACTTCAAGATAAAATAGTCAATTTGAGAAAAAGTGGAACTGGAATTGAATTGGAATATGTTGTTGGGGAGGTATTTAAAACAGTCAATCTGAATTACGTTGAGAATAGCTCAAATAAAGATAAAGGTGTTGATTTCGCACTTTGGAGTGATGAACTTGGTAAAATAGTAGGAAATCCAATAATCATTGAAGTCAAATATGGCAACTTGACAAATATGACTATCCAAAGTGCTGAATTGCAATTAAAACATTACATAGAAAAATCAGATGCTAAAATTGCTATTCTTCTGTACCTTGATAAAGGAGGGAAAAGATTTAAAATTCAATCTTCTATAAATCCACTTTTTATGGCCTATGATGTTGAGGATTTTATTCACGATTTGTTTAATCATTCTTTTGAAGGTGTAATACTAAATCAAAGGAATAAAATCGCCCATGGCATAGAGTAATGGCGATATATTCACAACCCAAAATCGCACGACTTATAGACGAGTCTGACAATGCTTTAACTAATGCCGTTAAAGGAGCTAAACTTGAAGAACTTGTTAGATACTTATTCTGCAAAATCCCGAATATAACTTTTTATGGTTCTAATATTTTAGACGGATACCGAGCGCATGAATTAGATGTAGTATTTAACAATGATACAAGATATTCTGAATTATATTTTTTGGACCATGCGATAATTGCAGAATGTAAAAACACAAGTCATAAAACAAGTAGCGCGCAAGTTGGCTGGTTTGTAAGAAAATTGCAAGATAGAATTGCAACTTCAGGTATATTGATAACTTTAAGTGGCATAACAGGAGAAGCTGATGGAGAAAGTAATGCGCATAGTGAAATAATTATTGCATTAATACGTGACGGAATTAGAATTCTGGTTATTCGAAGAGCGGACATTTTGGGATTTCAAACCACTGACGACCTAGTTTCGCTTCTTAAGAGAAAGATTATGAAACTAACGATTGAAAGAACAATAGAATAAAGTCAGCTGCTAATAACTAAGATTTCGTATAGTTATGGACGAGGCCCAACATGAAGACCTGTTGCACGAAATCCCCTCGCGGATGCTAATTTTACATCTGGGTATTATGGAGTACCAATCATCAGATAGTTAGGCAGGTATAGACAATAGTATAGTGTGTTCCTTGCGGAACTGGTTAAAAACTTATCCGAATTTTATATAACCGCAAAATAAAACGATTTAGAGACTAATATTCTTCCCCATGAAAAATGTTCCATTATTTGATATTTTATTTATCATCGTTAGTGCTGTTGTTTTTTCGCTTATGGATTATTTTGGTTATGCAAATCTTCTTTCCAAATACGCAGTTGTTGTAGCTATGATTGCATATTTTTCCGGAAAATATATTGGACAAGTCGAATTAAGAAAAAAACTAAATAGAGATAGATTCCATGTTGCGCAAAATCCTCCTCACGAATCCTAATTTTGCATCCGTATTATATGCGATTTTAATTTTTTGGGGTGGTTTTCTGATGGCATTGTCCCGCCAACCTCACTTTATCAACCAGCTCCAGCTTCTTTAAAAGATTCATTAAAAACTGTTTAAATTTTATAGTTCCTATTTTATTCATTAGAAATCACTTGATCAGGACTGTGCCGTAGGCACATAATGTAGGTAGAAAGAGAATTTAACGCAAGATATCCCGTCCCGTACGGCAATGTCATTAAGTTAAGAAAATGTAATATCATAATTCGCATATAATCAATAGATTGCTTCGTCGTTCCTCCTCGTAATGACGATCGTTGGTTATTCGGTTGGATGAGGCGAGGGCTGGATCGTAAAACACGATTTGTTGTCAATTTTCACCCAGCCCTCGCCTCATCCAACGCCCTCCCTGTGACAGTCGTCATTGCGACCTCTGCCTGTCCCGATTTTTCATCGGGAAGGCACGAGCGGGAAGCAATCCGTAGCATTTTCACAACTCAAAATAACTCACCATCATTGCGACCACTGCCTGTCCCGATTTTTCATCGGGAAGGAACGAAGTGTGAAGCAATCTGTTGAGAGTCGCACAATTTTTTCATAACTTAATGACATTGCCCTCACGGGACAAAAAATAAATTTTAAACAGGCTCTTAGATTAGAATGTAACTTTTTCAACAATTGTCAGTCTAACAATCCGTGATTGTTGGTCACATGGGACAATATCATGTTGCAAATAATTCAAAATAAATATCTTTGGAACCTTAAAATTCAGACCATGACTATGAAGAAAAAATTAACTGTTATTTCAATCTCCGCATTTATGATTGTTGCCACCCTGATGTCGTGCGTTGAACCGAAAAAAACGGCTTCGGTTCCTGCCATAGACCCTGCCAACCTGGACAAAACTGTTGTTCCGGGAAACGATTTTGATACCTATGCCAATGGCGGATGGAAGAAACTCAATCCGTTGCCTGCCGATCGTGGGCGGTACGGATCGTTCGACAAACTGGCTGAAGTGGCCGAAAAACAGGTAAACGACCTGGTAAAGACCACTGCTGCCGCCAAAAACGAAAAAGGTTCTGTCCCGGATAAAATTGCAACGCTCTTCAATTCAGGAATGGATACAGCCAAAATTGAGAAGCAGGGACTCGAATTCATCACTCCCTATTTGAAGGAGATCGATCAGATCAGCACACCTGACGGCGTGCAACAGGCTGTGATCCGTTTCCATCAATACGGATTCTCCCCTCTTTTCGGCATCTATGGCTCTGCCGATGCCCGCAACAGCGCCATGGTGATTGCGCAACTGACACAGTCAGGCATGGGCATGCCCGACAGGGATTATTACGTGAACGATGATCCAAGATCGGTCGATCTTCGCGCCAAATATGTTACCTACATGACCTCCATGTTCAAACTGCTTGGCAATGACGAAGCCACTTCTGCTGCGAATGCGCAAAAAGTTATGGCCCTTGAGACACAGCTTGCCAAAGCATCCATGACACGCCTCGAACAACGCGATACGAACAAGACTTACAACAAGGTTACCACTGCTGAGTTGGTTAAACTCTCACCGGTTTTCAACTGGAACCGTTATTTCACTGAAATGGGACTTGGTGATCCGGGATCTGTCAACCTGAATCAGCCGATCTTTGTCAAAGAGATCAGCAACATGCTGACAACCATTCCGGTAGATGATTGGAAGATCTACCTCAAGTGGAACCTGATCAACGAAACCGCCTCTTACCTCTCTTCAAATTTTGTACAGGCCAGCTTTGATTTTTATGGCAAAGCGATGACGGGTACCGAGGTAATGCGTCCTCGCTGGAAGCGGGTACTCGGCGTTACCAGCGGCGCTTTGAGTGAGGCTCTGGGTCAACTGTATGTCAAAGCCTATTTCCCTCAGGCGGCCAAGGACCGCATGGTTAAACTGGTCGAAAACCTTCGTGTATCATTGGGCGAAAGAATTCAGAACCTCGAGTGGATGAGTCCTGAGACCAAACAAAAGGGGATTGAAAAACTTCATGCCATCAATGTGAAGATCGGTTATCCTGACAAGTGGAGAGACTATTCCGGATTGGGAATCAAGGACGATGCCTATGTCCTGAATGTACTTCGGGCCAATAAATTTGAGACCGAGTTCTACCTTGCTAAGATCAACAAACCTGTCGACAAGCTGGAGTGGGGTATGTCGCCTCAAACCGTTAATGCCTATTACAGTCCTGACAAGAATGAGATCGTCTTCCCGGCAGCCATTCTTCAGCCACCTTTCTTCTTTAAAGACGGGGATGATGCTGTCAACTACGGTGCTATTGGCGTGGTCATCGGGCATGAAATGTCGCACGGGTTTGATGACCAGGGACGCAAATTTGACAAAACGGGTAACCTAACCGACTGGTGGACTTCGGAAGATTCCAAAAGATTTGATGAGCGCACAAAAGTGCTGGTGGATCAGTTCAATAAATTTGTGGTGCTGGATACTATTCACGCCAACGGACAACTCTGTCTGGGCGAAAACATTGCCGATCTTGGTGGCTTAAACATCTCACATCAGGCATTTCTGAAAGCAAATACCCAGAAGGAGCCCATCGACGGTTTCACTCCTGAGCAACGCTTCTTCCTGGCTTATGCTCATGTGTGGGGGCAAAATACCCGCGATAAGGAGATCCTTCGCCGCACCAAAGAGGATGTACACTCTCTTGGCCGCTTCAGGGTACTGGGACCATTGCAAAACCTGCCGGAGTTTTATGCCGCATTTGATGTAAAAGAGGGACAGGCGATGTATTTGGCGCCGGAGAAAAGGGCTAAGATCTGGTAGTAAATAAATAATAAAAAAGGGGCGATCGCCCCTTTTTTATTATTTATTTACTACCAGATCTTAGCTCATAAATCTTCCCCCTCATCTCCTCCAACTTCCCAATCAAAATATAATACTTGTACTCGTATACAGAATTTTTGTACAGAATCTCCTTTTTCACCGGAGCAATGTAGGAGGTAGAACCATCTGCCGCCTCCTTGCCGGGAACTCCTGACATTCCGGCCAGAAATTTTTTGCAGAGCGGATTATAGACAGCCATGCCCCATCCGGTATCATCGGTGAAAGCCATCCAGTTTTCGGGCAGATCCTCGTAAATTCCCCAGAATCCGCTGGAAAGATTTTTTACCGGAAGTCGTACAGCCGGAGCCCCGGTAAACGGCGCAGTTCCCTGGTAAGTATAAAGGTTCTGCAAGGCTGAGACCGGATAGACTGCCGGTAACTCCTGGTCGCACAGGATGCTGTCGCCATAGATTTTGTCGGTGCGGTGGCAGGTCAGACGGTTTCTGACCTCCAGCACATTGCCGTTCAGCGTCGTCCACTGCTCCATCTCCGCTTCGGCAGGTTTGTTGTTCATGTCCCACTGCATTGGAATGCACTTGACATAGAGCTCGTTGCCCGACTTCTTATAATCCAGGATCTGTGCCCTGTTCCGGAAGGCATCCCCTACCTGAATCGGATTCCACGACCAGGGCGACCACCTTGGCGCCTGACCTTCCGCTTTGCGGTCGAGCGATTTTCCGGCATAGTAGGATTGCTGGATGTATCTTCCCTCGTCGGCAATGTTGACCACACTGCGGGTGGAGCCGGAGAGAGAAAGCCAGGAGATAGCCCCGCCACGGGTTAAATCAAGTTTTAATGTAAGAATGCCATTGTCAGCAACGAGTTCAGTGGGTGTACCGACATCAATTTTGTTTGTCGTCTGGCTTGTACAATACATGTTGATCAACAGTACAAGGGAGAGCAGGAAAAAATTTCTCATGTTATAGTTGTTTGGATTTTGGTTTTAGTTCTGTGGGTGATTGTGAAAATGGTCATCAAAATTGTTGCCAATAGCGCCATAACTGCCCCGAAATAGAAGGGTGCATCAGAATTTACTTTGTCGTACAATATCCCGGCTATCAGACTGGCAGGTAGTAGGGTAATCCCAAGAACCGCATGGTACAGGCCATATCCGGTACCTTTCAAATCTTTGCTGACAATATCAGAAATCATCGCTTTTTGACTGCTGTCAGTCAGTGCGCTATAAAATCCATACAAGACAAAGAGGAACAGGAAGACATTGATATTCTTGTATTTGCCAAAGAAAAAATAGACAACAGCATAGGTTAGAAATCCCAGAATGATCAGTTTCTCCCGTCCGATTTTGTCTGACAACTTCCCGATAGGAATGGCAAGAAAAACGGCAACCAGATTGAAAATCATGTAGAAAAATGGAATATAAGATGATTTGATCCCTGTCTCACTGGTTTTCACCAGCAACAACGCATCCGTTGAGTTCCCCAGGGAAAAAACAAAAATCACAGCGAGGAAAAACCAGTATCTTCTGGGCAGATGTTTCAATGACAAAGCGCTCTTTACGGGTAATTGATCGGAATGTGCCTCTTTGATAAGCACGATTATTGTAATTACCCCGATAATTGCTGGTATGGTTGCCAGCAAAAAAATATAGCCGTAATTCAATGGGAAAAGATAGAGCAACAGAAATGCCAGCAGGGGACCCAGGATAGCGCCGCTATTGTCCATCGCCTTGTGAAACCCGAAGTTTCTGCCGGCATCATTGTTCCTGATCGATCCGCTGATCAGGCTGTCACGGGGCGCTGTCCTCAAACCCTTCCCAATACGTTCGAAGAACCTCAAATACAATACCTGAAATGGAGTTATCGCGGCTGCATAAAATGGTGTTACAATTGCAGTGATCCCATATCCGATAATCATGAAAGGCTTGTTCTTACCGATTTTGTCGCTCCAAAATCCTGACAAGGCTTTTAGCAGGGAGGCCGTACTCTCAGCGATCCCTTCGATCAGGGAGATGGTTGTTTTTGATGCCCCAATCGACAACAAAAAGAGCGGCATGACACTGTACACCATCTTGGTGGATGTATCTGTGAAAAAGCTAGTCAGGCCCGTGTAAAATACATTCTTTTCTAAGCCGAATATTTTGTCTTTTTGCATATTCTAAAAGCTAACCGCTAGAAGCCAATGGCCTCAAACAGAATCTCCACCGGATGCACCGCTTTTTTCCCGGTTCCGTCAAAAATGTGATGCCGGCAACTCGTTCCGGGAGCTGCAACGACCACCTCCGCTGATAACCGGCGCAATTCAGGAAAAAGAACCAGATTCCCGATCTTCATGGACAAATCGTAGTGCTCCTTCTCGTACCCAAACGATCCTGCCATGCCGCAACAGCCGGATGGGATCTCCTGAACATGGTAATTGACCGGCAATGAAAGCATTTTTTTCGTTGGCAAAGTTGAAGCGATGGCCTTTTGCTGACAATGACCGTGCAGCTTGATGGTCAACTCGTTCTTGGTGAAACTTTCAGCCGAAATATTTCCTTTTTCCTGCTCCCTTACCAGGAATTCATCAATCATCAGACTGTATTTTGCAATCCTTTTCGCGGCAATTTTCTGCTCCCCGCGGAGCAGATCAGGGTATTCGTCCCGGAAGGTGAGGATGGCCGAGGGTTCGATACCAACCAGCGGATGTTGGTCGTCAATCAGCGATTCGAAAATAGCCACATTTTTGGCCGCAATTTTGGCTGCTTTCCGCACATAACCTTTGGAAAGGAATGTTCTTCCACTGACTTCATGCTGAACCACCAATACCTGGTATCCCAAATGGTTCAGTACCCTGATGGCTTTGATGCCAATTTCCGTGTCGTTGTAGTTGGTGAACTCATCAATGAAAAAGTAGAGCGATCCTTTTGGATTTTCTATTCGTTCATTCAATTTTTTCAGGTTCTTACTGCACCAACTTCTGAGTGTCGTCCGGGCCAATCCCGGAATGCTTCTTTTTTCCGCAAATCCCGTTGCCGATTTTATGAGAGAAGAGGTGACCGGATTGTGCACCATAAAATTAAATAAGCTCGGGAGAGGAGTTCCCAATTTGTAGATCGCGGCAATATTGGCAACCAACTTCGAGCGCAGGGGAGAGCCTTCCCTGTCGTATTTTTGCTGCAGGAATTCCGCCTTTATTTTGGTCATGTCGACTCCCGATGGGCATTCCGATTTGCACCCTTTGCAGGAAATACATAGATCGAGGATGTCGTATAATTCCTTGCTTTCAAATACCTCTTTGCTGGTCCGGCTACGGAGGTAGTCGTTCAACAGATTGGCTCGGGCACGTGTCGTATGCCTCTCCTCGCGGGTTGCCATGTAACTGGGGCACATGGTACCGCCGATGATTTCAGATTTTCGGCAGTCACCCGATCCGTTGCATTTTTCGACATGCCGTACAAATCCCATCGAGTCGGTCCAGTCGAAATAGGTCTCGAAAACCGGATCATTCTCTCCGGGATGAATCCTCAGGGAGCTGTCCATCGGCGGCGTATTGACGATCTTTCCCGGATTGAAAATATTGTTGGGGTCCCAGCACAGCTTCACCTGTTTGATCAGTTCGAAATTGTGGGTCCCCAGGATGACAGGAATAAATTCCCCTCTAAGCCTTCCATCGCCGTGCTCACCACTTAGCGATCCCCTGTATTTCTTGACCAGATGGGCGATTTTGGTGGCAATCGTACGGAATAGAACGACCCCCTCCGGATCTTTGAGGTTGATGACGGGCCTGAGGTGAAGCTCTCCGGTTGCGATGTGCGCATGGTAAACGCAATTCAATCCGTGGGTAGCCATGATCTCCTTAAATTCTTCAATGTATTTGGACAGTACTCTTGGATCGACTGCCGTATCCTCCACCAACGACACAGGCTTGGCATCTCCGGGAATATTGGAAAGCAGGCCAAGTCCGGCTTTGCGAAGGGCCCACACTTTTTTCGTATCCTCGCCTGTTACCAAAGGGAAATGGTATCCAAATCCGGCGGCTCTAAGTTCGCTTTCAAGGGCCTTGTGCAACAATGCAATCTCCTCTTTGGTCTCACGGGCCCACTCCAGGATGAGGATCGCGGCAGGTTCCCCTTCGACGAAGAATCTGTTCTTTCTTTGCTCGATACTGTCAAGGGTGCATTTTAATATAACATCATCGATGAGTTCGATGGCTCCCGGGTTGTATTTCAAGGCAAGCAGGTTGCCCTCCATCGCCTCCTCCAGGGAATGAAAATGGATACAGACCAGTCCGATCTCTTTGGGAGGGAGCGGAACCAGGTTGAGTTTGATCTCTGTAACAAAGAGCAAAGTTCCTTCCGACCCGGCGATCAATTTCGAGAAGTTGAAACGGGAGGAGCTGTCTGAAAATAGTTCGCTGTGCATCAGCTCATCCAGGGCATATCCAGTATTTCTTCTCCGAAGCGCTTTTTCGGGATACTCTGTTTCAATCTGCTCCTGGTTTTTTGGATCAGAGAGAATCGTTTCAATCTGGCGGTAAAGAGAATTTTCGAGCCGGTCGCCAACTGTTTTGTCTTTAAATTCCCGGTAGGAGAGGGGTTTGAATGCAACTTCGGAACCGTCCGACAGGTAGCCTGTAACTTCCAGTAAGTGATCCCTTGTGCTCCCAAAAATAAGGGAATGTGCCCCGCAGGCATTGTTGCCAACCATGCCGCCAATCATGCAGCGGTTGGAGGTGGAGGTCTCCGGACCGAAAAAAAGGCCAAACTGTCGCAGGTGAATATTGAGTTCGTCCAGCACTACTCCGGGCTGCAGTCTTACCCAACTCTCCGGCTTGTTGACCTCCAGGATTTGGGTCATGGTCCGGGACAAGTCCACTACGACGCCATTTCCAACCACTTGACCAGCCAATGAGGTGCCTGCCGTCCTGGGAATAATGCCTAAATTGTGTTGATTACAAAATAAAATCACACGAAGAATGTCATCTTTGTGTTTTGGAAATACGACTGCAACAGGACGTTCTTTGTATGCTGAAGCATCTGTGGAATAGAGTATTAGTGTTGATTCATCTGTTAACAAATCACCTTCTATCTCCTGTTTCAGCGTCGAAAAATCAATCATCTACCGTAGCGATTTAAAAATAAATATGTAATTTTGAAAAATTTTTAATCCCCTTTTGGATCGTTTGGAAATATATAATCAACATCGTACGAATGATTCAGATCTGTTATCCCCATTCAAAATACGAAGTTAGGAGAAAATCTTGATTGTAATGGGAGCTGCTTGTTCAGATTTATCAATGAAAAGGAAAAGTTAACGTTAGAAAAACCACTATGGCATCAGAAGTAAATACCAAATTTTTACAAGACAAAAGACTGGATCGGATTGCGTCAGATATTTTGCGTCCTGTTGGGGTCGACAGGAGCTTTTTAATATGGATGTCGAGTCTTTCGATGCTTCTATTTGTCTGTTTATATGCTTATTACATTCAATTAGACAAGGGATTGATCGTTACCGGAATGCGTGATTATGTCAGCTGGGGTATGTACATTTCCAACTTTGTATTTTTTGTTGCCACGAGTTTGGTTGGGATGCTGATCAGTTCTGTTCTTGGAATGATGGGTTACAAGTGGGTCAAACCGATTGGTCGTATTGCTGAAATCATTGCTGTTGCGTTCTCGGCTGTTGCCGGAATAGTTATCGTATCTGATATGGGACGACCTGAAAGGCTCGCCTATGTTTTCATGTTTGGCAGGATACAGTCTCCCATTTTATGGGATGTGACGGTGGTAGTCACTTACATGACGCTCAGTATTTTGCTCTATATTTTCACCATGATTCCTGACATGGCAATCAGCAGGGGTAGGATCGGCCATACCCCGGTCTGGCTGCAAAAGACTTACGAATTTTTATCATTTAATTTCCAGCACAAACCTGAGCAATACAAAATATTATTGAAAGCTGTTCGGATCCTGTTGATAATGATTGTGCCCACTGCCTTTGCCATCCATACGGTTACCTCCTGGCTTTTTGCAGTCACCACCCGACCGGGCTGGGACAGCACAATCTTTGGGCCTTACTTCCTTACCGGCGCCTTCGTGGCAGGGTCTGCAGCAGTTATTATTCTGATGTTTGTTGTCAGGAACAGTTACAAACTTAGCAGATACATCACTGTTGAGCTTTTTGACAAAATGGGCAAGCTACTCTTCCTCGTTTCGATTGTTTATTTCTATTTCAACCTGAATGAGTACTTGGTTCCTGCCTACAAGATGAAGACTTTCGAAGCCCGTCATATCATTGAGTTATTTGTGGGAGAGCATGCCTTTATGTTCTGGAGTGTGCAGTTGCTTGGATTAATCATCCCAATGATACTGCTCCTTTTCAAATCCATGCGTAAACCGGTTCCGATGTTTATCATTGCCATAGTGGTTTTAATTGCCTCCTGGTTCAAACGCTTGTTGATTGTGGTTCCCACCATGGAGGCTCCATTTTTGCCCAAGCAAAATGTGCCGGATGCCTGGATGCTCTATCATCCTACTATTGTGGAGTCTGCTATAACCGTCGGAACCATCACCATGGCCGTGATGATAATTTCCGTTCTGATGAAGTTGTTCCCGGTTATTCCTATATGGGAAATAGCGGAGGAGGAGAGCGCTCATCCTGATCAGCATCCTGTAGAATAATTGATTAGCAATATTAAATGATACTTAAATCTACTTTTTTTGTTGTTCTCAATTTTGTTGCGGTTGTACTATTGGCTCAGACAACACCCTGGGAAGTCCCCGCTGACCGAAGCGCAAAATTAAGTACAGCCGCATTCACCGATCAGAACAGGAATACCGGGAAAGATCTATATCAGACCAACTGCAAATCCTGTCATGGCGATCCGGGAAAGAACAATGTCATTAAACTGGTACCTCCGCCACCCGATCCTGCCACTACGCAATTACAGCAAAACTCGGACGGTTCGCTCCACTATAAAATCAGCGAGGGACGTGGAGCCATGCCGGCATTCAAGAATATTATGAGCTCAGCTGATATTTGGAATGTTATTTCCTATCTCCGGAGTTACAACAAGGATTACAGGCAGCTGCTTGCCGTTAAGCCTGCTTATGGGGGTGAAGTTTTCGATAAGGTTGATCTTAAGCTTACAGCTGACCCAACGCATAATGCCATTGTAGCTCAATTAACCGGACTGAAGGGATCATTGGTAAAACCTATCGCAGGACTTGAGGTTAAGCTTTTTGCCAAGCGTTATTTCGGTAACCTGATGGTTGATAAGCCAATGGATACGGATACGGAAGGTAAGGCGCTTTTTTCTTATCCCAAGAACCTACCGGGAGATGCATCCGGTAAAGTATCCTTGATAGCCCAACTCTCGAATGAAGAGCTTTTCGGCCTTGTAAGAACTGAATCCACCATGGCCATAGGGTTGCCGACCGACAGACCTCCGCTCAATGAGCCACGTGCCCTATGGAATGTGGTTCAGAAAACCCCGATATGGTTGTTGGTTACCTATCTGGCATCCGTATTAATCGTCTGGGGATTTATTGTTTTGGCATTGCTGAAACTCAGGGCAATTTTTAAACTTGGAGAATAATTTGAATACGAATGAAGAAAAGCAATATACAAACAGAAATTGACGCCTGCTTCCTATATCGAAAACTGGCAGAGCATGAGGCAGACGAGACTATCGCCAAGGTGTTTCTAAAAATGAGCGAGATTGAAAAAGGTCATGCAGAGGCTTTTGCAAAAAAGGCAAACATCGATTTAGGCGGCTTAATGAAACCTTCATGGAGAGCCATTACCATACACACGATCGGCAAGATATTCGGGTACGATTATGTTTTAGGTGTGCTGATGGACACTGAAAAAAGCCTCTCCAATGCGATTGTTACGGTTAAGAAGAAGAACAACATGGAAATAACCGGCTCTGAGACCAATCACGTCAAAATCCTTCGTGCGTTAATTGATAAGGAGGAAAATGTTACGGGTAGCCAATTGGCAAAATTCGAAACCAGACACCGCTCTGTTGGTGGAAATGCCATACGGGCCGCGGTATTAGGAGGGAATGACGGTTTGGTTTCCAATTTTAGCCTGGTTATGGGAATTGCCGGTGCAACATCCGGACAAGCGGGCGTTTTATTGGCTGGGCTTGCAGGGTTATTAGCGGGGGCCTTGTCGATGTCGCTGGGCGAATGGATCTCAGTGAAGAGTTCTCAGGAATTGTATGAAAACCAGATGCAACTGGAGATGGACGAACTTGAGACAAATCCTGAAGGTGAAAGGCAGGAAATGGCCTTGATCTTTATTGCCAAAGGAATTCCTGAAGCACAAGCGAATCAGATGGCCACCGAAATAATGAAGGATAAAAATCATGCCCATAAATTTCTGGTAAAAGAAGAGTTGGGAATCAACGAAGAAGAATTGAAAGGCTCGGCTGTCGAAGCAGCAGTTTATTCCTTTATTCTGTTCGCGATCGGCGCAGTTATACCTGTACTGCCATTTATGTTTACAAACGGAATGAAAGCGATCGTCATAAGTGTTTGCCTAAGTGCAGTCGGATTATTTTTAATTGGTGCGGCCATAACCTTATTCACCGGAAAGAATGTTTGGTATTCAGGGTTCAGGCAGGTAATTTTTGGTCTACTCGCCGCGGCCATAACATTTGGTATTGGAAGAATTATTGGTGTTTCTATGGCCGGCTGAAATATTTTCTATAAGTATCAGGTAGTTCTTGTTTTAATCCTGGTTCTGTAAAACCTTATTTTTTTAGGTAACCTTAGTAGAAACAGAACGAGAAGAGATAACCACAACCTTATTACCTTATTAGGCAAATACCACTTTCATTATTCGTTGTATTCCGCCCGATCTCAACATGCTGGCTTCTGGCAGTATCTGTGCGCGGGCGTGAATCCCAGGACTTTCCCTTTTTTCTACTAAGGTTGCCTGAAAAAAATAAGGTTTTCAAACCCGTTAATTTTCTTGTGATTAAATACAAGCAACTTTGCAGATCGAGCCTTAGATAAATTTAAACAGTCTCTAAGTGTCTTACTGGCCTTCTTTTTATAGCTTTTCGAGTGGATAAAAGTTCCATTTGACTATTCCATAGTTGTCAGGCTTTTGATTACCTTAAATTCCGACAGAAACTCGCTGGCAATTACTCGGAGTACGGTATAAGCAGGGATACCCAATATCATGCCCGGAATACCTGCCAGAGTACCAGCAATCATGGTAACAAAGAAAATTTCGAGTGGATGGGCTTTGATGCTGTGGGAATAGATTATGGTTTGAAAAACCATGTTATCAATAAACTGGACGACCATCACAACGATAACAATCATGATCATCAAAGGCAGGGTCTTTCCGGTAAAGCTGGCATCCAGATTGTTGGACAACGCAACGACCAGTCCAAACAGCGCACCGATCCATGGACCAATGTACGGGATGACATTGATCAATCCGGCAAAGACCCCAACCACAACTGCATGAGAAAAACCCAGTCCGATGATCGTGAAGCCCAAGGTGGATATGACCATGATTCCCAGCATTTGAAGCAACATACCTATCATGTACCTTTTTAACAGGAAGCTGATGGAATCCATCAGTTTTGCCACTCTCTCTTCATATTTTACAGGGGATAAAATGATAATCCATTTGCCAAACATCCCATCTTCCTTCAGGAAAAAGTAGAGGATAAATGAGACGGAGAAAAACATCAGGAACAGATTTCCGATGACGGTTGCTATGGATCCGAAGACAGAACTGACCTGCCCAAAATTAAGAAAGCCCGAGAACTGGGTTTTAAGATACGATTCAAGTGTGGTGCTTTGCGTAAAGTTGGAAACTAAATTGGGATAATTGGTTTGTACCTGCACAAATGCGTTGTTTAAATAGTTCACCACATCCTGAATGTTGATGGTTGAGAGTTGATTGACTTCAGATGCGACCAAAGGAATCAAAAAGCTAAAGAAGCCAATGATACAAAGCCATAAGGTCATAATTGTCAGAAAAGATGCCCCGCTTCTGCCAATCCTGAATTTTTTGTAATGGATTCGCTGGAATTGTTGATTCAGCGGACTTCCAATTAAGGACATGACAGCCGCAATCAGAATGTAGGCTACGATGTTACTGAGGTAGTAAACCATCAAACCAAATAGAACCAAAGCTATGATGACGATGATATTTTTTATTCGCTGATCCATTTTATACAAATAAATTGGTTTGGGAAATTGCTAATTGTCTGGTATTGTTCGGATTAACTAATTTGTGATTTTGGAGCGCAGATGCATCTAATTTATTAATTATTTGAGTTTTATCAAGAAAATAGTTTTTCAGTTTATCTTACTGAAAGCCAAATTGGTGTAATTTGGAATTAATTAAATTGTTTCTATCTTCGCAAATGGTTTAACCAACTTTAACATTCAGGCTCTAACTTTAGGGAGTTTCCTTTGCTTTTTACCAGACAAACCAGAAAGGTATTTAAATCAATATTGTTCTAATCTTTGAAATTTAAACTATGAAAAAACTATTTACAACAGCAGGATTATTGATGTGTTTTGGAGTTGTATTTGCGGGTGGCCTCCTCACGAATGGTAATCAGAGTGCCCAATACATCAGGATGTTGTCACGTAATGCGTCAACCACCTATGATGCAGTTTACTTCAATCCTGCCGGATTGATGAAGATGGAGAATGGCTTGTATATTGCTGTCCATAGCCAGAGTCTTTTTCAAACTAAGACAATTGTATCCGGTTATCCTTTGTTGAATTCTTCTACTTACGACGGAAAGATAACAGTTCCTGTTTTCCCTACTGCTTTCGCCATTTATAAGAAGGATAAAATTGCCTACTCTTTGGGATTCGGTCCGAATAGCGGAGGTGGTAGTGCCGAGTTTGACAAAGGCTTACCATCTTTCGAAAAGGATATCTCTAATTTGGTACCCGGATTGGCTGGATTAACCAAGGTAGGTCAAAGTATTACTGGTTACAAGGCTGATATTTCTTTTAAAGGGGAATCTATCTTCTGGGGTATCCAGGGTGGGGTTTCCTATAAAATCAACGATAAATTTTCTGTTTACGGTGGTCTCCGTTATATTCCGGCCACCAATACCTACACCGGATATATCAAAAATATTTCGGTGACTGCCAATGGGACATCAAAAATAGCCTCTACTTATTTGACAGGCGAAGTTGCTCCAATTTTAACAGGACTGGCTGCTCAGGCTACCTTGGGAGCTGCAGGTGTTCAGCCATTGATTGCTGCAGGCGCTGGAGCTTATAATCTTGGTACCTTACAGGGGGCAGGATACATTACAGCTGGAATGCGTGCGCAAATTGAAGGGGGTTTACTTGGATTGGGTGTTACACAAGCGCAGATTAACGCCATGTCTGTCTCAACCATTCAGGCGACCTTTACCGGCACTGCCGCAACTTTGAATGATCAGGCAAAAACAATGGTTGCTACAGGAGCTGCACTTGCTGACAAGTCGGTAGATGTAAAACAGACAGGCAGTGGAATTACCCCAATTTTGGGCTTAAATATTTCTCCTTGCGAAGGTTTGAACATTGGTATGAAATATGAATTCAAAACCAAATTGACCCTTACAAATAGTACAAAGGTCGATGGCACTGGTATGTTTCCTGATAAAGCAGAGAGTTCAAGTGATATTCCGGCAATATTAGCTATTGGAGCTGATTACAAGGTTACAAGGAAGTTGAACATTTCTGCATCATTCACCAATTACAACGACAAGGGAGTTAACTGGGGAAACAATATTTACAATCAGCCCCGCGTCATTAATCACAACGAGTGGGAACTCGCATTTGGCGGGCAATACCAGCTTATGAAATGTGTCGCCATCAGTTTGGGATATTTGCACACAGCAATGGGGGTATATGATCAATTCAACAGTGATTTCAGCTTTTACAGCAATTCAGAGACTTTTGGAGGCGGACTTGAAATCAAGGCTGGGAATAATCTGACAGTGGATCTCGGGGCCCTTGTTACCAATTATGCAGATGCCAACAAATTATTAAACAGCTCTGTTGTAGGCAGCTACTTCGAAACCTATAAAAAGCACAATCTTGGATTCGCCATAGGTTTAGGATACCACTTTGGCGGGAAGTAATCAGTTCGATCGTAAGCCAGTCAACCAAAAATAGGAAAGCCTGCAACTTAAATCTGCAGGCTTTCCTATTTTAATTCAACTATTTTCACATTTCCCAATTTCCACATTATTAATCTCTCCACCTTCCACTATTAACTCTCAACCTTATTCCGCTGAAAAAAGTTCTGCTACCCCTGAGATATGTTCTGTTTTTCCCAGCAAATAGGCTACATCCCCTTCGCTGAAAGTAAGCGTGGGTTTTGGATGGTCTATAATCCTCTGCTCGCGCTTCAGGGCAACCAGTGTGATGCCGTATTGCTCTCTTAACCGGCTTTCTGCGAGTGTTTTTCCGATGATTATTGCTCCTTTTGTGACCTCTATAGGAATGATCTCTACATCCGGAATATCTTTGGATATGTTGTATTTCGTCGTGCTGGTCTCTTCCATAAAGATTCCGTAATGATCGCTTCGAATCTTGTCGATGGCACTGTCTATCTCCGTCCGAGGCAACAGAAAATTGGCCATTACCCGTTCAAACAGGTCAATTGCCGTCTCAAATTCTTCAGGAATAACCTGTGTTGCACCTATTTTGTAAAGCGCCTCAATGTCTTCGATGTGGCGAGTGCGGACAACAATGGCAGCATGTTTGTTCAACTGTCTGACCTTGTCGATGATTACTTTCAGGACATCAAGTTTTCCAATGGAGATCACTACGATATGGGCATTTCCGACCGATGCTTTTTCAAGTATCGGAATATTGAAGGCATCGCCATAAACGACGGTTTCTCCTCTTAACTGCCTCTGCCGGGCAATTTCCGGATCAAAAACGATGGAAACATAGGGAAGGTTGTAATATTTGGCCATCTTGGAAAGATTTTGGGCGCGGGAATCTTTCCCAATTAGCACAAGATGGTTCTGGAGTTGAGGAATATCTATCTGCTGCAGTGGAAAGAGCCCATCGATCATCCATTTTGGAATAGGAAGCCTTAGCAGGAGTGCCGAAATGCGGGAACCCAGCTGGATTACAAATGGGGAAATTGACATGGTAATTACCGCCACGGCCAGAAAAAGCTGGTAAAAATAGTCATCCAGGATGGTAAAATCTTTGCCCAGTTTTGCAAGAATAAACGAGAACTCACCGACCTGACTCAGTGCTACTCCAACTAAAATTGTCCCCTTAAATGTGTGTCCGAGTAAAAAGGCGGTTAGGGCACCTACCAGCATTTTTAAGATAACAACAACCGTAACTGCAGCTATGATCACTACAAAATGTTCCGCGACAAAACTCAGATCCAGCAACATTCCTATTGAGACAAAGAAGAAGCTGGTAAAGGTATCCCGGAAGGTGATAAGATTCCCAAATGCATCGTGGCTGTATTCTGATTCAGAAATCATCAAACCTGCCAGGAATGCCCCGAAAGCGAGTGGCATGCCCATTTGGTAAGTCAACAGGGCCACCGACAGACAAATAAGCAATACGATCATCATGAATAGCTCCTGGTTGCGTGTCATGGCAATTTTGTGCAGCAGCTTCGGCATCAACCATCTGTTTCCAACATACAGGAATCCGATGATAAATACCGACTTTATTGCCAAAAGGAAGAGCTGGCCACCATAGTCTATCTCTCCCCCTCCCAAAAATGGAGTAAACAGCATCAGGGGTACCAGAATAACATCCTGAAAGATCAGTATACCCAGGACTGTACGGCCATAATTTGATGTAATCTCAGAGCGGTCCTGTAAGATTTTCAGAACAACGGCGGTACTGCTTAGCGCTGTAAGAAATCCAATAAAGAGCGAGGACTTCCAACTGAGATCGTAGGTATGTGTCAGTAAAGTAGTGAGCAGGGTGGTGAGTGTAACTTGCAAAAAACCACCCAGAAAAACCCGGCGCCGAATCTTGAAGAGGTGGTTCAGGGAGAACTCCATGCCGATCATGAAAAGCAGAAGGACAACGCCGATTTCGGCCATCAGTTCAATCTCCTGGGGAGCCTTGATGATTCCCATTAATTTTGGACCTACCAATACCCCGGTAAGCAGATAGCCAATGATGGTAGGCACTTTGATTCTGGTAAACAGGTAGTTGACTAGGGATGAAAGTGCAAAGATGATCACAATGTCCTTTAAAACTGAAAGCTCCATGACTCAAAATTAAGGATAAAGGATAAAGTAAAAAGGATAAAGTAAAAAAGGGAAAGGATAAAGGATAAAGTTAAAGGGATAAAGGAAAGAACGTTCTGTCGAATATTTTGTTCAAAATGGACAAATTTCCGGAGTCCTTACTTTATCCTTTTTACTTTATCCTTTTTACTTTTTTTACTTTATCCTTTATCCTTTGTTTTCTTATCAATAAGGTAATGGTTCCTTTCAGTGGATGTGCGGGAAACCAGTTCCCCGAGGAATCCCGCAAGGAACAACTGGGTTCCCAGAATCATCGAAGTGAGGGCCAGGTAAAAATAGGGGCTTTGCGTAACCCGCTCTACGAGAATACCATGGAATTGCTGGTATATCTTGTACCCTCCCAGCCAGGCCACCGACATGGCCCCGAGGAGGAACATCATGGACCCTAGGGTTCCAAAGAGGTGCATCGGGCGTTTTCCGAAACGGGAAATAAAAGAAATCGACATCAGATCGAGATATCCGAAGATGAAACGGCTCAATCCGAATTTGGTGGTACCGTATTTGCGGGCCTGGTGCCTGACAACCAGCTCCCCGATGTTGGAGAAGCCTGCCTGCTTGGCCATGTAGGGGATGTAGCGGTGCATTTCGCCATACACCTCTATGCTTTTCACCACTTCATTCCGATAGGCCTTTAGACCGCAGTTAAAGTCATGCAACTTAATTCCGGTCACGCTGCTGGCTGTCGCATTGTACAATTTGCTGGGCAACTTTTTGGAGAGCGGATCAAACCTTTTTTTCTTCCAGCCCGAGACCAGGTCGTAGCCTTCCTCTTTGATCATTCTATACAATTCGGGTATTTCATCCGGATTATCCTGAAGATCGGCATCCATGGTAACGACAACATCCCCGGCTGCCTCTTCAAATCCGGTATGTAACGCTGCTGATTTTCCGTAATTTCTTCTGAACCGAACCCCTTTTACGGTAGGAGAGGTGAGGGACTGCTCTTCAATCCATCTCCACGATCCATCATTGCTTCCATCGTCAATGAACCATATTTCGTAGGTAAAGTGGTGGGCTTTCATAACCCTGTCGATCCATGCATTCAATTCAGGCAAGGATTCCACTTCATTATACAATGGAACAACTACGGATATATCCATGGTTGGCTATTAAATAATTTTAGTTGTCAATTGAGACTGGGATGAAGATCGAAATGAATTATGAATTTTCGTATTCATCCTCTTCGCTTTCTACTCCATAAAATGGATTTTTAGCTTCTTTTTTGAAAAAGATGGCCAGTATCAGCGAAAAGATAAAGCCCATAAAAGTAACAGAGAATACCTGGGCAAATGACATAATACCGGGAGTCATGTAAGTTTTCTGCGCACCAAGCATTTTTTCGACAAAATCGTCTTTGTAGCCCTGAGCCAGTAATTTTTCCTCCATGACAGAGAGCATTTTTTCAATCATTCCGGGTTCAATGAATTTGTAGAGGATGTAGGTAAAGAAGGCAAAAAGGATACCTCCAAAAACAGAGATAAGGGTGCCAAGCCCCAGTGCCCTGGAGTAGGGCATTCCCTCTTCCGTGTTCAACTTTGCAAATGTCCACATGGCATAACCTAAGCCCCCAATAATTATGACGTAGACTAGATAGCCTGCAAAATCAGAAAATGGATAGCCGGCAATGTAAAATGCCAATTGATTCAGAATAAGTGCCAGTCCCAGGTAGAGACCGTACATCATGGAAAAATGGTTGACAGAATGATGTTCTTGTTCCATAAAGCAATGTGTTTTGTATCAAAATGAAGAACAAATATATTCTAAATTTAGCAAAACCTTTCCATTGCCGAAAATTGACTCAATTTATTTTGATTTGGTAACTAGTTGTAAATTAAAACAGTGTATACAAAGCATTAAAAAATGCCAGGTGAAGTTTTTTTTTATTTGGTACAAAACGATTTTTTCCTACTTTTGCGGCGGGTAAGTCCTGCACGATCAGTTCCTGTCGAACTCCCCCAGGGTCGGAAGACAGCAAGGGTAGATGGTCGTAGCGGTGCGATGCAGGTAGCTTACCCACTTGCCGAATTAGCTCAGTTGGCCAGAGCACGTGATTTGTAATCTCGGGGTCGTCAGTTCGAATCTGACATTCGGCTCATCTTAGTTCTTTGTTTATCAATATTTTTGGGGAAATACCAAAGTGGCCAACTGGGGCAGACTGTAAATCTGCTGGCGTACGCCTTCGTAGGTTCGAATCCTGCTTTCCCCACCCAATGGCGCGGATCTGTGTTTTTCTTTATCTGCACTTTAATCTTATAACATTGCGGGAGTAGCTCAGTTGATAGAGCATTAGCCTTCCAAGCTGAGGGTCGCGGGTTTGAGTCCCGTCTCCCGCTCTGATTTTGCCGATGTAGCTCAGGGGTAGAGTACTTCCTTGGTAAGGAAGGGGTCACGAGTTCAATTCTCGTCATCGGCTCATTTTTACTAAGCATTTCGACTGTTGATAACTGAAATATCCTGCAATGAAAAAAATACTGGTAGTTTTTTCTCTGTTGCTAATGATAGCCATTCTGTTCGCACAATGCAAGAGCAGTGAATGTACTTATAAACCGAAAGCGGCCAAAAGTTCAAACGTCTGGCAGAAAAGGCGCTGATTTTATTACGACTGCGGATTACGAGTTTCCTGGTAAGAATCAATGAAATCCAAATCAGCGTTTGGCTCTTCTTTACCCATTTTCTGATTGATTGTCGATTTTTGTAAACCGAATTTAGTACAATGAGAAAATCCCTTGTAGTAGTTTCACTTTTGCTGGTTATAGCCATACTTTTCGTGCAGTGTAAAAGCTGTGGTTGTACCTATAAGCCTAAGCCGGCAAAAAAAACGGGCACCTGGTCCAAACGCTGAAATTTATAGGCTCAATTGGTTTTCACCCTTGTTTTACCGGATTGGTTAACCATAGGATACTATTTTTTGTTCCGTCCCCCCTGTTTGACTAAAGCTTTTTGCTAACCATACCTCTCTTTTACGTTAACAATTTGTAAAAAGAGATCCCAACAGATGTCCAATGATTTAGATAATGAATTTATATCATTACCTTTGTAGGGTATTATAAAACAGGTATTTTATACTTCTATAATTCTCTAAACGAATAGATTATGTCTAAGATTAAAGTTGGTATTAACGGTTTCGGTCGAATTGGCCGTTTGGTCTTCCGTGCAGCCGTTGAAAAAAACGATGTGGAAATTGTTGGAATCAACGACCTCATCGACGTTGACTACATGGCTTACATGCTGAAATACGACTCCACACACGGTCGTTTCAAAGGTACAGTTTCAGTTGAAAATGGGTTTTTGGTTGTAAACGGTAAAAAAATCCGTGTAACTTCTGAAAGAAATCCGGCAGATTTGAAATGGAACGAGATTGGTGCAGAGTATGTTGTTGAATCAACAGGTCTTTTCCTGGACAAAGAGAAATGTCAGGCCCACATCAGCGCAGGTGCAAAGAAAGTAATCATGTCGGCCCCTTCAAAGGATGATACCCCAATGTTTGTAATGGGTGTTAACCATAACAAATACAGCAAGGAGATGAACTTTGTTTCAAACGCTTCCTGTACAACCAACTGTCTGGCCCCGATCGCCAAAGTATTACACGATAATTTTGGTATCATCGAAGGCTTGATGACCACAGTACACGCTACAACAGCTACTCAAAAAACAGTTGACGCCCCTTCAACCAAAGATTGGAGAGGTGGTCGTGGTGCATCTCAGAACATCATCCCATCCTCTACAGGTGCAGCGAAAGCTGTTGGTAAAGTTATTCCTGAACTGAACGGTAAATTAACCGGTATGTCTTTCCGTATTCCTACACCTGACGTATCTGTTGTTGACCTTACCTGCCGTTTGGAGAAACCGGCTCCTTACAAAGCTATCTGCGCTGCCATGAAAGCAGCTTCTGAAGGTCCTTTGAAAGGTATTCTCGGATATACCGAAGACGATGTAGTTTCAACCGATTTCCTGACAGATTCACGTACATCCATCTTTGATGCAGGTGCAGGTATCGGCTTGAACGACCATTTCGTTAAAGTCGTTGCCTGGTATGACAACGAGTGGGGCTATTCCAACAAAGTTGTTGACCTGATCGTTCACATGTATTCTGTTGATCACAAATAATTGATCTTTCTCAAAAAAAACGAGCTCCCTTTTTGGGGGCTTTTTTTTTCCACCGCTATTTCTGAATGATCTGAATTTTAGGGAAGCTTACAACAATACTGCTTTTTTTAGCTTAATTCTTTGGCCCTGTTTTCGGGACCTACAAGACGAAAATTGGCAAACGAATGTCCATTTAAATGCTTTTCCCATCTTTCGAGTAATGGTTGTTCTAGTTTAAACTCCCTAAATTCGTCGGGACTCATAATTGGTATGCCTTTTACTATCGGATACAGTCGTTTGCAAATGGTACAAACAAAAAATCCTTCCAGGATATTTCCGCTTATTTCTTTTGTAATTTCCGTCAGAGTCAGATCTCCTTTATCAAAGGGACAACAAAGTTTTTTTATGGTTTCCGGTCTCATTTTCGCTTAATATTTAGTTTTTCTTGATACTTTTTTATTGATTTATCTGGCCTGTCGGAACCCATAATTCCTGACACGACGGCAATTCCTGTATAATCCAGTTCATTTAAACTGGACATGTTTTCTGGTTTAATACCGCCGGCTAAAAATATAGGCAATGAATACAGATTTGCAGCTTGGTTTATAGTATTAAAATCTACCAGTTCGCAACTGCTGGCAGTGCTGGAAGGAAATATAGAACAAAAGGAAATATAGTCCAGCTTGTTTTCACTTGCCCAATCTACAACAGTTAAATCATTATTGCAGGTAAGTCCGCATAGGAATGGCTTGTTTATGCTTTCTTTTATTGCTGTGTAGTTTTCAGGTATCTCATCAAAATGCACACCATCCAATAAAAAGTCATTTAGGAATTCCCATCTATTGTTTATTAATACAGGAACATTTTTAGCGTGACACAAATCGCAGACTTTCTTGATAAGTGCACGTATGTTTTGCTCAGCTTTAAAATTGTCCCAAATCTGCACTGCTGCTAGTTTTTCTTTTAAACAAAGGGTTAATTTATTGAGCAACAGCAATTCATCCATCGATGGATCGATTACCAAATAGATTCCAGAGTTAATTTTTCTATTAATGATCGTATTCATTTCCATCCCGAATTCATTGCTTTAACAAATGCTGCCCAATAAGGATCATCTTCATGGTATATCACATCACCAGCAATTTCGTTCTCAATAAGTTTGATGCCTTTGTGTTTTTCAACTATTTCACCCACTTCTGTGCAGGCAATATCTTTGTTGGCTAACCGGTTGATGACTTCAGGTGCACTTTCTTTCTTGCAGGTAATAATCATAGCCCCTGCACCAATGCAATGTCTTGGGTCCAAAGAGAATAAGCCGCAAACCTGTTTTTGTAAATGGCCAATGGGTAGCTTATTGTTATGAATCAATGCACCATTGTTTGAAGCTGTTGCCAATTCATAGATAGCACCCATAACACCGCCTTCAGTTACATCGTGCATGGCAATTACATCAGAATGTTCGTGATTTTTCCCAACTGCTGCCAATGCATCTTCCAGTGAAGAGGTTTGGTAAAAAGTAGCACAAGCTTGTTGATGAGTTTCATTTCCCAGTCTGTTTTTAACAGTTAACGGAAAGCACATGGCAAGTATGGCAGCCGATGAAATTGCACAGGTTTTGGTAACCAATATAACATCGCCGGGCTTTGCATATTTTGAAACGAGCATTTTATTTTTTGGAGCAACGGTTATAAAAGTGCCTCCTCCCGCAATGGTGGAATTTTGCCCTTCGACAAAACCAGTATGGCCACCTGTTATAGCAATTCCAATTTTAGAACAAAAGCGATGAATGTGATCCCAGTAAATTCGAAAATCGGATTTTGAAAAACTTGCCGGAAGATTTAAAACAAATTGGCCATACATCGGAGCATAGCCTGTTGTTGCCATATCGTTTGCCATCAGCTGAACAGATAACCAAGCCGATTCTTCCAAACCAAGAATTGGGATAAGAGACAGGGGGTCACTTGTTAAAGCCATGGCCATATCTCCCGGTAAATCAACGATCGAAACATCTACTCCAAACTGAGGTCCAATGTTCACTTCGTTTCTATTACAACCACATTTGCTGCTGATAAATTGCTCAAATAAATGGTGATCGATTTTTCCAAGTTTTACGCTCATTTATTTTACATCATTTAGTTTAATGTACAATCCAAAAAAATCGCCCAAGGGTAAATTCCATTGTTGAACAGGAAACCATTTGGGAAGTCCGGTACATGTCCATTCAATGGAATAATCTCTCCCTTTAAGCGCTTCATCAATTATTTTGGAAAGTTTTGCAGGTGTATAAAAAGTAGCTGTTAAGTAGAAGGGATTTTTTCCGAACACTTCCTGAACTCTTCTTCTTACAACTTTGGTTGAGTTTCTATTCATCATGCCCATTGCTATGCCATATTTCCCAACACGTGCAGCTTCTCGTATAACTTTCACAGGCTCTTTGTAATACTCAAACGTGGTAATAAATGCCAATGAATCAAAGGTATGGTCTTTAAATGGCATGTGATGTGAATCTGCCATTACAAGGTCGCCTTCAAACAGGTGCATTGCCTGCGACAACATGAGCGGGGAAATATCACCCCCTGTTGCTTCTATGCCAATCTCTTTCCACCAGCGTGTAAAGCGCGCAGTGCCACAGCCAAATTCAAGTAACGTTTTTATTCGTTTGTCTCTTGAAACAAGTTGTTCCATCACTTTCTTTTGCCAAATTTCTGCACGCTTGTATCTGCCTTCATACCAGAGTTCGTATGTGTCAGTATATTCACGATTAAAAAACCATTCTGGTCGGTTTTGCCAATTCAGGTCTTTTTGAGGAATAAGTTCAAGTTTTGATTTTTCTATTTCCATTTTCAAATTGTTTTAAAACAAAAACTCCATTCAGTTGGGGTAGCCAATAGAATGAAGTAAAATGGAATATCTTAGCTTGCATCCCTACGTTGGCATTATCCAAATCAGGTCTCGGGTATACTCTCAGCATGGCTTTCACCAAGCACCCCGTGCTTCTGTATCGGCAAATATACAATTATTCCTCGTTTCATGAATTACCCGGTTCCGAGGGTAAATAATTCAGAGATGAACTTCCTAAAGCGTTCGCCCTTTCCAGGAACCTTATTTTTTGGGCTCATGTGATTTGAAGCTTTACAGTTATTTTATTTTATGTTGTTTCGAGAACATATTCCTTAAATACTATCTATCTTTAAAAGTGAAAACGGATTCTCATCTTTCTGCAAGGCGGGTGTCAGAAATGAATCCGATTTTAAAACTTAAAAGATGAGTCCACTCCGAAAAGCAAAAAATTAAGAAGGCCACTAAGTCACAAAATCACTAAGGAGTCACAAATATTTAAATATCAGCACTATGATTCTTTGTGAACCTTTGTGTTTTGGTGTCTTTGTGGCAGGGAAAGACCGGTCGGAGTGGACTCAAAGGTGGAGGGAAGCTTTATGAAACGAGCATGTTCGCTAACACAAACACGGATGGGAATTTCACATGCGAGTTCCATCCGGCCTTAAAAAAACTAATTATTTACGGATGAAAACAACAAACTATTTTGCATTATTGGTCTTTTTTGTCATTCTTGGAATCGGAGTGGGACTTTCTTATTCCATTTACGGAGCTCAGGCGAACACGGAAGGAATGGTAATTAATGTGATTTCATTCCTGATTGCCCTTATCGTGTCCTGTTCAATTAAGGTTGCAGACCAGTGGGAAAAAGCTGTGGTACTGCGACTGGGCGGATTTCATTCATTGAAGGGGCCGGGTTTGTTTTTTATTGTGCCGGTAGTAGACATGATTCCTTACTGGATTGATACCCGGGTCATTGCTACCACTTTTACCGCAGAAAAGACCCTTACAAAAGATACAGTGCCGGTCGATGTGGATGCAGTGTTGTTCTGGAAGATTTTGGATCCAAAGAGGGCCGCCCTGGATGTCGCCGATTACAAGAGCGCTATCAGTTGGGCCTCCCAGACTGCCCTCCGTGATGTAATAGGCAAAACCATGCTTTCGGATATGCTGGAAGGGAGGGAGAAGATTAGTAACGAACTTCAGAAAATCATTGATGAACGCACTGAACCATGGGGCATCAATGTCATTTCGGTAGAGGTGAAAGATGTTCTGATACCTTCGGCCCTGGAGGATGCAATGTCCATGCAGGCCCAGGCGGAGAGGGAACGTCAGGCCAGGGTCATTCTGGGTGATTCCGAGCGCCAGGTGGCAGAGAAGTTTGCAGAAGCGGCAAAATCCTATTCCAACAATCCTACCGCGCTTCATTTAAGGGCAATGAACATGCTGTATGAAGGATTGAAGTCCAATTCGACGATTGTGATTGTTCCCAGCACGGCATTGGAAACCATGCAATTGGGTGGATTGGCCGGAATGACTGCAATGACGATGGGTCTTTCGGATGAAAAAAAGAAAAAAGCCGGGAAAAGTAAGGATTAAAGGATAAAGGATAAAGGATAAAGTTAAAAGGATAAAGGAAAGAACGCTCTGAGCAATATTTTGTTCAAAATATACAAATTTCCGGAGCCCCTCACTTTATCCTTTTTACTTTATCCTTTATCCTTTTTATTCCCCATGCCTGACTACACCCAGCGCCTTTACCTCAAAAGTATTGGAATATTCCACTACCGTGAAACTGTCGTTGGTGTATCCCCCGAAATCGGAGATTTTGGTAAAATAGTAGGACGTGTGGAGCAAGTCTGAATCTCCGCCTGTTGGAGAATTACGTGAAAATTTTTCCTTTTTCTGGAGCGATTTCAGGAAAAATGTAGTCATATCGTAGCCCTGGAAGGCAAACAGGGATGGTTCGGTGCCAAACTCTGTCTTGAAATTTTCCACGAAGGTGGAGACTGCAGGAAGATTGTAATTCACAAAGTAGGTAGAAAGAAAACGGAGGTTGACATTGTGCAGGTTCTCGATTTCGATGCTCTGCATCCGTGAAAATTCCTGCACACCTACAAGGATCAGCGGATATTTTTTTGACAAATGGGAGAGGCGGTTCATGGCAATGCTGACATGAACCTCGTTGATATCTGTCATTACCAGGATGTTGGGTTGGTCTGATTTCAATAGGGATTCCAACTCACCGGTGCCCCTTGACCATATATTGTAACTTGAAGTTAAGCCTTTAGCTGTCTCAGATGCAACTCTTTTTTTGGTGAAGTATTCTCTCAGCTGACGGGTTTCAGAACCGCTGTAGTCGCTCTCCAGAAAGATAATTTTATCCTTTGGAAACTCCTTTATAATATAGTCTGCTGTGGCTTCCATCCTCATTTTTTTGACAGGGTTGACCTGAAAGTACCAGGGATTCAGTTTGGTATATTTGTCATCGGCGGAGAGAGGCGATACCATGGGAATTCTGTTCTTGGCACTAAGTTCTGATACGACTTTCTGAGCCTCAGGATAGACGGGGCCAATGATAAGATCGAGCGAGAGAAATTCAGGCTTTTTAACCAACATGTCGACATTGGATGAACTCCTTTCCGTATCGTAGACATACAATTTAACTTTGACTCCGGTCTTTGCCAACTGATCGACTGCCATCAATGCCCCCTGATAAAATGAGAGAAAACTGAGTGACTTGGAGGTTGGTTTCATACTATCTGCAACTGCGGCAGAAATTGGAAGATACAGTCCAACGTTATAGGTTTGGTCTGCTCCTTTTGTTCTAAATGGTGCAGGAGATTCTTTCGCCGCAGGTTCATTTTTAGAAGCCTCTTTTGCAGTGGCGTCCGGTTCTGCCTTTGCCCTGGACTTGAGTGGGATCAGAATGATTTGGCCAGCTTTCAGGCCATCTTTCAGTTCAGGATTGAATTTGAGAAGGTCCTCCTCATCCACCCCATATTTCAGATTGAGCTGGTAATAATTGTCACCACTGACGATCTGGTGCCGGACAAACTTGCTTTCGTCAATTTTGGCAGCCAGTGGTTTTTGGTAAGTGTGATCAGGAATTTTCAGGACCATTCCTTTTTTGATGACCCCAGTGATATTCTTATTGGCAGCCAAAACCTCCTCCTGGGTACAGTCGTATATCTTGGAAATTGAGTAAAGAGTCTGATTTCTCTCAACGGTATGCAGGATAAAACGGAGATCCCCAATGACCACTTTATCCATATTTTTGTTCTCCTGTCCGTACGAAAAGGATGTGGCCAAAAACAACAAAAGAACGAAGAGGAAGCTTCTTAGTTTAGTACTTCTCTGATGTTCTTTTGTAATACGATGGTTGACAGACATCTGTGCCGATTTAGTGACCGGATTTGTATTCGCCAAAATTTTTCATGAATTGTACACGCTCAAATTCAGCGGGGTTGACAGAATTCTCCTGGCTTAATTTCCCTCTAAAGTTATCAATAGATTCGTAATTGTGCGCGGTCATCCAGGCAGCCAGCTGCAGATTGATCTCCTCAATAAATCCAAACCCCTTTTCATAAAGGGCGGAGGCCACCTGTACAGCATTGCAACCTGCAAGAATCATCTTGACTGCAGTTTCCCAGCTATGGACCCCAGTCGATGAGGCAATGTCACAGTTGACCCTGTTGGACATAACAGCGACCCACCGCAAAGGCAACAGGTAGTCCGAGTCGTGACTCAGTACATTGGCACCATGAATGGTCTCACGGTCAATGTCGATATCGGGAGAATAAAAGCGGTTGAAGAGAACGATACCTTTTACCCCTGAAAATGAGATATCCCTGATCATGCCGCCCAAATTTGAGAAGTAGTGGCTAATCTTAACAGAAACAGGTATCGTGACTTTTTGTGAAACGCGGGTAATGATATCGAAATAGGTACTTTCATTGTCCAGGCTCGTCTGGGAAAGATCGCTCGCTGAGATAAAGAGGTTTAGCTCAAGGGCATCGGCCCCTGCTGACTCAATTTTCTTGGCGAAGAAACCCCACTCCTGGGAAGTCACACAATTGATGCTGGCAATCACGGGGATCGAAAGCTGGGCCTTGGCCTCTGTGATTAATTGCAGGTAATGTTTCAGGTTCTCTTTCCTGATCTCCAGATCGTAATAATCGAGAAACTCCAGGTTGTTGTCCATGGGTCCAAGTTTCTCAAATTCATGGGCATATTCGAGGTAAATTTCCTCTTCGAAGACAGATTTCAGAACGACTGCACCGGCACCTGCTTTCTCAATGGCTTTAAGGTGTTCGATCGAATGAGTCAAACTGCAACTACCGGCGATCACTGGACTTTTGAGGTCAAGGCCCAGATATTTTACACTTAAATCAGGCATATTAGTTGATTTTAGTAGTATTTAAAATTTTATTCTGAAGATAGATGTGCATGTTTTCTGCGGCCTTGCGGCCGTCGCCCATGGCCAGGATCACGGTAGCGCCACCCCTGACAATATCCCCGCCGGCAAACATCTCTTCGATAGACGATTGCATTTTATCCTCATCGACAACGATGGTACCCCACTTGGAAACTTTCAGATCGGGAAGACAGGATGGAACGAGTGGATTGGGCGAAACACCTACTGCCACGATGACCAGATCTACATCCAGTTCGAATTCTGAACCGTCGATTGGAATAGGTCTTCTTCTGCCGGAAGCATCCGGTTCGCCAAGTCCCATTCTGTTGAGTCGCATCCTGTTGACCATGCCTTTCTCATCGGCAAAATATTCAAGGGGATTGCACAGGTTCATAAATTCGACACCCTCTTCTTTGGCATGTTTCACCTCTTCAATCCTCGCGGGCATCTCTGCCTCCGAGCGGCGATAGATGATCATTGCCCGATCGGCACCCAGGCGGAGTGCGGTGCGCACCGAATCCATCGCGGTATTTCCACCTCCGATCACAGCAACTCTTTTGCCCCGTATTACCGGTGTGTCGTTGGTTTCATAATTGGCGCCCATCAGGTTGACCCTGGTGAGATACTCGTTGGAAGAGAGAATGCCATTGTAATTTTCGCCCGGAATATCCATAAAACGGGGAAGGCCGGCCCCGCTTCCCAGGAAGAACCCCTTGTATCCCTCTTCGCGTAAATCGTCGAAAGAGGCCGTTCTACCAACGATGAAGTTGGTTTCAAACTTAACACCCATTTTTTTCAGGTTGTCAAGTTCAAAATCTACGATGGCGTTGGGTAGCCTGAATTCCGGGATGCCATATTTTAAGACGCCTCCGATTTCGTGGAGTGCTTCAAAAACCGTCACATCATAACCGTTTTTTACCATGTCGCCAGCAAAAGAGAGTGCGGCAGGGCCTGAGCCAACCGTGGCAACCTTGATCCCATTGGGCTTTGCAGTTTTTGGAATGCTGGCGATGCCGGATTCACGCTCAAAATCAGCTGCAAATCTTTCCAGATGACCGATAGCGACAGAGGCGAGGTTCATCTTTTCAAGATAGAAACACCTTGATTCACACTGCTTCTCCTGAGGACAAACCCGTCCGCAGACAGCAGGGAGGGCATTGGTTTCCTTCAGAGTGGCGGCTGCTCCAAGCACGTCTCCGTTTTCAATCAGTTTAATAAATTTTGGGATGTTGATGCTAACAGGACAGCCTTCGATGCAGGTGGGCGTTACGCAATCCATACAGCGGGAGGCTTCCAGTGCCGCTTGTTCGGCAGTGATTCCGAGATTAACCTCCCGGTCCTGGTATTTTACCCTGATTTCGGGAGCCTGTTCAGGCATGTGCACGCGTTGAATGGCCGTTCTCTCCTTGTTTTTTGTTTTCGAACGCAATGCGGCTCTCCACTCTTGACTGCGTTCGTTTTTGAGGTATTCGGGGTCTAAAGACATCTGCTTAAACTATTTTTGAAAGTATTTATTATTGGCGACAACCTCTTCCGAACGGTAGCCTCCCAGACGCATCAGCATCTCATCAAAATTTATCTCGTGTGCATCGAATTCAGGGCCATCGACGCAGGTAAACCTGGTCTTGCCACCAACAGTTACCCTGCATGCACCACACATTCCTGTTCCATCCACCATGATAGAATTGAGACTGGCCTGTGTAGGAATGGCATATTTTTTCGTGGTAAGAGCAGCGAATTTCATCATGATGGCGGGTCCAATGACAATGCATTCATCAATTTTTTCGCGTTGAATCACCTCCTCCATGCCTGCAGTGATCAATCCCTGTCTTCCATAAGAACCGTCGTCTGTCATGACAATTACTTCATCCGACCAACGTCGGATCTGGTCTTCCAGGAGAATCAGATCCTTGCTTCGGGCAGCGATAACAGAAATAACTCTGTTACCGGCCTTTTTAAAAGCCTCAACGATGGGCAACAGCGGAGCAACTCCAACACCCCCTCCGCAAGCCAAAATGGTTCCTTTCAATTCGATGTCCGTAGGTTTTCCCAGCGGTCCGACAAGGTCAGTGATGCTATCGCCAACTTCCAGCGCCGCCAGTTTTGCTGAACTGACGCCTACGATTTGTACGACAAGGGTAATGGTTCCCTTAACAGGATCGGCATCCGCAATGGTAAGCGGGAAGCGTTCCCCCTTCTCTCCGATCTTGAGAATAACAAAGTTACCGGCCTTTCTGGAGCGGGCAATTTTTGGATTCTCTACGACCAGACGGATGACCTTATCTGAGAAATATTCCTTTTCTACAATTTTGTTCATTCGATATTAATTTGATTTTCAATTCTTTATGTACGGAATTGAATATACATACTGCTTTTGTCAACCCAGTGGATTCCACAAGTGCGGAACGCTTGATTCTTTCAAAGTTAAAATTTGAAAAAAATCGTTCAAAAATAGTGATTTCGATTGATTGATTTCAATATGATTGAGTAATTGAGAAAAATTCATGCAGTTTAAAATATTATTAAATAAGCAACAGCCTCATCGGTCAAACTGTTATCTTTGTAGTTTGCATTACTTCCAGTTGTTTCACTTCCTTCTCGTCCTGTGAAATATGGATAACTTTTTTGATTAGCAACCATAAAGAAAGCGACTGTTCCATGAAGCCACAAAATCAACAACGAAAAAGCCGGGAGGGAGTAGTCTACTCAACTTCCCAAAATTTTGACTATCGGTTTTCCTCTGAAGATGAGGTATTGGAGACGCTTATCCCATCCAGGCAAAATTTAAAGGTGATGCTGGATAAGAAACAGCGTGCAGGCAAAGTTGTGACCCTAATTACTGGGTTTGTGGGGACAGAAGATGACTTAACTGATCTGGGCAAAAAGCTAAAATCCAAATTTGGCGTTGGGGGATCAGTCAAGGATGGTGAGATCCTGATTCAGGGCGATTTCCGCGACCGCGCAATTGTCTTACTGACTGCTGATGGGTATAAGGTGAAGAGAGTAGGGGGATGAGGGGACGACGGGGACGACTGAGATGACGGAAGAAGACTTGGGGACTGAGGGAATTGGAGAAGGGGAAAATAATGTGAAAATTGGGAAATATGAAAATGTGGAAATTGGCAGTTGCACAATCCTAAATTCCTGACCACAATGTGGATCCTTCTCGAATCCTACCGCGTAGCGGTTATAGTATTGTAGCCCGGGGTAAAGCGACGAAGGAGCGGCACCCCGGGTTAGGAATGATGAATAAAAAGCCGTCCGCGGTAGCATGCCATAAAAAGATGGTATGTTAATTTCGGACGTAACAATAACAGTTTTGATAGAGTCAAAGAATAGGATAATGTATGTCTGAGACCTCTACCTGAGCGAAATGCTCCCTGAGCCTGTCGAAGGGTGAATATTGGCGATTCAATTATCGGTCCCTGAGCTTGTCGAAGGGTCAAGGGAGTAGACGGAAATTAAAATATCTGAAAACGATGTGATTCACGAGACTTGAGGAGGGTCGAAGGGGAATAATACAAGAGTAATAGATTGAAATATATGATATCGAATTTAATCGAAAAAGTACATAATACTAAGAAATACAATTAATGCCAACACCGCAGCTTTTTGTTGTTACCCTATCCAAACACAGGATATTTGGTCAGCTTCTCTATCCGTATTTTGCTGAGCAAATACCCGGTGAACCCTATTTGCGGTTACTGAGGAGGGTGAAGTTGCGTGATGTAAATGATCCAACCATTCAGCTCTCCTCTTTGGAATCCAGGTTGGTAAAGATTTCCGAAAGATACAGCGACGAGTCTTTGATCCGAAAATATTGTCCCGACAAACCAGTGCGGGAGCTGATAAATATGATCGGAAAGGAGGAGGTGAAGCAAAAGGTACTTTCATATATTGAAGGTGCAATAGCCGAGATATTGGAATTGCTGAAAAAAGAGCCTTTGCCTCTCTACCAAAAGAGAGAGAAGTATGCGAATCTCTACTTCGAAGATTTAATATCACTCTGTTACCAGGATACCGGAGCTGTATTTAATTTCATCAGATTGGAAGATGAGACCCGCTATTTTTTAACACTCCGAAACGAGAAGGAGGACTTCACTCTTTTGAACAGAAGTTTCGAATTGCTTGTTAATGAGCCTTGCAGGGTCTATTATCAGAATAAAATCTACTTTTTCGATGAGATTTCTGCCAGTAAATTGCTCCCTTTCCGCGAGAAAGAATACATCTCGATTCCCAGGAAAATGGAGGATCGTTACTACGAAACATTTATTCTGAATGCAATAAAATGCCACGAAGTGAAGGTTTCAGGATTTGAGATCAGGGAAACAATGCCAGAGAAAGGAGCGATCCTATCCCTGGAGAGTGATCTGACCGGACTTCCTCTTTTCGTGCTCTATTTTACTTACAATGGAGTGCGGTTGAAAATGAAAGAGGGCGAACAACGAGCCGTTGTGCTTCGTAAATCGGGAGATCAATTCATTTTTGAAGCTTTCAGCAGGGATTTGGGATGGGAAAAGAGGCAACTTGAATTGCTGAAATCGTTTGGTTTGAATGGCACTGGTGATAATTTAAAACCTGAAGCTGCAAATCCGGATTTTATCGGGGGGGAGATGTATCAGGCAGTATCCTGGATTCAGCAGCATTCACAAATGCTTGCTAAGTCTGGCATAACAATTTCCCAAACGGGCCTGTCGCATCCCTATTTTCTTGGGAATCACGATATGCAAATTGCCACTGAGAACAAGATCGACTGGTTCGATCTTGAAATTCACATCCGGATAGGTGAGTGGAATTTTCCATTTATCCGCTTCAAGAGGTTTATTCTGAATGGGATAAGGGAATTTAAACTCCCTAATGGTGAAATATTCCTCCTTCCGGAGGCATGGTTTGCGCAATTTGCTGAAATACTTTCGCTCGGGAAAGCGGAGGGACAAAAAATCATTCTGAAGCCTTTTCACTTCATGTTGCTCTCCGAACAAGTTTCCGCCGGCAACCAGGAATTGCAGCAACGGATTGGACAGATGAGCAGACACCAGTTGGCGGAACATGTGGTACCCGATACAATTCAAGCCAAACTCAGGAAATATCAGTATGACGGATACAACTGGCTGATGCACCTTTGGCAAAACGGACTGAACGGTTGTCTGGCTGATGACATGGGTCTTGGGAAAACGCTTCAGACTCTGGTTCTTTTGGCAAAACACAAGCGGAAAGCGGATTTGGATTATTTTTTCCCTTTCGATTCCAAAGGGCAACTATCACTGTTCTCCGATAAAAAGAGGTCCCTGGAGGGACGCCAACCGGCCAGTTTGATTGTCCTGCCGGTCTCATTGCTCCATAACTGGGAAAATGAGATCCGAAAATTTGCTCCAGCGCTTAAGGTATATTCCTATTCCGGGGTAAAACGAAGGGAAAAGGTCGATTTTGCCCAACTGATTCATTATTATGATATCGTTCTGACGACCTATGGCACAGTCAGAAATGACAGCGAAGTATTGTCGAAACACACCTTTTTTTATCTGATTCTGGATGAGAGTCAAAACATCAAAAATGCTGAATCAAAAAGCTACAAGGCTGTATCCTCCATCCCATCAAAGTTCAGGTTGTCTTTGACGGGAACCCCTATTGAGAATTCGCTATCTGACCTCTGGTCTCAAATGAACTTTCTCAATCCCGGACAACTTGGCAGTTTCAAATATTTCAAGGAGAACTATCTGTTACCCATTGAGAAAGAGAGGGACGAAGAGGCAGCGGCAAGACTCAACCGGTTGATTGAACCCTTTGTACTTCGGAGAACAAAAGAACAGGTAGCTGCAGATCTTCCACCCGTAATGGAAGAACTTCTAACCATCGCAATGACGGTTGAGCAACAGGAGTTCTATGAAGCTGAAAAATCTTCGGTAAGAAATTACCTTCTTAAGAATATTGATGACCTGGAACCACGAAATACCACCTTTGTGGTGCTGCAGGCACTTACTCGACTACGACAGATTGCCATTCATCCCCGGTTGATTGATCCGGCCTCGGCCATCGAATCGGGGAAATTCAACGAAATCCTCTCCATGCTTGAAGTTCTTGTGGCAGAGAACCACAAAATTCTGATATTTTCCTCATTCGTCAAGCATCTCAACCTTTTGGAGGAGTCATGCAGAAACAAAGAGTGGGGTTACTGCCGGCTTACCGGTCAAACCATCGACCGCAAAACTGTCATATCCGAATTCCAGTCGGAGGGTGATAAAAATATCTTCCTGATTTCATTGAAAGCCGGTGGCGTTGGTCTTAACCTGACTGCTGCAGATTATATCTTTATCATCGATCCCTGGTGGAACCCAGCGACAGAGATGCAGGCCATCAGCCGTGCACACCGCATCGGACAGGATAAAAAAGTATTTGTCTACAGGTTTATCTCAGAAAAGAGTATTGAGGAGAAAATCCAATTGCTACAGGAGAAGAAGGCATCCCTCGCCAGCGAATTCATCAACCACAAAGATCCGTTCAGTATTATTGGGAAAGAGGAGCTGATACAGCTCTTTGAATAGTTTAGACCTTCAAGGTTTTCAAAACCTTGAAGGTCTTGAAAATTGAAAAGGACAGATCCGGGGAGGATCCATCCTTTTACTAAAACTAACCAAACTAACTAAACCTAAACTTATGAAAAAAAATGTATCACAAACATACGCCTGATATGGCTTCGCACCAAATATTTTGTGTTAATAAATTGTAAAAAAGGTGTTAAGAATGTAATTATATATTTTGTGCAGACCTTCAAGGTTTTCAAAACCTTGGAGGTCTTGAAAAACGAAAAGGACAGATCCGGGGAGGATCCATCCTTTTACTAAAACTAACCAAACTAACTAACCTAACTAACCTAAACTTATGAAAAAAATGTACCACAAAGTTAAGGGTGCAAACGCCTGTATCCAAATATATTGTGTTAAAAATCTATAAAACGCTGATAATAATTACTCTCCTGCGAATAATTGAATATTAAAAAAAATAATTCCAAATTTTAATTAGCAATCAATCAAGGAGTTGTGCAATTTGTTTTCTTGGTATTGATCAGGTTGTTTTTCGAAAATTTAATGTGCTGCAAAAGGGTTTCTCCAATTCCTATTCTGTACCCTGAGGTAATCAGGGATACTTCGCCTGAATTGTTGCAAAAGCAGACAATAGGAAGGCTGTATTTTGCCTCTTTGCCCATAATTTCTGAGAATGCATGTTCAAGCTCACGCTCCGAATCTATAGCATAGCTGGATTTTGCCGGCAATTTATAGTTCTGAAATACAGAGGTTTTCAGTTTTTTATCGACACAGTTTACAAAGATCAAAGCTCCTTCCCAGCCATTAAACTGATCGGAGTAGGGTACCAGATCGTTAAGGATATGTTTTGAAGGTTCGCTGTCTGGATCCAACAGGACAATGATGGAGCTTGGACTTTTCATCAGTGTGGAAAGAGGTGTCTCTCCTGGTTTATTGGTTTCACTCAAATATACCTCATCGGGAATAAACCGGCCAACAATCTTCACGGTAGTTTCTTCTTTTCGAAGTGTAACGTTGATTTTGGTTGGTTGATTTTTTCTGATATCGAAGAAGGTAAGTGAGTTTAATACGGATCCGTCTGTTATCCGCTTCCCTGTTACCAACAGATAGTTTCCTGTTTCAAGTAATATCGGATCAGGGAAATCCGTCACCTTTCGTCCCTCTTCAAACTCTACTGTTTTGCAATTGCCATTCACAATTTGCGCCAGGGTGAAATGAAGGTAATACTGCGGTGTCAGGCTGTTGTTGAGATCTTTCAACGACAATTGTCCCATTTCCGGTTGTGGTTTCATGCGCTCAAATCCGGCACGGAACCAGTTGCCCGACTGAAAGTATTCTGGCGACCGGGTTTCAGGATTCAGACGGGCAGGAATTCCAAAAGTCCGGCATGCTGCAACAAAGAAGATATCTCTCGAAAGCGGATCTGCCACTCTCAGGTTGTACACGCCAACAGGAGTCAGGGAGGCCCTTGAGTGTTTGTTGGCCATTGCATCAATCCGGATGTTAGATTTGATCCAGTCTGTCAGCACGGTGATCTCTTTCCGTGTGGCAGCAGCCATCTCAATGCCAAGATTTTTCTGTAGAAAATTCCGCCATGGAGCGAGAATTTCCAAATCGATCCGTGGCGCAAGAACATATTTTTCAAAGATTTCTTTGGGCAAATCCAGCGGTTTTCCAATCGCGGTTGCACCGGTAAGGTGATCGGTCAGGATCTCCGCCCTGGTGTCACTCAGATCTTTTTCAGAGACGCCATAGGTCAGGGGCAGAAAGAGCTGACGTTCAGCAGACCGGTTTTTCTCAATGTATTTGATGATCTCCTGCCAGTTTCCGTAGCTAAGGCGGAACGTCCTCATCAGGGTATCCACATTGAGTTGCTTGGATTTGGCATAAGATCGGATCCATCCTGAATCCCTAAAAGTTGCCATCTTTTTATTTCGGATAGAATCCTCGGTGGCCAAACGGTGGTTGTTGATTTTCTTAGCAATCTCACTCACCGGCTGAAGCGATTTGCTCACTGCCGGTGGCACCATATCCATCAATTCGGTATCCAGATCCATACGTTTCCCGGAAAGTACCAGGTGCAGGGTGTCGGTGGAGGCTACATGGAGTTTTTTGAAAGCAAAGTATCCATCTTTGGAGGCCCAAACCAGAAGATCACCCAGTCCGGTGGTAAATTTGGCGGTGCCCTTGTTATCCGTCGGGATTGTAGCGAGCGGATAAAATTCAGCGTAATTGTATAGTTTAAACTCGACTTTGGCCGAATCTGCAGGCGTCCCGTCACTGTTATTAACCTGAACAGTAACCTGTTTGGTGACGGCATAATTGGCTGTCAGATTAAGCTCGGAAAAACGATCCTGGGCATCCAGTACCTCCTCAGTACCAAAATAGTGACCATAGGTGCGGGTGTGGATTAGCATCGTTCGTTGCGAAGGTTCGCTGAACCAGCCCTTGTCGAGATCGGTATCCGGTTCACAAGCGCCCATGAAATGCCATTTGCCATCAATCCAAACCTCTACCCAGGCATGGTTGTCGTCGGTATGGGCCCATCGGGGTGTGTAAACCTGGCGGGCCGGAATTCCTGCGGTTCGCATGGCGGTAACGGTGAAAGTGGACTCTTCTCCACACCTTCCAAAAGTTTTGCTGATGGTGCTCATGGGAGCGCTGGTCCTGGAATCGGTTCCACGGTAGTTCACCTTTTCGTGGCACCAGTGGTTGATCTCGAGCGCTGCTTCCTTCATCCCCAATCCAAGGATCCGCGTCTTTATTTCGGCGTAATAGACGAGTCGGAATGAATCAAGATTTTCGTTGTTGACCCTTATCGGCAAGACAAAGTGAAGAAACTCCTCTTCGGGGACCGTACTTCCCCAGGTCATCTCTTTTCTGGCAATCAGACTCTGGCGCACGTTGGCCAGCATGAATTCGGGAGAATAGTCGGCTAAATCGCTTAACGGCATATAGGCATAAAGAAATTTCAATGCCAGTTCTTCATTTTTTGATACCGGTTGGTCGAGTATCTGCCAGATTGGCTTCGTGGCATGTGCAGTTAGCTCCTTTTGGACCTTCAGCATTCTTTCTATATCATTTGACCTGCGGGCATCAACAATCAGTGGTTTTTCATCCCGGCATCCGGTTAACAACCAGGCCAATAGAAAAGTATAGCATAAATTCTTCATCTAATCAACCTTTTAAATTTGTTCCTGTAATGTTGGACGTTCGTGGTAAAGTTTAAAAATTAACCACAAAGGACAGAAAGGATAACACAAAGGGTCACGAAGTAAAAAACTCAAAATTACAAATTAGATTCAAACAGTTCTAATTAAACCAGTAAGTCATTTTTAGCACCAGCGCGCGGTTTTTGACATTTCTGTTATCGATGAAGTAGTTGTCGGTATAAACAAGAAAAATATCGGAAACCGGTTTGTATCTCCATTGGAACCGTGCATTGATATTTAGGTTGTTAGCCTGTTTATTGTACTGAATATAGGTAGTGAAGAAGAGATTGGTGGAAAAGGTTACATCCAATTTTGGCCCTATCAGCCAAAATCCTGTATTTTGCCAAGGCTGAGGCAGATAGAGCTGATTGTAACTATAAATCAAGGAGATATAACCATACGGTTGAAACCTGTAATTGAAATCTCCCTGTACAAACCAGCGGTTGCCATTGAAATAGCCTCCATAGCCTGTAGAAAAATTGTATTTGAACAGTTTCCTGTTGTCGGAGTTGAAGAGAAATGAGACATCTCCTGTATGGTAACCTGAACCGGTCGGTAGGTAATTAGTTCCCAGATTGGTTGGATCGAAATCTTTTCTGAGCATAACATACCACAAACTATTCCTCAGTTCAAGATGAATCCGGTTTTTGAAATTGACAAGGTAATCTAGGCCTATCGACCTGTCAGTCAGCTTCATGCTTCCAGGCATGTAAAGGTTGTCGGATCTAATCAGGAATCCGTGATTTTCAACGGATCCATGTTTCGGATAAAATTTGGTGGTTATTTTGGGGTTGATGCGAAGATAGTCGGTACGGGGCACATAACCAGTTTCTGCGTTAAAGTCTTTTCCTACATACAATTGAGTAAAATCAAACAAATAGTTTTTGCGGGAGTAGATTACACTCAATCCCTGGGCATACTCCTCTGCTGAATTGGCTTTTGGTGAGAAGGATTTCTGTCCGAAAAGTTTTGCATTCCAGAAGTTGTTCCTGCTGGCCAGGTTGTATTCAAGTCCGGCGACGCGGTTGTAGCTATTTCCACTCCAGGTGTCAGGGATATTTAGTTGTTGCTTGTTGACGAAAATGACGCCGATGTTGGAGCGTGAAAAGAGTTTTCTCTGGATGGATGCAACGAAGAAATTACGCGACAGGTAATCTCCTTCTTTGCCGGTTTGCATGTCCATCATTCCGATCCGCCAATCCTTGTTGATCCTTCCACTCAGTCGCGCACCCCAATTGACGGGGGCATCCAGTCCGATCCTTCTTGAAAAGAACGGACTTACACTGGCAGCGCCGAAATTGCCGAAAAGATCGCTGTTCTCCAGGAAGAACTGTCTTTTCTCCGGAAAGTAAAGCTCGAATCTTTCCAGATTAATGACCTGATCATCTACCTCCGCCTGTGAAAAATCGGGATTGTAAGTCAGGTCGAGGTTGAGCGAACTGGAGAGGCCCAGCTTAGCATCTATTCCAAAATCATGTCGGTAGGAGGTAGCCTGCTGCTTTTCAAAATTGCGTGAGACACTTCCATAAAGATAGGGTATAAGGGAGAGTTTTAATCCGGATTTGGGTGGTGGCGTCTCCCAGATCAGCTGACCGGCATAAGCAAGCGACGCAGTAGCGAATTGTCTTGGGACAGGGGCCCAGGCAGACTTCTCGTTCAGTTTCAGATCGAGTCGCGAAAATTGAATGTTCCAGTGATCCAGGTCTCTTTTGTAGCGGACAGATTTAAACGGGATACGAAATTCTGCAGTCCACTTATCGGGATAGTTCTTTGTTTTAACCTCCCACTTGCTGTCCCAGGTCAAATTGGAGAGGGAGCCACTGCTCATGGTACCGTCCCACATGGCGCCAACCGCATTGACACCGAATGAGTAGCCAGTGGTTTGGTCGTTGAACGGGTCGATGAAGACCAAAAAGTTGTCGTTGTTGGCAAAAGTAAAATCCCTGCGAAACGATTCAACCGGACGCTTTCCCGGAAGGGTATCGTGAAAAGTGACAGCCAGGTAAAATGCCTTATCGTCGTACAACATCTTCACCTCGGACTTTGCAACACAATGGCCTGTGTCGTAGGGCAAAACCATGTAAAAGTTGGAGGCGGATTCTGCCTGAAGCCAATCTTTTTCGTCGATCACACCATCCAGTTTGATCCGATCGGAAATTTTGCCGACATGAATCTTGTAATCCTGGTTTATGGTTGTTTTGGACGCTAAATTGACCTTCCGGCGTGCAGGAAAGCTTTTTTCCGGAGGGTTTTCGGCATGTATAACTACTTGTAAAGTGAAAAGCATGACAATAGTACATGCCAAAAATTTATTCATCATAGGTCAATCATCAGGCCGCAATTTACAAAAATGTTTGGGGTAGAGACGCGATTAATCGCATCTCTACAGGAATTTTACCTGATATTTCCTGATTCTGATGATTTATTTGACTACAGTGATTGTCCTCTTTTATGCTATAAAACAGGATATTACGATCGGACGGTTTACTTGTTGGGAGACACAAAAAAAAACAGATAAGTGGTCCGATTTTGAAAAATAGGAATCTGAATAAAAAGCGAAGTTTGATTTGGAACTTTCCGGAAACGAAAGATTGCTTAATTGGCCCTGTACATGGAGAGGTCAACAACATCGAAAAAGCAGTTTCTATTTTTGGAATTCTGATTTTCCTTTGACTTCGAAGAGACCAATATTTCTTCAAGGTCATTTTCAGACATCTTTTCGGATCTGCTTTCTTTAAGAAGCTCCTCGATCATTGGTTTGATCCTGTTCATAAAACTTTCGGGCGTAGAACCCTGATGGTACAAATTCTCTGCTTCTACTTGTAACAACCTTTTAAAAAGTTCAGCGTTCATGGTAGTGGTTTTTACTAGATGATCTCGCTAGTAAAATTAGAGGGGAAGGTCGACGAAGGGGGTAGGGGAAGGAGAGATAGGAAGTAGCGAAATGGATGATTTCCTTGTAGGTGAAATCCTGACAAGACCATCCCTGTGGCTTTGAAACAGAAAGACCACCAACCTCATCTGAATGGAAAGGCTGGTGGTCCATGCCGGACTATTGTTTTCCGGTTTATTATCCTATTTTCTCAGATGAAACGGGCTGTTCGCACTGAAATCATCGGATATTGGCTGCAAAAATTGGATGTCATCACTGCTCTTTTTCGCCACAGTAATCGCAAATATTTTGATCTTGTCATTGTCAGGCAACGTGATCACTTTTGAAGTGCCATTGAGCGCAATTTCATATTTGAAAAGGTACGAATAGTGGTAAGGCTCATTCCTCGTAGGATAACCAAAATGGGTATGGGAGGCAAACCAGGCGATGTTGTCTTTTTTCAGAAATGGCTCTTTTACCCCAAGAACGGTATATCCATCCAGATCAAACTGGCGGTCGTAATGCTGTCCGATAAATCCCGACCATGTCGCAACATGGAGTGTTTGTGCTGCGCCGTCCAAAGTAAATTGCCCGGATGCATCTTCTGTAGCTGACGCAAGAAGGTAGATTTTGTTGTAATCCCCGGCAGGTAACTGAATGGTTTGTCCTTTGCAGGTGACGGCATTCTTTTGCAAGTCCGCGGCGCTGCCTAATTTGAAGAGAACGCCTTCACTAACCAATGTAGCCGGGATCATCTCTGCCGGATAGTTGTTGACATTTCCGTGTTCGGTCGGATCGTAATTTCTGGTCATGTTTCCATCCGTACGGTTGTTGTCGAAACTCATCACATCCTGATCGTATTGTAGAGCTACAGTTGCCTGATTGAATGCAACTTGATTCTTAGGTGCCAGTCTAACGGCAAAGCTACGCAAGGAATGGTGAGAGAGGTCGAAGGTGAGGAGGTTGCCGGTTACAGTGGCTTCTCCTATCTTCTGTTCCTGTCCGTTGACCTCCCAGGCATCCATGATTTTGTCGGGAAGCTGGAGCTTTACACCTTTCTGGTCTTTCCCTGCAAGTTCATTCACCCTCACCACGAGATAGTCGCCTTGTTCGGCTTTTTTAAGGGCCATCAGGCCAACTCCGGGAGTGCTGAGCCCAATAAATGAAAAGGATCTCCCCAATTTTCCGGCATGTTTTGGCGTTTCGACTGCAACCAGTGGTTTGTTCAGGAATTCGGCCTGGTCCTGGGTTTCACTTTGGGACCAATCCCCGCTGTGGCTATAGATTCCGTATTTGACATCCTGAATTCCCCAATCCTGCGTTGACTGGTAGAGCCAGGTCGGACAAAGTTTGGCAGACGGAGTATAAAGCAATGTCAGTCGAAGGATATTGTTGTCGGGCTTGTCTGATCCATATTTGCAATCCTCCAGGACGGAAACACCGAATTTGCCGGATTTATCTGTCAGGTCGAACCACATCTTCGAGGGCACTTCAAATTTCAGTTCGTGGTTGGTGTTTCGTTTGATGACACCGACACCCAGGTTGTAGGTGGCCTCTTCATTCTCTGCGGTGAACGGGAAGGATGCTTTTAGGCTTACTCCTGTTGATTGCCAGTCAATTTGATTAGCCACCTCAATCCGTTTGCCTGCGCCTCCGGCCGAAAGACTAATGATCTGCCTTATGGCTGAATTCTCTCCTTTTTTTGTCACTTCGAAGGCAACCCTGACCGGTCCGTTCTCCACCATTTTTAATTTGACTTCATGGTTCATAAAGGCAAAAGGTGGATTTTTGCGGTCGTACCAAAACATGTTCCAAGCCGGCTCTTTTTGTGGCAATTCATGTTGAAATTCCAATCGTGCCGGTTTTGAAAGCAGCTCTCTGTGCTCTTTTTTATCCAGGATACTTGAAATATCCCCATTGTTATCCAGCGAAACTTTGTAATACGCGTTTTCTATGGTGCTTTGTTCGATGGTTAATGCCGGAGTAGTCAGTCTGGATCGCTCCGAAGAGGCCTGAATATCATAAATGGCCACACCCATGGAGGGAACTTTGGCAAGGAAGATGATTTTTACTTTATCCGCGTTTCGTGAAATGATCTGGGAGGGAACCTCTTTCCCTTTCTGGTCGAATACCCTGATGTGTTGAGTCATCTCAGAAAATTGAAGTTCGGCGGTACAGACATCCTCCCGTTCCCTGGCAACAGAATTGTACACGGCAACGGCCCTCCCTTTTGTCTGGGTATTGAGTTGAGAAGTAACAACCCCTACCGCATCTTTCAATACCTCTGTAAATCCGTTCTGTGCAATAAATTCATCGTTCCAGGCCAGTTTGAAGGCGCTCGGAATGGCTGTTCCCGGAAGCACATCATGCATCTGGCTTCCCAGTAAAAGTTCCCACGAATTGTTCAGTTTCTCCAGCGGGTAGGGGTTACCTGTCAGGTAATTGGCCATGGAAGCCATCTGTTCGGCCGACTGTGCAAGGATTTCATTTTTGCGGTTCAATCGCTTCATGTAGGATTCAGAAGTCATTGAGCCGGCGCTGTGCTCGACCAGCAAAAGGTCGCCCGAGTATACTGGAAGTTTCTTCCTTATTTCCGGAGTGATGTCTTTGAACATCTGATCGGAGGATGTCAGGATTACTTTTATTTTGCTGTCCGGATTGTGGAGACTACCCTCCGCATTGATGACATCACGTTCGCGTATTCCACCACCCATGTCGCCTGAACCATAATAGCGGTAATCGAAGGTAATGCCATGTTTTTGCTGGTCCTCAGCCAGACGGTTGTCCCAATATTTGTCGATATCCAGGCGGGGCATCAGGTCGCCATCGTAGTCGGTTGCATCCAGGCAGGCAACCAGTCCTTTCCCATCGGGGCCGTTCCAAATCCCCACATTGAAGGGAAGGGGTACAGCGGTTTTGAGGTTTGGAATGGTGAGCTTTTGTGTGGAGAAGCCGATGATCCCGGCATGGTTCAAAACTGAAGGCAGGTTGGCTACAAACCCAAAACAGTCTGGCAGCATATAGTCCACACTCGCTTTGCCAAATTCTTTGCGGAAAAAATTGTTGCCATAGAGTACATGCCGCAGAACTGACTCCGAAGAGGAGACATTTACCTCCGCTTCCTCAACCGAAGAGCCTGCCACATTCCAGCGTCCGGCATCGATGTAGCCTTTCAACCTGGAATAGAGTTCGGGATGGTACTCTTTCATAAGCCGGTAGCGACGGGAGCCGGTGAAATTGTAAACATAGTCTGGGTATTTGTCCAGCAGCCTGAAATTCTCCTCCAGCGTGTTTTTCAGGTACTCGCTGACAGTAGTCCTGTAATCCCATTCGTATTCAGAATCCAAATGGGTGTAGCCCACCGTATAAAGCACCCGGTCTTTCGATATGTCGTACGCTGCCCGCCTTGAAAGTGGTTGCGCAAAAGCGCCAATGCATAGCAAAAGTGGAAATAGAGTCAGAAAAGTAGTCTTCATTTTAGTCTATTTTGTTGAAGATATCGCACGCTGTTATTCATTCTCGCGAATGCTATATCATGCTAAGTAATTGTATATGTTTTTGTTAATAGTATTTTATTCACTTTCCAGACCCTCTGCCTGTAATGCCAAAGCAGTGCCTGGATAATGTCCCGAAGATAACTTTTACTTCCTTAATTTTCTATTGTCTCCTTTTGGAGTAATTTACTAAATTCGAAATTCTGAAAGTTTTCTTCATGACTTCCATTCAACCAAACAAAATGAGATCAAAACTAACGCTCCTGCTTCTGCTTCTGACCTTTACAGTGATGTTTTCCAATGCACAGTCTCCATCCCCAAAACAGCATTTTGGCTTTTCTATCGGCGACAATTACAAATTGGCCACCTATACGCAAACTGAGTCCTATTTTAAAAAGGTCGCTACCACTTCCGGACGTGTAAGTCTGGTGAATATGGGCAATACAGAGGAGGGACGAACACAGTATATGATGGTTGTATCATCTCCTGAAAACATTAAAAAATTAAGCAAATACAAGGAGATAGCGCAAAAGTTGGCCCGCTCGGAGAATCTCAGCGAAGAGCAGGCGCTTGCCCTGGCAGCAGAGGGAAAAGCGGTAGTCTGGATCGATGGCGGACTTCATGCCACCGAAACGGTAGGATCACACCAATTGATTGAGACACTGTGGCAGTTGGTTAGCCGGAATGATAAGGAAACCCTGAGGATTCTTGATGAGGTGATCGTCCTGCTGGTTCATGCCAATCCGGATGGGCAGGAGTTGGTTTCCAACTGGTACATGGGCAATCCGGATACGCTGAAGAGATCCTATTCACAATTACCAAGACTTTATGAAAAATATGCCGGTCACGACAACAATCGCGACTTCTACATGATGAACCTGAAGGAGACCCAAAATATCAGCAAACAACTCTATATTGAGTGGTTTCCACAAGTGATCTACAACCACCATCAGTCCGGACCGGCCGGATCAGTGGTTGCCGGACCACCCTACCGGGATCCGTTTAATTATCTTTTTCATCCGCTGGTCATGACAGGTATCGACGCGGTGGGGGCTTCCATGATCAACAGGCTGATTGCGGAAGGAAAACCCGGCTATACCGAACGCGGCGGCTCAGTATTTTCTACCTGGTACAATGGTGGATTGCGTACCACCGCCTATTTTCACAACATGATCGGACTGTTGACTGAAATTATTGGAAATCCGACTCCTTCCTCTGTCCCGTTGGTACCTTCCAGGTTACTGCCAAACGGGAATACCCCCTATCCGGTGATGCCTCAAAAATGGAATTTCAGGAGATCAATCGATTACTCCATCTCACTGAATTATGCAGTTTTGGATTATGCAGCCAGGAACAGGGAACATTTACTGTACAATATTTACTACATGGGCAAAGGCTCAATCCAGGCTGGCAGCAAAGACAATTGGGGCATTTCACCCAAAAAGGTTGAACTGATCGGCAATGCGGGTAAAGCGGACCAAAAAATCAGAAAGGCTGCCGATAGCACCAGCAGCAGGGAGAGAGTTGATACCATCCCGGTGAAGTATTTTCAGGTTTTGGTGAAAGATAGTGCCAGGAGGGATCCCAGAGGTTACATTATTCCCTCAGATCAGCCCGATTTTCCCACAGCGGTCAAGTTTCTCAATGCACTAATACAGTCGGGAATCCAGGTTTGCAAGGCTACTTCTGCCTTTGTTGTAGATGGAAAAAAATACCCTGCCGGTTCTTTCATTGTCAAAACCAACCAGGCTTTTCGGCCTCACATTCTGGATATGTTTGAACCTCAGGACCATCCAAATGATTTTCTCTATCCTGGAGGTCCCCCTGTAAAGCCCTACGACATAGCCGGATGGACTTCTGCCTATTCGATGGGGGTTGTTTTCAAGAGCGTTTTGCATGCCTTTGAGGGGCCTTTTCAAACACTACCCTATGGTGAGATTCAGCGGCCTAAGGGCGATTTTACAAGTTCAGGTTCTGTCGCGGGGTATCTTTTGGACTCCAGGTGTGACCAATCTTTTTTAGTCGTTAATGAGCTGCTCCAGGCGGATCTGGATGTTTACCGCTTCAAAAATGAGACGGGTGTCGAACCGCTGACCGGTGAAGGATCTTTTTTCGTTCCGGCAAATAGAAAAGCAAAAGGTTTGCTTGAGAAGGCTTCATCCGATTTGAGTTTAAGTGTTCGTACTGTAAGCCGCCGGCCAGCTCAGCTGACAAAGAAAATATCCTCTTTGAAAATTGCAATTTGGGATACCTATGGGGGTTCAATTTCCGCCGGATGGCTAAAATGGATCATGGAACAGCACCAATTTCCTTACAAAATCATTTATGTGAAAGAGATCAACGCGGGTAACCTGCACAAAAAATTTGATGTGATCCTGTTTGTAAGCGGGGCCATTCCTTCCATAACCGGAACAGAACCAGGCGCACCCAGGGACACGACAAAAATTACTGATATCCCGGTTGAGTACAGGTATCAATGGGGAAAGATCAAGGCTGATACCTCCATTGTTTCATTGAAAAAATTTATGGAGGAGGGAGGTACCATTGCTACCATTGGCAGGAGCACGAATCTGGCATACCATTTAAAATTAGGCGTTACCAATTCGCTTGCAGAGATGGTCAAAGGGAAAGAGGTTCCTCTGACGTCAGACAAATTCTACATTCCCGGAAGTCTGTTGCGTGTCAGGATCGATTCAACCATGACCACAGGATGGGGAATGGGCTCCGGAGCAGATATCTTTTTTGATTCGAGCCCGGTATTTAGTCTGACCCCTGAAGCCGTTAGTCTGGGCAAGATCAAACCAATTGCCTGGTTCGATTCTTCCCAGCCACTGCGAAGCGGATGGGCCTATGGTCAGGAATATTTGCTAAACGGAGTGGCCGCTTTCGAGGCAAAAGTCGGACAGGGGAAATTGTGCGCTTTTGGGCCTGAGATTACCTTCAGGGCCCAAACCTACAGTACTTTCAAGTTACTGTTCAACCAATTCTATTCAGGTTATTAGGGATCTGTCCTTAATTTTTAATCTGTAATTTTTAATTATAAAATTCATTTTTCTTCCACTTTGATCTTCCACTCCTCGAATTCTACCGTGTACTGTTTTTGGTCGGGCGCACCAGCTGCAAGGCCCAGGTCAATCGCTTTCCCAATCCCGGGTATTTGATTGGTTTGCCGTTTAATAATCCATTTCTGACCGTCGAGACTAATGTAGCCGGTAAAGCGGTCGCCATGCCGCTCCAAACGTATCCAGATTGGGGTAGCGCTGTTTTCGGGCAGATTCTCGCTGGCCGCCTTGTGCATGCATCCATTGCCAAATTCATCGTACTCAATCCCTGCGCGGCCTGGTGTACTGAACATTAATACCGATCCCAGGCTTCCCCTGTCCACATCGAAACTCTGACTGAGGTCATTACGGACAAAAAGTCCCGACCGGTACCATTCGCTGGTGCGGGGTCCGAATGACCTGATCTTTACCGTGGCGATGAAATCTCCTTCAAGCTGTTTCAGATAGACAGTTGCATAGGCATCTTCGGCATGGTAAAAGTCCCATCCGCTTGCTTTCACGATGTATCTGTTCTCCTTTTGAACTACTTCAACACTGGACGGTTTAGACTTTGGTGAAATATAGGTGAGTAATTTTTGTTCCGTTACCTTGAGCTCTTTGCATTTTAATACCCTCAACAATACCTCTTCACTGTTCCCGATGCGGATCCGGTAACTGCCGGCTTCGGGGGTTAGGTCAAAGCTGATCTCTTTCGATTCTTTGCCTTTGAAATTTGCCAATTGGGTTTTCACCTCTGCGCCATTGGCAAACAATTGAAGGGTAGGATTTGCCTCCTTCAGTAAGAGATTGGTTGCCAGAGCTGATATACGAACACTTTCACCCGCAAGGATGCGCTCTTCAGAACATCGGATCTGATCGTATGCCATATCTGGTTTTTCTCCAGCTACTTCAATTGTTTGTGGCTTCGTATCTCCGATGGAAATCTCATGACGGCCTGGCTCACTCACACGTAATTCAAATTCAATGGAGCGCTTGTTGTTCCTAATAACCGGAAATGCCTTGTTTTCAACTATTTTTCGATCCAGATAGAGCGCTACCGGCTCGGTGCCTGAACTGCCGGAATTGGTGACATCCGCAGTTATTTTGACAAGTGATCCGGCAACGATGGCACCCTCTACCGGCTTGTCATTCATGGTAATTCGCAAATTGGAGGAGCTGAGTTGAGGGTTCCCCTCGATAAACTGTTCCGGAGCCACAAGGGGTGGTTCTATGGAAAAATTTCCGGAATAATTGTTATCAGATAAATAGGTGCCACAGGTCTTCATCTCTCCCTGCTCCAGATCGTAGTACAGGTTGTTGGTCACCGTCCAGTTGCTCGACATGTTGTCGAACCAGAAAGCCACATTGTCGCTGAAAAATCCACGGTGAACCTTGTGGATCAGATTGTTCCGGACAGTTGAATGGAAGGTCATCCCGGTTACCACGATTACTCCGGCATCATCGGCATCTTGCTGAACATCCTCAAAATGGTTGTACTCCACCACACAATCTTCGGTCACACCTCCTTCGAGGCCACCGGCGCCACAGTCGATGGTATATGGTCTCCCTGATTTGGTAAAGTAATTGTGGGAAATCGTCGTATGCAGGGTACCACCTACACCCAAAGTAATGCCGCCTCCAAGCCCACATTCTGAAAATTCATTGTGATCAATTTTGGTTTCCCGGGTGAGCTGGCTCAATTTTCCATTTTTCAAATCACCTGTACAGCTTACCCCAAGGGCTCCCTGCTCCAGACCGTTGAAGGTGTTTTTGAAGATACGTGTTTGGAAACAACCCTGACCAATTGACATGCCAACGCCGCTGCATGCCCTTAATTCAGAATTGGCAAACTCACAATCGCTGGCATATTCGTAAGATATGGCGATGCTACCAGGAGTGGGTTCATAGTGGTGTGGATAGTCCCGGGAATTCTCTTTTGCCCCTTCAAAGATCAATCCATAGAATCTGAGATTGCGAACAGGTTTATCTTCTGTCCCCCTTACCTGCAAAAGTTGAGTGATCTGAGGTATCGATAGGGTCGCCTGGTTGGGATTGGTCAAACCCTCAGCAGGGATATAACTGATCTCTGCTCTGTTTTTGTCATAAAACCACTCGCCGGGGGCATCCAGCAGGGCTTTGATATTTTCAATAAAGTATCTGGGAGGTACGACCAAAAGACCATTGTTCCCACCGGGGCCATCTTCCGCGTTTTTTAGAAATGCAATTTGTCGTTTCTCATCAATCTTATCAATCGTATTATAGGCTGTTCGCCAGCGGAGTAAAATGACAATCCGGTTATCCTGCATACCTTCCCATTTTTTGATGTCTCCCGGTTTGTAAGGTATTTCGAAAGTTGAGGCCGGTGTTTGACGCAGGGTGAAATAACCGTTGTTGGGAGTCCGGGCCAGCGTTTGTTTCTTCCCGTTCATGATCAGAACAGGAACATCAGGATCTTTATAAGGTGCTTTCCAGATATTGTTTTTTCCCTTTACCCAACCGGTTACGGCTACTGCGCCGGAAATAACAGGATGTTCGCCCGGATAGGCCGAATAGGTGACATAATTGTCGCGTAGGTGATGCCACTCAAAAGCGCCTGAAGGCAAATTGGTCTCTACCCGTTCACCACCGTCTTCAGCGTTAAAAAGCAGGGGGCTCTGGAGCGTATAGAACCCCTGGCGGATGAATACGACAATGTCTTTCCCTTTCCCGAAAGGGTAGGACGATCCTACATAGCGTGCATCAATGGCTTTCCCTTTGGGAAGATAAACTTTCGCTTTCAATTCATGAACGGCACGCATGGCACGTGTGATGGTAGCAAACGGCCCGTCAGATTTTGTTGCGTTGGGCTCCGGAAGTGTTCCCGACCAATTGTCATTTCCAACCGGGGAGACAAAAAAATCTCCTTTTGCCTTCGAAGCATCAAATGGTTGCCACAACTCACTCCTCAATAATTTTCCGTCCCTTTCTTGCGCATCCGTTTTTTTAACCTCCTCAGGAATCCGGGCAGTACAGACATCAGGCATGCAGAGTAGAGATCCGCTTAGCAAAATAAGATTGAATAAGTTAAGGAGGATCGAATTTGAGATTTTCAACTTCAACCTGGATTCAATTGTTTTTTTATTGACTGAAATATACATTGTTTGGGTTTTAATATTGTGCCTGATTATTAAGTGATCATGCATATGCAAGTTGCTTCGCCGATCCATACGAATCGCATCGATTGTTGCTTTTGTGTTTGATAAACAGAGAGTTGTTAATGAGGAATTAATAGCGCGATAAAACTACAAAATTGATAGTTCATAACCAAGAGTCAAACAGCAGAATGTTTAAGGTGAAATCAGGGTGACAGTCGTACAGGTTAAACTCCTTGCCGATCCATCAACTTCATTTGCCTGAATTTCCGGTTACCCATGAGACTATTCATGATTGTGCTGACAAATTGAGTGATTCTAAATTAGATTTAATTAATTTTACTTCACCGATAGGTATGAAAGGCAGGAATTTGAGAGTCGGTGTAATTAACCTGATTTGAGATACCCCAATCTTCATTCTACTCGTCAATTAGACTAACAAATCATTATCATATGGAACTATCCGTTGCGCCTTTTGTCGTGAGCGTGGCTTATTCATTACGCTTCAGGAAATTTGCCAGTGTCAATAAACTTCCTCAATGGGAAAAGCTATTTAGGAATGCCTTTTTCCTTTCTGTTTTTCTTTTCGCAACCGAATTTGTCATTCAGGCGGTAGAATTAATGAAGTGGATTTGGCACCTCTACCTGATTTTGCTAATTGTCATTCCTTTCCGGCAGAAGGAACTGCAGCCCTTGCGCATGTTTATCTTCGCCTTTGTCCCTTATGTAGTCTTCGCCTTTGTCAGCGATTTGACGGAGATCATCAGCAATGATTTTTTCAAGACGAACGAGACTTATTTTAAGAATGCTTCTGCACTGGCCATCATTTGGTTTGTGGCAATCCTTTACAGTCAGAACAGACAAAGCAAGGCTGCTGAAAAAGAGCGCATCAAAAGGCAGCATGAGGATGAACTCAACAGGGCAATTGCGATCCGTAAGATTGAATTGGAAGTTCTGGTCAGTGAACGAACCGCTGAGCTGACGAAACAAAAAGAGGAGTTGGAGTTTGCGCTGGAAGAGTTGCGAAACACGCAGTCGCAATTGATTCAGTCTGAAAAGATGGCATCCCTTGGCGAGCTGACCGCCGGAATAGCGCATGAAATTCAGAATCCCTTGAACTTTGTGAACAATTTCTCAGAAGTGAGCAATGAACTTCTGGAGGAGATGCAGGCAGAGATAGAGCAGGGTAATAGTGCTGAGGTAAAACAGATTGTGAAAGATTTGAAAAGCAATCTGGAAAAGATCAACCATCATGGTAAAAGGGCAGACAGCATTGTTAAAGGGATGCTGCTACATTCACGAGCCAGTACCGGACAGAAAGAACCTACCGATATCAACGCATTGGCGGATGAATATTTACGATTGGCATATCATGGTTTAAGGGCAAAGGATAAAAGTTTCAATGCGAGGTTTGATACTGATTTTGATGAATCCATAGGTAAGATCAATGTGATACCGCAGGACATGGGAAGGGTGATCCTGAATCTGCTGACCAATGCATTTTATGCAGTAACGGAGAAAAAGAAGGCGCTTGGCGATTCCTTTCAGCCTGCTGTAACAATCAGTACCAGAAAGGTCGGCAAAAATTTAGAGATTCGTGTCACAGACAACGGGAATGGGATTCCTGCAAAAATCATTGATAAAATTTTTCAACCCTTCTTTTCATCCAAGCCAACCGGAGTGGGAACAGGTTTGGGGTTATCCATGTGCTATGAAATCGTAACCAAAGGGCACGGGGGAAAAATAGAAGTCGAAAACAAAGAAGGGGAAGGAGCAGCCATGATCGTCACGATACCAACCTAACCACACCAGACCAACCATTTAAACCTGATCCAATGCACACAACCATCCTAACCATCCTGACAGTAATTTTAGTCGAATGTGCCGCATTCGGACAGACAGTTTTGCCACCTGTATTCGAAATCAAATCGGATACAGCATACGTACAAAATATCGGTAACGCTTACTACCAGATGTTGGAAGACAAAAGTGGAAAACTGACGATTCAGGAAGTGTCCTCTCTACCACTTTCAGATAAATTTCACGACCGGAATGAAAAATCGAGTACCCGGGATACACTCTCAAATACATACTGGTTCCGGTACAGGCTTAAAAATAGCATGGGCCGCGAAGCAAAGATTGCCTTGAACTCCGTGTCGGAATATGATGATTTCTATTTGGCAGAGCCGGATGGAAAATGGAAACATTTTATGAGTGGCAAATTCAACGATTGGGATAAGAAAGATGGGCTAAAAAAATCCAATTTCATCCCCTTGGTTTTACAACCCGATGAAGAGCGTTTCGTTTATCAACGCATTCACAATAAGAAAGTAGGTTTAAAATCGAAATTTGCCATCGTAATCTTAGGCACTGAGAGGGCAATAAAACAAGAATATATTGACTATGTAGATGGCAGAACAAATTATTTTGGTAAGCTGGAACTCCAGGAGACTTTCCTGCTTGGGTTGCTATTCCTGGCAATATTTTTTAATCTGTTTTTCTACCGATTTGTCCGCGAGAAAGTTTACCTGTATTTTGCTTTATTTTCGCTGTTCCTTGGAATAAACCGGTTGTTGCTTGTACTTCCTTTGTTTATATCTTGGGAATATCCTTCATTGAATGAATATTTGGGCTATTTAACCTATGCATGGGCATTTATCCCCTATTTTTTAATACAATTTTATCGGCAATTTTTTCAAACGAAAGCCAGATATCCACGTTGGGATAAATGGCTTTTCGGGTTGGCTATTTTGAATATCATTGTGAATATCATACAATTTTTTCATATAATGCACGCGATTAGTTTTTTCTGGGTTATTGATTTTATCCTGACTCTATTTATTATTCCATTAAGTATAATAGTCACTCTTTTACTCTTTATACGCAGCCCCGATAAATCAGTACGTTTTATAATAATAGGTTCCTTCCCATTAATGCTATATTTTTTGCTGCCAAGCCCCTTTTATCTTGCTTCAGAATTAAAAATTATTAATGGTTTACCGAGTTTTCTTGAATCAGAAAATTGGCTACTTGAATTAATTTGTATTACCTGGTTGGTTCTTTCCTTCTCCTGGATATTATTTATGCGCTATGACCGGCTGATCAAAGAGAATGCGCGAATAGCCCTGGACAAGGAAAGATTGGCGAAAGAAAAGGAAATAGAGAAGAATGAGTTGATTGCCAGACAGAAAACAGACCTTGAACAGCAGGTGTCAGCGCGCACAGCCGATCTGAAGCAGTCCCTCGAAAACTTGAAATCCACCCAAGCCCAACTGATCCAATCCGAAAAAATGGCCTCACTTGGTGAGCTTACTGCCGGCATTGCCCATGAGATACAGAATCCGTTGAACTTCGTCAATAATTTCTCGGAAGTGAATTCTGAGTTAATTGGGGAGATGGAGGAGGAGATTGACAAGGGTAACCTGGATGAAGCAAAGAAAATCGCAAAAGATATCTGGGAAAATCAGCAGAAAATCAATCTGCATGGCAAAAGAGCCGATTCCATTGTCAAAGGGATGCTGCAACATAGCCGTAGCAGCAGCGGATTAAAGGAGCCTACAGATATCAATGTCCTTACAGATGAATTCCTGCGGCTCTCTTACCACGGTTTAAGGGCAAAGGACAAAACCTTCAATGTCAGCTTAAAAACTAACTTTGATAGTACAATCGGGAAAATAAATGTTGTAACCGAGGAAATCGGAAGGGTCATCCTTAATTTACTGAACAATGCTTTCTATGCTGTTACCGAGAAAAAGAGGATGAATCCTGAAGGATACGAACCCACTGTTTCAGTAAGTACGCAGATGATTGGTGATAAAGTTGAGATATTAGTTCATGATAACGGCAATGGGATACCTCAAAAAGAATTGGATAAAATATTTCAGCCATTCTTTACCACCAAACCCACCGGGCAGGGAACCGGATTGGGATTATCGCTGAGCTATGATATTGTTAAAGCACATGGAGGAGAAATAAAAGTGGAATCGGCAGAAAACGAAGGCACCGAATTTATAGTAGCAATTCCTTTAATAGCATGATTATGAAAGAACAAAAACAAGTATCCATGGGAAAGAGTATAAAGGAATTAAACGCTTTACTGATTCAGCAGACAGCCGAATTAGCCTTAAAAAACAGAGAACTTGAGATTGAAGCAGCTTTGGAAAGAGTACGCAGCCGTTCTTTGGCGATGCATAAAAGCGATGAACTTCAGGAAGTTATTACAGTTGTATTGGAACAATTACAGAAATTGGGAATAAAACCCGAAACAGCATACATATCTATCAATTATGAGGATACTCGTGACTTCGATATGTGGTTTGCCGCCCCCGGAATTGTATATGCCCAAAAGATTCATATACCCTATTTTAAACATGCCATTTTGGATGATGTTTTGATAGCGATAGATCGTGGTGATTCATTCCTTGCTTCGGACTATTCTCTGGAGGGGAAAAACAGCTTTTTTAAATATGCTTTTGAGCATTCAGATTTAAAAATCATGCCTGATGATAGAAAAAAGCATATGTTGGAAAGTAAAGGATTTGCCAGATCAGTCGCCTTTTCAAAAAATTCTACGATAGGCATTCAAAACTATGAAGGGATCCCTTTTACCGACCAGGAAAATGAAATCATAAAACGATTTGCCAGAGTTTTCGAACAGGCCTATACCCGGTTTCTGGATGTAAAAAAAGCTGAAGAACAAGCCAGGGAAGCACAGATTGAATCGGCCCTGGAACGGGTGCGGGCATCTTCCCTGGCAATGCATCACAGCGATGACCTCCATCATGTAATCAAAGTAGTCTCCGATCAGTTACTATGGCTCGGTCTGTATTTTGAGGCAACACAATTTACCATCGTCAATCCGGATCGGAGCTGGGATTCGTGGCTCTCTGTTCCGCGCCAGCCATACCCTGCCAGGATTAACATTCCTTACACCGATCACAAAATGTTCCACAAAGTAGAAGATGCCATACAAAATCAAACTGATTTTTTTACAATCGAATTGACAAAAGATGAAAAGGACAGCTTTTATACTCATTTTTTTCAAAATACGCTTGCCAGAAATACGCCGGAAGAGAGAAAACAATATATATTGAACAGTAAGTGTTTTACTTGTTCTATTGCTTACCAAAAGAAGATTTCACTTTCACTTACCGTTCACAACTTTGAAGAAATACCATATACCGATCAGGAAAACAGCATTATAAAACGGTTTGGAAACGTATTTGAGCAAGCATATATCCGTTTCCTCGACCTGCTAAAAGCCGAAGCACAGGCAAAGGAGGCTCAGATTGAAGCAGCTTTGGAACGGGTGAGGGGCAAAGCGATGGGCATGCACAGCTCTGAAGATTTGGCGGCGACAATTCTTGCATTTTATCATGAATTAGTTGGATTAAGCTCAGTGCCCATCATTCGTTGTGGCGCCGGATTGCTCAACAAGGAAAATTGTATCGTAGATATTTCTTCCATCAGTAAAACTAGTGCAGGAGATCTGGTAGAAGCCATAGGGAAAATCGATATGAGTGGACATCCAATGTTAAAAAACGCATATGACCATTGTATATTACAGGAAGAGTATCACCACATTTTGCGAGGCAACGAAATTAAAGTGTATTATCAATACGCGCGAAAACAGATTGCGTTTCCTGATTATTCCGATGATGTAGTCCAGTTTGCTTATTTTCTGATGTTCAAAGAGGGTTCATTTTATGTTTTTACTGAAAATGAATTATCGGAACAGGAGTTACAAATCTACCGTAGATTTATGTCTGTGCTCAGCCTTACCTACAAACGATACAAAGATTTGAAAGATGCGGAGGAGCGTACACGCATCGCGGTAAAGGAAGCATCCCTCGACCGGGTACGTGCAGAGATTGCGTCCATGCGACATGCCGATGACCTGCAACGCATCACGCCTTTAGTCTGGAGGGAGTTACTGGCCTTAGGGGTACCTTTTTTCAGATGTGGTGTCATGATCATGGATGAAAAGGAGGAGATGGTTCGGTTTTATTTATCAACACCTGATGGTAAGTCACTGGCAGCGCTAAACCTGGAAACTAATAGTCTTGCTATCACACGGAATGGCGTAGATCATTGGCGTCGGCAAAAGGTTTACACTGAAACCTGGAATAAGGAACAATTCATCGGTTTTATGAAACCCCTGATGGCGCAGGGACAAATACAAACTGCTGCTACTTACCAGGGCGGGGAAGAACCTCCCGAGTCGTTAACACTTCAGTTTGTTCCATTTCCACAAGGAATGTTGTATGTAGGCAGCTCCAAACCACTTACTTCCGCAGAGATTGAACCGGTAAAGGCGCTCGCAGATGCCTTCTCGGTGGCATATTCCCGCTACGAAGACTTTACCAATCTGGAAGCAGCCAAAGCCCTGGTGGAAGAGACGTTGCATGATCTGCGCACTACACAAACCCAATTAGTGCAATCTGAGAAAATGGCCTCTCTGGGCGAGCTTACTGCCGGCATTGCCCATGAAATACAGAATCCATTAAATTTTGTCAATAACTTCTCGGAAGTAAATTCTGAATTAATTGGTGAGATGGAAGAGGAGATCGACAAAGGAAACCTGGATGAAGCCAAGAAGATTGCGAAAGATATCCGGGAAAATCAGCAGAAAATCAATCTGCATGGCAAAAGAGCCGATTCCATTGTCAAAGGGATGCTGCAACATAGCCGTAGCAGCAGCGGATTAAAGGAGCCTACAGATATCAATTTCCTTGCGGATGAATTCCTGAGACTTTCCTACCACGGTTTGAGGGCAAAGGATAAAGCATTCAATGTCAGCTTAAAAACTAATTTTGACAGTTCAATCGGGAAAATAAATGTCGTACCGGAGGAAATCGGAAGGGTCATCCTGAATTTACTGAACAATGCTTTTTATGCCGTTTCAGAGAAAAAGAGGATCAATCCTGAAGGATACGAACCCAAAGTTTCAGTAAGCACACAGATGGTTGGTGATAAGGTTGAAATAAGAATACGGGATAACGGCAATGGGATACTTCAAAAAGTATTGGATAAGATCTTTCAACCGTTCTTTACCACCAAACCTGCAGGGCAAGGAACAGGATTAGGACTGAGTATGAGTTATGATATTATCAAAGCGCACGGTGGTGAATTGAAAGTGCAAACAAAAGAGGGTGATGGAAGTGAGTTTATTATTCAGTTAAGTAATTATTAAAATGTTTTCGATGAAACTAATCAAGCAATTACTATTAGTCATACTTGTCTTTTCAGCACAGAATATCCTTGCCCAGGAAAATGGCTCACTTTTTCTTTCTGCTGAAACGCTTAAGAAAACTGCTTTATCATTTGGCGTTGAACAAGCATATGTTGAATACTCTCACCCTGACTGTTTCAGTACTGCCAATTGGAAATATCATCCGGGAGATGATAAGGCATGGAAGGAAACGGCATTCAATGATAGCAGTTGGAAGCTTTTTCATACAGATTTCAACCTGGATAGTATTCCAAAAGGCGAATGGCAAGGGATTGGCTGGTTCAGACTTAAACTTGTGATTGATTCCAATCTTTATGACCAATCGCTTGCTTTGGTGATGACTCAATTCGGAGCTTCTGAGATTTATTTTGATGGAAAATTAGTAAACCAATATGGTATTCCATCCAAAGATCCATTCCTTGAGAAAACTTTTCGTCCTTTGAATTTTCAACCAGTCATTGTGTCGCTGGATGAAAAATCGGAACATCTGCTTGCAGTGAGGTATTCCTTCCATCAAGCTCAATCATTGTTAGATAAATATAACAAAAAATATTTATTTAAGACCCTCCATTTTGGATATCCAGGATTCATGATGAATATCGGAAGTTCAAAAGGCGCAGTTAAACTATTTGGAGATTCGTTGTTTAAAAACCTTTTGCTCGCCATAATTACTTTCATTGCCTTGTTATTGATTGGTATTTTTCATACTTCCTTTTTTATATTTTATTCCAGTGACCGTTCCAATTTATACCTTGCAATTTTCAACTTTACAGTTGCTGCTTTTAGCTTTTCCGAATGGTTGCCATCCTATTCACACCTGAGCCTGCAGGCAGCGATTTTGAACAATTTATTTGCTGGTATTATTTGGAATTTCTGGTTGCCGGTATCTATGCTTGCGTATTATTCAGTGTTTTACAGGAAATTACCCTGGCATGTATGGATATATTTCGCGGTAATTCTATTTATGTTTTCTGATTTGATTTTTAATTCCACTATTAGTTATCCAATTTATAAATGGTTTATGTATGTCGCATTTGCTGATATGCTGAGATTATTTGTAAAGTCGGTAATAAATCGTGAAAAAAATGTGTGGATTGTTGGTGTCGGAGTAATACTGAGTCAATCTTGCTGGATGTTATATTTAAATTCTACTGTAGACTGGATTAATACGGAGTTCATTGTTTATTGCATTTTACTGGTTGTTCCTGTTTCATTGTTAATATTTAATGCAAGCCGTACTGCGGAAACAAGTAAAAGTTTGGAAAAGCAATTGGTAGAAGTAACGCGCCTATCAGACCTTTCACTAACAAAAGAAAGGGAAAAACAACAAATATTGACTTCTCAAAAAAGTGTACTCGAACATCAGGTGAACGAACGCACAGCTGACCTAAATCAGTCGCTGGAAGATTTGAAATCCACCCAGTCACAACTTATCCAGTCCGAAAAAATGGCCTCCCTCGGCGAACTTACTGCCGGCATTGCCCATGAAATACAGAATCCATTAAACTTTGTCAACAACTTCTCGGAAGTGAATACTGAGCTAATTGGCGAGATGGAAGAGGAGATCGACAAAGGAAACCTAGATGAAGCGAAGAAAATTGCGAAAGATATCCGGGAAAATCAGCAAAAGATTAATCAGCATGGCAAACGGGCCGACAGCATTGTGAAGGGAATGTTGCAGCATAGCCGCAGCAGCAGTGGTATAAAGGAGCTTACAGATATCAATTTACTGGCAGATGAATTTCTGCGACTCTCTTACCACGGTCTAAGGGCTAAGGATAAATCATTCAATGCAAGTTTAAAAACAGATTTTGACCCTGCAGTCGGGAAAATTAGAGTAGTAACAGAAGAAATTGGAAGAGTTATCCTAAATTTACTGAACAATGCATTTTATGCTGTCACAGAAAGAAAGAAGCTAAACGCGGAAGGATACGAACCCACTGTTACAATTGGTACAAAAATGGTTGGAGATCGGATCGAAATTAGAGTCAGCGATAACGGCTATGGCATACCTCAAAAAGTATTGGATAAGATCTTTCAACCATTCTTTACCACCAAACCCACCGGGCAGGGAACCGGATTGGGCTTGTCGTTGAGTTATGATATAATTACCAAGGGTCATGATGGCCAACTGATGGTTGAAACGAACGAAGGTGTGGGATCAACTTTTATTATTAATTTGCCTTATAATAACCAAACATTATGAAAAAAATTCTGGTTGTAGACGATGAACGGGATATTCAAATGCTTTTTGAACAGCATTTCAGAAAGGAAATAAAAAGTGGAGAAATGGAATTTAGCTTCTCTTTCTCCGGAGAAGAAGCTTTGGAATTTATGAAAAACCCGGAACATAAAGCTATTCTAATATTGTCTGACATCAATATGCCTGGCATGAGCGGACTCGAATTACTCAAGCACATAAAAGAAAAATACGAAAAACCGCCTCCGGTTGTTATGATGATTACTGCCTATGGCGATGGTGAAAATTACAATCTGGCCATGAAATTGGGGGCGGATGATTTTTTAACCAAGCCATTGGACTTTAGCTCACTCAAAGAAAAATTAAAAACAATGGTCCTATGATTAAGATTCTAATTGTCGATGATGAGACAGATTTAGAGATCCTCATCCGGCAGAAATTTCGCAAAAAAATCAGGGAACAGTATTATGAATTCTTCTTTGCGGTGAATGGCAATGATGCTCTGAAAAAAATGCAGGAGTATCCTGATGTGGAGATTGTATTAAGCGACATCAACATGCCGGAAATGGATGGTTTGACGCTACTTACAAAGCTCAATGAGACCAATCCTCTTGTGAAAACTGTGATGGTTTCGGCTTATGGAGATATGGAAAATATCCGCAAAGCTATGAACCGGGGCGCCTTTGACTTTGTAACCAAACCGGTGGATTTTGAAGACCTCGAACTAACCATGGAGAAGACGATTCAGCATGTGAATCTTATCAGGGAAACTTTGAAAGCGATCAAAGAGAACAATATTCTAAAAATGTATGTGGATGAGAATGTGCTCAATTTTATGGGCAGCAGAGAATTCGAGACCTCTATCATGGTCAATGAGACCGTTGAGGCGACCGTAGCCTTTATTGACATTTGCAGTTTTACTTCCATCAGTGAAAGAGAGTCACCCAATAAAGTGGTGGCACTGTTAAACAAATATTTCGACCTGATGGTCAAGGAGATTATCGCGCAGCAAGGTATCGTTGATAAGTTCATGGGAGACTGCGTAATGGCTGTATTCAAAGGATCCTACCATATCGATCGGGCTATTGACGCCTGCCTCGCCATCCGTACCACGATAGAAGAGTTGGAAGGTGAAAGTGATTTCTTCCCAAAGGTTGCTATCGGGATCAACAGCGGCGAAATGATTTCGGGCAATATTGGCTCTGCTACCTTGCGAAGATTGGATTATACCGTGATTGGGGACACTGTGAATATAGCCCAACGATTGCAAAGAGCTGCGGGTGTTGGTCAGATCGTCATTTCAGAGGCTGGTTACGAAAAAATAAAACAATCCTTCAACTGTAAACTGATAGGTCCGGCTGTATTGAAAAACAAGGCAGAAGAGGTATTGCTTTATGAAGTACTGAATTAAAATTTTAATTTTGATTGACCATGCAATATGATCAAGTGCATTCCTTCCTGATACAAAAACTAGAGAATGGTTTACCTGCTTATCTTACTTACCATGACGCCGGTCACACCAAGAATGTTATTGAGGCTGCCGGGCATCTTGCAATTGCGGAAAACATCTCCGGTAATGATTTGGTTCTGCTGAAGACGGCTGCCTTGTTTCATGATGCAGGTTATATGCAAGTTTACAAAGGGCATGAAGAGATCTCCTGCAATATGGCCAAAAAACACCTTCCTGATTATGGATATTCTACTGATCAGATAGAAACCATTTGCCGCTTGATTTTAGCTACACGGTGGCCTTCCAAGCCATCGGATCTGCTGGAAAAGATACTGTGCGATGCAGATATGTATTATCTTGGAACAGAACATTATTCTTTTTATGCGGATAAATTATACCAGGAACTGAAGAAGATTGGTGCAGTTAAAACGAATGTTGACTGGTTGCTGCGGCAGGTAGAATTTTTAAACGAACATAAATATCATACAAAAACCGCTCTTAGGGAGAGGGAAACACAAAAACAAAAAATTTTGCATAATCTTAAATTAGAACTTGAATCCTCGTTTTCCGCTTCTGATAAAATGAAACCTACTGAGATTTTTCAGGATGTTTTGCTGATATTGATTGGTGTTATATTTGCCGGATATGCACTTAAGGGATTCTTGGTACCCAACCATTTTTTCGATGGAGGTATTACAGGAATTTCGTTGCTTGTTCATGATTTGTATGATTTCAACCTGGCAATCGTAATCATTCTCCTGAACTTGCCATTCGTCATGGTTAGTTTCTTTACCATTAGTCATAGGTTTGCTTTATGGACCCTCATTAGTGTTGTATTATTGGGCGTTTGTCTGACATTGCTCCCCAGCGTGGCTCTCACCAACGACAAACTATTGATTTCCATCTTCGGAGGGGTATTTCTTGGCATCGGCGTCGGCCTGATCATGCGGGCAGGCGCTGCTTTGGATGGCATCGAAGTACTGGCCCTCTACACTTTGAAACGGACCTCCTTCACCATCACTGAAATTATCATGGGCATTAACATCCTCATCTTTAGTGTTGCCGCATTTAAATTTGGGATCGAAACTGCGCTCTATTCTGTGTTGACCTATTTCTCAGCAACGCGCTGTATCGACTATGTGGTGGAGGGGATACAGGCGTATACCGGTGTGACCATCATCTCAGGGAAAAGCGAAATGATAAAATATCAACTTGTCAACGACCTTGGCCGGGGAATCACCGTATACAAGGGAGAGCGAGGTTTTCTTCCGGGTAAATTTGAGATCAGTGCAGATTGTGATATTATATTTACTGTGATTACAAGGCTGGAATTAAGGAAGTTGAAGAACCTTGTTTATAATTTGGATCCCAACGCCTTTGTTTTTGCCAATACCATCAGGGAGGCTTCCGGAGGAGTTATCAATCGGAGGCATCACCATTAATTTTACTAATATTTTAGTATGACAACGATAAATGAAAGTGTTCCGGTACCTGATGCTGAAAGCCGGGAAGTAAATGAAGGGACCAAAGCTAACAGTACGGATCTTATCAAATTTGCAAAGAAACTTGCAAAGAAATACCGTATTACGGATGATAAGAAATTTGATCTGGATGATTTTCCAAAAGATGCAAGTTCCGATTTGGGTAAAGATGGGAATGTACTGGCACAAGAGATTCTTGAATTGAGCGTAAAGGCGCTTTCAGAGATGCAGGACAAATTGTATGCGGAGGATAAGTGGTCGTTACTGGTCATTTTCCAGGCGATGGATGCGGCTGGTAAAGACGGAGCTATCAAACATGTGATGTCGGGGATCAATCCGCAAGGCTGCGATGTTACTGCTTTTAAAGCGCCCAATGCCGAAGAGCTGGATCATGATTACCTGTGGCGGTGCATGAAACACCTTCCCGAAAGGGGAAGGATAGGTATCTTTAACCGATCCTACTACGAGGAGGTTCTGGTGGTAAGGGTACACGAAGAAATTCTCAGATCACAAAGGATACCGGGAGAACTCATCACTGAAGATATCTGGAAAGATCGGCTGAACGATATGCGGAATTTTGAGACATATCTGAACAACAATGGAATATTGGTTGTGAAGATATTCCTCCACGTGTCGAAAAAGGAACAAAAGAAGCGTTTCCTTGAACGACTTGAAACGCCTGAAAAAAACTGGAAGTTCAGTAAATCAGATCTCGTTGAGCGGAAGTATTGGAAAGAGTACATGGATGCCTATGAACATCTGATCAGGAAAACATCCACAGAAAAATCACCCTGGTATGTAGTACCTGCCGACAACAAACATTATGCCCGTATTGTGGTTGCAGCTGCTATTCTACAGGCACTGGATTCGATGAAACTGGCCTATCCTACTGTGAGCAAGGAACAGTTGGCTGAATTACAGCGGCTGAAGCAGGAGTTGCTTGCGGAGGAATGACGGAAGGACGGAGAGACGACTTGGAGACGGAAGAGCAGGAAGATGCTCCCTGAGCCTGTCGAAGGGGTGAGGAGGAAACAGGGAAACGATGAAACGGAGAACCGGTACCTGAGCTTGTCGAAGGGGGAATTGGGGAAATAAGAATATGAGAAACAGAGAGGAGAGAGGTCGACAGGAACTTAATTTGAATAGAAGGATTAACCTGATTATTCTATCACTGTCGTTGTTTGGTGTATTAATTCACCTGGGTTTTTATCAGAATCTTGGATTTCACAGGGATGAGTTGCTCTATTTTTCACTGGGAGAGCATCCGGATTTCGGCTATTTTTCGGTTCCCCCCTTGATCGGATTTTTGGCGGCTATTTTGACCAAATTATTCGGGTACACCCTTTTTGCAGCAAAGATCCTGCCTGCTTTGCTCGGAGGTGTTGTCATCTATCTCTGTGCCAGGCTGGCTAAGGAGTTGAAAGGAGGCTTCTTTGCGCAAATTGTGGCTGCGGTTGGTATTATTTGTTCTATCATCTTCCTGAGGGCTTTTAGCCTTTTTCAGCCGGTATTCCTGGATATATTCTTCTGGACTTTGTCCCTTTACCTTCTGCTAAGGTATCACAATTCAAACCTTAAGAAATACCTCTACTTGTTTGGCCTGACCATTGGTATTGGGATTCTCAATAAATACAATTTGTTGTTTCTTGTAATCGCGGTATTGGGAATACTACCATTTACCAAACACAGGAAACTGTTTCTTAACAGGGATTTCTATCTGACCATTCTACTTGCCTTTTTGATCGTTTTGCCCAACATCATCTGGCAAATCACCCATGAGTTTCCGGTGCTTAGTCACCTGGCGCAGCTACAAAATTCTCAGCTGACAAAAATGAGTTCCGCCACATTTTTGATAGAACAGTTGCTGATGAATTACCCTGCGACGCTCCTGGTATTGCCGGGTCTGTTATTCCTGTTGTTCAACAAAAGGGTAAAGGAATATCATTGGTTAGGTTATGTGATGGTCCTTGTATTGCTCTTGTACCTGATTTTACAGGGGAAATCCTACTATTCGGCAGGGATCTATCCCACGCTTGTCGCCGCTGGTGCGGTGTTTTTTGAACGATACATCAGGAACTACGTTTTAAGGTCAATCATCGTGTCGGTTTTGTTGTTGTTGACCTGGTCGGCGCTTCCGATGGGAATAGCTTCCAAATCGCCCGAGAAACTGGTGGTCTATTTCGATGAGATGGCCAAAGTAACGAAAAACGATGCAGTGAGAAGGTACGAAAACAACAAATACTATCCGCTTCCACAGGATTACGCTGACATGCTGGGTTGGGACGAATTGACCGAAATTACCAACAAGGCATGGCAACTTGCCGAGCCTAAAGAGCAGTGCATCATTTATGCTGAAAATTACGGGCAGGCAGGCGCCATCACCATCCTGGGCAAAAAATACCACTTGCCTGAGGCCATCAGTTTCAGCGACAATTTCAGGTACAGGATTCCCAAAACCTTTGATCGCGAGATCACCGGATTCATTTACATCAACGGCGAATTGGGGAAAGACATCGAAGCCCTGTTCCAGGATATTCAGGAAGTAGGTCGTGTCTCAAATCCTCTGGCCCGAGAGTTCGGAACAAGGGTTTATTTGTGCAGGAAACCGTTGTACAGCTTCAATAAATTTTGGGAGTCAAGGATCTCGAAATAGTGGAAGGTTACTCCTAATCCTTGATGCACCGCACCGAGAATCCATAGGTATTATCGTAAGAATTTTGTCCAAGCTTACCATCGCTGTAAATGAGATAGAAGTACCATGAAGCCGCCGTCGAGTTAGCTGTTGAACTCCACAAGTTGCCACTGTATCCCGAATTATTAAATGAGCCATTGTAAAATCGGTATCCGCCAGGCAGGGCTGTGAATTTGGTTGCGTTGGTAGCATAGAGATTGGGCGAAAACCAATTGGCGGTGGAGGCCTCCTTTAATTTTCCTCCAGCCAGCGAGTCAATACCAAGATAGGTCTTTAAGATAGTCCAGTCGCCTACTGTAGGAACATGCCATCCGGTCGGACACAGTTTTTTGGTATCAACAGTGTACCAATTGTATAGCGCACCATATTTGTATTTGTATGAGGTCGAATCGTTTCCATAATAGCAGTAAGCCGGAGTGGTCAGATTGGACCAGGTGTTGTTGTCGGTTACCAAAGCTATTGGTGTGCCATCATTCAGTTTGATGGATCTGAGGTTCTCCGCCATCCAGGTTTGGGCGCCGATGGGGACGGTGAGGTAAACGTTCCCTTCATTATCCGTGACAGTACCTCCCGTCCATTGCGAGGAGGTGTTATCTTTTGTGCATCCCGAGAGGATATTCAGCAACAAGACAAGCAGAAAAACGAAAATGATATTGGTTTGAAGCTTTGTTCTCATTGTATTTTGTCTTTGTTAAGTGATGAAGTTTTATTAAGGTTTTCCAACATACAGATAGGCTGAGACACTGTTGATGGCTGTAAAAATGCCAAACCCATTTTCGATGTTGGCTTTTATTTCTGTGATTGAAAGTGAGGAGGCAGTGGGGTTTTGCTGGAAATAGAGCACGTATTCGGGCCTGATCTTGTAAAGAATGACGCGGTGCTGGCCATAGAATTTAAAAGACTGAGGATTCAGCTGATAATGATTCAGGTTGGTTGGCTGGTTGCGAAAAAAATCCACTCCCTTGTTGTCACGGGAATCGATGGGAATTTTTACACTCTCTACGTTTTTGACATAGACCAGGTAGTAGCTTTGGTCATCATTGGTCCATTCAATGTCGATAGGATTGGGCATCGTCGGGATGCCGGTAATGCCACCAGTTCCTGTTGTTCCCTTCGGGGAGATGGCAATGTCGGTGGCTGAAAGTGTCAAGTTCTTTGGCTTTTCAGGAGCAACCGTTGTCGCTGAAACTTCCTGTCCATTGTATGGGAATGAGAGTTGGTATGATTTACCTGCTGCAACAATTAAATCCTTGTTTTCGTAGATGCCATCCCCGGAACTAGCCATGGCGTATTTCTTTCCCGAGGTCAACTCTGTAATGCTGACAGAAAGTTTATTTACATCCATGTCCGAAAAGGTCATGTCCGCACTGAAAGGAATCAATTTGGAGATTTTGATTGTAGGACTTTCATCTGCATACAAATAGGATTCTACGACAGGTTTGTCCTGAAACCCTGTCACCACTGTCTTTTGACAGGAAATCAGGGAAAAGAAGGCCAATATATATACGATCTTTCTCATGGCTTAGAACTTTATAGAGATTGAAATATTGGGGGTAATTCCCAAATAGCTGATATCGCTTTCCAATATCACACTGTCGACCAGTTGAAACTGCCTGGAATTAACATTGATCCGGTTGTAAAGATTGAAAACGGATAAGCTCAGCGAATTGAGCTTTCCTTTCCGGTTGAAAAGATCGAAACGGTACGAAGCTGCAACATCCAGCCTGTGGTAATCCGGCAAACGGTATGAATTTTTGTCGCTGACCGAATAAAATGCAGCCGTAGTACCATCAATCATTTTGAGTGTATATCCACCCAATGGTGCGGTGAAGGGTCTTCCGGTAGCAAAGATCCAGGAGGCGGAAAAATCAAAGTTGCCAAATTTGTAAATGCCCACCATCTTTAGTTCATGGGTAACATCCTGGCTGGCGTAAAAATACTTGGCCGACTGAAGCGGAAACCTGTTTTTAACCTCTCCCAGCGAGTAACAAATCCAACCGTTAAAGTTACCTGCTTTTTTCTGTGCAAGCAATTCCATACCAATGGCATAGCCATCGCCTGTAAAGAACTGTTCGGTCGATTGAACACTGCTGCCCGGTTGTGGTATTGATCTGTAACGCATGGAGTACTCTGTCACATTGTTGTTGCGTTTGTAGTATCCTTCTGCACTGAAAAGATAATCGGCAAGATCATAATTGAGTCCCATGTTGAAGTGAAGGGAAGAGCTCACCGGAATCTCTTTCCCGTTGGAGAGGATCCAGAAATCCCTGTTTCCCGACATGACATCCTCTCTGACTACCCTGTTGGCAAACTGGTAATAGAGGCCTGTTGCACCATTGACAGTTACTTTGGGAGTTATTTGGTAACTGGCATTGAGGCGCGGTTCGGGATAAAATTTGCCGGTAGCGCTGAAATAATTTAACCGAAGGCCTGGAGTAACTGTCAGCAGATTGTTCATGAACACCATTTTATCCTGAAGGTAAAATCCGGCGATGGCGGCTTTAATATCTTTATTCAGGATGGTCAGGGTGTCGTTTTGTTGGTATTTGTAATCAATGCCATACCAGGTGCCAAAACCACCAAAATCCAGGATGTTTTTGTCGTCAATGACATATTTCCAGTCGTTTTTGAAACTGAGGTCGATCAGGTTGTTATCCTCCAAAATTCCGCTTTTCATAATGGTCGATACGCCATCCACATCGACGGTAATGGAACGCCTTTCGTCACGGGTACTGTAATAATCAGAGAAACTTACCAGAAGATTGGAGGTCAGTGTCTCATTTATTTTCCGGGTCCATTTGGTGCTGGCCCCGATGTTACCGTATCGGGTAAAATCGGTGTTGCTTATGGAGATATTCCCATTGGCAGCTAAACCACCTCCTCCCGGAGGAGCTCCACCACCCTCCCGTCGGCGGAACTGAGGTGAATTATCCAGGTAATCTGTTCCGTTAAAAATACTTAGAGAGAGCACATCCTTGGGCGTCGCCTTGAAGGTTATTTTTCCATTCAGATCGTAAAAATAGGAGCTTTTGCCGGAGCTTCTGCCACCCATCATAAAGGGTCCGGAACTGCCTGTGGCGCTTTTGTTTAAAGCACTGATCTTATCATACAGGTATCCCTGGTAAGATCTTCTGAAGGCAAAGAGGGAGGTAACTCGATCGCCCACAGGTACTTCAACATAAGCGTTAGTGCTCAGCAGGCTAACCTCCGCACCGACAGTCGCTTTCTTTGCGTTTCCGTCTTTACCGGTAATCTCTGTTACACTGGAAAGCCTTCCGCCAAATTTCGAATCAAAGCCTCCTTTGTGCAACTGTACATCTTTGATGGCATTGGAGTTGAAAGCGCTGTAAAAACCATAAAGATGATCCACGTTGTAAACCGTGAATCCATCGTACAAAATCAGGTTTTGATCGGGAGTTCCGCCCCGGACATACATCCCTGCCGAACCTTCATTGGATGCGCTGACACCCGGCATCAGCTGGAATCCGCGCATGATATCCTTTTCACCGATATTGGGAAGGACTTTCAGGGCTACCGGCGACATCTTGATATTCTGTTCAATGGTTGATTGCTGCAATGCCTTGTCATCTTTTCGCCCTGTGACAAATACTTCGGAGATGCCTACACTTTGCAGATTCAGTTCGACCAGCAGCGATGAATTTTCTTTTTGCGGTTGCAGTTCAATGCGTTTGGTGTGGTATCCGATATAGGTAACCACAATGACCGCCGTATCGGCGGGAACCTTCTCCAGGGCGAAATGGCCATTCTGGTCACTGGTAACCCCTCTGGTAGTTCCCTCTATCCTGATGGTTGCAAATGGAATTCTTTCGCCATTGGCGCTGTCCACAATCTCACCGGATAACAGGAAATTTCGTTTTACCGGCACAAGTCCTTTCCTGGACAGCAGTTTTTCTGATTTGACAATCTCCTTTTTCAGGATCAATTGATCCAGCTGTTTTTTGTCGCTTGCGATGTAAATGAAGCCATCTTTCCCTACCAGTGTAACCATGTCCCAGGAAGAGGAGCACATTTTCAGTACGCCACTCACCGTCTTCTCATTGTCGGTCATTAGGGAGGTTTTGTACTGCGAGAGGGTAGCCTGGTCGTAAATAAACCGAATGTTTAAATCTTTTCCCATTTCATCCAGGATTTCATCAAGTTGGCCGATGTAATTTTTTTGGAGCCTGAAATTTTCGACTGTTTGGGCCAGCGAAAGGGCAGGAATGAGAAGGATAATCAGAACTGGAATGAGTTGTTTCATCATAAACCCGGATTTTACTATGAGTTTCCTTCTTGGATTTTAACCTTCAAAACCCCATGCTATTTGGTAGCAGGAACCATTCTGAAAGTTAACCGGCTGAAACTATTTAAATGGAAAATCCGAAAAAATAAATTTCAATGAATAGGTCTGTTACATCAACCAAATGGATTGGAATTACCATGATTGATTAAAATCACTGCAATTTTCGGGTTTGTTGAAGATTTTACTGATTTGGTGGGATCCGGGAGCTAAATATTCGGTATTTCTTTAGTCATCATCTCCATCTCCCTGCTTTTCTGATGTGAAGAAAGCCGCATGGACCGGAGCGGGGCAGGGGCTGCTCAACCCATGGACCGCTGCCCAGATCACCTCATTGAACAGCGCATCTGGTATTCTGTCCTCCTTGCTGAAATCGAATTTCTCGCTCAGTTTGGAAAGTCTGTTTTGCTCCTTGTTCTTCAGGTTCAAATCGGTCTGGTTGGGTACCGACTTGAACGGCGGATGGTTGGCCGTTGAGTTAAAGCACCTCCACATCGGTTCAGCGGCGGCATCATATTGGCTCATTGGAGGTAAGCCCAGGATCAGCTCGATGGTTCGCAGCGCCGAACTGGTCGAATACATGGTATGATCGACATAACCCTGTTTCACAAACCCTCCTGCAACGTAAGTGGTCGAACGGTGTGCATCCACATGGTCCGGACCGTTTTGCGCATCGTCTTCCAGGATGATGATGACGCTTTCTTTCCAGATCGGCGATTTGCTGAGGTATTCAACAAAAAGTCCGCAGGCCAGGTCATTGTCTGCATTGTGTGCTTTGGGTGTTGGCTTTCCAACCCTGAGACCCTCGGTATGGTCGTTCGCGAATCTGATGGTGCTCAATCGCGGCGCCTTGCCTGCTGCCAGCAAAGTTTCGAAATCTTTTTTCCACATATAAAACCGTGAGGTGTCGCGGATCGTTAGTTCAAATCCGGTATAATTAGGACAAATATGATCGGTCAAAACAGGGATATTGGCAGTAAATGTATCAGAAACAAACTCCCCGTAAGTTCGGAAAGAGATACCATAACGGTTGCAGTAATCCCAAAGGAAACCGTTTTTGTTGTCGGCAGTTTTTCGTTCACCCTCTCCGGGGTAAGAACCTCCGCGACCTCCATAACTGCTGGGCCAGTTTTTCTCCAGGTAGTCCGTTGCATATGCTCCCATGGTCCAGTTGTGACCATCCGCACTCACCTCGCCATCGACATAAAAATTGTCGAGCAGGACAAACTCTTTCGCGATTTTGTGAAGGTTGGGCGTTACTTTTTCTCCGAATAGTACCAGTCGCGGATCTCCGTTCCCCTCAGGAATATCACCAAGTACCTGGTCGTAAGTCCTGTTCTCCTTGATCACATAAAACACATATTTTATGGGTGAGAGATCGCCTACCCTTGACGGAATGGGATTGCCTTTTTCGCCATTGCTAACCATCTCCTTCTCTTTTGAATAGGGAGTGTTTTTGTAGACAAGCTGCGAGTAAAGAGCCATTTTATTCACATCGGGTGTTGGAATGGCCTCAAGCGTTCCCGTAAACAATCCCCCGATGTACTGGACCTTGGTCTTTTGCAAATCGGCATGACGGGCAACAGCTTCATCCTTGCTCACCGGACTAGGTCCGTCAGGATTTGGTTTGGAGGTTAGCCCTTTGCCATTGGTGACGTAGATGGTATTTTTTATCACGCGAACACAGGTTGGATACCATCCGGTAGGAATAAACCCTTTGCTTTTGCTGTAACCAGGATTGCTCACATCGAAAACTGCCAGACAATTGTTGTCGGCATTCGCGATGTAAAGTGTTTTCTCATCATCACTCAGCGCCAGACTGTTGGCGGTAGAACCGGTTGGGGAGTTGGGATAAAGCGCGGAATTCAAAATCTCGACCACCCTGTTTTTTTCGGTGGATATGACCGAGACTGAATTGTCATTGGCATTGCTCACAAAAAGGTACTTCCCATTGCGTGAGATGCAAAGGTCATTTGGGTTGTCGCCTACCGGGATAGATCCTTTAATCTGCTGCGTATCGGTGTCAAATAGAACTACTTTGTCGCAGCCCCAGCAAGAAATGTAGAGAGTTTTGTTGTCATTGGAAAGCAGGCAGGTGTACCCTTCGCCTCCCAGTTGTATTTGATTTTTTATCTTTTTCGCTTTTAGGTCGTAGACATAGAGCGAATTGTCCTCTTTCGTTACGGTATAAAGCAACTGCTGCTTGTCGTCAATGGCAATACCTGCAATCGAAATTTTCACTGGCCACGGCTTGCCGAAAACCAGGGTGTCGTGAGGCACGATCTTGTTGTTATTGATCTGGTACCGCATGATCCAGTTGTCATTTCCACCAGAGGCGAACAAATATTTGCCATCTTTCGAGAAAGTTAGTCCCAGCCATCCCTTGGCGATGATGACAGAGTCGAGCAGCTGCATCTTTTCGGCATCGATCAGGTGGATGCTTTGGTCGCTCTGACCGTTGTTGGTCACTGCAATCAGCTTTCCGGAAGGGGAAATGGCCATATTGAGCGGTAAATCACCCACCGGCAACATTTTGCCAACGGGGGTCAATTTCCATCCGTTGGGCAGCGACACCCGGCTGGATTCAAGCTCTTTCAGCGTTTGGCTTTTTACCTGCAAGGCGACAAACATCAGCAATGCCGCACCCAAAACGGTAAGTGAAAATTTTACTTTTGAAGTTATCATTGGATTTTTTTTGTAGTTGTTAATAAGATAGCAGTACGTTTTTTCGACTTTTATGTTGCCCTAAAGTTCGGTAAATGTTTCCAATAATCAAACGATGTTTGTCATGTGTTCCTTCCGTCTGAAATGGGAATTGGTTCATTTTTTTTTGGGATCACTCGCAGACGGTTCTTTCAATTAACATTATTTCTACCAATATGTCGCCGCTAGTGCGGCTTGATTTATTGGGATGCAACATGGAAGCAGAAGATCCGAATAGTGAATATTGTTTGGTGCATATTATTTTTTAGACCACTAATTTGAGCCTGCCCGAATCCAGCCGCATTAGCGGCGACATATTGGTAGCCCGGGGTAAAGCGACGAAGGAGCGACACCCCGGGTCGCGGATGCATTAAAGAAACCGTCTGCGATCTAATCTTCGGGTGAGTACCGATGCTATTTTCAGACGGAAGGAGTCAATCCCATAGTCCATGGACCAATACTAAATTTATAAATGTCTTTGATTTTCTGATAGAAAAACCGTTCCGAAAGGCGTATTTCCCGAATGCGTTCCTGCAATTCGGTGAAGTAAGTCATGGAGCTGCCCGACTTAAAACGGTCATCGTTCAGGGCGAAGCCTTTAATAATATATTCCTTAAGCCGTTGCGTAGCCCAAATACGAAACTGCGTACCTTGGAGTGATTTCACTCGGTAACCTACCGAAATAATAACGTCTAAACTGTAATATTTAAAGGCCTTTTGCTGAAATTCGGAAATTCCGAATTTCTTCATTGTACTGGCTTCCACCAACTCATTTTCCTCATATACATTCTTGATATGCTCTTTGATGGTGGACTTTGATTTTCCAAAAAGTGCAGCCATTTGGTCTTGCGTAAGCCAAACGGTCTCTTCCTCGAGGCGAACATCAATTTTGATATTGCCATCGGGGTTTTGGTAGATAAGGATTTCGCTGTTCATGGTTTCTCTATTTTATTCCGTTGAACTTTGTTTATCATATCGTTATTGTAATCTGAGATTTTTGTCATTTTCAGCAGTTGTTTCCAAAATGGAAACAACTCTTAATAGCGCAATGAATCCTGGGCCATTTTCGTTACAACTTTGTTTTCGAAATTATAAAGTTTCACATAGGTTTGGGAAGATGCATCTGCTTTTTGTGGTGTGATGACCACAAAATTCAAAAATGTCAGGTCTTTGTTGTTATCAATCCATGTTCCGGAGTTCGCATAGATTGATTTTTGCCCGTTGTGGTTATTAAACGAACTAATTTTGGCAATATGGGAATGTCCGAATACGACGATTCTCTTATCGGAATTTGGATTGTCAAAGTATTGTATTTTTGCCTGATTGTCCGTTTCCGGACCGGAAGCGGCATTTGCAATCGCCTGTGCCGCAGGGATTTTTATAGCCACATGGTTGAGTGTTTGTCTTTGGTCCCAGGTGTCTTGAATTCCCTTGTAAAGATTAACATTTAGTAATCCGCCTGCAGTCGTTTGATAGGGTAGCAGGTCATTGACAGAATCGGTTCCGGTGAATCCATTGATATTTGTTACAATGATTTTTTCGTCAAACTTATTTCTAATTGTCAGATAATTGATTGCCCATTGCCAAACTTTCAAATAGACATACAATAAATTCTGGCTCTCACCGGCCGAGGGATTTGGAACGACAACCGGCAATATATCTCCTGCAGGCGGAAGATTTTGTGAAACATGAAGCGCCCCTATTCTCGTGAAAAAGTATCCGGGAGGCATGATGGTTCCTGGCGCTACATCCTGGTTGGAAAACTGGTCGGGTGCACAGAAAAAATTGTATCGGTGACCATGTTCAATGGCTATTTTGGGACAGTCGGCCGGCGAATAGGTGCCTAAGCCCAGTTGAGTGTCCCGCGCCTGATGGATTCCCGGAAGTACAAGGTTAACATTTGCCGGGGTTATTGTTAAATCGTGGTTCCCGGGTACATAAGTGACCAGGATTTTCCCATCTTTTATGATATTGTTGAAGTCATTGATCACGCCTTTGTTGGTTTCGGCAATACGCAGTACAAAATCACGCTGGTCCTTTCCCTGGTAAGTGTCTATCGGGGCAGGCACAAACCACTCATCGAGCAGGTCCCCGGCGATCACAAGTTCCCTGACATTTGGGGCAACCCTGATTTTTTCTAGCAGCAGCGCCAGTGCCCCCAGGTTTTTGTTGCACTCCGCATAAGCGAGATCGGCGCCAAGATGAATATCGCTGATAACTACGATCATATTCCTTTCATTTCCGCCATTGGTGAAAGGATTTATGCCCAAATCCGGTGGGTTATATGGATTTGATTGCCTGCATGAGGTAAGCAAACTTAACAACGACACTACAATAATCGCACTTACAATAAGTATTGAATTTTTCATTTTGCCTGCTTTTTATCTTGCCATACTCATGCAGCTTTTTTTTACCCGGAGTAGTTAATATTATTTTGATTACTGTTTCCTTTTAATATGTTGGGTAACATTCTGCAGCTTCATGCATGGAGGGATTTAACCGATGAACTTCTTACGAATAGCTGTTTTTCAATTTACTAATATCCTGTTAATGAAGCACCGAAACCAGACCTGCGGGTAGTTTGCTGTTATTGGCGGCTGCCTTATAATTCATCAGATGTTGTCCGTCAATTCTTTTCATTGTTACTTTGATTAAGTGATTGTATTATTTGTTCTATCTGATGAAAGGCAATAATGCGTTTGTCTGAGATTATATCTTCTTTGCGCAGTTTTCTTTTCAAAGTAATTCCATTTAGTGTTCTGCACCTACTCAATGCAGTATAGATTTGTCCATTCACAAAGGCCCCTGTTCCAAGGTCAATAATTACATTGTCAAATGTTAAACCTTGGCTTTTATGTATGGTAATTGCCCAGGCTAATTTTATTGGAAATTGTGTAAAAGTCCCAATTACTTCTGAAACAATTTTTCTGCTTTCTTTATCGTATTTATATTTTCTGTTTTCCCAAGTAACTTTTTCTAGCTTAAAAGTTGTGCCATTTTGCAATCTTACTTCAATCAAATCACTTGAAATGAAATCAACTTTTGCAATTGTACCGTTAACCCATCTTCCTCCTGCACTATCGTTCTTAATGAAAATTACTTGAGCATTTTTTTTCAATTCTAAAGTTTTTCCTGTTGGGTACCTATCCTCGCTAAATTCTCCAGTAATTTCAGCTTCAAATTTGAATTTAGTATAATTCAACTCTAAAAGCTTTTTAGTATTTTCTGCGTTTGCAATTGCATTTGTCGCGGTGAGATTAATTACAAATTCATCAATCTTGGGAGTGTAATTGGGATTGTATCTTTCGTTTAGTTTAGAAATTGTAGTATCAGTTGCTTGGCAAATTCTTACTTCATCTAATAGTTGAACAAATGGTAAATCGTCTTTCTGACGATGAGATTTTTTGAACTCAAAATATGTTGGACTAGTTTCTTTGTACGAATGTGAGTCAAAGAAATATTCGCTGTTATACACATCAGAGAAAAGAAATTTTTCAACTTCATCAGTTGAATCAACAACAGGTGGTAATTGAAAAATATCTCCTACGAAAAGAAGTTGTTTGCCGCCAAACTTTTTATTTGGGTCTCCTCCATTTTTACGAAGTGAAAAGTCTATCGCTTCAAGAATATCGGAACGCAACATTGAAACCTCGTCAATTAAAATGGTGTCAATCTTTTGAATGATTTTATATTTCTGTGTGAAATCCCGGAAGATTGTTATTTCATCATCTTCTGGCATCATTGGTTTTAATGGAAAACGGAAAAAAGAATGTATTGTTTGTCCACCAACATTTATTGCTGCAATTCCAGTAAATGCAGTCATTAATACTTTCTTTTTTGTTTTTTGAGCAAAATAGTGAATGAAAGTAGATTTACCTGTTCCTGCTTTTCCTGTAATGAAGAAACTATTATTGCTGTTTTCAATTTTGTCAAAGAGGTCTTTTATGATTTTATCATTCTCGTAACCTTCCGGAAGATTTGTAATTTTTTTGTAAAGATCGGGAAGTTCTAAATCTTCAAATAAATTTAACTGTCCTCCGTGTATACTTTCTTCTGTTTCTATGCGAAGGAGAAAAAACAAGTCACCATTATTATCGTGATATGGATTAGCAACATTTAGGTCTGTTCCATAATGGGCAAGGGTCTTTAAGATGTAGTAGCACTTTTTTGTAAGCTTGGTAAAGTCATCAGGATATTTTTCAAGGTGTCTAAGGATTGCCTCCTTTCTGATTTTTATTCCGATGAAACTTAAATATTCAGTTAAGATTTCAATAGCAGAGTCTCTGTCGGTATCGTCACAAGAATTATAAAAGTGTGAAAAGTCATCAGGAAAATCTGACGGATAACTTTCGTCTTCCTTTCCATAAAAAAGTTGATGGGCATAATTACTCTTAAAAGTCCCTGTTCCCTTGTCAACAAGGGGCGACTTCTTGAAATTGTCAATCCATTTCTTTTCCAAGTTCCTCGTGGTAACAGGCATACTGTTGGGTGATTAACTTTTCAAATAGCTCTTAGAGTAAATAAACTCAATTTTATTCTGGGTTTAACCAAAAGTTGTCGGGCTTTGCTATCAATCTTGCGTTCTGATAAGCATCATCAAGTTCAAGTATTGTTTCAGGTTTGTAGTATCCTCCTTCATTGTCCAATACTAATGCAAAGTCAGGCAGTTTATTAAAAGTTGCTCCTAAATAAATTGGCATTAAATATTGAATTTTATCTTCCTGTGGTCTGTATTGAGGAACGATGAGTTTGTAGTTTCGTTTCGCAAGTTCGTATGAACATTTGATTGCAGTGTCAAAAATAACAGAAAGTTCAGTTATGCTTCTGGTTTTGTATTGTTCAGGAAATCTCTCTCGTCTCTCACCAATAATGTGATGAAGTTTTTCTTCATCTGGGTCATAGAATTCGGGTTCTGGTTTGAAAATTATTTCATTAACATTGTCATAAAATTGTGCTGGCTCTGGAAGATTCTTTTCAGATATAGGTTTTCCATTAAGAGTAAAGCCAATATCCGCAAGCATTGTTCTTTTTTTAAGAATGAAAGGATTGGCAAAAATTGTTTTTCCCTCAATTTGATTTTGTTCTACAACCAAATAGATGGGTCGGAAATAAATATTAAGCAAACCAAGGTTGAATAAACAATACCGTTGGTTATCGTCTTTAAGAATTTTTATACCTTTACTTTCACGAGTTAGGCGATTAAAAATATGTTCAACATAGGATTTTAATATTGGGTGTGGCACCATAGAATTTTGTTTACCATATGTCCACTTCTCAGGGATGGCTGTTTCCTTCAAGTCCTCCAAAAATGCAAAAGCATTTTCCCAAGAGTTATCTGGATCATCAAAGATTATTTGCCCCATTTTAAATAAGAGATTGTCTTCAATTATTTCGCTTAGTTTGTCTACACTTGCAAATTGAATTCCTTCAAAATTTCTATTTGTGTTCTTTCGCGAGAATACTCCTAAAATAGGCTTACCATCTTTATTTTTAAATTCCGTTTCATAAGTTGCATAAATGGCAACTGTTTTTGGTATTGAAGTCCCATCTTTGCCCTTGCTATATCCATATTTGTTGTAGAGTTTAATTTTTCCTTCTTTAGTAACTGATTGAAAGAAGTGTTTATTAAACCTATTAAATTCTGCAATAGAACCAGTGTCTTTTAGTAAAGCATTTAGCTCGTCAATGAATGTTGCACTGTTATTAATGAACCCGAAGTCATAAATTCCAAATTTTGATGTCTGTGGTGTTGTCATTGTGTTTTGTTTTTATTCTGTCAGTTTGATGTTAGCAATGTCTTTATCATGTTGCCGATAACTTGTTTTTACACACAACATACCTTCCGTCTAACATTGATTTTGAACTGAAAGCATGCAGATTCGATGCGGTTACGGCAGCATAAATGTACACAATTATACTGAATATCAATGTTTTTAAGAATTATTTATTTGCATAATGATATTCGGTTATACTTAAAATAGGTAGTTTTTTAGATAAGCGCTGCATGCATCGGCTTTCCGGAGTATGGAAGTTGCTTTGTGCAGCTCGGGTCATTCCCCGGCAGGGGATAAAGCTTCATAGAAGGTATATGAGGAAATTGTGGTTTCCCCGCCAGGGGATAAACGACCTAATGGATACCTGAAATTGGTGTGTTTATCCCCTCCGGGGAACCGGCGCTCTCCAGATCATCTTTCTATTGAGCTTGATGCCCTGGCGGGCAAGGGGAATTAGTCGTCATTCTTCACCTCCCAATACCCTGTTTTGTCAGAACCTTTGCGGGAAATAATGCTCTCTTCCTGTAATCTCTTGATGATGCGGGTTACCGTTCTGCGCGATTTGCCTAGTTTCAAAGCAAGTTCATCCAGTGTAATTTTCGGATTGGCTTTGATCAAATTTACAGTGTCATTTACAGTGTCATTTAGTGGCAAGGATTTTTTCGAGCATGAATTCTACAAAGAGACCAGAATCAGCCGCACCGCTGCTTCTGTTGATGGCATCGTAGTATTGTTGCTGGTACTGAAAAACAATATTTTCGACCGGCAAATGTTCAAATATTGGATGCAATTGGCTAAGTACAAGCGATTGCCACAATCTGCCCATGCGTCCGTTGCCATCTGAAAACGGATGTATAAACTCAAATTCGTAATGGAACACACAGCTTTTGATCAACAAATGATCGTCCGATCCTTTAAGCCATCCAAACAAATCGTCCATCAATAGTGGAACGCGCTTGGCCGGCGGGGCAATGTGCACGGCCCGGGTCCCTGCAAACACGCCTACTCCCCCACGGCGGAAATGTCCAGCATCGTCTATCAATGCTTCCATCATTAAACCGTGGGCTTTCAACAAATCTTTTACCAGATATGGATTTAAAGCAGCAAAAGCATCATAGGTCTTGATCGCATTTTTTACCTCCTGAATTTCGCGCAAAGGCGCTATAACATGTTTGCCTTCGAATATCTCAGTAATCATGCTTTCTGAGAGCGTGTTGCCTTCGATGGCCAGGGAGCCCTGGATGGTTTTTATCCGGTTGATCTTGCGCAACCGCAGCCCGTCCTCCTGCTCCATGCGGATGGCATAGCGTTCAATTTGTGCCGAAATATCCGCAATCAGATTGATCGCTTTGTTGCTGATGGTAAATGGCGGTCTATAATTTGATTTCATCATCGATCAAATTCAATTGGCTTTCAATTTCTTCTATGGTAGGCAAACTGCTTTTTAGATTTTCGGGCAGGTTTTGGGCAATGAGGTATTCACTGATTCCCATCGGCTTATTAATATCCCGCAAGGCAAATTCAGCTTCAATGCTATTCTTTTCCTTGCAAAGCAAAAGCCCGATGGTAGGATTGTCGTCGTTCATTTTCACCAAACTATCTACTGCTGAGAGGTAAAAATTGAGTTTGCCGGTATGCTCAGGTTTGAACCTCGTATTTTTTATTTCTATCACAACGTAACATTTTAGTCGGATATGGTAAAAAAGCAAGTCGATATAATAATCGTTATCAGATACTTGCAAATGATATTGCTGCCCTACCAATGCAAACCCTTTGCCCAATTCCAGCAAAAACCTGCTGACATGCTGCACCAACTGGTTTTCGACATCGCGTTCGCGAAAAGGAACGGCAAGGGTTAAGAAATCAAAAATATACGGGTCCTTGAGCGCTTGTTGTGCCAAATCGGATTGTGGTTGTGGCAGCGTATTTTTAAAATTGCTGATAACTTTGCCTTTTCGCTGGTGCAATTGACTTTTTATTTGAAAATCTAACACATCGCGGCTCCATTGATTTTCGATACATTGTTGTACATACCAAAGGCGGATTTCCTTGTCTTTCAGTTTCTCAATAAGTAAAATATTGTGCCCCCAAGGTAATTTTGCAACGGCTTGTTGCAAAATTGCAGCATCAGGATATTCATTGGCAAAGCGAAGCATATTTTATTAATTCCATTTTATGGATCATTAATGGTTATAAATTGATCGGGAATCCCAATACTACGTGTTATAAATATACACAATTTTATTGAATATCAGCCCATAAAATGATTATTAAATTTAAAATTTGGCTATACACCCGCATAGAAATTGCAATGGAATTGCTAATTTTAAACTATACAAAACCTGAAAAGACGATGGAAAAACTGATGCTTTTTGGCATACTGAGCCTGCCGTTGATTTTTATATCCAGGAGGAACCTCTTCGCTCCCGCGAGCCATGGGTTCTATCGGTTTTTTAGCTGGGAATGCATCCTGTGGCTGTTGCTCTCCAATTACAAATTATGGTTTGAAAATCCCTTCGCGCCAAAGCAAATCGTCTCCTGGGTGTTACTCTTTGCATCCATTTACTATGTGGCAGCAGGAAGTATCCTCCTGGTTAAAAAGGGCAAGCCGGCCAAGACAAAAGAGCGGAAGGAGCTCTTCCAATTTGAAAAAACGACAGCGTTGGTCGACCGGGGTATCTTTGGCTACATCCGGCATCCGCTGTATGGCTCCCTTTTGTTGCTTACCTGGGGAACATTTCTGAAAAATACCTCATCCCCCTTATTTCTTATTTCCCTTATTTCCACCTTATTTCTTTACCTCACAGCCCTATTCGATGAAAAGGAGTGCCTTGCCTACTTTGGCGACAAATACCTCGATTACATGAAAAGGACCAGAATGTTCATCCCATTCTTATTTTAAGAGACTGTTTAAATTTATTACACAGAGTATAAATGTCTATTAATCGAAAATAGAAGGTTTATAGTAATTTCTGCTATTAGATAATTTCATGAGAGAAACCCCAGAGTTACACAGAGTTGGAAAATCGCAAGCGATTTTCCAACTCTGTAACTCGTTTTTCCTCAAATAATTTTGACGCAAGCGACAATTTCAAAGCTATTTTAAATTTCATTGTGGAGCTATAAATACTCTGTGTAAGAATTTTAAACAGCTTCTAAGTTATAGTGGTTCGGTGAATTGGATTTTGCTTCATTTTGCTATATTTAGGATCTCTATTCATCCAACATTTCAGAAACATGGGAAATCAAAGGAGTTTGGTAAGGACCCTCGGATTGGGGTATGTCATTATTTTCGTTGTCGCAAATATCATTGGATCAGGAGTATATAAAAAGATCGCGCCGATGGCTGCCGAGCTTCACTCCTCTGTATGGATACTGATGGCATGGATTGTTGGCGGAATCATTACCCTCTTTGGGGCCCTGAGCAATGCGGAGGTAGCTGGCTTGCTGGCGGATACCGGTGGCGATTTCGTCTATTTCAAGAAAATATACAACCGCTTTTTTGCCTTTTTGTATGGGTGGTCGCTTTTCACGGTGATCCAGACAGCGACCATCTCGTCGTTAGCTTACGTTTTCGCCCAATCGCTCAACAGCATCGTTCCCATCCCGGAGATTTTCCCATCCCTACAGCATTTTTCGATCGGAGGGGTCTTCTTCCCTTTTCAGGATTTTGGCGTTAAACTGACAGCTATATTGCTGATTTTGCTTTTGACCGGTCTCAATATTTCCGGACTCAAAAGCGGGGCAGGCACCAGCAAAGCCATCTTGATACTGGTGGGTGCAGGTTTGCTGGTTATCGTAGTTTTTGGATTGGCACATGTTAAGGCCACACCGGCCAACTTTATGGATGTCAGGGAGCTGACTAACGGAGCTGTCACCCTCTCCTCCTTCTATACTGCCATGCTGGCCGCCTTCTGGGCCTACCAGGGATGGGTCTCGGTTGGTTTTATCGGCGGAGAGGTAAAAGATCCGAAGAAAAATATTCCGAGGGGAATTGTCATTGGCGTCTTCATCATCATTGCCATTTATCTGCTGGTCAACGTGACTTATCTCTCCCTCTTGCCCATTCCGCAACTAGAGCAGGTGTACAATGCAGGCAACCAAATCGCTGCTGTTGAGGCGGTCCGCAGTTTCTGGGGCGCCGGCGGTGTGCTCTTCATCTCATTACTGATTCTAGTGACCACCCTGGGGTGTACCAATGCAAGTATTCTCACCGGTGCACGTCCCTATTATGCCATGGCGCGTGAAAGGCTTTTCTTTCCAGGGATCGCGAAACTCAACAGTGCCAACGTGCCATCCAACTCTTTGCTTTGGCAGGGAATCTGGGCCTCCGTGCTGGTGCTGTCGGGAACCTTCGATCAATTGACCGACATGATCATTTTCGCCGTCTTTATTTTTTACGGCGCCACCTCTTTGGGAGTCATTATTTTAAGATACAAGATGCCTGATGCGCACCGACCCTACAAAGTTTGGGGTTATCCTGTTGTGCCAATTATTTTTATCCTCTTCTGTATTGGGTTGTTTATCAATACCGTAGTTACCAGACCGCGTGAAGCCGCCATCGGCATGACACTCATCCTGACAGGCATTCCTGTTTTCCTATACTTGCAAAGAAAATACGGGAAAGAGGAAGGTGAAATAAATTGAACAAAAGAATTCACAACGAAGGTCACAAAGGAATGCACGAAAGACACGACGAATTAGAACCAATAATCATCTATTTGTGCCCTTTGTGTTTTCCTTTGTTTCCTTCGTGGTAAAACGCAAAAGTTTCTAATTAGGAGAAATTTATCTTCCTTTGCACAGAATTTTGGTAAAGAGACATTTCAGATTACCTGCACCTCTGAAGGTCGCTTATCAACTGAAAACAGATCCATCGCTTCAATGGGAAAAACAGGATACTATCTGCTTAGGTCATACACGTGGTTGCTTCAACGGCTTCCGCTTTGGTTTCATTACCTGGTTTCCGATCTCTTTTATTTTGTCGCGTATTACATCATCCGATATCGCCGGGATGTGGTGACCACCAACCTGGCCAACTCATTTCCTGATAAGAGCAGGAAGGAGCGGGAATTGATAGCCAAAAAATTCTACAGCCATTTCTGCGATACCATTTTTGAAACCCTTTATTTCGACTGGATTTCTGAAAAGGAGGGCAAAAAACGGGTCAAATACCTTAATCCCGAGTTGCTGAATGGCTATCTGGACGAGGGAAGACAAGTACTTGCCTTTTTTGGCCATTACAACAACTGGGAATGGTTCTGTAATTTGCCGCTGTATACCAACCATCGATTGTATGCGGTGTACAAAAAGCTCAAGAACCCGAGTTTCGAACGCTTTTACTGTAATCTCAGAAATAGATTTGGCGCCATTCCACTGGAACGGGCAGATACTTTCAAACAACTGTACGATGACCACCGGCATGGAATTCCTTCGATGTCGGCTTTTTTGTTTGACCAGACTCCGCGTATTTATGAGATAAAGCACTGGATTACTTTTCTGAACCAGGATACTCCGGTCGTACTTGGGGCCGAAAAGATTGCCCATAAGCTGGATGCGGTTGTCCTTTTTCTTTATTCAAGAAAAGTAAAACGTGGATATTACGAGACGGAATTCAGGCTGGTCACCGACAAGGCGAAGACGCTTCCACAGTATGCTATCACCGATACCTGCAACGCCCTTTTGGAACAGCAAATCATCGAACAGCCCGAAAATTGGCTCTGGTCACACAAACGCTGGAAACATAAACGGGTTAATTTCTAGCATATTTGCCATTTGGTTGCGCCGGTCAGGTTACATTCGGATGATCGGATGCAGCCTATATTTAAGGTTTGTTAACTGAATATTCTTTTATATTCTGGAATTTGTTCCTAGTTTTGCGCGTCAAAAAAAAACGCACCTAAACATGAAGACTATTAAGATCCATTTCTCAATCCTGGCTGGAATATTTTTATTTGTAAGTTGTGGAAATGGCACTAAGCCCGGGAAAAGCGGAAACGTGAGCGATATCGATGGAAATGTATATTCCACTGTAACCATTGGTGGCCAGACCTGGATGACAGAAAATCTTAGAACAACCAAATACAATGACGGGACTGCCATTCCCAATGTAACCGATGAAGCCTGGACTGAACTCAAAACTGGGGCCTTTAGTTGGTATAACAACGATTCTGCAGCCTTCAAATCAACATATGGGGCGGTATACAACTGGTACACCGTCCATACAGGAAAACTGTGTCCGACAGGATGGCATGTCCCCACTGACAAGGAGTGGAGAATTTTAACCGATTTTTTGGGAGGCGAGTTAGTTGCAGGCAAAGAGATGAAAGCGACCACCGGTTGGAACAGTAATGGGAATGGGATTGAAACCAACTCCAGCGGTTTCTCTGCTATTCCCTGTGGTTATCGCAACTACAAAGGTTCCTACGGTTCAAGCGGCAAAAGCGGTTACTGGTGGAGTTCCACTCCTTATTATGACAACGCATGGTACTGTGTCATGTTTAAAGGAGATGCTACGGCTAACAAATTCTACGGCCGGACCCAGAGTGGTTTTTCCGTTCGTTGCATGAAAAACAGGTAATTCTATTTCAAAGGGATCCAGTGTTCCCCGACATTCCATCCTTTTACCAAAAGCTCTATCTTTTTAGCGGTCAATACGGCTGTGGCAGCACTCACTTTGCACGTGATGGATTCGCCCGGCGCCAAAGAAAAATAGTTGGCCGACCAATAGGCAGGAAGCACCTCTTCATTCTCTTTCATCAGGCGTGGATTCACAAAGAAGGCCAGTTTCTTACTGTTGTTGGTGAATTTGACACTCCAAACCGTCTCTGTTTTGACCAGCTCTTTTTTCAGTACCGTTGTCGCGACTTCCGTGCGAGGCATCGATTGCAGGACGGTATAGTTGTTGTCGGCCGCAAGCCAATAAGCATTGTGGGAAATCACCTTCCCTTTTGCATCCTTCAGATTTAACACCACAAAATTCACCTCTTTGGAGTTGGTCAGAAAACTGGCCAGGGAGAAGCTCTCTTTGACATCAGATGAGGTAAGGGAAACCTTGGCGCTTTGGTGCGCCAGCAGCTTCGAATCCAGACCGAATATATCAGCCTCAACTGTCAGATTGGGAACTTCCCGGTAGGTCCTGTTCAAAACTGAGACTACATGGTCGAGAGGATTCAGCTGAACGTGAACCGGTTCGCAGCTGTTCTGCATGAAATAATAACCCGCATTGGGTTCGAGGTACCAGTCGTAGACCTGCCAGACCACACTCGGGAAAGCAGCGTTGAGTTTCCACAGCATGATACCTCCAATGTCGTTCAGCCGGTGGCCTGCTGCCTCAAAAGTACCCTGATAACCCGTGGCATTCATCAGTTGCATCTTGTCGGAGAAATCTTCCATTGACACGGGTTTCCCATACCTTTTCTCCATTGAATAATAATAGGCATCGTATTTGCCATTGCCGGTGGCCGCATCGTGGTAACCCCAGGAATTGTTAAGCGGGAAAGGCAATTTGGTGTCCCAGGTCAGGTTGGGGATAATTTTGATGAGGGAGTTGTAAGGTGGCTGTGAGGGCAATCCGGTTTCATCCTTGAAAACCCAGTCTTTGGCATTGTCGGCCAACCGGTAATACTCCTTCGAATCCTGCCAGGTGTAAGGACCACTGCTGTAAACGCCTGATGCCTTGTTGTCGGGCCAGGAGCCGCCGAATCCGGGAGGTAATTTGGCGAAACCTGATGAACATGGGATAAACGGTCTGGTGCCATCGAGTTTGATCACACTTTCTCGCATGGTGGCATAGACATCTTTCCTGATGTGCCCTTCATTCCCTCCGGTCCAAAGCAGCAGGCTGGCATGGTTTCGGATCCGATAGATGGTGCTGATCACATTTTTGACAAAGATTTCGGGCTGTAGCGGCCAATCGGTGGATCCCTTGAATTCGCCGTGGGTATCTCCGGTCACCCAGAAATCTGACCATACCAACAATCCGTAACGATCGGCCGAATCAAAGAATGCATCTGGTGGCGTGACCCCTCCACCCCAGATCCTGACCAGGTTGATGTTCGAATTCCTGCAAAGGTGTAACTCCGCGTCGTACCTGGCCGAATCGCGGTTCAGCATCATGTCGGGCACCCATGCACCGCCGGTTAACTGGATCCTGCGTCCGTTGACGGAGAATTCGCGGCGTAAGAATTTACCGGGAACCTCTTCTGCCTTTGTACTGACAGTGCGGATCCCGAAAACGAAGGAGGTATCATCGGTACAAATGCCTCCGGTTTCATATTTGAGGCGGATGCGGTACAAATTGGGATTGCCGTATCCATTGGGCCACCACAAACGGGGTTGTTTGAAAAGAAGCTGACTGGTGTTCTCACTGTTCAGTGCAACACTGGTTTGCGCTCCGGCGGCAATAGCTACTTCTTTGGAAAACAGAACAGGAGTGCCGATAAAATTTTCAGGAGTAATAGAGACGTTCAAAACTCCTTTGCTGCCGGTTGAACCGCTATTTGAAAGATTGAGGTTCAGGGAGAGTTTGGCAACAGCCGTATCCGGAAGGTTGGGCAAATCCGTGATGATTTGCGGCTGTACAATGGTCACATCGCCTGAAGTACGCAGAAAAACCGGCAGCCAGATTCCCATGTTCCGGTCGCGGGTTGGCGGAACCCAGTCCCACCCTACAGAACAAACCATGGTTACATTTTTACCGATATCTCCGGTAGGGCCTCCGTTTTCGAAAAAATCACCAAATGCCTTCAGCTGCTCTTGTGCCGGTAACCCGGGAAAATCGAGGGGGTAAATTTTCACGGCCAGCACATTTTCTGCTCCTGCAACGATTGTTTTGCTCACATCAAAGCTGTATTCGGCGAACATGCCGGCCATTTGGGTCGAATCAGCCAACTGTTTTCCATTGATCCATACAGCAGCCCTGTAGTTGATCCCTTTGAATATCAGTTGGAAGTGACGCCCTTTGTCGGTATCCGGAACCTTGAAGGTGGTACGGTACCAGTAAGGTTTTTTCCAGGGATTGGGGAGATTCGGAAGATGGCTGTATTGTTCCAGGTTGTAAGTCTTGTTGAACTCATCCGAAGCATCGGGAATCAGCATGTTGTTCATACCCGAGTAGGGATCGGGATAGATCCGGTTGGCTACAAGCCCCGTCAGTACCGTGCAGGGAACCTTAACAGGAAGCCAGTAAACATTGGAATGGTAAGCAGAAGTAGAGATTACTTCGCCGGTTGCCCGAATCAAATCGGAAGATTGAAGTTGAAATTGGGTCAGTTTTTCCTGTTTGATTTTTTGGGTTTGGGCAAAAGAATTTTGCACACCGATCAATAGGAGGAGAAGAAACATCGTCAAGATTTTCATGTTATTTACTTTTTTGAATCCGGGCATTGTGGTTAAAAGTGGCTAAAATAACTAGATATTTCAGCGTTTGGATAAAACAGATCTATAAAAATTAAAAGTACTCAAAAGTTTATATATACAGTAATGCGTTTGCCCTGGGATAGTCCTTAAGTTCTTTTGACGTCTGAGCAGAAGAGATTATCTTTGCTGGAACAGAAGAAAATCTTTAATTGATTATGAAAACGACAATTAAGAAGGAATTTGACTCTGTCAAATTTATGAGACAGGAACGGGACAGAATCAGCGGAGAGATTTCTAATATGACCCACGAGCAGATAAAGGAATATTTTGCTAAAAAAAGAGGCAAAGAGAGAATCCCCAGCCGCTAATATTGCTCTTTGGGATGCATTTTCATGCGGGGTTGATCCTGAATGCTTATTTTTTTTTGATTCAGAATATACAGTTTTTAGGACAATCCTGATTCTCCTGTAATAATTTACTATAGATTTTCGCCGTACGAGAATCCTGCCCTTGCCGGCTCTTTGATATATACATCCAGTTCGGGATGGTTGGTCACTTTCATGTTTTTGGCATCGTATTCGATGCGGGTATTGAACCTTTGCGCCAAAACGCCGGTAAGCGCCATCTCCACCAACCCTGTGGCATAATCGAAGTTGGATCCGCACACTTTCCCGTGTTTGATGGCTTCCGCCCATTCTCGCTGGGGATTTTCCTGAAAGGTCCGCGGGATGGTTTGCGCGGGTAAATTTGGTTTGAAGGCTTCCCACTCGGCCATTGGCATGAGCAGCCGGGGATCGTTGGGACGTCCGCCGGTGACGAGGCAATGTTTGTCGCCAACCATGATCATGCCACTGCCTGCCAGTTTCTCCACTTTCCATTCCGGACGAATTTCGGGTTTTAGTCCGCCTTCGTACCAGCGCATGGTCACCGGCGCTTTATTTCCGCGTGCCGGGAAATCCCAGCGGATAACAGCCTGATCGGAAATGAAACCGGTGTCGGGGACGGGTGATTTGAATTCGGCTTCAACCACTGTGGGTAATCCCAAATCGAGGGACCAGTAGGGGGCATCCAGCGTATGGCAGCACCAGTCGCCCATCTCGCCATTTCCGAAATCGAACCAGCTGCGCCAGGTTTTGGGAGCATAGACTTCGTTGTATGGGCGGTTCGCGGCGGGTCCAAGCCACAAATCCCAATCCAAACCGGCTGGAATTGGTTGTTCAGCAGGTGGAAAACTATCCGGTTTTCTGAAATATTTGTCAGGTCCAAATTCTGGTCCGTCGAACCAGGCGATCACTTCAGTCACATTGCCCAGTAATCCTGCCTCGTACCACTCTTTTATACAGCGGATTCCGTTGGTGGTATGCCCTTGGTTGGCCATTTGTGTAATAACGTTGTAATGGTGGGCGGCTTTCTTCAGGGTACGAAGTTGCCAGATATTGTGCGCAAGCGGTTTCTCCACAATCACATGTTTGCCCAATTGCATGGCAGCCATGGCAGCAGGGAAATGAGAATGGTCGGGGGTGCAGACCATCACCGCATCGATCTCTTTGTGCATTTGATCGAACATCACCCTGTAATCCTTGAAACGCTTGGCTTTTGGCATCGTTTGGTAAGCTTCTGCAGCCCGGAAGTCATCCACATCGCAGAGCGCGACAATGTTTTCATTCCATTTCGGATCTTTCTGGTTGATCATCTTGGTCCAGTTGCTCTTGCCCTGTCCGCCAACGCCAATTACTGCAATATTTAATCGTCCGGAAGGGGAGCAGCTCATCAGGTTGGGAATAAAAACTGCACCTGCGCCAAGCAAGGATGCCGATTTGATAAAGTCTCGTCTGGTGGGATTCATCATGTGATTTGCGCTTAAGAATTTAAAATTGTGCCGGAAAAAATGCAAACAAATTTCCAGCACAATTTAATGATTTTTAGGCTTTCAAAATAATCAAAAAGAGCCTCTGAAAACGGGGCTCAAATGATTATAGATTACTGTGTGTTCCATCACAGAACGGAGGATTCTTTGTGCGTTTGCACCCGCAAAGATACTTTTTACCTGACTCGCTGGCAGTAAAAAACAGCGGGACAAATGCTGTTCCACGGTGAGAACCATCGCAAAACGGTTGATTCTTACTCTGTCCGCAAGCGCACCAGTGGTATTCTTTTCCGGCTTCCAGTTCTACTACATAAGGCGCTTTCTGCGCAATTTTCGGATCCATTTTTACCTCCTTTTTAGAAATTCTACATTAAAGTTGATATGCAAATATCCTTTGCCCAATGATATAAAGTTAATGAAAAATTTTTGGAAACTGGTTACAATTGCATCGGTACTTCCATCAACAACAATTCGGCGTCGCTGTCGGCTAGGATGGAGATAGAGTCTACATCGTAAATTCCGAACCCATCGCGGCTGTTCAGGGGTTGACCGCTGATGGTAACGTCTCCGCTCAGTACGAACGCGTAGACGCCGTTTCCCTTCAGTTTAAGGATGTAATCCAGGTTTAGCCCTTTATCGAATTTTCCCAGGTGAAACCATGCCTGTTGGTGGATCCAAACCCCGGCATCCTCAGAATTTGGTGAGAGGATTTGTTGAAGGGCATTGTGGCGATCGGCCTGGTTCAGTGTAATCTGGTCGTAACGCGGAGTGACATTTTGCTTGTTGGGGAAGACCCATATCTGCAAAAAAATGACCGGCTTGTCTTTGTTCTTGTTGTATTCGCTGTGGTAGATCCCGGTACCGGCGCTCATTACCTGTATGTCGCCAGCCCTGATCACACTGATATTGCCCATGCTGTCTTTGTGTTCAAGATCACCCTCCAGGGGAATGGAAATAATCTCCATGTTGTCGTGTGGATGGGTGCCGAAACCCATACCGGCATCCACAATATCGTCATTCAATACACGAAGAGCCCCAAAATGGACCCGTTCCGGATTGTGGTAATTGGCAAAACTGAAAGTATGCCTGCTGTGCAGCCAGCCATGGTTGGCATCGCCGCGTGTATCTGCTTTGTGTAGAATTGCGTTGTTCATGACTTTTTTTTGTATGAAAGGGTTTTCCCTTTGAGAACCTTCGTGTGAGACTTTGTGACCTTGGTGGTTAATTTTTAAAATCTTACCACAAAGGTCACGAAGGGTATCACGAAGGACACAAAGTAAAAGTAATGCAGCTTTCTCAAATAGAAACGTAAATCATGTTACAAAGTTGCACCAGCACAAATAATTTGGGTTTCACTATTCGGAAGAAGTGTTGTGATTTCAGGGAAAATCCTGCTCCATAATCTGGTATTGTATAAATGTTGTTTTGTTAATGCACTGAAAGTCAGAAGCTAAATAAATATTTAAATATTATTAACAAATACATGTTGCAACATATAATGTTTGTACATATCTTTGCGGAAATTAAAATCATTATTAATCAAAAAAATCATATCATGAACATTTCGAAATCAAGTTAAATTGTATCCTGGGTGATTGCAGGATTGTTAACAGCACTTTACCTTTTTAGCGCTTCCGGCAAACTCTTTTTACATCCGGAGCAGATGGAACAGATGAAACTGGGCGACTGGCGGGTAATCATCGCGCTGGGCGAAATAACTTCGGCCCTGTTGTTCCTCTTCCCAAGGACCAACAAATACGGCACCTTACTGCTTAGTTCGTACATGGGAGGAGCCATCATCCTGCACATGACAGGAGGAATGAGCATTGCGATGCCATCCGTTGTCCTGATACTGATTTGGGTGGTTGCCTACCTGAGGAATCCTGAGCTTTTCAAAATAAGCTAAAGGACTTTTACTTCATAACACAGAGAATAATCCTCTAAAAATCGAGTCTCCTGGTTTACCTGGAAATTTTTGCCTTTGGATAAGCTTTAGAGAGAACACACTGAGCTCACTGAGCTAAAAAATCGCAAGCGATTTTTCTCTCTGTGGACTCCTTGTTCCTTAAGTCAGTATCAGACAATTAATAGCTTCATTGAACAGGCACTATTTTTTAGTAAATGGAATTAATTTACTCTGTGTTAGTCTTTTAAAGATTTAAAACAGATTCTAGCTATGTCAATAAAAAATATTGAATTGGTACTCTCTCCGCCTGAACCTCATTTTGTGGGTGACGGTTTCAGGGTACATAATTTTATTCCTGGCGGTTACCGATTGGATATGGAGCGCATGAATCCCTTTATTTTGCTGGATTATGGAGCAAAATTTTATTTTCCCCCTTCCGATCGTCCGATGGGGGTTGGGGTTCATCCTCACCGCGGTTTTGAGACAGTAACCATTGCCTACAAAGGAAGCGTGGCCCACCACGACAGCACCGGCCAGAGCGGTGTGATTGGGGAGGGGGATGTTCAGTGGATGACTGCAGCCTCAGGTATCCTGCACAAGGAGTACCACGAAAAGGAGTTCAGCAGAAATGGGGGAGAGATGCAAATGGTTCAACTTTGGATGAACCTGCCGGCAAAGTACAAAATGTCACAGCCCAAATACCAGAGCATTACCAGCGATCAGATAGGTAAATTTGCCCTGGGAAACGGAGCAGGAACTGTTGAGGTCATTGCAGGTGAATACAGAAATGTGCAAGGTGCTGCCTCCACCTTTACTCCAGTCAACTTGTTCAATGCCAGGCTGAACAAAAATGGGAAGGCGGATTTTTCGTTTCCTGCAGCGTTCAATTCGGCTCTGTTGGTCATTGAAGGAAAAATCACTGTCAATGGTACGGAAGAGGTGCCTACGGATCATTTTGCATTATTTCAGAACGAGGGGGAGGAGTTTGAAATTGAGTCGGAAGAGGGAGCCATTGTTCTGATCATGAGCGGCCAGGATATTAAGGAACCAATTGCCGCGCATGGCCCGTTTGTGATGAACACACGTCAGGAGATTTTTCAGGCTTTCGAAGATTACCAAAAGGGTAAGTTCGGATATTTGAAGGATTGAATTAATTTAAAAATCAATATGTCATTAGAAGACGAATTGAAAGGGAGGTTTCGCAACGACTACCACAAAGGGATGATCAACCTCACTTACACCACGAAGCAGTTGGGTTATGAGTTTTTTCAGAGTCTGAAAAAGCATGGACTTGCCGAGCAGCAATACAATGTGTTGCGGATCCTCCGTGGATTTCGATCCGAAGCGCCGCTTTGCATTGGATTTATCAAAGAGCGGATGCTCGACAAAGATTCTGACGTAAGCCGCATCGTGGACCGTCTGTTTGAAAAGGGATTACTTACCAGGAAGGAGAACCCCGAGGATCGGCGCCAAAAGACAGTCGAGATCACCGCTTCCGGATTGGCCTTGCTCGACAGCATGTTTGAATGTGAGAAAACGGCGGACAAATTGCTTACCAATCTTTCGGATGAGGAGATCCGTGAACTTAACCGGTTACTGGATAAGATCAGGGCCGGTGCCAAAAAGAAATATCTAAGAATGGATATAAATTAATATGTTTTGTTTTTTTGCTTGAAATAATGTATTTACTTTGAGAAGGTATAGTAAATTGTAATGATACAAAAAATCAAATCACATGGAAAAATTAATGAAAATTCAAAGGTTTCCCTTACTATTTGAAATGACAAAGGGGGTTATAATGAGCAAAATGTCAAAAGGAACTGCGAAATTGTTATTGGTTATTACTATTTTGCTTTTTCTCGCGGGCAATTCGAATGCTTTGCCAAGTTATGCCAGACAGACAGGACTGTCATGTTCGGCATGTCATTTCTCTTTTCCTGAGCTCAATTCATTTGGACGACAGTTCAAAATGAATGGATACGTGCTTACCGGAATGAATACGATAGAGACCAAAGTGGACAGTGACAGGGTTACCAAACTAAAATTGCTGAGTACTTTGCCATTGTCTGTTATGGTACAATCCTCTTTTACCCATATTTCCAAGAGTGTGGAAGGAGTACAGAACAATTCTGTTGCATTACCGCAGCAGTTGAGCGTGTTTTATGCTGGTCAGGTAACTCCTCACATTGGTACATTTATTCAGATGACCTACAATGGTCAAAGCCTGGGTATGGACAATGCTGATATCAGGTATGCGAACCAGAAACTGCTTGGCTCAAAAAGCCTTACTTACGGTTTTACGCTAAACAACAATCCTGCGGTTCAGGATGTCTGGAATACGTCACCGGCCTGGAGATTTCCGTCCGCAAGTTCAAATGCCTCAGTAAATCCTGCAAAGTCGACAATCATTGAGAAACTTGGAATGCAGGTCGCGGGCTTGGGCGCTTATACCTTGTACAATAATTTTCTGTTTACGGAATTGACGCTTTACCGGTCGGCACAACAGGGAGCGGCTAATCCCGCAAATACAACCAGTTCGATGGTTATTAGTCGTGTTGCACCATACTGGCGCGTTGCTTTGCAACATCAATATTCTAAAAATTATGTTGAACTCGGGACCTTCGGTATCGCTTCCAATATGTATGCAAAAGGTATTTCAGGGGAGATGAGCAAAATAACAGATGTGGGATTTGATTTCCAATTTGAGCGCCGTTTGGCAATAGGTGCCTTTTCCTTACATTCTTCACTTATCAATGAAACGGAGGTACGTGATACCTCCAGCACCCAAAGTGTAAAAATTAATTACAATTCCTTTAAGGTAGACGGCAACCTCTATTTAAACAATGGATTGGGTGCAACCCTGGGCTATTTTAATACCAAAGGGGCTGTGGATGAGAAGGTGGGAAGTGCAAATAACAAGCCTGATAGCAACGGTTTCATAGCGCAACTCGAATACCTGCCATGGTACAATACTAAGTTTGCATTGCAATATGTGGCTTACAACAAATTTGATGGCAACAAAAATAATTATGATGACAATGGTAGAAATTCCAAGAACAACAACACCCTCTACCTACTCGTTTGGCTTAACTTTTAATTGAATAGAAGAATATGAGAAAAACATTCTTGATCACGGGTATTGCGATTGCTTTGATTTTATTATTGAATCCCGGTTTTTTGAAGGCAAAATCTTCGGTCATAAATCATGCTGAGTTTGCCGGACTTTCCTTACCCGATGAGTCTATGGATCAACAGGAGAAAGATCTTGGAATTGGGCCTGTCAAAAGTGTAGTACTAGGTCCCCTGAACAGCAAAATGGCAGGTGAGGGAAAGGTAATCTACACCAATCAGTGCATCATGTGCCATGATATTGATCAAAATAAGTTGGGACCTGCACTGAAGAATGTAACCAAGACACGTACACCGGAATACATCATGAATATTCTTTTAAATCCGGTTCAGATGCAGAAGGAGAATGCAACGGTCAAGGCATTACTTGCTAAATACAACAATTTGCCAATGCCCGATCCGGCGCTTAATCAGGCCAAAGCCAGATCTGTGCTCGAATACCTACGGTCTTTGGTGAAATAGAGAACTCCATATCCGGATAGTGAATTTCCACTGTTGTGTCAGATTTGTATGACTCAACAGTGGATTTTTTTGTTGAAAATTCCACAAACAAAAGCGATCTTAAACTTTAAGTTCATTCCTGGGTATTTACAATTAGCTATGTTTATAATCTATTACCCTAATTCTCTTCGATTATCATCACGTCCCAGGGACCAATTTCGAGCGATGCCCCCGAAGCAACAGCTTTTCCTGAAGTTAATTCATTTCCGGCTTTGTGCGGATAAACCAAACTTGATTTTTGCGAGCTGTAGTTGTAATAATAATGTACCTTTTTGCCGGCATCGTTCACACCGCTTTTGGTTACAAGCGGCCAGTGCAAATTCTGATCAACCGTTTTAATTCCGGCACGCTCCATTTCCTGAAGTATCAATTTTTCCTGAATGAGGTCCGAGACCCCGGTCCCTTCGTAAAGTAAAGTTCCTTTTCCAAAGTTATTAATCGTGATAGCCGGGTATTTGCCAAAATAGGGATGATCGTAATATGCCAAAGGTTTGGCGGTTTCAGGAATCAGGTATTCCCCCCAGTCAAATACTTTGTTTGATGCTTCGTCGACCTTGAAAGGATTGTCCTTCAAGCTTAATTCCTTGAAATTGGTGAATTCCTGGTAATAGAAACCACAGGCCTTGCGAAGTGGTCCGGGAGCCAGCATCGGACGGACCATTGAATTTTCGTCGCAGAAACCGCTCTTGAACTGCATAATTACATGACCGCCATTTTCAACATACTTGCTGATTTTATTCAGCAGATCATCGCTGGCAATATACAAAGCAGGTATTATGACAAGATCATAATTCTCGAATTTGGCATTTTCAGGAAAGATGAAATCTACTCCCACATTGTTGCGGAACAAGACTTTGTGAAACTGCCCAACCAATTCGTTGCGGTAAATATTGGACGAACCTCCCCACATATCAGTTTTCCCGTTTTTGAAAGGCATGATATTTAGGGCTGCATTGGCATCGTGGCTGAACAAGATAGCCACTTTATTGGTGATTTTCAGGTTAACCAACTTTTTGCCAAACTGCTGAATTTCGTGTGCCGTTCTCGAGTATTCGGCATAAGCCCGGTTTGGTTGCAGGTCGTGCGACAAGACACCTTTCCAGTATGTCTCCTGACCGTAATGAATTGAATGCCAATGCCAGTATTCAATCATATTGGCGCCCGAACCCATGTGCGCATAAACGTTCATGCGCAGTTGCCCTTCGTATGGAGGTAACTGCGATTTAGAATCCCAGCCAATGGTTTGCGCGTTGGTTTCGGTGATCAGGTAGTTCTTCATTTTCACTGAACGGAAAAAGTCGCCTGCAAATGCGATCTCGTCGCCGGTCAGGTTATCCTGTGACCCGTGATACACATTCACGGCCATAATATCCATCTTTTTCGAAGTTTCAATCTGGTCGATGTCCTGAACCGATGGCATAAAACAATGGGTGATAAACTGATCGGGACGTTTGTATTCGCCTACAATTCCGGCTTGCCAGGTCAGGTAATCGGCCACGGTTTTGCGTTTGAAACGTTCCCATTCCAATTTGTAGGCCGTATTGGTTATGCCATCTTTTTCAGGAAATTCGTCCCAGCCGTTGATGGTCATTCCCCAGTAATTCAATCCCCAGATTTTATTCAGGTTTTCTGTTGTTCCAAATTTTTTCTTCAGATAATCGATAAAGCTGATGTGAAAATCGTAGTTGTTTACACCGTAAGATGTGGTTTCATTATCGACCTGATAGCCAATGATGGCAGGATGTTTGGCGTAATGCTCCATCATTTTCCGGATAATCCGCTCAGAATAAAACAGGAAAGTCGGATTGGTGATGTCCATATTCTGACGAATTCCGTAATAAGCCTTACCGCCTTTTTCATAATTGACCAGTACCTCCGGATGCTTGTGCCACAACCAGGCAGGCATCGAATAGGTTGGTGTTCCAAGAATGACTTTGATGCCATTGGCATGAAGGCCGTCAATGATCCGGTCCATCCAAGCAAAATCGAATTCGCCTTCGCGGGGTTCGAACAAACTCCAGGTCGATTCGCCCAAACGAACGACCGACATTCCCGATTCTTTCATCAGTTTCAGGTCGTCAGCAAGGCGGTCGGATGGCATGTATTCCTGATAATATGCTGCACCATAGAGTACATTGTTCATTTTGGGAGGTTGCCCGATCAATGTTTCGGTACAAATCAGGAGTATCAACAGGAGGATTTGGTTTTTCATGACAGCATACTTTTTAGCGTTGGATAGATGGACAAATTTAACAAATTGGCGAGAACTTGGTTTGAGTTAATCCTAAACTCCATTTATTCTTTCTGATTGATTTTCTTTCAATGTGATTTTTTGAATAAATATGTGAATGATGTAAACCTTTCCTACAATTGTATAATACTTTATGAAAATAGTGGCCTCAACTTTGTTAAAGTATAATTTATAAACAACGCAAAAATCAGTATCATGGAAACAATAAAAAAGTTGAGAGTCACAATTGCATTAAAATCTATGTTTGTCATCCTTTTACTTTCCTCGATAACTATCATGTCCTCTTGTACCGCCGTATTTCCTGCACGATATGACAGTAACGGAGTTAGGATTGAGCGTCAAGGCCGCAGTGACCGTCAACAACGCCGTAATGACCGTAATGACCGCCGTAATGACCGTAATGATCGCAATAATGACCGTAATGACCGCAATAATCCTGATAATAAGTAGAATAACTTGAATCGTGTTGTGTCTTAACCCCCGATAAATTGGACCGATCTTTCAAAAAGGTTTGAGTTCAAATTGTGATTTGTATTTATATGGAAATGCCAACAAAATTCAAGCACAAACGTATACCCATGTAATAATGTCAGATTAGGAAAGTATGGAATTGATAGATTTGGTGCGGATTAACTTGGGGAAACCGTATGAAGACCTCGAATTTCTTTTGAGCTGTTTGAAAGAAGTAATGATTGAGTCGGGAGAAGATGAGTTGGCTGCTGAAATTCCCTGGATTAATCAGATAAGTGATTATCAAAATAATACTTTTTCAGGGAAACTGCTTCAACTGTACTCGATTTGTTTTCAGTTACTTAACATTGTTGAGGTCAATGGGGCTGTTCAGAACCGAAGATTGATTGAGGATCAAAAATCGATGGCCGTCATCAATGGTTTATGGTCATATAATCTTCATTTGTTGCAAAACAGTGGATTCAGCGCCGAACAGATTGCTGCATATTTGCCAAAAATACAGGTTGAGCCGGTATTAACCGCTCATCCAACAGAGGCCAAGCGCACCATAATGCTTGAGCATTTGCGCAAACTCTATTTGCTGGTGGTGAACAGGGAAAATAAAATGTACACCAGAATTGAGCAAAACGAAATTCGGCACAACATAAAAATTGCGATTCATCGTATTTGGAGAATTTCAGATGTGTATACTGAAAAGCCAGATGTAAGCTCTGAGCTCGACAATATTATTCACTATTTCACGCAAGTACTCCCTGAAGTTATTACCCTTCATGACAGACGGCTGATTCAGGCCTGGGCCGATGCGGGATATGATCCGAAACTTATTCGCGATGTCAGGCAATTCCCCAAAATTACCTTTGGCAACTGGGTAGGTGGTGACCGTGACGGTCATCCGCTGGTAACTGCTCAAGTTACACGGGAGACATTGATGAAGTTGAGGCTTAAATCATTCCAGGTCATTACGCGCATGCTGCAGAGTTTGCAAAACAACCTCAGTTTTCATTCAAAGGCGGAGGAATTAGGCCCGGAATTCAGTTCGCGCTATGAGTTTTTACACAATGAAATTAGGGGTTCGGATAGTTTGAGCAGAACCTTGTATCCCAACGAAGCGCTGAAACAATTTATTGAATATTTGATCATTAAACTTCCCGTATCAATTGTGGAGGGGCATATTCAGGAATACAAGGAAAAAACAATAAGCTACCGATATCCATCTGAACTGGTGGACGACTTATATATTCTCGAAAAGGCTTTGATAACTAACAATGCTTCAGAGATAGCGTTTGCCGATGTGAATGAGGCCATTCGTATCGTAAACACCTTTGGTTTTCATTTGGCGAAACTCGATATTCGCCAAAATAGTCGTTTCCATGAACTAGCTCTGGCGCAGCTCTTGCAAGCAGCCCAACTTAACGGCGATGAATTCTTAAGTTTGGGAGTTAAGGACCGCTTGGCTTTTATCAATCGGGAATTGGATTCTACTCGTCCTTTTACCCATCCAAATATAGCTATCGGAAAGGAGGCACGTGCCACTGTTGATTCCTACAGGGTTTTGAGCGAACACATTAACAAGTACGGAACTGAGGCTTTGGGTTCACTCATTGTTAGTATGACCCGCGATGTTTCTGATTTGCTGGTAGTCTATTTGCTTGAGCGTGAAGCCGGACTCCTGGTAAGTGGTACAACAGGTTTAGCCTCACTGGTGCCGGTTGTTCCGCTATTCGAAACGATCGACGATTTAATTCAATCAGGCAGAATTCTTGACGAATTTTTATCCCATCCGGTTACCAAAAATAGCCTTCTTCTGCAGCAACAGCAAAGCAAAGCCGATATTCCTGTGCAACAAGTAATGATTGGTTACAGCGATAGCAATAAGGATGGTGGTATTTTGGCCAGTCAGTGGTATTTATACGAGGCACAAACTAAACTCATTCAAATTGGTAAAAGCCATGGCGTTAAAATTCGGTTTTTCCATGGGAAGGGTGGATCTATCAGTCGGGGAGCCGGACCAACGCATTGGTTCCTGAGGGCATTGCCGCCGCTTTCTGTGAATGGTGATATTCGATTTACTGAGCAGGGCGAAACAATCGAACGTAAGTATGCCAATAAGAACAATGCCGTTTACAATATCGAATTGCTGACAGCAGGGACATTGGCGGTATCGATGCTGCAAAACAATGGTCCTGTTAAGGAATACGATTTGACGTCTGAACTTGACTTTTTAGCGAGCAATAGCAAGCAGGTCTACGAAGAACTTACAAAAAGACCAGATTTTATTCAGTTTTACGAAAAGGCAACACCGATTGATGCAATTGAACAAAGTAAAATTGGAAGTCGTCCTTCGCGAAGAACTGGCACCCGAACACTTAACGACCTGAGGGCTATTCCATGGGTTTTTAGCTGGAGCCAATGTCGGTTCAATATTCCTGGCTGGTATGGAGTAGGCACATCGCTCGAAACCATGCGCAACAACGACCCATATAAATTCGAACGTTTCAGGGAAGCTGTAAAAACAGATCCGTTTATCAGGTATGTTCTTACCAATGTCGATTCCAGTTTAGCTTCATCCGATGAGGAAATATTTAAGCAATACGCTCATTTGGCATCAGATGTGCCACAGAGCGATGAAATTCTTACACAAATCCTCAAAGAATTTGCGCTAACACGACAAATGATAGATTCCATTTTAGTCGCATCAATTTCGGAACGAAGAAAGAATCACTACTATTCGACACTTTTAAGAGCTGAGGCCATGCGCCCCTTGCACCGACATCAGGTAATGCTTTTGGCCCAATGGCGTCAGCTGAGCAAGGAGGACGATTCAATCGGGTCGGATAAAATTCTTTTCGAATTGCTGCGCTGTGTAAATGCCATAGCGGGGGCCATCGGGTTTACAGGTTAATAACACATAATATACAGGAACATGAACATCAGTCAAATATTTGCCAACAACAAAGTTTGGATTACTGAAAAGTTGAAAGGGAATCCCGAATACTTCAAAAATTTGTCGTTGGGGCAAAGTCCGGAAATTTTGTACATCGGTTGTTCAGACAGCCGTGTTTCATCAGAAGAGCTAATGGGGGCGAAACCCGGAGAGGTATTTGTCCACCGCAATATTGCCAACATGGTTCCGAATACCGATTTAAGTGTCATGTCGGTGATCAACTATGCTGTATCCTATTTAAAAGTGAAGCATGTAGTGGTTTGCGGACATTACTATTGCAATGGTGTAAAAGCCGCAATGCAATCGGAAGATATGGGAATATTGAATCCATGGTTACGAAATATCCGTGATGTATACCGAATCCACCGCCACGAACTCGATGCAATTGCAGATGAGGATTTAAGGTACAAACGGTTGGTGGAGCTTAATGTTCAGGAGCAATGTGTGAACGTTTTAAAAACTGCAGATGTGCAGAAAGCCTACAAAGAACGTACGCTTACCGTTCATGGCTGGGTTTTTGATATTAAGACCGGGCAACTCGTCGATTTAGAAATAGATTTTGATAAGATACTTGTGAATATCATGGAGATTTACCGGATCATATAATTCAGGGAGCTATTATTGAAAAGTAATGCTTGTCAAATCTACTTCTTGAATAACCCGGAGCTCCTGTTGCAAAGATAAGTGTCAAACTGTTTATTCTATTTCTCTCCTGCATATTGGGGGGCTAAGATAACATTCAAAAGAAAATCGAGGAGCCAGAAATTGATATTCAAAATATTTTCTAACTTGGACAAAGTAAAATCTTAAAATTCAAGTCTCGCCAAGATTAATTGAATCCAAAAATGCAACTCGCAACTATACAAACTAAGATTTTCGAAATAAGAGGTCAAAAAGTAATGCTGGATTTTGATCTGGCAGGACTTTACGAGGTCGAGACAAGGGTATTGAACCAAGCCGTAAAGAGGAATATCAAAAGGTTTCCTGATGATTTCATGTTCCGTCTTTCTTCGGATGAGTGGAGGCCATGCGATCACAATTTGTGACCGCATCACCAGATAAACGCAATGTGTCAGCTACCCCTTATGCTTTTACAGAGCAGGGTGTTTCAATGCTCAGCGGTATCCTAACTTCCGATAAGGCCATTGACGTAAATATCCTTATTATCCGGGCATTTGTCTTTATGAGGCAATTTGCTTTAACACATAAAGATTTGACGGCTAAGTTAAAGGAGCTTGAAAATAAGTATGACAAACAATTTAAGGACGTGTACGAGGCAATAAATTTCTTGTTGCAAAAAGACAAACAAGAAACTGAACAAAAGCAACGTAAAAGAATAGGTTATCACAAATTGTGATGAGTTCACGGAAACACAGGGATAGTTATCAAGACCGCAATTTGTGACCTTTTTTGAACGGTCGTTTTTATAAGTTGTTTTATAAATGCAAAAAACACCTACTCGAATTAACGTGTAAGTGTCTGATTATCAATGTGACCCTGGAGAGACTCGAACCCCCAACCTTCTGATCCGTAGTCAGATGCTCTATCCATTAAGCTACAGGGCCATTGGCGTCGAAACGCGGGGACAAAGGAACGTATTTTTTTTGAAAGAAGCGATAAGGGTAGCATTTTTTTTCTGTTGAAAAGCTGAGAAGGAGGGTGCGAGTGGGCGAGAGGGAGAAGGTGCGAGTGGTTCTTAGGCTACTTAAATATACCAATTGTTGATTTTATTTTTTGACTGAAGGCCTTTTCCAATACTGGTCAGTGACTTCATCGCAGCGTTCGCCCCCTCTCCCCTTCGTCCAGTCGCCCCCTCTTTCGGCATGAGGCATGAATGTCAAGCAGGCGATTCCGCAATGTTAAGGTTTTGTGAATAATGACCTTCCCAACGGTTGGATGAGGGTGACCCAAAGATGAAAATTTCTAATATTGAGCTGCCAAACAAAAATGCTATGTTGCTGATCGTGAATATTTCAGGCTCACAGCGTATAAACAGAATAACATATTTGTCATGAATACTTGATCGGGATGAGTATGTCCGGCAAGGACCAAAAGAACATGTTTAACCTCTATATTTTTAACCATTTACATCATGAGTAAATACCTTTATTTGTCTGTTACTCCAGAGGCCCTGATCGCTTCAATGCTTCCTCCTGCCGAGTTTGGGGAGTACATGGCTACCGGTACGAAAAAAAGCAACAAGGGTCAGATGATCTTTTTTGAGGTGGATCTTGAGAAAGTCCAGGATCTGGTCGATATGGATTACATCGATACAAATTGTGTGCGCCATCCGGACGGATTGCCGAAACATTCGGTCTATCTTTCGGTTTATCGCGTGCTTGAGACCATTCCGCTCGGTGCGCTGAAGAATCTCTACCTCACTACCGACAACGGAATAACATTGGAGCTAACTCCCTCACCTTACGATAACTCCAGCGAAGAGAAGCCGGCCATGCATCTGTACCAGGAGCTTTGTCCGGTCACGCCACAAGTAGTGAGTGAATTTTCGCCTGCGGGATTTATGAAAGCACTTACCGACGGATCACGTCAATTTAAATTGCCAAAACTCTTTTTGGTGGAGATGAAGCTGGGTGAACTTGCCACCAATCCTGCAACAGGTTCGGCCGAACACCTGCCTTACACACATGTTAGGCACCTGAGGGATTGCCTCCTCGCCCTGCAAGGATATGAGAAAAAAATGAAAACGGTGGTACGTTCCTACAATGGTTCCTTGCTTTACCGCACCATAGCTTCCGGTTTTTATGTAGGTTCAGGTAAAGACATGATTTACTATCGTTATCCTTCCATGGGCGAACTAGAGGAGATTAATTACGACTTTTTGGCAACACTTTAATATTTAACGCTATAAAATACAGATTCATATGATTAGTTTACCTGGTGCAAGCTCCTTTGAAGTAATAGCCATTTGGAGTGTATTGGTGATCTCGTTTTTCGGACTGGGCTATGCCCTTCTGCTCCGCAAACAGGTCATGGCTTGTGACAAAGGAACACCAAAGATGCAGGAGGTGTGGGGCGCGATCAGCGAAGGCGCCAATGCCTATCTGAAACGTCAGTTGAAAACCATTGTTCCGCTAATCTTCGTTTTTACCATTGTCTTGTTTTTATCCGTTTATATTGTTCCTCCAACCGAATCGTCCAAGCTGCGTTTCGTAGGTTATTCGGACGAGTCACTCAAGCTGATCATTGGTTTCGGTCGTGCATTGGCCTTCGTGATGGGTGCCGTCTTCTCACTGATGGTTGGTCAGTTTGGAATGCGTATGGCTGTTCAGGCCAATGTACGCGTTGCCTCTGCTTCACGCCGTAGTTTCAGCGAAGCGCTGAAGATTGCCTACCGCGCCGGTACCGTAACCGGAATGTTGACAGACGGACTGGGTCTTCTTGGAGGTACCCTCATCTTTATGTTTTTTGGCGTTGCATCACCTGATACCCTACTGGGATTCGGTTTTGGTGGTACTCTGCTGGCGCTCTTCATGAGGGTAGGCGGTGGAATCTACACCAAAGCAGCCGATGTTGGCGCTGACCTTGTCGGTAAAGTGGAAGCCGGTCTGCCTGAGGATGATGAACGGAATGCTGCCGTAATTGCCGACCTCGTTGGTGATAACGTGGGCGACTGTGCCGGTATGGCCGCGGATATCTTCGAATCGTATGAGGTGACCATCGTATCTACATTGATCCTCGGTGTAGTCCTTTTCATGACCACACATGAACTTTCATGGATCATCTTCCCCTTGCTGGTTCGTGGTATCGGCGTGCTCTCTTCCATCGTCGGAACCTATCTGGTGAAGGGGGACAAAGAAGCTAAAACAAACAATGCCCTGAAAGCCATTAACAAAGGGTTCTATACCTCTGCGGCTATCAGTATTGTACTTTTCGGAATCGTTTCTTACTTCTACCTGCACGACTGGAGATCTTTCCTTTCTGTGGTGATGGGTATCATCCTGGCCATTGTGCTGGATGAAATCACCAAACATTTTACAGATGGAAACTACCATCCGGTGAAAGACATAGCCAGAAACGCTAAAACCGGATCAGCCACATTGTTACTCAAGGGTTTAAGCTATGGATTCGAAATAGCTGTATGGCAAACTATCGTGATCGCGCTGACCATTCTCACCGCCGTAATTATCTACAATGGTATGCCATTGGTATATGTGCTTTATGGGGTAGCAATGACCGGTATCGGTATGCTCACCTTAACAGGAAATAATGTCGCGATGGACGCTTTTGGTCCGATTGCCGACAATGCCAACGGAGTGGGAGAATTGTCGCACCTGGACAAAGATGCCCGCAAGATCATGGATTCTCTCGACTCCACAGGTAACACAACCAAAGCCATTACCAAAGGTGTGGCCATCGGTTCTGCAGTAATCGCAGCGGTCGCACTATTTGGATCATTCATCACTGACGTAAGCAATGTTCAGATACAACTTGGCTTCGAAAAGAGCCAGCAACTGATCGAAACAGGTATACGCATCTCCATGCCGATGGTATTTATCGGGATGTTGATCGGAGGTACTATTCCATGGTTGTTCTCTTCACTTACCATCAACGCGGTTACCCGCGCGGCTGCCCAGATCGTTGAGGAAGTTCGCCGTCAGTTCAGAATTCCTGGTATCATCGAACGGACAGTGAAGCCTGACTACCAGCGCGCAGTTGACATTTGTACTGTTGCCGCACAAAAAGAGTTGATCCCGCTTGCACTTATCGCCGTTCTCTCTCCGATTTTGGTTGGAAGCCTTTTGGGTGTTGAAGCGCTTGGAGGATTCCTTGGAGGGGTTATTTTGTCGGGACAACTGCTGGCTGTCTTTATGGCCGGATCAGGAGGCGCCTGGGACAACGCCAAGAAGACCATTGAGGATGGATTGTATGGTGGAAAAGGTTCCGAAGCCCACCATGCTGCCGTGGTAGGCGATACCGTCGGAGATCCCTTGAAAGACACCGCCGGCCCGGCGTTGAACCCAATGATCAAAGTAATCAATCTGGTGTCCCTGCTGGCAGCACCCGTATTGATTGCCTATCAGAAACCCGGCCAATTCTCTTTCGGCCTGGTGCTGACCGGCGTGATCTGTCTGGCCATCATCACGGGATCAGTGATTGTCTCCAAACGTGGCGGATTCAAAAGACCGCCAAGAATCGAATAATTAAAGATGTTCAGGTTTTTTCATAGACTCCTGAAATGTAGCGTGTAAATTGATGAAACCCCTTTCTGCGCAAGCAGGAGGGGTTTTTTAATGAAGATGGGAAGATGGGAAAATGAGAGTGTGAGAAATTCGTATTTGACCGGAGAACTAGGTATCTTTGTATGAAAAGCACATGGAACTCATTAATAGTCACCGAGAATTAAAGGTATACCAGAAGGCATTTAAAAATGCTATGGATATTTGCCACATGACTAAAGGATTTCCAAAGGAGGAAACTTATTCTTTGATTAGTCAAATAAGAAGATCTTCGCGATCGGTAAACAGCAATATTGCAGAAGCTTTCAGAAGAAGGCAATATCCAAAATCATTTTTATCTAAACTCAGTGAAAGTAAGGCAGAAGCTGGAGAAACACAAAATTGGCTCGTTTTTTCTTTGGCATGCGAATACCTTTCTGCTGAAAATCACCGGATATTAGATACAGAATATGATAAGATCATCGGCATGTTGGTTATTATGCAGAGGTATCCTGAAAAATGGACTATTAAACCCTGAAATTTTGCTACCTGTTTCACTTTCCCATCTTCCCATCTTCTCATTTTCTCATTTTCTCATTTTCCCATCTTCTCATTTTCCTTTTATCTAAATTAAACTATATTTGCACTCTATTTATAATTATTCTTAATAAACTTAAGAAGTGCGGTTATCTGAAGTTGGTGAAAACAGGACTGTTGTGATATCCAAGGTATTGGGGCATGGTTCTTTTCGAAGGAGAATCTCAGAAATGGGATTTGTTGCCGGGAAGGAGGTCTCGGTGCTGAAGAATGCCCCATTCAAAGACCCTGTAGAATACCGGTTGATGGGATACAATGTTTCCCTGCGACGAGTGGAAGCAGGAATGATTGAGGTGGTCACACCTGAAGAGGCGCTATTGCTGCACCCTCATGTTTATGGTGGCACCATCGATCTGGAGGAGTTAAAGATCTCAGCCAAAGAAAAAGGGCGCATGATCAGTGTGGCCCTTGTTGGAAATCCCAACTGCGGGAAGACTACATTGTTCAACAGGGTTACCAACTCCAAGGAGCATGTTGGCAATTATAGCGGAGTCACGGTAGATGCGACAAAATCTACCCTTGAGAAAAACGGCTATCAAATTGATCTGACCGACCTCCCCGGCATTTATTCACTCACAAGTTATACACCTGAAGAGCTCTATACGAGAAATTTCATTTTGCTGGAGATGCCTGATATCGTAGTCAATGTGGTGGATGCATCCAATCTCGAGCGCAATCTTTTCCTGACTACACAGCTGATCGATATGGACATCAAGGTGGTGATTGCCCTGAACATGTTCGATGATCTGCAGGCAAGTGGTTCTAAGTTAAAGATTAAAAAACTTAGCAAACTTACCGGTATACCGATTATTCCGACCACGGCTAGCAGTGGAGAGGGACTGGAAAATCTTATCAATGAGTTGATTGAAGTATATGAGGACAGGGATCCTATTGTAAGGCACATTCACATCCACTACGGTGAGGAGATGGAGAAATCAATTGATCTCATCCGCAAAGAGATCAAAAAAGATAAACCTCTTACCGCGACATATTCTTCCCGTTATCTTTCAATCCGATTGATAGGTAAGGATCCTGAGGCTTTGAAGGTTCTGGAATCATCTTCCAATTATCAATCAATCAAAGAGATCACGGAGCATGAGATTGTTCGGCTCGAATCGCGACTCTGCGACGAGAGCTCACAACTCATTACAGATGCCAAATATGGATTCATTGCCGGGGCACTGAAAGAGTGTTACCAGCCCGGAGTAATGAACAGAGCCATCACTACCGAGAAGATAGACAAGGTCATGACCGGCAAATATATCGGTTTCCCCCTTTTTCTAGCTTTAATGTTTCTTACTTTTTATGCCACATTCGCCCTTGGAACGCTTCCAACCGAATGGATCATGAAGGGGGTCATCTGGATTTCAGATGGTCTGGCCTTGTTGATTGGCAATGGCATGCTGAAAGATCTGTTGATCGATGGAGTTATCAGGGGATTGGGAAGTGTGATCGTTTTTATGCCAAACATACTGATTCTCTTTTTCTTCATTTCGCTGATGGAGGATACCGGTTACATGGCCCGGGCCGCCTTTATCATGGACAAGCTGATGCACAAGATGGGACTTCACGGTCGCTCATTTATCCCCATGGTGATGGGATTCGGCTGCAATGTTCCGGCCATTATGGCGACCCGAACCATCCGAAACCGCGGCGACAGGCTTCTTACCATGATGATTATACCGTTTATGTCCTGCTCTGCCAGGTTGCCGGTATATGTGGTATTGATCTCTGCTTTTTTTCCTCACTATCCGGCTCTGGTATTTATCGGGATTTATCTTCTTGGTATCGCAGTTGCCATCCTGTTTTCCAAACTATTGAACAAGACTGTGTTCAAGCGAAAAGAGACACCTTTTGTGATGGAATTGCCTCCCTACCGGATGCCGGTGATGAAAAATTCGCTGTTGCATATGTGGGACAAGGCCAGTCAATACCTGAAAAAAATTGGCGGAACGATTTTGGTAGCAGTGGTGCTGATCTGGGCACTTGAATATTTTCCCAGAAGTGCGAAGGATACGATTGTTTCACCTTCATCCACTACCGTGAATGCCCCGGCACCAAAGGTTTCGCATATGGAGCAATCCTATTTGGGAAGAATCGGCCATGCAATTGAACCAGTGATTCGTCCGCTTGGATTCGACTGGAGAATGGGAGTTTCATTGATAGCAGGCATTCCTGCCAAGGAAATCGTAATTGGTACCATGGCAGTCCTTTACGGCGCTGAGAACGACCAGCACAAGAATGAGCTGCTGCAAACACGACTCCAGAATCAGCGGTATGAAACAGGACCCCAAACGGGAGAACCAGTCTTTAACCAGGCAGTTGCATTGGCATTTCTGGTCTTTGTACTGCTCTATTTCCCCTGCATCGCTGTGATTGCATCGATCAAACGCGAATCGGGAAGCTGGAAATATGCCCTATTCACGGTTGTCTATACCACGGCAGCAGCCTGGATCGGAGCTTTCCTGACCTATCACATCGCTTTGTTCTTCATTTAACCGATAGTATGCAAGAGATCATTGTTTTTATACTTGTTTTGGCGGCGGCGATCCTGGTAGGATACAAAGCTTATCAATCCATCCGCAATATATCCAAACCTGACCCCTGCGGCGGGTGCGGGAAGTCATGTGAGGGATGCCCTGTGGCACCAAGGAAGAAATGACGGAGACGAATAGGACGACTAGGACGACTGGGACGACTTGGATGACGGAGAGGACTGGGGGACTGGGAGAGTGGTTTTCACAGCAATTCAAAGGATACTTGAACAATGAAGCGGGGAAACGGTGAAATTGATATTTCCTTTCATCTGTGTAATTTGTGTAATCTGTGGTAAGGCCGGGGTTATTGGATTTTCACATTTTCACATTTCCCAATTTTCACATTAATTTAGCGCAATGAAGAAAATCTTTTCCAACGAGGCTTTTGAGGTGATGCATATCCGGAATTTCCGGCTATTTATGGCTTACCGTTTCCTGATGACTTCGGCAACGCTGATGCAGTCGGTTGTGGTGGGATGGTTGTTGTACAACATCACCAAAAGCGTGCTTTCGCTTGGAATGATTGGACTCACGGAAGTAATTCCGCAAGTGGGCATTGCACTTTTTGCCGGCCATTTTGTTGATATCTGGGACCGGAAGAGAATTATCTTTTACACCACTTTTCTGCTGTTGCTGGGTTCCCTGATCCTGGCAGTTTACAGCTTGCCATCCTACGATTTTCATCAACTGCTTGGCGTTTGGCCAATCTATCTGACCATTTTTCTCACCGGGCTCAGCCGCGGGATTCTGATGCCAGCCAATACTGCCCTGCTGGGGCAACTGGTGCCCCGGCGTTTGCTTACCGGTGCAGCAACCTGGAGCAGCACCACCTGGCAGGTTGGAGCAGTCACAGGGCCGGCATTGGGTGGATTGGTCTATGGTTTTTTTGGTGTACTTCCGGCCCTTTCCCTGGTTTTCTTCTTCTATCTGAGCTGTACGCTGTTGTTGCTGTTTATTAAAAGTCCGGGTAAAGTGGTCGTACCTGAAGGCAGCACAGAGGGCATCTTTGCCAGGATGAAGGAGGGTATTCACTATGTTTTCAACAACCAAATACTTTTGGGTGCATTTACACTGGATATGTTTGCCGTGCTTTTCGGTGGGGCAGTGGCGATGCTGCCGGTTTTCGCTTCTGACATTCTCAAAGTCGGCCCCGAAGGGTTAGGTATCCTCCGTGCTTGTCCGGCGATAGGCGCAATACTTATGTCTATTGTACTAACGTTTAACCCGCCTGTCAAAAATTCGGGTAAGTTGCTGCTTTATTCTGTCTTTGGATTTGGTATTAGTATGATCGTCTTCGCATTGTCGAAGAATTTTTATCTTTCCGCATTCGTTCTTTTCCTGAGTGGCGTGTTCGATGATGTTAGTGTTGTGATTCGTGCAAGTATCCTGCAGATCTTCACCTCCGATGAGATGAAGGGGCGTGTGGCAGCGGTAAACAGCATATTTATTGGTTCCTCCAACGAGCTTGGTGCCTTCGAATCGGGAGTTACTGCAGGACTGATGGGGTTGGTCCCTTCTGTAATCTTTGGCGGAGCGATGACATTGTTGGTCGTGGCATTCGCAGCTGTCAAATCTCCGACGTTGCGAAATTTGAAACTAAAAGCTAATTCATAGGATTATTTTTGCCCGTCAGGGCATTAATATCAATAGAAATATGTGTTTAGAAGTTCCCCTTTTTCCCGTCAGGGAATAAACTAAACGGATTGGACTCAAGTTATTGTACAACAATATGGTCAATCCCCTACCGGGGAATAAAAAGCTCCAGAATCTCTTTTTCTATTGACATTAATGCCCTGACGGGCAAATTATTTAGTGGGAGGGGTAATTTAGCAATGTGGAACTGTGGAAATTACAACAGCATTTTCACATTTCCCAATTTCCACATTGTTAAGGCTAGAGCTGTAATGTCAATACTTCCGCAATCTGCTCAATAGTAAGATCTCCCTTCTCTCCAATCCCTTTGATTCCCCTGTCGGTGAAGCGTTGGCAAACTACGGGAATAAAATCAGCTCCGATGTTGTAGGCTGAAAGTTTTGTCGGGATACCGAATGATTCGAAGAAGGTTACTGTTTTTTGGATGGTATGTTGAATTCTCTCATTGACAGTTCCTTCCCTTACTCCCCAAACCCGTTCGCCATACTGTAACAATTTCTCGCGTTTGCTTTCCTTTTTCACCTGCATAATTCCCGGCAAAACGATGGCCAGGGTACGGGCATGGTCGATGTCGTGAAATGCGGTGAGTTCATGACCTATCGTGTGGGTAGCCCAATCTTGTGGAACCCCGACGCCAATGAGACCATTCAAGGCCATGGTGGCAGCCCACATAAAGTTGGCTGCGGCATCGTAATCACTGCGGTTGGCCAGGACTTTGGGTCCTTCTTCGATCAAGGTTACGAGAATGGATTCTGCGAATCGATCCTGGATGGGCGAGTCTACCGGGTAGGTAAGATATTGTTCCATGACATGGACGAATGCGTCGACCACCCCATTGGCCACCTGTTTCTCCGGCAGGGAATATACCACGGTTGGGTCAAGAATAGAGAAGAGCGGCAATACCGCATTCGCGTTGAAGGCCAGTTTCTCCTGCGTTGAAAGACGTGTTACCACCGAGTTGCCGTTCATTTCGGAACCTGTAGCAGGAAGGGTCATTACGCTACCCAACGGAATGGCTTTGGTGACAACCAGCTTTCTGTTGGTGAGGAAATTCCAGGGATCTCCCTCTTCCCACAAGGCGGCCGCGGCGATAAATTTTACGCCATCAAGTACTGAACCACCGCCAACTGCCAGGATGAAACCGATTTTTTCATTTTTGACTATTTCAACGGCTTTCATCAGTGTTTCATACCTTGGATTTGGTTCGATTCCACCAAATTCGATCAGATCCAATCCCGGCAGGGCTGCTTTTACCTGATCGTAAACGCCGTTTTTGAAGATACTGCCACCGCCATATGCGAGCATGATTTTAGTACCGGTAGGTACCAAATGACTCAATTTCTTGATTTGACCTTGGCCGAAGACAATATTGACCGGATTGAAGAATTCAAAATTTTGCATGGAATGGAGTTTTTGTTATGTAAGTGGTTATTATACAGATTAATACAAATTAGAAGAGAAAAGATTGTTAGTCCTTGCAATTTAATTCAAAGCAACAGAAAAAATATCATTTGCGCTTAATATCAACAAATTTATTAATAAAAAGCCATTGAAATAGCAGTTGTATTTGTAATTGATAAAAGGGCTATTTTTTCTCATTCATTGCCGTTGGCTTCAGCCAACGGAGAGATAAAAGAAATGACAAACTGGCTTTAGCCAAATAATTATTGGGTTGGCTAAAGCCTGGACGTGTCTTCCATTTGCCCGTTGGCTGAAGCCAACGGCAATGAATGAATCCCATTAAAATGGACTAAGTTGAGATCAATCAAAAAAATAGCGATCAAGGATTTTTTTTTCTACGGGATTCACTGTGTTCAGCTGACGGGTACGGTAGGCCATCCGTGCCACTTTTTCAAGTACAACGGTATGGTCGAATGCATTTTGAACCTCTTTCCCCCAACAGAAAGGGCCATGACCGCAGACCAAAACTCCAGGAATGCGCATTGGATCCAGGGAGGATGCCTTGAAAGTTTCTACAATGATTTTACCTGTTTCTGTTTCGATATCTCCCTCCATTTGCTGCGCAGACAGAGGTTTTGTGCATGGAATCTCGCCGTTAAAAAAATTGGCATGGGTAATACCAAGAGGTGGGATTCCCAGACCTGCCTGGGCCCAGCAGCTGGCATATTCGGAATGGGAATGCATGATAGAGCCAATCAAAGGGAAATTCTTGTACAATACAAGATGGGTGTTGGTGTCGGAAGATGGTTTTAGATCGCCTGATACAATCTTGCCATTCAGATCGACTACCACCATATCTCCGGGTACCATCTCATCGTAGGAAATACCTGACGGCTTAATGACAACCAATCCGGTTTTGCGGTCGATGGCGCTCACATTTCCCCAGGTGTAGATCACCAGGCCTTGCTCCAAAAGTTTCAGGCTCGCTTTGTAAACCTGATGTTTTAAATTCTCAAGCATTATTGGTTTGCAGATTTATAATGGCATCAAAAATGCTAATATTATTTTAATTTATAAGTAATTCATGCGAATAAATTATAAATCGGTATTGAGAATCAGTTCGGCGCTATTCGATGAGCGGTGACTTTGCAACTCTTCGCTCGTCGCGGTTGTAATGATTGAATTTGTAGGAAACGGAGAAGCGAATAGGGAAATTGTTTTGTATCGTCATCACCTGGTTGAAGCCGGCACCCTGAACATGTTCGACTTTTTTGTAAAAGCCCGGAACATCCCTTCCTGATAGCGTAAATGTCAGTTTTCTGTCCAGAAAGGTCTTCCGGATACTTAAACCGGCCATGTAACCTTGATCGACTTTGCTTTGTGCGGTCATTGCTGGTCCGATGTAGTAAAAATCAAGTTGCAACCTAAAGGTGGGGCTGATGGTAAAATCGGCCGTGGTAACTGAATACCATTGCTGATATCTTCTTTGTTGTGCTATCTGTGCAAGCCTGACATCCAGGTGTGAATAGATGAAGTCGAGTTTTTCGCTTATTTGCATCCAATTGATGGCAGACCAAATGGCATTGATTTCGAGTCCAAATGTCTTTTCATTACCCATGTTTTCAGTGCGGTTCTGAATAATCTGATCACGGTAGATGGATTGAATTACCTCAATTTTGTCGGTAGTATTGTAAAAATAGAGTTCATTTACCAGTGACAGTTTCCGAAAGTTGAGGAGATAATCAATGGCAATTTTGTCTGTAATCTCGTTTTTTAGGTCAGGATTTCCCATCATGACATTGTAAAAATTGTACCAGCGTGGCAGAGGATCAAGCTGAATGGTTTTCAACTGATCAGTTCGCCTTGAGTAATTTAGAAGGATCTCTTGCGTAGAGTCTATTTGGAAGGAGCTGTTCAGTGATGGATAGAGATTAAATTGGTGCAAAGGAAACCTGCTGTCAAAGGTTTTCATCTCGCGGTTAAGATATTCCGCCCGCAAACCGGCTTTTAGCTCTAATCGTTTGATTTTAAACTGCCAGGTGCCGTATCCTGCCCCGATCATTCCATTGAAACGTGTCTCCTGATTGGTCAAAACAGGTGGCGGGGGGTTACTAAGTTCGGATTGATAGCCTTCTTGTTCATTGTTGAAAGAGAGCTGAGCGCCAAGTTCGAGGGTGCTGGCTTTCCCTGTCGGGGTGGTAAAATCGGCGTTGAATTGATAATTGTTGAATCTTTTGTCAAGGCGGGTTGTCTGCTTCATCGTTTCTGTTCCAGCCATGTCACTGACCAGGTTCAAATAGTGATCATCGTAATTCAGATTGTTCCAAAGCGCCGAAATTGCAATTAATTTGCCGGGTGTCTTAAATTTGTGTTCGTAGGTGACATCCGCACCACTGTAATTACCCTTGCGGTCGTTGTTATCCATGGCAATATTTTGAATGGCCCCGACAAATGCCGCACCACCTGATTTTACTGTATTCCAGTCACCGTTGTTGGTGGTTTCAAAAGTGCCTGTATGACCGGTAAATGAAATTTTATCATTGCTCGAGGGAAGATAATCAACACCGGTTCTGAATGCAGTGTTGATACGGGCCGATCGCTGTAAACCTGTTTGGGTGAAGAGAAACTGGTCGGAAGAGTAATTGGTGACATAATCAACATCTCCTCTATTTCTCCGTCTGTTGTTGTCAAGGCCAACAAAAAAGCTCAATTTATTGCGCTTGTAATTCAGTAAAAAATCTGAGGTATATCCTCCCAGGTGATCAACAGAGGCCAGAACATTTCCGTTGAATCCGTCCAGGGTACTTTTTTTGGTGATCAGATTTATGATACCTCCCGATCCTGAGGCATCATATTTGGCAGATGGACTGGTTATTAGCTCAATCCGTTTCACTTCGGAGGCAGTAGTATATTCAAGCAAATCGGCGCCTTTCATTGAAGAGGGTTTCCCATTGATGAATACAAGCAGATTAGGGTTGCCGTGAATCGCAATTTGTCCGTCAGGTTTTTGAGTTACCGAAGGAAGTTTGAATAAAAGATCTAAAGCCGATCCTCCGGTTCCGGACATCTGATTTTCTACGTAGAGAACTCTTTTATCAAGTTGATAGACAGGCTTCCTTGTTTTTGACAAGATGGAAATCTCCTTGAGCGACTGCGATTCTATTTCCAGGGGAATCGGTTCCAATCGAATTGCACCAGCTTTTTCTGACAATACGATGGGCTGCGATGAGAAATTTTTGAACCCCATAAAGTGGACTGTTACAGTGTAATTGCCAGTCTTAAGATTGCTGAAATTAAATTCACCTTTGGCATTGGTGGCGGTAACTTGAATGGGAATTGTATCTGGTTGAAGAAAGAGCGAGATATTGGCAAATTCGATGGTGGCTTTTGTTTCGGCATCAATTACCCATCCTTTGATAATAGGGGATTTATCAATGGCGAAGGATACTATGTGCAAAAAGTTCAGGCCAGGCAGAGGTACCAAAAACAAAAGCAGTAATGGAATACCACAAAAAATTCTGCTCATAAAAAACAGAATAATAATTAACAAAAATTAATACTTATTCTACAAATATAACATAAAATTATTAAAATGTGAAAATTGGGAAATGTGAAAATGTGACCCTTCGACTTCGCTCAGGGACCGTGGCGATCATTTCCTCATTTCCCAATTTTCACATTTTAACAGGGGTCCAGTTCCACGGTAAAATGTCTCAGAATAGGAGATTCCTGGGTGATACGGTAACCTGATTTAATTTCCTGCCTGCGGTCATAAACGTTTTTAAGTGCGGCGGCAATGACATTGAGGTGCAGATTGGTATAGACCCTTCGCGGGATGGCCAAACGCATGAATTCAAGTTTCGGATAACGGTTTTCGCGCGTCACAGGATCACGGTCGGCCATGAGGGTACCTACTTCAACCGCCCTAATTCCGGCTTCAAGGTATAGTTCAATGCACAAAGTCTGCGCGATAAACTCCTCCTTACGGACATGGGGTAGAAATGCCCTCGCATCCACGAAAATGGCATGGCCTCCGTAGGGTTGTTGAACGGTGATGCCGTACCCTGAAAGCTGTTCTCCCAAGTATTGAACCTGTCTGATACGACTGGTAAGGTAGTCCGGTTCTGTAGCTTCCATCAGGCCAACAGCCAGGGCATTCATGTCGCGACCGGCCATTCCGCCATAGGTGACGAATCCTTCAAACATGATGTTGAAGGTGCAAGCCTTATAGTACCACTCTTTGCGGCGAGTGGCAATAAAACCCCCGATGTTGACAATCCCGTCCTTCTTACTGCTCATGGTCATTCCGTCGGCATAAGAATACATTTCCAGGACGATCTCCCTGATGGTTTTATTCCGATAGCCTGCCTCACGTTGTGAGATAAACCAGGCATTTTCGGCAAATCGTGCAGAATCAAACAGAAGCGGAATGTTGTATTGGTCGGCCAATGCCTTCACCTCACGGATGTTCTGCATGGAGACCGGCTGGCCTCCGGAAGAGTTGCAGGTGATGGTTAGGATGATAAACGGAATGTGTTCAATAGGATTGCTGTCGAGTACCTCTTTCAGCTGATCAAGATCCACATTCCCTTTGAACGGATGAAGGTTAGACGGCTCAAATGATTCCTGGATGGTGCAATCCACGGCGGTGGCATGGCGGAATTCGATGTGCCCTTTCGTGGTGTCAAAATGAGAATTGCCCGGAATCAGGTCTCCATCTTTTACCAGCACAGAGAATAGAACATTCTCAGCAGCACGGCCCTGGTGTGTCGGAAGAAAGTAGTCAAATCCAAAAAGATTAGTAATGACATCTTTCAGGTGGTAATAGGAGGAGGAACCGGCATAACTCTCATCTCCGGTCATGATGGCAGCCCATTGGCGGTCGCTCATCGCACCTGTTCCACTGTCCGTGAGCAGGTCGATGTACACCTGTTCGCTTCTGAGGTTGAAAAGATTGTATTTGGCCTCCCGGATCCATCGTTCGCGTTCTGACCTGGTGCTGAGGTAGATGGGTTCTACCATTTTGATCTTGTAGGGTTCGGCGGCAGGGAGTTGCATGGGTGTTTCGATTGGTGAGTTACTTTTAATAAAGTGCCTAAAGTATTTAAAGTGTCTAAAGTGCCTAAAGTTAGGCATTGGTGGTCACTTAAAATATGAAGTTCGTCATACAAGAAGTGCCTAAAGTCGGGAGTTCCCAACTTTAGGCACTTTAGTTCACTCTAGTCACTTTAGTCACTTTTTACATCTCGTGTTTCTCTGGCTTCACGCACCCCTCCTGGTATTCGGCGATGATCTTCCTTACTTGTTGAGGAGCAACCCGTCCGTAGACTTTTTCACCAACCATGACAACAGGAGCTAATCCGCAGGCGCCAACGCAGCGCAGACAGTTGAGGGAAAATTTTCCGTCGGGTGTCGACTGTCCCACTTCGATGTTGAGTTGCCTCTTGATCTCATGAAGAATCTGCTCGGCTCCCCTAACATAACAAGCGGTTCCCATACAGACAGAGATTGGAAATTCACCCTGAGGTATCATGTTGAAAAAGGAGTAAAAAGTAACAACCCCATAAACTTTTGCAACCGACATGTTCAGCTCATTCGCGATGAGTTCCTGAACTTCAGCAGGGAGATAGCCCAGTTTGTGCTGGGCTTCGTGCAGGATGTTGATCAGTTCTCCTTCATTGTTTTCGAATGAGGCACAAATTTCCCTGACAATCTCTATGGTTCTTTCTGATAATTTTATTTTTGGCATCTTGAATATCTTAGTTATTTTATTTCCACTTATTTCCACTTATTTCTATCTACTTCTTGCTTCTGTCAAAATATTCGGTATGCAATAAATGATGTGATTTTTCGCTCATCGGGGCGCCCAGAAACTCCTCATACAATTTGGTGATGTAAGGATTCTCATGCGATTTGCGAATTGGTTTGCCGGAGTCTTCGCGGTAGAGCGCCATTTGACGTTTCTTCAGTATCTCGGCATTTCCATGGTGGTAAGGCTGGCCACCTCCTCCAATGCATCCTCCGGGGCACGACATAATTTCAATGGCATGGAATTGGCTCTTTCC
>JAPLDT010000070.1 GCA_026391315.1 Bacteroidia bacterium
AAACAGGATAAGCACCAACCGATGTCACAAATCGTAGTAATAAAATTGCTACGAGGAAGTACGAGCATGAAAATTTACTCTCTTAACCTGTTTTATTAATTATTGATTTTTAAAGTATTAGAAATTTATATACACATGAAACAATTAATAATGAATTGATAAATCGAAATAAAAAAATGGAACTGCTAGAAAGAATTAAAGAAACAAAAGTGAATCCGGGCGAAGTAGCGCTTTTCTATCTCGCACAGGCGGGGTTTTGCATCAAAACTGTTGATAATAAAATAATAGTAATAGACGCTTATTTATCAGATGCGTGTGAACGATTATTTAATTTCAAAAGAATGATCCCTTCAGTTATTAAAGCTGAAGAACTGGATGCTGATTTATTTCTTTCCACTCATGAGCATGCCGATCATCTTGATCCTGATTCATTACCTGGCATTGTAAAAAATAAAAAAACTTTTTTTTTAGGTTCTCTCGATTGTGAAGAACTGTATAAACAGAATGATATTTCAAAAGAAAGGTATATTATCTTAAAAGAGGGTGAAGAATGGGTTACGGAAGATCTAAAAATCAGAGCGGTTTATGCAGATCATGGCGATCTTTCCCGTCAGGCAAATGGTTTGTTGATCGATATTCATGGCATAAAAATATACCATACCGGGGATACCTGTTTTTGTCCGGATGAAATCAAAGCATCCTTAAAATCAGATGTTAATATCATGATAGTTCCTATTAATGGGCAATATGGTAATATGAATGCGTTTGAAGCATGTAAGCTTGCTCTTATTATTAAGCCTGAATTTTTAATAGCTAGTCATTTCTGGATGTTCCTGGAACATGTCACCGAAGGGGGCAAAGGCGATCCTACGACATTTTTGAAAGAGTCTGCCAATCTTCCTAAAGAAATAAAAGCGATGATAATGGCTCCGGGAGAGCTTTTTAAGTATTCTAGAATTAACCTGTAGGGAGGTTATATAAATTAATATTTTGATATTCAGATAATTAATAGTATATTAGCCATACTGAATACACAGTTAGAAATTCCATGGGCAACATACCGGAGAAGAACAGGAAAATGCTGTTTCAGAATACAGAATGATAAACAAGATTCACGAAAAGGGATACAAAAACACACCACTCACCTAAGGACAAATTGCAAACAATAATTGGAAATCAAAGACCAGGGTACATGTTGAACACATATTTGGATTTATGGAGCGGAGCATGAACGGTATGTATATCTGGTTGGTTGGGATGCCCAGGGCCACTGCGATAATTGGCCTAATGAATTTGATTTACAATATATTTAGGTACGAACAATTGATGAGGTGATGAAATAAATTGAATATCAGAAAAAATAAATGAAAACAAAAATCGATATCTTAATAAAAGGAACTAAGATATTTTGTTTAGTCATGTCTTCTTTCTTCGCGCTAACTTTCACTTCAGTGAATGCTCAGGTAAAATATAACCCTGCGAACGAACTTCGTGAAGCAAAGATGGGCATAGAGCGGGTGGCACGGTATTATTTGCCTGCTTATTCCTCAAAGGCGGGCAGCAACAACGAAACCCGCTGGGTGCAAATTGATTTGGGGCAGGTAAAAAAGATTGACGGGATAAAACTCTTGCCCGGAGTGCAAGGTTGGGGACCTGCTGCCGGTGGCTTTCCTTCCCGTTTCAGGCTGGAGGTTTCAAACGATGCGGATTTCAAACACTCCATTATGTACGAAGATTACACCCTGAAAGAAGAATTCCCAAATCCGGACGATCAGGTTTGTACGTTTGCCTCGAAAGAAGCTTATGGAAGATATGTTCGCTTAACAGCGACACAGCTTCGGGACAATAAATTGGCCATGACAAAAATGATGGTGCTTTCTGACGGCAAAGATATTGCTGATAGATGCCCGGCTACGGAATCAAATCCTAACAAGGATTCACACATTGAGTTGCTGACACGCCCTCCACGTCCGCAGGGAGAATATGTTGTTACCAACAATCCGAAAAACGTGATGCCGGTTGAAACGTGGAAGCCTGTAGCCTATAAAGCACAAACACCTATGGGAGGAGTGAAATTGGGTGAAGGCTTGTTCAAAACAACCATGGAGAACAACATCAGTTACCTGATGAACTCGTTTACCTTCGACCAGCTGGCACGTAATTTCCGGGTTAAGGCCGGACTGCCCGTAGAACCTCTTGAAGATAGATTTAAAAATATGTGGTTTCAGGTTCTTCCCGGGTCTGAAGCAGCACGATTCCTGACCGGAGCCGGAAATACATTGCGATGGATGGAAAATGCTGATTTGCGAAAAAGGATGGATGATATTGTGGATCTGATTGATCAGTGTAAAGAACCCGATGGCTATTTGATGGCTTTCCCGAAACACACAATGTTCGACTATGAAAATGGAGCCTACACGAGATCGTGGGTATCACAGGGGTTAATAGAAGCAGGATATGCAGGAAATAAAAAGGCATTCCCCCTGCTGCGTGGATTCTACGACTGGTTCGATAACTGCGAGTATCTCCCGGAGATGTTGCGCCGTGTACGACAGGGAACGCAGGGAATTATTCCGATAACCAGAACCTACTTTTCACCGGTAGGAAAACCGAAAGATATTCAGGTAGTCCAACAATATTTTCAGGAAAACTATTGGATGGAAGGGCTTGCAAAACGAGATCCAAACTCAATTTGGAGATATCCATACGATCGCCCGCATAACTATTTGGTTACCGGAATCGAACCCTACCTTGATTTGTACCGTGCAACCGGAGCAAAAAAATATCTTGATGCTGCATTGGGGGCATGGGATTTATATCACGACAATTGGGAGCACATTGGAGGATCACTTGCCATAAACGAGGGGACATTCCTCTATGAACCGAAATCATACTATCTAAGGCACGAGACAGGAGAGCTATGCGGAAATTCGTTTTGGATGAAGCTTAATCAGCGTTTTCATTTGCTTTACCCCGAAGAGGAAAAATATGTCAGCGAAATTGAGAAATCAATTTACAACGTGGCTATAGCAAATCAATACGGGCCGGAGGGAATCCGCTATTTTGCAAAACTGGTAGATCGAAAATATGGCGACCATTCTCCAAACTCGCATCATTGCATGAATACATGCTGTGAAGGACAGGGGACCAGAGTGTTCGGATCACTCCCCGAATACATCTATTCTGTAGCAGAAGATGGCATATATGTTGACCTGTTTGCCACTTCTGAAATAAAATACTCCATGCAGAACCAATCCATGAGTATTAAAATGAATACACAATTTCCTTATGATTCGAAAATTGAGATGGTGGTCGGGAATGAACAACCCATAAAAAATAAAATTCGTATTCGTGTGCCTTCATGGGTATCCAAGAATATGTCCATAATGGTCAATGGAAGCGAAGTCGGTAGCGGGAAGCCCGGCACCTATTTCGTAATTGATAGAAAATGGGAAAATGGAGATGTAATTTCATTTACCCTGCCAATGGATTTTAGGGTTACAAAATACACAGGACTTGAAAAGGGATATGAAGAAAATCATTATGCTGTCGAATATGGACCAATCCTATTGGCAATGGTTGGTGTGAAAGCAAAGAAATTTGACATTGGTGTGCAGGCTACCGCGGAAAGTATTAAGAAAATGCTTAAGCCTGTTCCTGGAAAACCATTGCATTTCTCGATTGAAGGGAATAGTGAATTCGAATATTGGCCTTATTTTGAAGTGCAAGAAGAGCCGTTCTCTTGTTTCCCTGAGTTCTTTAGGTAATACCACCCTGATAATCATCCCCTATAATCATGTCGTTAAGCGTAATTTCCTTAATCCCTGATCTTATCCATCGCTGTTTGAATATTATTCCTTGTTTCTTTGGTGATGCCATATTCACTGGCAATTGCTCCCCATTGGCTTATGGCCTCCTGAACCTCTTCGATTATGGAGCCTGCATTTTTCAACCCGAAATGTGTGGCCAGCTTCATAAGCTCCTTTCGTCCCGGATTTTTACTTTCCCCGGCTATCATGGTACTGTGAAACCCGTATCCGGAATAAGAGAAGGTAAGGTCGTAGGCCGGTGCAAACCGCCATTCTCCTTTGGCATCCATTAGGAAAGAGAAATTCTTGCTGTGGTCATCCCGGTTATGCGAATACACGTTAAATGCTGCCAACCTGAAAACTTTTTCATAAGCTTTCACATGTTTTTCCAGCCGGAAAGCGCAATCCATCAAATGCCCGTAGTCCATCGTACTCATCCTGAAATTGTCGTGCATAAGGCCAGAAGCGGTGTGTGTATGCAGACGTTTATTAACTATCCGGTCAAACCGCTTTGTCCCAAAATATACCTGTCCTGATTTCCCTTTAAAAAGGCGGCATTCACTCATTTCTATGCCTGCCAGAAGGGCCATTTTGTGATAAGCAAATTCGATATTCGCGATCTCCCTGTTATCAGATGATGACGGGAATTTTATGATCCATTCTTCAAAGCCTTCCGGGATGTTGCCCACACCGTGTATCAAGTCATCGGTAAGCTGGTTGTAAGCAGCAAAAATCTTTGGTCTGGTGCCACCTGAAGATCCTCCGAGGATAAACAATTCCTCGATAATTTCTGAGCTGGCGCCCTGGAGTATATGGTTCATTTCAGCGGCAATGGTGTCCAGTTCGGGAACAAGGTCAGGAGTCTTTTCCGGCTTAATTTCGGGTCTGTAAGCAAGGGCTCCCATTCCCCGCGATCCGACATAAGCCAACCGGTCCAAAGGCGTTATCGTTGTAATGTCAATCCCTTTTGCAGATAAGGAGCGGTCCAATAATAGTCGGCCCCAGCCATCAGGTAATGAGTCGTTGAATATCCCAAACAACCCGTCAAAAGGTTGTTTATCGGCACTTACTATATCACCTGAAAAAGGGAGTTTTATGGGCGAAAGATTAAGCCCGGTTTTAAGGTAGTCAGTATTGTACCTGAAATATATTTTTTGGTCGGAAAGCACCAGTTCCCCAACTTCAAGGCTGTTTCCACCGAGAAGCAGCGATACGAACAATTTATTGATACCGGCCATTGGTTATTGCTTAATCTTTAAATAATTTTTTAATATCATCAGGGTTTTCCTTTACAAGCAGGAGGTTGTCAAATTCATTCAACCGTCCTAAAAGGTGCATCAGTTTCAGCAGCGAATCCAGCGATATTTTTCCGGTGTTTTCAAAACGCTTTAAACTGCCCAGGGATACGCCCGAACGTTCGGCCATCTCTTCCTGCGACATTTTTAGTTGCTTTCGCAAGGAGCGGTGTCTTTCGGCCAGTGCTTTACTTACCTTCAGTGGCGTTGGTTCTAATGAATACATTTTTTTGGTTAAAATATTATCCAAATATAGCTATAAATATTAAATACAGCTAATATACTATCTGTATTTTATTGATTGTACTTTTATTGATTGCCTTACTTATTTGAAATGCAAGTTTATTCATGAATTTCAAATTTCAAACAAGGAATCCGCAAACAATAGTTGTTGAAATATTTGTGCTATTTTGCAAATAGTCATTTGAATATTTGTAACTTGTTATTCATTATAAACTTATACGATGAAACGACTATAAAAAAATCTTCCACACGTAGGCTAATGATTATCGGGTGTTCCATCCCGCATGTGCGGGATTAAAAAACAAAATTACAAACAAATGAAAAGGGAAAATGAACTATTTGCACCTCAAATTGATTCGGTTATCAGTAATTTAAGTCCGGAGATGGATTTAATGTGCTGTAGTATTTACCTTATGCTAAAGGAAATATACGAACTGTTTAGCTGTGTAAAACCTATTGGTGACGACGATGTCAGGCATATTTGGATTGAAGCAGAGAGAGGACCGCTGGAAGTTTTCGGCGATTATGAAGAATACAAAGAGTGCGGCGAGGTCGAAAGTCCGGATGATTTTGAACAACTTTGGAAAGCCTATTATCCTGCGAAGGCAAAATGGTATCAATTCCAAACCGCAAGATACAAGGATAATCAGTATTTTTATTTTGATGGAAAGCTGATCTTTTCAATTGATATAAATTCTGAGATTCCGGACAGTAAACCAGGTTTGAACCTGGAGTATATTCAACGTTTCCTTGAATGGTTATTGGAAAAAATAAATGATGAAACCGAAAAGCTCAAGAATGATATATTTTCCTATAATCTTTATATTCTGCAAAACCTTCCTTTCACGAAAAGATTTGGTCGTATCAGGCGACAAGACTTTTGGGATATACTTGGAGAGGAATCTTTTCGTCCGGATATTGCTCTGGGTCAAGATTTAATAGAAAAGCTGAAACAAGCATTGATTTGGATAAAAGATAAGGAATCGACTCTTTTGCATGAAATGACGGTCAACGAGTTTTACAGGATTTGCGAAATCTGTTACGATGCAAATGGCTATTTTAAAGACCAAAACAAGACCCTCTCTTCCCGCGAAAAATATTTGAGCATGGCTGATGGCCGTGATGCCGGGTTGAGGGATATTGCCGCAGATTCGCCATTGGCTTTTTCTGAATGGTTCCATAGCGATTGTGTGCAAGGCGCTCACCCATGGGAGATTTGCAGGGGAGGCAATTCAACCCATATCTCTCTGCTTGCTTCACCTAAAGATGGTAAATGGAGCATCCGTTTGGCCGGCCCTAGTATCAGCAGGGTGGAAGAAACCGTACTGATGGCGGTTGCCCTGTATGAAAACGATATTCCTTTTGAATTGAGCGATGCCGAAGAAATAGTTAACATGATTTCAGGTACTGATTTAATTGGAATAGTCCCCGATACGATAGTTCCCCGTTACTGCCATAGTCTGTTTCCAAAAGATGACCGGATTATTGATTTTATGAATCTTGATAACGACGAAAGTACACAACATGCGATCATAGGGAAGACCTATTGGTATCCTTTGGAAAAGATTGAACATAATCAGTCTTGATGTTCCTGAATAACAATTCATCTGATTGTAAAGCCCACATAGGAGAAATTGAATTTCACAGTAATAAAATCATTGAAAAATTTTGAATTTCAAAATAATATGCTAATTTTGTGCCGTAAGGTGGAATTTTATGAATATAGTATCTCACAAAAGCTTAATTGACTTTTACCAAAAGAACAACGAGGCGGAAGTACCATTAAATCATTGGTTCAAAACCGCAAAGCGCGCTAAATGGAAGTGTTTTGCCGATATTAAAAAAGACTTTAACAGTGTGGACAACATCGGCAACCAACGATACGTATTCAATATAAAGGGAAATACTTATAGATTGGTAGTGGTTATACAATTTGTACATGGATACATTTATATCCGATTTGTTGGAACACATGCCGAATATGATAAAATTGATTGCAAAACAATTTAATAGCACATCAAATATGGAAAGGATTATAAATGAAGCTGTTTACAAAACCGCAATGGAAAGGATAGAAGAACTTTTGCCAATGGTAACGGACGATACACCAATATACGATCGCAAAGCCATAGAACTGAAAATAATGTCAGATATTGTGATTGAGTACGAGGAGTGTCATTTTCCTATCGCTAATTCTACGCTTGCGGATGTAGTGAAGATGAGATTAGAACAAGAGGCAATGTCTCAGCGCGATTTTGCAAAAAAATTAGGCGTATCACCCTCTCGTGTGAGTGAGTATCTTACAGGGAAAAGTGAACCAACACTAAAAATAGCGCGAAATATCAGTAAAATACTCAATATTGAACCCTCCATCATTTTGGGAATATAATAACTGTTTGAAAAAAGTGTAAAGTATTAAAATTGAATCAAATCAGGCTGAAATGAACATATCAAAAATAGAACACATCGGCATCGCCGTTGAAAGCCTCGAAAAGGCAATTCCATATTATGAAACCCTTTTGGGATCAAAATGTTATGCCATTGAAGAGGTGATTGATCAAAAGGTAAAAACAGCTTTTTTTAAAGTTGGTGAGACGAAAATAGAACTGCTGGAATCAATGGATCCGGAAGGTCCTATTGGGAAATTCCTTGAAAAGAAAGGACCAGGGGTTCACCACATAGCTTTTGCAGTAGATCAGGTGAATTCCGCCTTGGTTGAGGCGGAATTGGCCGGTATCCAACTGGTGGACAAAAAAGGAAGAAAAGGGGCCGAAGGCCTGAACATCGGATTTCTGCATCCAAAATCCACTTTCGGTGTATTAACTGAATTATGTAGTAAATAATCTGAGATTCAGTAAATTATCCAAAATTGAGTCCACTCCGAAAAGCAAAAAATTAAGAAGGCCACTAAGTCACAAAACCACTAAGGTGTCACAAAGATTTAAATATCAGCACTATGATTCTTTGTGAACCCTTGTGTCTTAGTGTCTTTCCCGACTGGTCGTGACAAGTTGTGGCAGGAAAAGACTTTTCGGAGTGGACTCAAAATTGGAATTTTTGGCTGATTATTTTGGCAGGTGTTTTTTGACAGCATGGGAAAATCCATTCTCATCATGTGGTAGAGAAATGAGAAATTTATCCTTTAACTCCTGGGGTGCGTTGTGAACTACATACGACAAATGCGTAAAATCAAGCATTTCCAGGTCATTAAAGTCGTTTCCAATTCCAAGGGTCTCTTTTCTGTCTATTCCCTTTAAATCGCAAATTTCAGCTATTCCATGGGCTTTTGAGATGCCCTTGGGAAAAATTTCCATCCATATCCAATTTTCATCAAGCGGAGAGGTCGTTCGAATGATGCTGATATCGCTGAAATGGGCTTGTAACTCCTCTTTAACCTCGTCAAACCTGCTGCTCTGTTTCGGGAAAAAGAGCAAAATCTGAGAAGAGCTATATTTTTGACCAGGTACAATTTCTTCTGACTTACCCATTTTTGAATGAACCTCTATGTATCTTTCAATTTCGGGACAATGCGATTTTTTCCACCAGAAAAAGTTGTGGTTATCAGGGAAACAATCGGATACCTTGAAATTAAATCCGTTGTTGATAAGGTATTTAATAAGCCGGGCCGTCAATTCTTCAGGTAAGTTGATGGCCCGTATCACCTCCTGGCTTTTCCAGTCAACGATTCCGGCTCCCGAAGAGCAGATGACGTAATCAAAAGGATCTGAGGGACTAAGTGCCCTTCGTACCTTTAGGAGATTTCTTCCTGTGGCGGCTACCCGGCAGATGCCCATTTCTCCCAGCAATTGAAGGGTTTCAAGATCCTCATTACTAATGGAATGATCACTCTGGAGCAGCGTACCATCCAGATCTGTAACGACCATCTTGAGTTCATTCATAAAAATGCAGTTCTTTGGAAGGCAAAGTTCGCCAAAGTTTTGGATTGAAGTAACAGGTTGCTATTAAAAATTCTTCGTATTTTTGCGGTATATCAAATTTTACATTTTATGTTAAAAGGTATTTTGGCAATATCCGGGCAACCGGGATTATTTAAAGTTCTGTCTGAAGGAAAAAACGGCGTGATCGTTGAGTCATTGCTGACAGGAAAAAAACAGACTGCATTCGCAAGCGCTAAAATGAGTACCCTGGAAGACATTGCGATCTATACGACCAGCGAAGATTTTCCACTTAAACAGGTGTTCAGGAAGATTTATGATCTGGAAAATGGCGGAGCAGCAGCTCAGACCAATGCAAAACCAGAAGAACTGAAAAAATATTTTGAAAAAATACTCCCTGATTTCGATAAAGAACGGGTTTATGTTTCTGACATAAAGAAAGTACTGACTTGGTATAACTTGCTTCATAGCAAAGGGTTGCTAGTTTTCGAAGAGGTTGCTGAAACCGGCGAAGAAAAGGATAAAGGATAAAGGATAAAGTAAAAAGGATAAAGTAAGAACGCCGCGATCAAAATCGTGGCGTTCTTACTTTATAATTCAAACTATAGTTGAGCTAATTCTAAATTCAGTACGAATTCCACTTTATCCTTTATCCTTTATCCTTTATCCTTTATCCTTATTGTGGTGTTCTTACTTTATCCTTTATCCTTATTTGTTTTTCACAAATCCAGCAGGATCTCTCCGGCATCTTTGCCTTCAAAAAGAAGTTTGGTCGGATTTTCGATGTATTCCTTTACTTTGACCAGAAAACCGACCGAATCTTTGCCATCAATGATCCTATGGTCATAGGATAATGCGATGTACATCATGGGTCTGATTTCTACCTTCCCGTCTATAGCTACCGGACGATCTTTGATCGCGTGTAATCCCAGAATGGCGCTTTGGGGCGGATTGATAATAGGAGTAGACATCATCGAACCGAAAACTCCACCGTTGGTTATGGTAAAGGTTCCTCCGGTCATTTCCTGCACGGTAAGGCGCTTGTCGCGTGCTTTTTCTGCCAGATCCTTGATTGCACCTTCAATCATGGCAATATTCATGGTATCTACATTGCGGATGATCGGTACCATTAATCCTTTTGGACTGGAAACGGCAATTCCGATATCATGGTAATTGGGAGTTACAATTTCCTCTCCGTCGATCATAGAGTTGATAGACGAATGTTGTGCAAGGGCCATACTGACTGCTTTTGCAAAGAATGCATTGAATCCCAGCTTGTAACCATATTTTTCGGTAAAAGCCTTCTGGTAAAGGGTTCTCAACTCCATCACCTTGCTCATATCTACCTCATTGAAAGTAGTAAGCATGGCAGTTTCGTTCTTGACAGAGACAAGTCGCTGGGCCAGTTTACGTCTCAATGGGGTCATTGCAATCCGATCTTCGCTGCGACTAACTTCCAAACTCTTTGAAACAGGATTGGCATAGGCCTTTACAATCTGCTCCATATCCGTTCTGGTTAGTCTTCTGATACCTTCCAAAACCTCATCAACAGATAAATTGGCTTGTTCCATCACCGCTTTTGCGGTTGGAGTCATCTTGATTGATTTTTCAGCTTCTTTTGGTACTGAAAGCTTTTGCTCAGCTACGATAGGTTTACTATCTTTCTCTATTTGAGTATTTTGAGTTGATTTCTTTTGCTCAGATGCAGCAATGACAGGAATTTCAGCAGGCTGCGAAGAGGCCTTGTCTGTATCGATGGTGCACGCTACGCTGCCAACATTGACACGATCACCCTCACTTGCCAGGATGCTCAACTGACCAGCGGCCGTTGCAATGAGGGATAAGGTGGCTTTGTCGGATTCGACCTCTGCCAACTCCTGATCTTTTCTGACAACAGAACCATTTTCAACCAGCCATTTGCCAATTTCAACCTCAGAAATAGATTCTCCCGGAGAAGGTACTTTAATTTCAACAATCATAATTTTTTCTTTTTTTACAAAGATTCTATTAGTTAAATACCGCATCCATAATCCGTTCCAGTCTTCTTTTGTGCTTTTCCAGCAATCCGGCGGCTGGACTTGCACTTTCAGGACGACTAACCAACTCAAGGCCCAGATCGGGATATTTTCTGCAAATATAAGGCCATACACCCATATTGGAAGGCTCGTCCTGAACCCACAAGAATCTTTTTGTCTGAGAGTTATGGAATATTATATCACGTACTTCTTCAGATGGGAAAGGGGAGACCTGCTCCACCAGGTGGATGGCAACATTGTTCTTCCCAAGCTTCTCCCTTCGCTCTGTCAGCTCGAAGTAGATTTTGCCAGAGGTAAATACAATCACCTCCGCTTTTCCTTGTTTGATTTCCTTGTCTTTGATGAGCTTTAAGAAGCCTCCTTTGGTCATTTGATCCAGCGAAGAAATAACTTTAGGATGGCGCAACAAACTCTTCGGTGTGAAGACGATCAGCGGAATGCGCACATCTCCAAGTGCTTGCCTTCTAAGTAAGTGAAATAGATTGGCAGGAGTGGTTGGAACCACCACATGCATGTTGTAATTGCTGCAGAGTGACAGATATCTTTCGATCCTGCCACTGGAATGTTCTGGTCCCTGACCTTCATATCCATGAGGTAAAAAAAGTACCAATCCATTCATCATGCCCCATTTTTCACCTGCAGAGCAGATATACTGGTCAAAAATTACCTGGGCTACATTGGCAAAGTCACCAAATTGACCTTCCCAAATGGTTAACCCTTTTGGATTGGCCATCGAATAGCCATACTCAAAGCCCATCACGCCATATTCGTTCAGGGGAGAGTTGTAAACGGCAAAGGGCGCCTGATCGGAGGAGATGTTTTGAAGCGGAAAATATTTTTCACCGCTATCTTCCAATACCAGAGCCGAATGCCTGTGAGAAAAGGTGCCTCGCTGGGCATCCTGACCGCTTAACCGAACCGGAATTCCTTCTTTGAGAAGCGTTGCATAGGCAAGTAATTCGCCCAAAGCCCAGTCAACCTTGTTGTTGGCAACCATTTGTGTGCGGTCATCCATCAATTTGACAATTTTGCTGAAAAATTTCTTGTCAGCAGGCAGCGTATTGATAGAATTGGCAAGTTGCTTCAGTTCCGTTTCCGAAACTGCGGTCGGAACTTCATACACTTCACAAGGATCCGGAAAGCGGTAAGGCTTGTACTCATCTACCAGGAAATTCTTGATATTGAGCTTATCAATCAGTTTGCTTTCCTCGTAATTCTGCTCCAACTGCTCATTAAACATCGAAATCTCCTGTTCAACCTCGAGCTGGGTCATGATCCCTTCATTAATTAGCTTCTTCGCATAGATATCCCTTGGATTAGGATGGCTTGCTATTGTCTTGTAGAGCAGTGGTTGCGTAAATCTAGGCTCATCGCCTTCGTTGTGACCGTATTTTCGGTAGGAAAGAATATCTATAAACACGTCTGATTCAAAACGTTGCCGGAATTCCAGTGCCAGTTTAACAGTGAAAATAAGCGCTTCCACATCGTCTCCGTTCACATGGAAAACAGGAGAACGGGTAACCTTTGCAACGTCCGTACAATAGGTACTTGAGCGTGCTTCCAGATAATCGGTCGTAAATCCCACCTGGTTATTTACCACGAGGTGCAAGGTGCCACCGGTTTTGTATCCAGGCAATAGGGCCATTTGAACGATTTCATAGACAATTCCTTGTCCGGCAATGGCAGCATCACCATGAATGATGATAGGCGCAATTTTAGCGCAATCGCCACCATAATGGTGGTCAATCCGGGCCCTGACCATTCCTTCTGTCAGTGATCCCACTGTCTCGAGGTGCGAAGGGTTGGGAATCAGACTCAATTTTACCTTTTCGCCGGCATCGGTCGTGACAATATTTTCAAATCCTAGATGGTATTTTACATCGCCAAGTGATATACCTTCCTCATATTCAGTCGCATAGAATTCTTTGAAGATATTTTTGTAGGGTTTTTCTAGAATATTCGCCAATACATTCAGTCTTCCACGGTGTGCCATACCTACAACAAACTCTTCGATGCCAAGTTTGGCCCCATGTACTACCAGGGCATCCAGGGCGGGAATCAGCGCTTCGGTCCCTTCAAGCGAGAAGCGTTTTGCACCAACAAATTTGCGGTGAATGAAGCTTTCAAAACCAACGGCAATGTTCAGGTGGTAAAATATATGTTTCTGTTGTTCAGGTGTATAGAATTCGCTGTTTTTTGATTTTTCCATCCTGACCCTTAACCAGTCGATCAGTTCAGGTTGCCGCATGTAGAGAAATTCAGCTCCGACCGACTCACAATAAGTTAATTCGAGGTGTGAAATAATCTCTTTTAGGCTTGCATTGCCAATACCGATCTCATTTCCCGCATGAAACACAGTATTCAGATCTTCCTCCTCCAGGTTGAAATTTTTATAGTCGAGTGTTGGACTATAGGTCCTTCTTTTCCTGACGGGATTTGTACGCGTAAACAAATGACCACGTTGACGATAGCCATTGATTAGGTTCAGAATTCTGAACTCTTTCTGAATCCGGTTTTCATCGGCTGCCGATACTGCGACTTCCTGGTAAGATTTTCTGGCCAACTCAAATCCTTCGAAGAAATTACGCCAGGTTTGCTCTACATTAACCGGATTTTCAAGATAATTTTCGTACAATTCTTCTATTGCACTGATTTCCTGATTACCGACAAGGGAAAATTTATCCATACATTGTAGTTAATGTTCGATCTTACGTTTGAAATGAAAATATGTTTAGTCTCAAATGTACTAAATCATCGTCTAAATCTCAGAAATAATAAGCATTTTTAACAATTAATTTCCGTCCGAAGAGGAGAGGTATCTTTGAATAAACCCATGAAGGAAACACAGGAGTATTTCTTAAAACAGATAGCAAAATCTTTGTATGATATTCATGGACAGCATATTGTTGATTTAACCATTGTGTTTCCGAATCGCAGGGCAGCCCTTTTTTTTACCGAATACCTGAACAGAATTGTTACTGAATCCACTTTTTCACCTGAAATTGTAACCATTCAGGAGCTTTTTGCGAACCTTTCTCCTTTGCGGATAGAGGATCAACTTCAGCTAATTTTTCGACTTTTTAAGATATATAGGGAACTAAGCGGATCAAAAGATTCGTTTGATGAATTTTTCAGTTGGGGCGAGATGTTGTTGCACGATTTTGATCAGGTTGACAAATATCTTGTGGATGCGGATCTGTTATTCACGAATATTACTGATCTTAAAGAGATTGACGAACATTTCAATGACTGGAATGAAGAACGGAAGGCTGAGATCAGCCATTTTTGGAAGAGTTTGACGAACGGCGAACAAAAGGAGGATCAAAAGGAGTTTGCCCGTCTTTGGCAGGTTCTGTATCCCATCTACAGAAAATTGAAAGAGGAGCTAAATGCCAGCAAAATCGCTTATGAAGGGATGCTTTTCCGCGATGCTGTTGAAAACGCCAACGTGCTATTGTTCACGTATATAGCTGATAGAAAGTTTATTGTGGCTGGTTTTAATGCTTTGAACGGATGTGAGAAGAGACTTTTTCATGTATTGCAGCAAAGAGGAAATATATCTTTCTATTGGGATTATGATCAATATTATCTGGCGGATTTACACCAGGAAGCAGGACTTTTCATGAGGGAAAACCTTGAATTGTTTCCCCAGACTGATCAACCCTATAAAACAGACTGCTTTCGAAAGAGTAAGAAATTGCAGATCATTCATTCACCCTCTCAGATTGGACAAGCGCAAGTTGCTGCAAATGAGGTTAAATTGCTGGTAAACGATTTCGATGATACTGCCATTGTTTTGTGCGATGAAGAACTTCTTTTGCCCTTACTTTCTGCCCTTCCGAAAGAGATGGAAACAGTGAATGTGACAATGGGACTACCGCTCAACCAAACACCATTGTTTAGCCTTGTAAGCCTGTTAATTACTCTTCAGAAAAAGGCAAAAATGGATGAGAACTCCTTGGTGTTTCATTACAAAAGCATTGTGGAACTATTAAACAATCAATTAATTCAATCGATATATCCTATTGAAAGTAAGGTGATTATTGAAAATATAATTCAAAGGAATTTACTTTATGTGCCAAAAGAAGAATTGGTTACAACAGAACTCTTCGCAAAAATTTTTGCCATTAAGGAATCAGTTTCTGAATTGCCCGACTATTTTCTTTCCATCCTTTATGATTTGTTCCTTTTTTGGGAGAAAAGCGGTCACGAAAACAGCGCCAACAACTACCAGGAATACATCTACCTGGTCTATCTCTCCATCAACAAACTGAACAATTCTCTTTTCGTAGCCGGAAGTGCACTTATGGGAAGTGAGGATTTCCTTTCGCGCGATACATTTTTCAAAATTATGGTGCAATATTTGGGTGCAATGACCATAACTTTTGAAGGAGAGCCTTTGGCAGGTTTGCAAATAATGGGAATATTGGAAACACGTAGCCTGGATTTCAAAAATATTGTGCTACTATCAGTCAATGAGGGTGTTATGCCTAGAGCGAATGTGTCTGGATCCTTTATTCCTTACCACCTTCGCAGGGGGGTAGGACTACCGACCATCGAAGAACAAAACGCGATGTATGCCTACTATTTTTATCGGTTGTTGCAAAGGGCTGAGAGCGTGACTTTCGTCTATAACTCAGGCTCGAATGGACTAAAGACCGGAGAAAAGAGTCGGTTCCTGTACCAGCTTTTAATGGAATCGTCCTTCGAAATAACTGAAAAGGGTGTTGAAAACACGATTGATCCGTTACCATCTTTTCCAATTTCGATAGAGAAAAAAGGAAAGGTGCTTGATTTGCTAAATGGTTTTCTGGAATCAGGAAAGAAAATATCTCCCACAGCCCTTGATCAATATATTCAATGTCCTCTAAGCTATTACTTTAAATATATTGTTGGTTTTCAGGAAGATGATGAGGTATCGGAGGAGGTGGATGCCAGAATATTCGGCAAGCTTTTTCACACAGTCATGGAGAATTTGTACATGCCTTATCTGAACCGGAGTATTCAGGATAATATCATCGATTCTTTGCTGAATAATAAGGAAAGAATCGATAAGCTTCTTGCCGAAGCCTTTGCGCTACATTTTTTCAAATCGGGAAGCACAACTGACCCCTCAAAAATTACAGGAAGAAACAGACTGGTCTTTGAAGTGATAAAGAAAATGGTACTTCAGACATTGAACTATGATCGGAAAAGAGTACCATTTAATATTGAAGGACTTGAACAAAAAGCAAGTGCGACGATCCCTGTTTTTCGGGGAACCAAGTCTGTTCGCATTGGTGGAATTATTGATAGAATAGACTCATTATCAGGAGATATTGAATTAATTGATTACAAAACCGGAACAACAGTTCATGATTTTTATTCGTTGTCGGAGTTATTTGACAAGGAGTCGAAAAAAAGGAATAAAGCAGCATTTCAGACGCTCCTATATGGTTGTATTTGGGATAAAATGAACCCTGAAACAGGCGCGATTTATCCGGCAATATATGCCTTGAAAAAGATATTCCAACAAGAAAATCATCGGTTATTTATCAGGGAAAATGGCAATAGAGAGGTCAATTACCATGATTTAAAGGGAGAATTTGAACCCTTGCTGATCAATTTACTGGAAGAAATTTTTAATCCTGATATCCCATTTTATCAAACTACGGTCGAGGAACATTGCTTGTACTGTCCGTTTAACACCATTTGCGGAAAAGAGTCTGCTCAATCATGAGCCAACAGGTCGGGCCTGATCCTGCGGGTCCTCTCGATTGCCTGTTCCATCTTCCAGTCATCAATCAGTTGATCATTTCCTGAAAGCAGGATTTCAGGGACTTTCCATCCTTTGTACTCTGCAGGGCGTGTATAAACAGGTGGTGTAAGCAATCCATCCTGAAATGAATCAGTCAACGCAGAGGTTTCGTCCGACAATACACCTGGTAACAAGCGAACGATCGCATCTGAAATAATTGCTGCCGCAAGCTCTCCACCTGTTAAAACATAATCTCCAATCGAAAATTCCCTTGTCACAAGAAAGTCCCGCACACGTTGATCAATTCCTTTGTAGTGACCGCATAGAATCATCAGGTTTCCTTTCATTGAGAGCTGATTAGCATCCTGTTGGGTGAATTTTGCCGCATCAGGTGTCAGGAAGATGATTTCATCGTAACTGCGTTGCGCCTTAAGTTCGGAGATTGCTTTGTCAATTGGTTCCACCATCATCACCATGCCTGCGCCTTTGCTAAAAGCATAATCGTCCACTCTTTTGTGTTTATCAGTGGCCCAATCCCGAATATTATGTATATAAATCTCAGCCAGCCCTTTGTCCTTGGCCCGCTTTAAAATCGAGTGATTAAACGGACTTTCAAGCAATTCAGGTACAACAGTCAGGATATCTATACGCATACAACAGATTTTAGGCAAAGGTAAAAAAAGTCTTTTACGCGCATATTCGTCTCATTTGCGGTCAAATCGTAAAAATTTCTTAAAATAAGTTTCAGAAACAGTTGACGTTAACGGGTAAATATCTATTTTCGTGCAGAATTATTAAACATATGAAATCTAAAGAATTGGAGAATCCTGCTTCCTCGCCGGAAAATGAACAATTACCTGTCACCGGCGTAGAGAATGAAGAGACTGGTGTAATTTCGGAACCTATTGTTATCAATGAAGAGGTTAATAGCGAGGAACTTGTAGTAATAGAAGAGCAGAAACCTCAGGCTGGCATTACTTCGGAACCTATATCTATCAATGAAGAGGTTAAAAACGAGGAACTTGTAGTAATTGAAGAGCAAAAACCTCAGACTGGCATTACTTCGGAACCTATATCTATCAATGAAGAGGTTAAAAACGAGGAACTTGTAGTAATTGAAGAGCAAAAACCTCAAACTACCGGATTAACTGAAGTGGAAGTTATTGCGGCAGAGCCTGCTCATGAAAATGAATCCGAATTGACAGATGCAATCCTCGAGCCTCAATTGGACGTTGTTGATGAAGAAGATGATCCATTTCACGATGATGAACCAACGACCGATGGCCTGCCTATTCACGATTACTCCTCTTATAACAAGATAAATCTGATCAATACACTTCGAAAAATCATCAGCGAAGGGGATGTTGATGTGATCAAACCGCACGCAGACGCCATCAAGGCATGTTTTTATAAAATCAGAAACCACGAAATAGGTGAACAAAAGGCAGCTTTCATTGCCGGAGGCAATGATGAAGAGCTTTTCCTTGCCGAATCTGATTCCTATGAGCTGGAATTAAAAGATCTTTTCAGAGAGTACAAGAACCTTCGGTACGAATCCAACAAGAAAATGGAGGCTGTCAAGGAGGAGAATTACCTGAAGAAGGCTGACATAATAGAAGAGATTAAAACACTGGTAAACAGTGAAAATTCATTGAACAATACATTTCAGATGTTCAATGAGTTACAGCTAAAATTCAAAGCCATTGGCCAGGTTCCCCAATCGAAAGTCAAAGATCTTTGGGAAAACTACCACTATCAGGTTGAGAGGTTTTACGATTTTGTCAAAATCGACCGTGAATTGAGAGACCTTGATCTGAAACGCAACATGGATCAAAAGGTACTTTTGTGCATCAAGGCAGAAGAGTTGTCGGTCAATTCAGAAGAACCACTGGTTACCTTCAAGGAGCTGCAAAAACTGCATGAATCCTGGCGGGAAATTGGTCCTGTACCAAGAGACCATAAACAGGAGCTTTGGGATCGTTTTAAAATAGCAACTTCCGTTATTAATAAAAGATATCAGCAACATTTCGAGCAAGAGCGCTCAGTTCAGAAAGAACAACTTCAAAAGAAGATTGAGCTGTGTGAATTGGCTGAAGGTTTATCGGGCTTTGTATCTGATAATCCGCGCGAATGGAACGATGTTACCGAAAAGGTAATCTCTCTTCAGGAAGAGTGGAAGAAGACAGGTTTTGGCCCAAGGAAAGAGAACAGCAAAATTTGGGATCGTTTCAGGGCAGCCAATGATACCTTCTTTCAAAACAAGCGGAATTTCTGGAATAAGAGCAAAGAACATTTGTTACAGAACTACGCATTGAAAGTTGACATTTGTGAACAGGCTGAAAGACTGAAAGATAGTGACGAATGGAAGGCTACAACCGATAAATTGATCACGCTTCAGAAGAAGTGGAAAGATGTTGGACCTGTACCCAGAAAGCAATCGGAACTGATTTGGAAACGTTTTCGCACTGCATGTGATGAGTTTTTTAACAAGAAACAGACTCATTTTTCAGGTGTCACAGGCGACCAGGATGAAAACCTGAAGGCAAAGAAACAATTGGTTACTGAAATTGAAGAGTACAAACTTACCGGAATCGTCAAAGATGATCTGTCAGCGCTGAAGAAATTTCAGGACAGATGGGCGGAGATTGGACATGTACCTTTTAGAAAGAAAGAGGAATTGCAGAATAGGTACCACGACGCCATTGACAATCAGTTCAATAAGATTAAATTGGATGATTCGGATTTAAACATGATCAAGTTTAAATCTAAAATCGAACATTTGGCTTCACAGCCCAGAGGCTGGTCTAAAATCAACATGGAGCGGGATCGCTATTCGGTTAGACTAAGGCAGTTGGAAAGCGATATCAATACCCTGACCAACAACGTTGGCTTCTTTGGGACATCAGAAGGAGCGCAGTCGCTGGTAAAAGGGGTGAACGACCAGATCGATAAACTAAAAACGCAAATTGATCAGCTTAAGTCGAAGATGAAAATCATCGATGAACAAGAGGAGATCAATTGATATTAAGCAACTTTACAGGACCCGTTCCCTTTTGGGAGCGGGTCTTTGATTTAAAATTTGGCCGACAATTTTGCCGACAGATTCTGCCTTTACGTTTTTTATTCTTTACTTTGCACTCGTTGAAAACACATTAAATCCGGAAAGTTTTGTCAACTACCAAGTATATTTTTGTCACAGGAGGTGTCGCTTCATCCTTAGGTAAAGGAATCATTGCATCCTCATTAGCCAAATTACTCCAGGCTAGAGGCTACAAGGTCACCATCCAAAAACTTGATCCATACATCAATGTTGATCCCGGCACGCTTAATCCTTACGAACACGGAGAGTGTTACGTTACCGAAGACGGAGCGGAAACTGATCTGGATCTGGGTCATTATGAGCGCTTTCTGAATTCCCCAACCTCACAGGCAAACAATGTTACGACCGGTAGGATATACCAGTCGGTGATCAACAAAGAGCGACGGGGTGATTATCTGGGTAAAACAGTACAGATCATCCCTCACATCACTGATGAGATTAAAAGATATATCAAATACCTTGGATCCAAGAAAAAATTCGATGTAGTCATATCAGAAATTGGAGGAACAGTCGGTGACATTGAATCATTGCCTTACATTGAGGCTGTTCGCCAGATGAAGTGGGAGTTAGGCACCGATGCGCTGATCATTCATCTTACCCTGGTTCCTTATTTACAGGCATCTGGAGAGCTGAAAACCAAACCCACACAGCACTCTGTCAAACAGTTGCTGGAGAACGGAGTTCAGCCGGATGTGCTTGTTCTTCGCACAGAGCACCAACTTACACCCGATCTGAAAGGGAAAGTTGCGCTGTTTTGCAACGTGAGCAAAGAGGCAGTTATTGAATCCATCGATGTCTCTACCATCTATGAGGTTCCGATCCGGATGCAGGAGGAGAAGCTTGATGTGATCGTACTGAAAAAGCTTGGACTCCCGCTTGGTAATGAGCCTGATCTGAAAAATTGGAATGAATTTCTGGATAGATATAAGAATCCTAAAAAAGAGGTCAAAATTGCCCTCATTGGAAAGTATGTTGAATTGAGGGATGCTTATAAATCTATTGCTGAGGCAATTATACATGCAGGAGCCACCAACGAATGCAGAGTAAAAGTCGAGTGGATTCATTCCGAAAAGATCAACGAAGAAAATATTGAAAGGAAATTAAAAGGCTGTCAGGGGATTATAATAGCTCCAGGATTTGGTCATCGTGGAATCGAAGGTAAAATTATCGCTGCAAAATACGCAAGAGAACTGAAAATTCCCTATTTCGGTATATGCCTGGGGATGCAGATCGCTGTGATTGAATTTGCCCGGGATATACTGAATTTACATGGGGCTGACTCTACTGAAATGAATCAGTTGACAAAATTCCCGGTTATTGACTTAATGGATGAGCAGAAAGGCATCATTGATAAAGGAGGCACCATGCGTCTGGGATCTTATGCCTGTAACCTGAAAAAAGATTCCAATTCCTATAAAGCATACGGCAGAACGAAAATATCCGAACGCCATCGTCATCGTTATGAGTTCAACAACAGCTTTTTGGCCAGTTTTGAAAAGGCAGGCATGAAAGCTGTGGGTTTTAATCCCGATACAGGCCTGGTCGAAGTGATGGAGATTCAGGATCACCCCTGGTTTGTCGGAGTACAGTTTCACCCTGAATACAGCAGCACTGTGCTTCAGCCACATCCACTTTTTATTGCTTTTATCAAAGCAGTTATCGATTATTCTCAAAAACAATCAATTTAATTTATGGATAAGAATACCATCGCAGGACTGGTTCTAATATTTGTTATTCTGTTTACTGCCAGTTATTTCAACAAACCTTCAGAGAAAGAACAGGAGAGTATAAGGTTGAAAAACGACTCAATTGCACTGGTCGAAAATGCAAAGGCCAGGGAGAGTGCAAAACTTGTAGAGCCCTCTTCCATTCAACCCTCAACTATAAAACCAGACTCTTCCAGCGTTCAAAATGAACTGACCAATTTATATGGAGTATTTTCAATTGTTGCTAAAGGCGAGGAAAAATTTGTAACCCTTGAGAACAACCTGATGAAGGTGGTTCTTTCCAACAAAGGAGGTAAAATCTATTCGGTCGAGCTGAAGAATTACAAGAGATACGACGGTAAACCCCTGGTACTTTTCGAGGGAGAGGCAAACCGCTTCGGATTGAATTTTTTCTCCCAAAATAAGAGTATTCAGACAGATCATTTCTTCTTTCAACCATCTGTTAAAGAAAGTCTTGTAACAGTTGCTGCCTCAAAAGTACCTATCGGGAAAGAGGGACGGGAAAAATTCAACAAGGATAATCCTGGGGATTCAAAATCGGTCTCCATGCTTCTGGATGCAGGTAACAACGTATCCATTGAATACGTTTATACCTTGAAGCACAACTCTTATCTGGTTGGATTTGACATCAAAACATCAGGATTGAAGAAAGTGACCGGAGCCAACTCTGAGTTTGTTAATTTCCTTTGGAGTATTAACATGCCAAGGCAGGAGAAAATGTCAAAATTTGGTGAAAACAATCAGTCTACTATTTTCTATAAGTTTGATAAAGACGTAGTTGATAAGCTTGCACCAACCAAATCTGAATCAAAATCCCTCTCCACAAAAGTAAAATGGATCGGTTTCAAACAACAGTTTTTCTCATCTGTTGTAATAGCTGACCAGGCTTTTCAAAATGCGCAGATATCCACCAAAAAAACAGATCTGGATTCATCCTATGTGGCAGAGATGACCGCGGATATGACCATTCCCCTGGATGTTAAAGGAAGTGAAAGTTTTCCAGCCAAATTCTTTTTTGGACCCAATCAGTACAATACGCTGAATCAGTTTGATTTAGGAATGGAAGAACAACTTGCGCTGGGTTGGACAATTATTGGGTGGGTGAACAAATACATCGTTATTCCGGCTTTTGATTTTCTGCACAGGTACATCAGTAATTATGGTTTGATTATCCTTTTACTTACCATTTATATCAAACTGCTAACACTGATCTTTACTTACAAATCATACATTTCGACAGCTAAAATGAGGCTGTTAAAACCTGAAATTGAGGAGATTCAAAAGAAATTCGGTGATGACAAAAAACTGGAATCTCAACAGGCAGTTATGGCGTTTTACAAGAAAGCAGGGGTAAATCCGATGGGAGGATGTCTTCCCATGGTGCTTCAAATGCCTATTTTGATTGCCATGTTCTATTTCTTTCCAATTTCAATTGAACTGCGTCAGCAAAGCTTCTTATGGGCATCCGATTTGTCTACCTATGATTCAATAATGACCCTGCCCTTTACGGTACCGTTTGGCTTTGGTAATCACGTCAGTCTATTCTGTCTGTTGATGACGATCACCAATATACTTTACGTGAAGTACAACAATGAAATGACCGGTGCCGGAACGCAACAAATGCCTGGGATGAAGACCATGATGTACCTGATGCCGGTGATGTTCCTCTTTATTTTCAATAGCTACGCCGCTGGATTGAGTTTGTATTACTTCCTCTCTTTGGTTTTGACCTTTGTTCAGATGTATATTTTCAAACAACTGATCGATGAAGACAAGATTCATGCCCAGCTGAAAGCCAAGCAAAAAATTCCTGTGACCAAATCCAAATTCCAGACAAAACTGGAGGAGATGGCCAAACAAAAAGCACTTAACGACAAAAAGAAAAGATAATTAAAAGGATAAAGGATAAAGTAAAAAGGATAAAGTAAAAACGCCGCGATCAAAATAGTGACGTTCTTACTAATAATTTAAACTGTAGTTGAGCTAATTCAAAATTCAGTACGAATTCCACTTTATCCTTTTTACTTTATCCTTTATCCTTCATGATTTAATTTCCTGCTCAACGCAACCATCTTAATTGCCGTATAGGCCGCTTCATCGCCTTTGTTTCCAAGTCGGCCTCCGGCACGATCGAGCGCTTGTTGCTGGTTGTCGGTAGTCAAGACACCAAAAATAAAGGGAATCCCATAATCCAGATTCAATTTGGTAGTACCATAGGTAACGCCCTGGCAAATAAAATCGAAATGGCGCGTTTCTCCCTGAATAACACAACCAAGCAGGATAACAGCATCAACATCAGTATTTTCCACCATCAATTGCCCGCCCAGGGTCAGTTCGAAGGTCCCGGGAACCTCTTCAATACGTATGTCTTCGCGGTTTGCACCATATTTTATCAGTGTATCAATAGCGCCGTTTTTCAACGAAATGGTAACTTCCGGATTCCATTCCGCGTAAACGATTCCGAATTTCATTCCTTTGGCATCCGGAACCTCATGGGTGACATGATCTGAGAGATTGACTGTGGCCATATAAAAAGAGTTTTAAAAGTTTATATTGTTTGAAATGTTACCGGTCCCCTGAACTTAGCTGAAGGGAGTGTTTTGCAAAATTATCGATTAATACGCTACTTTTGGAACCAGTTTAAATTTAATTTTATTCATCCCAATTGGGCTGTGCCGTTTAGGTAACAAAATACTTTGTGCTTCCTTTGTGTTAACCTTTGTGACCTTGGTGGTTATATTTTTGGTTTTCAATACGATCCCTCATATGCGGGACAAAGGTTAACACAAAGGACACCAAAAGGGTTTTAATTCTTATT
>JAPLDT010000009.1 GCA_026391315.1 Bacteroidia bacterium
AGCGGATACAGTCTATCGGCTATATTGATGTTGATCGAAAGTTTATCATCCATAGCAGGCGGATTACTTATTTAAAAGTGAAATACATTTATCAATTTCCCGCACCAATCTATTTATCTTAATTTTAGCTTCATGCGAATCATCATTCGTACCAGCTAAAGATTTAGCAAACTTCAAATCCTCTAATTTTTTGGTCACATCCTGATTGGAAATGGTCAATAAATTGATCTGCTCATCCAGCCGCTTATTCTCTTCTTTGAGTAAATGATGCTCGGCTTTCATCTTTTGATGCAGGCCAATCATCTGGTCGAGTCTTTCTTTAAATTCTCGTAATAAAAGAGTTTCGCGCTCTGTCATGTTCAAGGATTACTGACACAAAGTTAACATTAAATTCAATATACCAAAATATTACCCCCTCCAATATCACCGCTTGAGGCAAAGTTTGCTACTTTAGCCACATAGATCTCAGTTTAAAACATGTATAGATTTTCAATAGCAATATCGCTCCTGTTTTTAATGTTAAATGTAGCAAGCGGACAGGTAAAAAGAGAGTCAGGGTACTTAACCCCCTTAAAAATTCCGATTTCATTCTCAGGAGGTTTTGGAGAATTGAGAAGAAACCACTTTCACACCGGATTGGATTTTCGTACTGCCGGTCAAATCGGATTACCCGTTTTCGCAGTAAAAGAGGGTTCAATAGCAAGGGTATCGGTCTCTCCATCCGGTTATGGTCATGCTCTCTATTTATTGCATCCTGACGGCCATACGACGGTTTATGGACATCTCTCCCGTTTTGATCCCAAAATTGAATCCTACGTGATTGAGGAACAGTACCGACTGCGGCAATTTGCGGTTGATCTCACAATTCCGGCTGGATTATTGTACTATAAAAAAGGGGATATCATTGCATATTCAGGCAATAGCGGCAGTTCCGGTGGACCACACCTCCATTTCGAGATCAGGGATACCCAATCAGAAAAACCTCAAAACCCTCTCTTCTATCTTTCTGCCATTACCGACAAGAGTGCACCCAGGATTACATCGCTCTACCTGTATCCACTCAACTCTAAAAGTTCTGTAAACAAAAGCGCTAAAAAACAGCGCGTCGAAACAATATCGAAAGGACATAACAGTAGCCTGAAGATTAATAAACCAATCGAAGTCTTTGGAGATATTGGACTGGGATTTCAAGCCGATGATGATTTTAATGGAACGGGCGCGAAATGTGGAATCTATTCTGTAGAAATGTTTCTGGACCAGGTCCCTGCCTTTTCGTTCAAATTGGATCACCTTACATTTGACCTGGGACGATACGTCAATAGCCACATAGATTACGAGGAACTCATCAAAAACAAAAGGTGGATTCACCGGTTGTATCTTCAGCCCGGCAACAAAATGGATATCTACCAGACCGATTCAAGCAGGGGGATCCTAAAGATTACGGACGATAAAGTCCATACGGTAAAAATAGTTGTAGCCGATGCTTTTGGAAATTCAAATGTCCTTTCATTCAAATTGTTATCTAAAAAATTTCAAACTACTGTACCAAATCATAATGAAACAAAGCTATTCCAATATGATCGGCCGAATCAATTCGAGAATGATGAGGTGAAGGTTCAACTCCCTGAGGGCGCCCTTTATGATAACCTTCCGTTTGAATATCACTTTGAACCAAAGAAAGTTAAGTATTTCTCTAAAATTCAAGGCATTCATTACCCTTATGTCCCCGTACACAAACCGTATTTATTGTCGATTAAGACGAATGGGATTCCTAAAAACCTGCAAAATAAGGCCTTGGTGGTTCTCGTTGAACCCAAAGGAAGTCTGTTACCTGTTGGTGGTGCATATGAAAACGGTTGGGTGACAGCCACTCCCAGGTTTTTTGGCAATTTTGGAGTCGTACTGGACACCATTCCTCCAAAGATTCAGGCCCTTAGCATCAGGGATAACAAGACTTTGCTCAATCAGCAAAAAATTGAATTTAAAATCACTGATAACCTATCAGGAATATCCACTTACGAAGGTGAAATTGATGGGAATTGGGCACTTTTTGAGTATGATGCAAAATCTGCAACGTTAACCTATAACATCGACAGGAAAAGGATCGTTTCGGGCAAGTTGCACAAATTGCAACTCACAGTAAAAGATGAAAGAAATAACGTAGCTGTTTTTAAGGCGGGTTTTTATCTTTAAAACTTGTAGAGTTATGATAAAACTCATTAAAAAAAAGCCTTTTGCAGGAATTCACTTCCATATCGAATGAACATATTCTTTATTTTTGTCGGAAATGAATTCCAATTAAGCAATGTAATGTCTTTTTAGATCATTTTTAACGGAAAGGTCTGTCTGCAGGTGGATGGAAGGCTCCAACGGTATATATACAATCAATAATTTAAAAACATGAAAAGATTCGGAGTATTTATTGCATTAATTTTCAGCATAATACAATTAAACCAGGTAAATGGTTGTACCAATTTTTTGATTACCAAAGGGGCAACCATCAATGGCACACCGATGATTACCTATGCGGCCGACTCACATACGCTTTACGGAGAGCTTTATTTCTGGCCTGCTGCCAATTATAAAGCCGGAACCATGGTTGATGTGAATGAATGGGATACCGGTAAGTTTATGGGAAAGATACCGCAGGTTGCCCATACCTATCAGGTTGTTGGAAACATGAATGAGCACCAGCTTGCCATTGGCGAAACAACTTATGGCGGCAGAAAAGAACTTGCTTCACAGGCGGGCGCAATAGTTGATTATGGAAGTCTGATTTATATGACTTTGCAGCGTGCAAAGAGTGCCCGGGAGGCCATTAAAGTCATGACTGACATGGTTAAAGATTTTGGTTATGCCTCCAGCGGGGAATCTTTCTCCATTGCCGATAAAGAAGAAGTTTGGATTCTTGAGATGATTGGCAAGGGTGATGGTCAGAAGGGTGCAGTATGGGTTGCTTTAAAAATTCCAGATGGATACATTTCAGGGCATGCCAATCAGGCCAGGATTACCCAATTCCCTAAAGACAACCCCCAAGAGTGCCTCTACGCCCCGGATGTAATCACTTTTGCCAGGGAAAAGGGATGGTTCAAAGGTACTGACAGTGAGTTTAGTTTTTCTGATACCTACGCGCCCGTTGAATTTGGAGGTGCACGTGCCTGCGATGCCCGTGTTTGGGCCGGTTTCAATAAGGTAAACAAATCCATGGGGCAGTATGAGAAATATGTGATGGGACAGATTACACGCGATAAAAACGGGTATGCCACCAATCGCATTCCTCTCTGGATAAAACCGGATGCTCTCCTCTCTGTTGAAAATGTAATGGGCATGATGCGCGATCATTTTGAAGGAACTGTACTGGATATGACCAAAGATCCGGGAGCCGGACCCAATATTCTTCCCTACCGTTGGCGCCCAATGGGATTTAAAGTTGATTCAGTTTCTTATTGCCATGAACGAGCTATCTCAACACAGCAAACCGGATTTTCATTTGTGGCACAAAGTCGTCCGACCTTGCCTGATCCAATTGGAGGCATACTTTGGTTTGGGGTGGATGATACCTATTCCACCTGTTACATGCCAATTTACTGTGGTATCAACGAAGTGCCAAATTCACTGAAAGTTGGTAATGGAGACTTCCTGACCTGGTCGGATACTTCGGCTTTCTGGATTTTCAATACAGTTTCGAACTTTTGCTATCTCCGTTATGACGATATGATAAAAGATGTTCAAAAAGTTCAGTCCCGCAAGGAAAAAGGGTTTATCAACGGAATTGGCGCTGTTGACCAAAAAGCCCTGGCTTCCTGGAACAAAGGAGACAAAGCAGGCGCAATCAAGAGTTTGACAGCATACTCCGTCAACCAGGTTGAGACGACAGTGAAAGAATGGAAAGAACTTAGCCACTATTTGATCATAAAATACAAGGATGGCAACATCATGAAGGAAAAAGACGGAAAGTTTGAGCGTAATGAATATGGAAAATTACCGGCTCAACCATTGCATCCCTCCTACCCTGATTGGTGGTACCGTCTGATTATCGAGAAAAACAAGGACCACTTTAAAACAGTCGGAAATGACTGAAAAACTTTCAGGATCAGGTGCAATTTTACCTTTTGTTTCTAATTTAACAAAGGGTAAAATTGCGCTTTCTGTTTTTATCCTGCTCCTTACCGTTCCCGGACTGTTTGCGAAGGAGAAACAGTTCAATTATTTAAAGAATGGCGTATCGTTTTCCATACCGGAAGATTGGAAAACTATTTCGGATGAAACCCTGCCCAACAAGGGGTATTATTATTCTGCTGAAAGTACCCAAAAAAATTCCACCGGACTATTCAACCTGGTTACCATCAACAATCTGGAGAATCCGGTAAAATCACTTTTGGTGCAAGAGAAAAACATGAAGGAGGAGGCCATCTATCAGGAGTCAGGAATTGAATTCACGGCCATTGAAAGCTGCAATTTTGGCAGCATGGATGCCAAAAAAGCGGACTATGAATCTGTTGTAAAAGGAACCAAGGTTTCCGGAACAATCTACTGTTTCAACTGCTCGGAGAAGACCTATCTGATTTTCTTTCAGACCGGGTTGAAAGACCAGAAAAACAATGCCAAAGTATTTAGAATGATAGAACTGACATTTGCCTGCCGATAAAAAAAAGCCCTCGAAATTTTCAAGGGCTTTTTTTATAACTCATCCGGAAGACTAGTATTTGAAGACTTTCCCACCGCAAATTACTTCCTGAAGTTTTTCATCAAAAGTGGCACGTAATCCGGTGCGATAGGCTGCATTTGCCATGATGACGGCAATAGCATGACTGTAACCGGCTTCGATAGGTGCATGGGTTTTTTCACGGGACCTTACGCACTGCATCCAGTTCAGCATGTGAGCGGAGGTCGAAGGATCTTTGCTGGTATCGGCGCCTGTTGCCATGGCAACTTGTGGCAATTCAAAGCTTTCGAGCAGATTGGCCTTCATTCCCATCTCTTTGGCCTCTCTTTCACGCAATCCGCCTTCCGCTGTTACTTTGTTGGTATCCAGATTCAGCATACCGCCATTGGAGTAATACAACTCTTTTGTGCCACCTGCGCTGTTGCTGAACCGTGAAGTATAGACCACCTGAAAACCTTTTTTGTCATCACCGTAATCAAAAACTGAAGTCAAGGTGTCGGCATTGCTCCGGCCATCTTTCCACTGATAAATTCCTCCGTTGGTTGCAACGCTGCGCGGATGGGCCAGGCCTGTGAACCAGTGAACGGTATCAATCTGATGACACATCCATTGTCCGGGTATCCCGGAGGAATAGGGCCAGAAGAGACGAAACTCCAAATATTTTCTCGGATCCCAGGCAGCTTCCGGACGGTTTAACTGGAACCGTTTCCAGTCGGTATCGGCTTCTTTGAGTTGTTTGACAGTTTCAGGCCTTCTCCAGCGACCAGGTTGGTTCACATTCCAACTCATTTCGACCATCACGATATCCCCAAATTTACCTGATCTTAAATACTCATTTGCCGCAATATAATTGGCTGTGCTTCTTCTTTGCGATCCTATCTGAACCACTGTATTGTTTTTATGACAAGCGTTCAATCCGGCCCTGGCATCTTCCATGGTTTCTGCGAAAGGTTTCTCGCAGTAGGCATCTTTCTTGTGATTTGCTGCCTCAGCAAGGTGCGAAGCATGCGCAAAGTCCGGGGAACTGATGATCACCGCATCAACATCTTTGCGTTGATATAACTCATCGTTGTTGCGGCATACTTCAACATCCCAACCACCTTTTGTTTTCATGAAAGCTTTTCCGTCTTCTCTCCTTTTGTTCCACAGATCCGAAAGGGCAACAAATTGAAAATTTTGGGTTTTCGCATGATCGTTGAAACTTGGAAACAAAGCGCTGTTAAAACGATCAGAAAACCCGATCACAGCTACATTTACCCGGTCATTTGCGCCAATGATCCGGCCGTAACTTTTAGAGCTCATGGTAAGACCTCCAATTGTCAATGCAGTAGCACCTACAGCCGATTTTTGAATAAATTCCCTTCTGTCAGACATATTTTTTATAGTTATTAAATGAATATATGTTAGTCTCAATTATTCCGTGTACGATAACGAACAAAGATAAAAATTATCCTTCAAAGCGAAATATGTTTTAAAACACACAAACATGTTTAGATATTAATATAACACATTGCCAATAAAAATGGTATTACAAAAAAGACATGAGACATGGAAATTACGATCCCCATTAATATTCAAAGGGTACTATTTTAGTTTGTCATTTACAGTCTTAACATTAATGCTGAATGATCACCTGTTGTTTCCAGACTTTGCCGTCTTTTAAAACATGGATGAAATATTTACCATTAGGCAGTAATCGGGTTGAGATGTCTTGTCGTCGTTGGTTTGAATTTATCGTTTTCATCAAACCACCCTTTTCACTCCAAATTTGAACTTTGTAGGTACTGCAAATTTTTGCTTTGGAATCAGAAATACCTTGGCTACTCATTTGTAGAGTAATGTTATCGTTTCCGGGATTGGGATAGATGATATAAGGTTCATAAATTCCGACTCCAACAAATAATGAAGAAGTTGATTCGCCACAGTTATTTGTTGCAGTTACATAAACTGTATAATCCCCATCCTCTGGGAAACTAACACTTGCAGTCTTACCATAAGAATTCACAGTACAGGGAATTGTTCCCCATGATGGGACAACCCACCATTGAAAAGTTGTTGAAGGTAAATCCTCTGTCGTGGCCTCATAAATTTCATTAGTTAGTGCATTTGGATGATTATTACCAGTCAGATTAATGATAGGAATTCCAGCCCAAACTTCTTTTTGTGGTGGGGTAATATCTCCGCAACCAGTAGATGCAACAACACTAACATGACTATAACCATTTGCAGTACTCGAAAAAGTACAAGAGGAGGTATTTTGCCCGGAAGCAATTGTAAGATTTGGTCCAGCTGTCCATTCGTAGGTACTCCCCGATGGAAGATTATTTAATGTAAATGTAGCTCCTGAAGAGCAAACAAGAGATAGTCCTTCAATCGGGCTATAACGAGTAACTTGCAATGTAGAAGGTTCGCTCCTCTGTCCGTTTGCATAAGCTCGGACGCTTATTGATTCCGTGCAGATAGATGAAGGAGGAATGACAACTATAGAGGCTCCACTTACAAAAGTTCCTGTTTCATTACTAGAAGTGTGCCAACCGGAAGGTAAAGTCCATTCAAAATGACTGGTTATAGTTAATCCTTGATCATATCCATTATTGACAGTATTTATATATGGATTTAGCGAGATCGTGACCGGATCTGTTCCATTCGATATATTATGCGATGCCCCAAAACTAAATGTAGGAGCAGGCATATTCAAGGTAAATGGACCCACAGGGACTTCGGTCCAGTGCTTATTGTTACTACGATAATATTGAGCCTTGAAGATTATACTATTTGCATTTGCTTCTACATTATGCCATTTTAGATACATAATAGAATCATAAACCCCATAATAATATGGCAAACCACTCAAGTTAAAAACACTACAATTCACTGGGTTTGTTTCAAATACCCAAGCGTCGAATTGAGTACCTGGGTCACTAATAAATTTATAAGCACATAGTGTTTGTGTACTGGTGGGATTCGGATTACCACTGGGTGTAGTAACTGTTTGACTATGAACTTCTGAATAAAATAAGATAAGAATAACAAAGTAAAACGAAAATGATACAATTTTCATGATTAGATGTGTTTTGAAAGATTTTAGATATTCACGTTACTTTTTAAAACTTTTAACTTTGTATATCACATAGAACTCAAGAACTCTATTTCTATATTTTAAAGATCTGTCATTCATTATATCTAATAGTCCATAACCGTATGAGGTACCAAGTTGAAAAACTTTAATTTTTAGTCCAGCTCCAAACTTCAGACCGTAATCAAGCCGCTTAGTTGTATTCTCACTATTTCCCCAATGTACATTCTCATGTGTCTGCACTCTCACCGAATTGACATCTGCTGCTCCAACATAGTAACCGAACAAACCTGTGGCCACATAACCACCTGCGGCCAAGAAGACGCTTGTTTTACCAATGGGGTAGGATAGCTTGAACAAGACTGGCATTTCCGCATAAAATAGATTGATCTTATTTAAGTAATTATTAGAACTGTATGATTCTTTCAGCCCCTTTAAGGTGAACAAGACTCCAGATTCCAAAGAGAATAAGCTTTTTAAGGGTAACTCTATGATTGGGCCCACATTAAATCCAGGATTATATTTATATCCATGCGGATGTATCACTTTATCACCTGCTTTATAGCTAATTTTCGCTAAATTAAAACCGCCTCGAATGCCTAGCTCTTGTGCTGAGCTGATGTTGGATACAACAATTAAAAGTGATGTAACGAAAATAATTTTTTTAAATATATTCATTTGATTATTCTTAAATTGTAAAAAATGATTTTTGATTTCTGACTGTTAAGCCGAAATGAAAAAATTCAAAGGAGGTGATCGTTGCATATTTGTGGTCCAGGGTCAGGTATGGTCGATAGGGTTTTTTGTATAAATTATTGAATTTCAATAATTATAAAAAGTCTAATAAACAAAAAACCTGCTACAAAGTAAAGATACAAAAAATATTACAAAACCTAATGTTTTTTTCACATAAACGAAAAGATTCGATAGACAGTCCTTTAGATATTACGTTCATTGAAGCTTTCAAATATGCAAACTTTAGTTCCGACAAGTGAGTGGACACAGATACAATCCAGTACAACATACTTTTGCCAGTGATGGATACTAAAAATGGGAGGACTCTTCAGGCAAGCATGAAGACTATACTAAATGTAGCTTGATAGAGTTGAGAAACTTTATAAATAAATTTTGGGATGATTGTAAAAATTAATTCAAGATTAACATGTTTTCGACTATATTTAAATCACTTTACAAATAGAAAAAATATGACTTATCATGATCAATTTTGAGACATTTTTTAAGGTTTCTTATGGACTCTATATGGTATCTTCGAAGTTTCAGGATATCAAAGCCGGATATATCGCCAATACTGTTTTTCAGGTAACCGCTCATCCTCCAAAGTTCGGAATCAGTTGTAACAAAGATAATTACACCTCCGAAATCATGAAAAAAAGTGGCGCTTTTGCCTTTTCGGTATTGGGAGAGCAAGCATCAACAGGTTTGATCGGGGATTTTGGTTACAGAAGTGGCAAAGAGATTGATAAATTCAGGGGAGTAAACTATTTTATTGGTGAAACAGGATCACCGATCGTTACTGACTCATGTGTAGCATGGTTCGACTGTAAAATAACGGATACCTTTGATGTTGGAACCCACATTCTTTTCATTGGAGAAGCAATTGCCTCTGATTTAATCAATTTAGATATCAAACCATTGACCTACAATTATTACCGGGAGGTGATGAAAGGATTTTCCCCGAAAAATGCTCCTACCTATGTTGAAAAGTCGCAAATCAAAGGTGAAATCCTGCAAAAGGTATTTGAAAATGAGCTTTGGCAATGTCAGCTTTGTCATTACACCTACGAATCAGAGAAGGGCGACCCCATTTCAGGCATAGAACCCGGCACCAAATTTGAAGATTTGCCTGATGATTGGACTTGTCCCATCTGCGGAGCCGACAAATCAATGTTTGAACGTGATTAAAAGCCAGTTATTTTACGCTAATCAGTTCAATATCAAAAATAAGTACCGTATTTGGGGGAATTGAACCCTGGCCACTACTTCCATATCCCAATCCGGATGGAATAAAAAATGTTGCTTTACCACCGACTTTCATCAATGGGATGCCAATCATCCAACCTGTTATCAAGCCGGAGAGTGCAAAGGTAGCGGTTTTATCAGTTGCGGTTTGATCAAAAACCGTCCCGTTAATCAGGGATCCTTTGTATTTTATTTCCACGCTGGAAGTGGCTGTTGGAGCAGCGCCGGTTCCGACGGCTGTCGTAATGTAATAAAGACCTGATGCATCTTTGGTTGCAGTCAATTGTTTGGACACCAGATAATTTTTGATAAGCTGGTCATCAATTTCAGACTGATTGCTTTTGGCGCTACACGAAAACAGCAAGATGGTAGCCACGAACAGAGAGAGATATTTCATTCTCATTTTTTTGATTTTTAGTTTCTTTGCTTGTTAAGAATTATTGAAAACTTAGCAACAGTTTAAATTATATTGTTCCTATTTTATTCATCAGGAATCACTTAATCAGAACAGATACATATCATATGTCATAATTGGCATTGTGCGACGATCAATTATCAAATATTGTCATAATAGGCTCACTTTATATTTGTCTGTATATCAACAGATTGCTTCGTCATTGCGAACACGAGGCACGAAGTGTGAAGCAATCTGTTGAGAGTCGCATAAATTTTTCTTAACTTAGTGACATTGCCCGCACGCGACAAAAAAACAAACTTTAAACAATCTCTTAATTGTAACTGGTTTCTTTAAAATTTTGCCTGCAAAGATATATTTATTGACGAATTTCGAATTGGCGCATCAACAAATGATTTAAATACATCAGTGAGATTAACAAAATAAAACATAAATTTGGTCTTCTCAATCGATGATTTTAACTACACCAACTGACTCAAGGATGACAAACTCCACTCAACTTTCTTCCGAGAATGAAAGAATTCTCTCTATTGATTTTTTCAGGGGAATAACCATGTTCCTGCTTATTGGCGAGTTTTCAGAACTTTTTGGCAATCTGACCAATCCTTATTTTGACGGGACAATTGTCTCATTCATAGGGAACCAATTGAGTCATCATCCATGGAACGGTTTACACTTCTGGGATCTTATTCAGCCCTTCTTCATGTTTATTGTTGGGGTATCAATGCCATTTTCATTTACCAGACGCTGGAACAGGGGGGATAGCTGGAATACGACGTTTCGTTTTGCCTTGAAAAGATCGTTCTGGCTGCTTTTCCTGGGATGGGCGCTTTATTGTATTGGTCCCGGTAAGATTGGTTTCCGTATGACCAATGTATTGGCACAACTCTCCGTAACTTATCTGATCGCCTTCCTGGTCATGAGAAAAGCCGTAAAATGGCAACTTTTGGTATCCTTTGCCATGATATTGCTTTCCTACCTACTTTATCAGTTCTGGCCGGTTGAAGGTTACAACCAGCCTTTTGTGCCCGACCACAATTTCGGTACCTGGTTTGATGTAACATTTCTGGGAGGGATGAACGGAGGCCACTGGGTAGCCATCAATGCAATCCCAACCACGGCCCATACCATTTGGGGAGTAATTGCCGGAATGATTTTGATGAATGATTGGACACCTGCCAAGAAAGTAAAGACCATGCTTGTCGCCGGTATTATCGGTGTGGCCATCGGTTTTGCCCTTGATCCATTGGTTCCGATTATCAAGAGAATTTGTACCCCTTCCTTTGTTATTGCCAGTGGGGGATTTGCCATGATTGGGCTCGCCGTTAGTTATTGGATGATCGATATATTGAAATTCAGACGCGGAACAAAGTTTTTCGCCATTGTCGGAATGAATCCGCTTTTCATTTATCTGTTTGCGCACATCGGTGGTAATGAATTGATTGCCAAGATATACAAACCTTTCGTTCCTCTTTTTTTCTCATGGAGTGGAAAACTTGGCATAGAAATAGTTGTCTCCTGTTTGGTGTGGTTTACCTTGTGGTACATCTGCTATTTTCTATACAAACAAAAGATTTTTATTCGAGTCTGATAAATTGTACTTTTGGTGCCGGTTCGAATTAAAGTGATTTGCGTGTCTGAAAAGGTAAAAAAGTATCTCCTCAATTTTCTAAAGTTTGTTGTTTCGGCAGCAGCTATTCTTTGGGTACTCCACAATGTTTCCTTCAAAGAGGTTTTGAAAGTTTTTTCGACCTCTAACGGATGGCTTCTGTTGGTTGCCGCGATGTTTTTATTTTCATCGTTTGTCCTATCCGGATTCAGGCAAAATCTTTCTTTCAGAAGCACCGGAGCACACTTGTCGCCCCTACTCAATCTGAAATTATTTTGGCTGGGATTGTTCTATAACCTGTTTCTTCCAAGCGGTATTGGTGGTGACGGGATCAAGGTTTATCTCGTCAACAAGTACCGGCAAAACGGAGTCAAAAAGAACATTGGTGCAATGTTGGTCAATAGGATCTCCGGATTGGTGGCCGTTGGAATGATTACCATCGTGCTTTACTACATCTCCGGTGACGAATTTAAGATTGGTTGGATAGGTTGGTTGGGTATTCCTTTCCTATACCTGCTCTATTACTACGTTCTCCGGTTCTTTCTTAAAAGCTTTCTGCCCATACATGCCGGATTGTTCGGTTGGTCGATGATCTTGCAGTTGATGCAATTGCTTTCGGCATTGTTTATTTTGAATGCATTTCATCAATTTGACAATATTTCAGAATACCTGTTCCTATTTTTCTTCTCCACCATTGCCACCGCACTGCCAATAACCATTGGTGGACTGGGCGCCAGGGAAGTGGTATTTCTGTTGGGTGCGAAATATCTGCATATGGACAATGAGCTTTCCATCGCCCTGAGTTTTATGACCTATCTTATATCGGCCCTCGCCTCACTCGGAGGAATCTACTGGGTCTTCTTCCCTCCTTTTCGTAGAGAGGATAGACCGGAAAAACACGCAAAAGGGAGATTTCAGTAACCGGAAGCCCTTTGAACATCGCTGGATGTCCTCTGACGGTCACCGGAAGTGCATTGAACGTTTCCGGATGACCACTGACAGTTTCCGGAAGTGCTTTGAACATTTCCGTATGACCTCTGACGGTTTCCGGAAGCACTTTGAACATTTCCGGATGACCTCTGACAGTCAACGGAAGGCCTCTGACATAACTTGAAGGGTTCAATGAAATTTTGCTTTACACCACGCCCAATGGCAAAGTGAAAGTGGAAATTTATTTGCAGAACGAAACCATCTGGCTAACACCCCAAAAAATTGCAGAACTTTTTGGGGTATAGAGACCAGCTGTTACCAAGCACCTTAAAAATATTTTTGAAACAGGAGAATTGAAGGAAGAAGTGGTTAGTTCCATTTTGGAACATACCACGCCGAATCGCGCTCGTTGGAAGAAGAAATTAAAAAGCAACTGGGAGGCTTGAGCTATGGACAAGAATAATCAAATCATTTCGGTCTCATTTGTTCAGGATATTAAAACGATCATTGGACAAGCTCGGACGCAGGCGGTTCGCAGTGTGGAGTTCTATCGGGTACAGATGTACTGGAAAATGGGAGAACGTATTTTTACTGAAGAGCAGCAGGGGAAAGAGCGGGCTGATTATGGATCGTATTTAATCCGGAATTTGGCCAAAGAGCTTGAACCGGAATTTGGCAGTGGATTTTCATACCGACAATTAAATTGGTGTCGGCAATTTTATCGCACTTTTCCAATTGTGAACGCACTGCGTTCACAATTGAACTGGTCGCAATATAGGATGCTCATTTACATTGAAGATGACAGTAAGAGAGAATATTACGAGCTTGAAGCAGTAAAGAATAGCTGGACTGGTCGTGAATTGGAAAGGCAAATTAGTTCGGGTTTATTTGAACGCTTGTTGTTAAGTAATGATAAGGAATCGGTAATGTCGATGGCACGCAACAAGAGATTGCCAGAACTGCCTCAAGAGATTGTGAAAGACCCGATGATATTGGAATTTTTAGGGCTTGAACGAAAACCACAATACTACGAAAAGGACTTGGAGTCGGCCTTAATCGAACATTTACAACAGTTTATGCTTGAGTTGGGGAATGGATTCTGTTTTGTGGCGCGACAGAAACGTTTTTTGATTGAAGACGATGAGTATTTCGCCGATCTGATCTTTTACAATCGTCTGTTGCGGTGCTTTGTGGTGATCGAGGTAAAGACAAAAAAGATTACCCACAAGGACATTGGGCAACTTCAGATGTATGTAAACCATTACGACCGCCACGAAAAACTACCGGAAGAAAACCCAACCATCGGCATTTTGTTGTGCGCCAGTAAAAACAACGAAATGGTTAAACTCACGCTCCCGGCAGATAATCGCGCCGTTATGGCAAGTCAGTATCAACTCTACCTGCCTTCAGAGGCCCAACTGCTGGAAGAGCTTAGAAAAGAATTTCAATTTGAAGAGATAAGAAGGCTGAGCGATAAACATATTTAATCTGATGGACTAATTCTATTCGTCAATTTTGCCCTCTCCTCCCCTTCTTCGGTGCAATAAATAGTACAGGCCGGCGTGACAAAGGCCGTCAGTAAAAGCGATGAAGTCAACCCTCCAACTATAACTGTTGCCAATGGTCTCTGCACATCAGAACCTATTAATTCAACCCTCTTTTTTTAAGCAGTGGTTCAATTCCCGGGGTTTTTCCCCTGAAATTGACATACAGTTTCATGGCCTCTTCGGTACCGCCGCGCTCCAATACATTTTTGCGGAAAGAGGTAGCAACCTCCTGATCGAAAATATTACCCTTTTCCAGGAAGGCCTCAAAAGCATCACAATCAAGCACCGCGGCCCAGATGTAGCTGTAATAACCGCTGGAATATCCTCCCGGGAATACATGGTTGAAATAGGTTGAACGGTAACGTGGAATTATTTCAGGAATCAAACCTGCCTTCTCCATGGATGTTTTTTCAAATTTTTCGACATCAATATCTTCCGCTTTGGTAACGGTCGAATAATCCATGTCAAGAATGGCAGCAGCCAGAAATTCAGTAGTAATAAATCCCTGGTTGAATTTCCCCGCTTTGATAATTTTGTCCACCAAAGCCGAAGGGATCACCTCACCTGTTTTGTAATGTTTTGCGTACATTTTAAGCACCTCTGGCTCAACTGCCCAATGTTCCATCACTTGTGAAGGCAACTCCACGAAATCGCGGGATACAGATGTTCCAGAAAGTGTTCTGTAATGACATTTAGAAAGCAGACCGTGTAGTCCATGGCCAAACTCATGAAACAGGGTCTCCACTTCATCAAAACTCAACAAAGCAGGTTTATCTCCGGTAGGTTTTGAGAAATTGAAGGTATTGGAAACGACAGGACGAACATCTGCCTCTCCTTCATAATGGTATTGGTCTCTGTAGTTGTTCATCCATGCTCCCCCTTTTTTAGAAGCACGGGGGAAGAAGTCCATGTATAAGATTCCTACCAATGAACTATCACGATCTTTAACTTCAAAAACCTGACATTCGGGATGATATAAAGGCATATTTTGTAACTGTTTAAAGGTCAGACCATACAATTTATTGGCAACCGCGAAAGCACCTTCTCTGACCTTGGTCAATTCGAAATAGGGACGAACCTGCTCTTCGTCGAGGTCATATTTTTCCTTTCTTACTTTTTCAGAGTAATACCACCAATCCCAGCTTGCCAGTTTAAATTTACCACCTTCACGATTGATCATGGACTGGATGTCTTTTGCCTCTTCTTTGGCACGTTTCAATCCCGGTGTCCAGACTTTTCCAATCAGATCGTAGACATTCTTCGCGTTCTTGGCCATGCAATCGTCCAATACATATGCAGCCCAGGTTTCAAAACCCAACATATTGGCCTTCTGTAGACGCAGATTGACGATTTTGTTGATGACACTTTTGTTGTCGAATTCATTGTTGTTGTTGCTGCGCATGTACATGGCCCTGTACAATTTTTCCCTTAACTCTCTCTTTTCTGAATAGGTTAAAAACGGTATCCAACTCGGCTTTTGCAGGGTGAAGACCCATTTACCTCCCATTTTATTGGCTTTGGCCTCATCGGCTGCACCGGTCACCACTGATTCAGGTAGTCCTGTCAGATCTTCCTTTTTGTCGATCACCAATTTGAAGTTGTTGGTTTCGGCAAGCATGTTGTTACCAAATTTCAATTCCAACAGCGAAAGCTCGCTGTTGATTTTCTTGAACTCTTCCTTCTTGTCTGTGGCAAGATTGGCCCCTCCGCGAACAAACCGTTTGTAAATTTCCTCCAAAAGCCTGCCTTGTTCCCTGTCAAGGTTAAGCTTATTTGCCTGACCTTCTACTACTTTTACTTTTGCAAAAAGTTTTTCGTTCAAATAAACTTCGTCTGTATGTTGCGAAAGCAATGGCGCTACCACCTCAGCAATCTTGTCGATAGAATCGTTGGTATTGGCCTCCTTTACATTGAAAAACACGGTAGAAACCCTGCTGAGCAGATCCCCGCTTTTATCCAACGCCACAATGGTGTTGGTAAAATCAGGAGCTGCCGAATTGCTAACAATTTGTTCGATATCACGGTTGTGCTGAGCAATACCCTCCTTGAAGGCAGGCAGATAGTGCCTGTTTTCAATTTTATCAAAGGGGGGTACACCCTAAGGAGCGCTGTATGTTTCGTAAAATGGGTTCATCTCTTTCTTTACTTTCTTTTCGTTTGTACATGAGGCCATCACTACCGTGAAAACCATGAATAAGAATACATTTTTCATGTTAAGATTATTAGTTTATCTTATTGATAAAGAATATTTTATACGGGTGTTATCCATCACAAAATATTCCTGAATATTTTGAATCACAAACATATAAAATCTGTCCATAAAATGAACTGATTTTGAATAGGTTTAAAAATATTCAGAAATGCAAAATGGTGCAGGATAATTTATATTTTTGAATGGTTGGAAGAGTCACCTTCTCTCATTTAAATCAATCAAAACAACTAATATGAAAACAGCGATCTTTCAGTTTATTCTGGTAATTTTTCTTTTCTCGTGCACCAGTAAGCCTGTACCGCCCACCATCAATCCACAGGCATTCGATAAAGTAATTGATGGGAAGCAGGTAAAACTGTATACTTTAAAAAATCAAAAAGGGATGGAAATTACTGTAACCAATTGGGGTGGTCGAATCGTATCTTGGTTGGTTCCTGACAAAAATGGGGTCAGGGAAGATGTTGTTTTTGGTTATGACAGCATAAACGGATACCTCAATGCCAAAGAAAACTATTTTGGCGCCTCTATTGGAAGATATGGAAACCGGATTGCCAAAGGTGAATTTTCCATTGGGGATATTCATTACAAACTGGCCCAAAATAATGGCGTGAACAGTCTGCATGGCGGAGTCAACGGGTTTTCCAAAAAAATGTGGGATGTTGTCCAAAAAAGTGCCGGTGAATTAAGTCTGAAACTCGTTTCTCCCGATATGGATGAGGGTTATCCTGGAGAGTTAAGTGTATCAATGGTTTATCGCCTGACCAACGACAATGAATTGGTAATCCAGTATGATGCGAAATGTGACAAACCCACCATCATCAATCTCACAAACCACAGCTATTTCAACCTGCATGGAGCAGGAAACGGAACCATTCTGGATCATCAGCTCACAATCAATGCTGATTTTTTCACGCCTATTGATTCTACTTTGATTCCTACCGGGGAGTTAACGCCTGTTGGCAATACACCTTTTGATTTCAGAACGCCTACCCCCATCGGTTCAAGAATCAACAGTGAGGATCAGCAAATCCGCTTCGGACTCGGATACGACATTAATTATGTGCTTAATAAAAAAACTGATCAAAATGTTTCCCTCGCAGCATCTGTTTTCGAGCCTGAAAGCGGTCGTTTGCTGGAGGTATTTACAGATCAACCTGGTATTCAATTTTATACCGGAAATTTCCTTGATGGAAAATATCCCGGTAAAAAGGGAAAAACGTATGGATATAGAACCGGATTATGCCTTGAGACACAGCACTTTCCAAACTCACCCAATCAGCCTAAGTTCCCTACGGTTCAGCTTGATCCAGATCAGGTATATGCCCATACCTGCATTTATAAATTTTCAGTGAAAAAATGAGGAGGTTCTTGAGAACAGTTCTGATCGTTTTTATGCTTGCTATCGCCCTTTATCCTTCTAATGGAATTGCAAAGGATAGACAAAAGGGTACTGAGATTATAGAAATTCCAGTACTGAATAGCTATCCGGATCAGAGACCATCCGTCAAATACCGTTTAGAAGCTGTTGACTTTGGCATTGTATTAAAGCATGGTCGGGGGGTAGATAGCTGTGACTATCTCGGAGCGCGCGATGTCTGGGTATGGGAGGATCAGGGTACTTATTTCATGCATTACGACGGAGCAGGGTTAAAAGGCTGGCTGGCTTGTCTTGCCGTTAGCAAGGATCTGGTAAAATGGGAGCCCAAAGGGGCAGTTCTCGATTTTGGTTCCGCCACTCAAAAAGATTGTGCGTCAGCCTCTTACGGAACAACCTATTTTGACGGAAAGAAATGGCATCTTTTTTATCTTGGAACGCCAAATGCGACCAGGAAGCCTGATTATGTTCCTTCTTTCCCCTACCTGACCATGAAAGCTGAAAGCAATTCTCCAACCGGTCCTTGGAAGAAACGTTATGAAATTACCCCCTTTGAGCCCAAAAAGCAGACCTATTACGATGCGACCACCAGTCCCGGGCAAATAATTAAAGTTGGAAATGAATATCTTATGTTCTTTTCTGCATCAACCAGTACTCCTAAGATCCTGCGAACCATCAGTATAGCCAGAACTAATGATCTGGATGGAACATGGATTATTGATACTAAACCCATGTTGCCTCCTCAAGAGCAGATAGAAAACAGTTCCCTCTATTTTGAGAAAGCTTCAAAAACATGGTTTCTGTTTACCAATCATGTTGGATTAAAAGAAAAATTGGAATACACGGATGCAATCTGGGTATATTGGTCCAAGGATATTAATCATTGGGATCCTGCCAACAAAGCTGTGGTAATGGATAGTTCAAGTTCAAAATGGTCAAAACATATTATTGGTCTGCCATCTGTTTTGAAGTCGGGAAATCGTCTGGCAGTTTTTTATGACGGAAACGATGAGTCAATCATGCCAAAAGGTGTTAAAAGCCACATGAACCGGGATATAGGTCTGGCATGGATCAATCTTCCAATTAAGCTACCGGCCAAATAAATGAGGTAAATAAATAATACCTTTTATTTCGATTCCCTTTCCAAATCTTTTACATCAAAAAAGATGGAATGAATTGAATCATTCGATGCATGTAACTCTTTTCTGATCTTTCTGAACTGTTCCTCAACGAGGGATGCAGTTACCTTGTCTTCGAGGTCAACCCCAATGACGAGCATGAATTTGCCTTTGCCCATCATCATGGCAGAGATGTAATTGACTTTGTGGATCACCGAATTAGTTACGACTTTTTGCTCAAACTCATTCCGCAACTCTCTTGAAATATTCTCACCCACAATCAATTTCCGGAGTTCATTGATCATGAAAAGAGAGATGGTGACAAGGAGTACTCCTACAAGGATGGATCCAATAGCATCAAAAACAGGATGGACAAACCAGGCCAAAGTTGTGGAAATCAATACAAGAGTCAATCCAATCAGGGCAGCCGAGTCTTCCAGCAAAATTACAAACAGGTTGGTATCAGTCGATTCCTTTAGTGCCTTGTAAATTCCCACACCTTTGTGTGTTTTTTTGAAGGCTGTAAATGCTACATGAAATGATTTTCCTTCTATCAGTATCGATACGACGAGCACGATAAATGACCAACTGATATTTTGTAAATCTGCAGGATTAAAAAGCTTGTGGACTCCTTCGTAGATTGAGAAGGCAGCTCCGACAAAGAAAAGCAATACGGCAACCAGGAACCCCCAAAAATACTCCTCTTTCCCATAACCGAAGGGGTGTTGTTCTGTGGCTGGTTTTGCAGATCTTTTGTTTCCAATCAGCAAAAAAATCTGGTTTCCGCAATCTGCGAACGAGTGAATGGACTCAGCAAGCATCCCGGCACTGTGGGTCACCGCAGAGACGATGAATTTGATAATGGTAATCAAAACATTGCTCCCAAGGGCAAAAACTACCGCTTTTATTGAACCGCTGTTTCCCGACATAGTGAAAGGTTTATGCGATCAAAAATAGTAGTTTTTAACCAAAAGAAGAGATCGAAAGTATAATCTGCTATTTTTGTTCCATCATCCAAAGTTGACCCATGAAGCAGGTTGAAGAGGTTATCGAAATATATCATGCAGGTGTTGAGAGCGTATTGCCTGTCAACCTTGTCCGCAAATCAGTCAATTTACACGGTACTCTGTTAACTTGTCAATCAGTTTCCCTCAATCTTTCAGATTTTAGACACATTTATCTCCTGGGATTCGGAAAGGCTTCTGCGGCAATGGCTGTAAGCTTGGAAGAACTATTGGGTGACAGCGTAACCGGAGGTCATGTCCTCACAAAATATGGTCACGCTAAGCCACTGAAAAAATGTACATTAACTGAGGCTGGTCACCCGATACCGGATCAAAACGGTGTTGATGGAACTCTCAAAATCCGGGAATTTGCAGAATTGGCCACAGCCGAAGATTTGCTGATCATTCTCATCTCCGGGGGAGGATCAGCCTTACTAACTGATCTTCCGGAAGGAATTACATTAAAGCAACTGGCCGTTTTAAACAAATTATTGGTCAACTCAGGCGCGGGAATTCAGGAAATCAACAGCGTGCGCAAGCATCTTTCTCAAATAAAAGGGGGACAACTGGCAAGGTTTGCCTGTCCCGCTAAGGTTTTAACCCTCTTGATCTCTGATGTTGCGGGTGATCCATTGGATGTAATTGCTTCGGGTCCAACAGTTGCGGATCCCTCTACATTCAATGATGCCATAGAAGTGCTGGAAAAATACCATCTTACTTCTTCCGTTTCGGTTGAACTATTTGATTACTTAAAAAAAGGCCAATCCGGCCATCTTCCTGAAACAGTAAAAGAATCTGATCCTGGCTTGCTGAATTGCACAAATATTATTCTTGGAAACAATTATACTGCATTGGAGGGTGCAAAAGCCAGGGCCGTCGAATTAGGTTATGAAACGCTTATATTAACAAACAGAATTGAAGGGGACGTAAATCAAGTAGCTGATTATATCTATTCGGAAATTAAATCATCGATCAAATCGCCAGGAATGAAAAAGAGAGCTTTACTTTTTGGAGGAGAACCTACCGTTCAGCATCATGGTAATGGTAAAGGTGGAAGAAATCAGCACCTAGCCCTGCTGATGGCACAAAAAATTGACGGTGTCATAGGAATCACATTTTTATCAGCTGGAACAGATGGCACTGATGGACCAACGGATGCAGCAGGGGCAATTTGTAACGGGACGACAATCAGGAAAGCTAAACGATTGAATTTAAATCCGGTACAGATGGCAAATGACTTTAACTCTTATCCATTTTTTGAAGCTACCGGAGGATTGCTTCGAACAGGACCTACCTATACCAATGTGATGGATTTAATTGTTGTTTTGATTGACAAGTAACTATCATCATTATATTTACCTCATTCCCTACCTAAACATTCCGGCAATTTCCTGTTTTATCTCCATCGGATCCGCATCAAGGGCAAAAATTTTCTCGGGAGTTATGTAACTGATATTGTTCTCCATTTTAAATTTTTCTATGCCACCTCCTGTGATGTTGAGCATAATGAGCGATTTTTTGTCAATCTGATCCTCTTCCACAGCTTTCATCAGTGAAGCAACAGCAACAGCAGCTGCGGGTTCAACATCGTTGCCTTCATGTTTCAGAAACAGCTCCGCGGCCATTTCCGCTTCCTGATTCGTCACCGCCATAATGGTTCCACCAGCATCCATCATGGCATCATAAAGGCCTCCTTTTAGCGCATACGGGGGTTTTCGGTTCGAAAGTACTTTGGCATTGATTTCATCTACCTGTGTTCTTGCCAATCCATCGTCGATTGGAAGCATAGCCGGAGAACGCAGGTCCCATGCCTCTTTGATAGGCAGAAAAGGGGCATTTTGCGACAACATCAACTTCATTTTGTTGGATCCGAATCTGCCGTCTTTAAGGAACCTCAAATTTGCCTCCCAGGCCGCTATGGCTCCTGTACCACTTCCAATGGCTTGAAAATAGTAGTCAGGTATCTTTCCAATGGTGATAACAGCTGATAGAACTGTGGTGCCCATTCCATCCCTGCGCGCCACATTTTTTGCACCGCCTTCAGGATAAAAGCCCTCGAGTTCAACAGCAATATTGGAAAGATGTATGGCATCGAAATAATCTCCACCTGATTCACAAGCAATTAGCCTGACACAGGAATCCAACGGATGATCAAACCACAAAGCGCGGATGTTGTCCAATGGAATGGTCAGCAACAAAGGAATCTTGTTTTGTGAACATACCCGGGCAAATGCCCTTGCGGTATTTCCGGCTGAGGCAACGACCATAACGCCCTCGGAGTTGTTCGTTCTGGCACAGACTGAATAGGCTTCACACTCTTTAAAGGTACCCGATTTCATGAAGGCACCCTTCTCCGGCCAGTATCCGTTGAAAGTGATGTACAATTGATCCAAGCCCAACAATTTCGACAATCCTTCACTCTTAAAGGTAACAGGTGCACCGGAGCCTTCCAGTAATCGTTCGATTGGCAACCAGTCGGCAAAGCGGTACAATCCTGAATACTCAGGATGCACATTTATTTGCCGGATGTCGTAGATTGCCCGGATGAGACTTGGCTGGTGAGGTTGCGGACACTGAAGTTCCCAATTCTTGTCAGGATAATTTGCTCCGCAACAGAGTGATTGGAGATGGTATTTTGTAGGATGGAATGCTGTCATCGAATATAGGTTTGAAGTCATCAAAAATAATTCATTTGAATTGGCAGACAACTACAAATCTCCAAAAATAAGGGTTCTACAAAAAAAAAGCAGGGAGTATGAAAACCTCCCCGCTTTACCTAACCTAAACCTAACCTAAATAACCTTTCAAAGTGTGAAAGGGTACGTTAAATATTATTATTGATCAAATCAATTACAGAGCAATTATAATACATATTTGACGTTTTTCCAAATTAATCATCCGTTTTTTTTGTCAAAAAATGTTAAATGTATTATTCTTTCATGTTGTGGTACACGTTTGTAACATCTTCATCTTCATCAAATTTCGAAAGCAACTTCTCAATGACAGCCATTTGCTCCTCGTTCAGTTCCTTGGTTTCGGAAGGAATTCTTTCAAAATCGGCGCTTACCAACTCAAAATTATTCTCTTCGAGATACTTTTGAATAGGACCAAAGGCTTCGAAATCGCCATAAATAATTACACTCTCCTCCTCCTCAAAAATTTCCTGGACACCAAAATCAATCATCTCCAGTTCCAGTTCCTCAATATCCAGTCCCTCTTTTCCGACAATCTTAAACTGGCATTTGCGTTCGAACATGTAATCCACACATCCGGTTGTACCGAGTGAACCATTCATTTTTGTAAAATAGCTCCGAACGTTGGCAACGGTACGGGTTGGATTGTCGGTAGCAGTTTCAACCAACATGGCAATACCATAAGGTCCATAACCCTCATAAACAACCTCCTTGTAATCTGCCTGATCTTTTGAAGTTGCTTTTTTTATAGCGCGCTCAACGTTCTCCTTTGGCATGCTGGCAGCTTTGGCATTCTGCATGAGCACCCTCAATCGGGAGTTGGAAGTTGGATCCGGTCCTCCGGTTTTGATACATATAGCAATCTCTTTGCCAATTCTTGTAAAAGTTTTGGCCATTGCGCCCCAACGTTTCATCTTTCTGGCCTTTCGGTATTCAAATGCGCGTCCCATATTTTGAAAACAATTTAATTTCGGTGTGCAAATTTAATGGATTTTGACAAAAACTGACAACTCCCCTCAGGAATGTTTTAAAAGAATGCAGTGTCCTGTAGTTATTTCAAAATTCTAGCAGACGCAATAGATTGCTTTATTTCGTTTACAACGACAGTGGTTTCTGTATCGTGAGGGGTGGAAGGGCGAAAGATTGCTTCTCCGCCAGTTGGCGGATCGCAATGATGGTCGCTAGTTGTTCTGAATTACTTTCTCCTTGAATATCCCTTATTCTTTGACGTTTCTGCTCCACTTACCACCGGGGAAAAGTAGGATTCCATTGAGGATAAATGCACCCAGGATAAGCAGGTTCCCGGTTTTGCTGTCAGCAAAGATTCCTGTTATCTTACCCGCCAAAGCCACCATACCACCCAAAATCATTGCCAAATTACTTTGCAGCCGATTGTTCCTGAAACCGAACAATCCTGCCAAGACCGGCAGAATAAAGGCTCCGGAAAAAAAGGTCAGGGCTATCAGAAGTGACTGAACGATAGAGGTTACCCAGAGAGAAAGCAGAATGCTTAACAGACCAAGCACCAGCATGATAAATTTGGTTTGCCTTAACGAGACCGGAGTGTCAAGATCTTTGTGAATGGTATTCGCCACTATCACAGAGGAGGTTAACAGCGTTGTGGCAGCCGAAGACATGACGGCAGATAGGATGGCGGCAACCAGCAATCCTATCCCCCATTCCGGCAAAATATAGCTGAGAACGGAGATCAGTGATGAACCTTGTCTAAAGTCGAACCCTGGAAACTGATGGGCAGCAAACACTCCGAGGTAGGTGATCAAAAAAGCAAATGGGATCAGGATTAGTGCAGTTAGCAACACGCTTCTTCGGGCTACCTTTTCATTTTCTGCACAAAACAATCTTGTGTAAATATCCGGTCCAACCAAAAAGGTGGTGGAGTATGTTAAAAACAGGACAAAGAGGTCCATGGGATGAAAAGCACTGTTGAAAGGAAATTTGAGCTGGGTCATCTCTCCCGGATTAACCGGCGCCCATAAGAAAAGGTAACAGGCAATTGCCAGCACACCCAGAATGATGATGAATGACTGAACCAAATCTGTTTTTATGACCGATACCTGCCCACCTACGGCAGTATAAAAGATAAACAAAATACCAATTCCCCAGACAGATCCTTCATAGGGTAAACCGAAGAAACTGTTCATCACCTTGGCCCCGCCAATCATTTGAGCAGCGATAACACCAATCCAGGCAACCGGAATGACAAAAGAGGCGATGATCTTGGCTTCTTTCCCATATTGATCCCCAATCAATTGCGGTAAAGTATATTTCCCCTGACGTTTGACCATGGGAGCTACCACAACCAGTAGCAAGAGTCCAAAAGCTGCGGACAACATCAGCCAGGCAGCCGCCCACCCCTGCGAAAAAGCCAGATCACTGCTGCCCAAAATAGCAGTACTTCCAATGATGGTGGCCAACAAGGAACCTGTAATTTGCCAAACATTTCCCCTGTTTCCGGCCACCATATAATCACCGGAGGTTCGGATCTTCCTTGAAGAGTAGATTCCTATTCCGATCATTGCCAGGATGTAGAGAAGGAGGATGAGATACTTTAGCACAGATATGAGTTATGAGATATGAGATATGAGGCAAAGCTAACAGCTAATTGCCAAATGCCAAAAGCTTAATCCCAAATCTCATGACATTTATTAGGATTTGAAGCGCTGTAAATTACTTACTTTGTATTCAAATCAATTTGGTCTGAGAAATGAAATACCCATCCCGATATGTCGGGACCAACCGAAAATGTTAAAGTGGGTATTCCATCTGGCAATTAAAAAACAAATTATTAACAGATGAAAGCAATCAGAAAGAGTCTGCCACAAAAGGGTTTATGGATGGAAGATATTCCGGTTCCGGAACCCGGTGTCAACGAAGTATTGGTAAAGATCAGTAAAACTGCTATTTGCGGTACTGACCTTCATATTTATAAATGGGATGCCTGGGCTCAGAAAACCATCAAAACACCGATGACCATTGGCCATGAGTACGTAGGTAAAGTCGTTAAGATTGGTGATGAGGTTACAAAAGTGAGTATTGGTGAGCGGGTTACCGTGGAAGGGCACATCGCCTGCGGATTCTGCCGCAACTGTCGCAGAGGCCGGAAACACATTTGCGACCATACCGTTGGAATCGGCGTGAACCGTGATGGTGGATTTGCCGAATATGTCGCTGTACCCGCCGAAAATGTACTGCACATCGACTCCAGGATACCCGATGAGATTGTTTCCATCATGGATCCTTTGGGCAATGCGACCCACACCGCACTCTCCTTCCCGTTGATTGGAGAGGATGTTCTGGTAACGGGCGCCGGCGGTCCGATTGGCTGCATGGCCATTGCGATCTGTAAATTTGTAGGAGCGCGGAATGTCGTTGGATCGGAAGTGAGCGAATACCGCAGGGATCTGGCCAGAAAAATGGGGGCATCGCTTGTTATTGATCCGATGAAAGAGGACCTTCATGATGCCATGAAAGCTGTTGGTATGGTTGCTGGTTTTGATATAGGTTTGGAGGTTTCCGGCTCTCCGGTTGCCTTCGATATGATGATCAAATCTATGTACAACGGCGGTAAGATCTCCCTACTAGGGATATTGCCGGATACCACCCAAATCGAGTGGGACAAAGTAATTTTCAAAGGCTTGACGTTGAAGGGCATTTATGGCCGCGAGATGTATGAAACCTGGTACAAAATGGAGAAGATGTTGCTTTCGGGCCTGAACATCGCACCGGTCATTACTCACCGCTTCCATTACACCGAATTTCAGAAGGCATTCGAAATCATGGAAGAGGGCAATTGCGGGAAAGTTATTTTAGACTGGGAAAATTAGTATCCTCACTCCTTCCTATCTCAAACATTTTTATACTTTTGCGGTTCATGTGATAATAATCTGTTTTTTAATGGTCACATGGATTTCGCATGATGTGAATCATCATTCTGATTGTTGTTTTTACTATCATGCTCAATTCACCAGCCACTTTAGCTCAGTTGGTAGAGCAGCTCATTCGTAATGAGCAGGTCGTGGGTTCGAGTCCCATGAGTGGCTCAGAAGTTCAAACAATTGCAGATAAAAGAGTTACAGCGTTATCAACAACGTTTGCAACTCTTTTTTTTGATTATCATCGTATAATACGAAATATTTGGAAAATATCTTACTAACGATAGTAAATATACTATCTTTGTTGTATCAACGATATCATTAATGAAAAAACTTAAGGTAAGTGAAGTCCTGAAGATGCTTAGCGAGGATGGATGGTACCTGAGCGATCAAAAAGGAAGCCATCGCCAATACAAGCACCTTTCGAAAAAAGGTAAAGTTACGGTTAATGGCAAACCAAGTGATACTTTAGAGCAATTCATACTAAACAATATTTTCAAACAAACGGGCTGGCGATAGTACCGGATCTTAAAACTCTCTCTGGAATGGAAAAAATTAAAGTACAAGTTAGCTGGATGGATAATTATGGAGCCTGTAGCGATGATGTGTCGGGATGTGTTGCCACTCATAAAACTCTGGAAGGGGTAAAAAAGGCTTATACTGAATCTTTAGGATGGCACCTTGAAGCGATGAGGAAAGACGGAGACGATATACCAAAAGTATTGAGAGGAGATTACGAACTTGAATTTGAGTTGAATACACAAGCTTTGCTTCACTATTTTGAGGGTGTACTTACCCGTTCAGCTTTAGCCCGTGTTACGGGGATTAATGAGCGACAATTGGGACATTATGCCACAGGGCACAGAAACCCACGACCAGCACAAAGAAAAAGAATCATTGAAGGTATTCACCGGATTGGAAATGAATTCAACTCCGTTATTTAGTCATTAATTAATTTTACTGCCTTGCAAGAACCCGGATGAATAACCGTAATGACCTTTGACAATAGGATCCAACCACATAGAACTCCATGAGCTTGCGCTTTGATTCAATCCTCCTAATATAGATTTTAAATCAGGAGAAAAATTAAAATGAAAATCAGGATTGCTGGGATCGGGCACATACCCAATTTCTTCAAAATATCCGAAGTGCTTACTATGAGGAAGTTGCAAATTAACCCCATCAAAGCATGGTCTGGGGCCATTGATGGATGAAATTAAATTACTGAATACAAACGATCTGTTCACGTTAAAGGAATGTGGCATAGAATTCAGCGCCTCCGTATCATTGATAGCAAAGTCCCACCACGCATCATTTCCGCTCCAGCTCAGAGCGGCAGTCACTGTCCCGTTTAACCAATCAATGGTCTGCAAATTGAGTGTCCACGTTCCATTGATAGGAGTTGTTTTCTTTGGGCCATTGCTTACGCCCGACCACGTTCCTTTCCAGGTTCCGATTAGTTTTTGAACTTCAGTAGCAAAGTCCAGGACGTGTACTGAAACAATATTTTTGATAAAATTTGAAGCAGCCGGTGTATTGATGGTTAACACCAGTGTGGATCCAAATCCCTCGCCCAGACCTCCTAAACCGGTTTTTGTGAAATTGGGATCGACGGTAACAGTTACTGTCGCATATTCGCCCGACTTCAACGATCCAACTCCGTTGGTATAATCAAGAAATCCCCCAAGTGCCCCAATATCGTCAACGGAATAATTCAAAACAGTTCCTACGGGACCTTCATTGACAATGACAAAAGAGACAGAACAATTGTAAGGGAGTAAAATAGTGTGTAAATGCAGTGGATTTTTTGTGCCATTCAATTCAGCACGATCTGCTACCGGAAGGTTCATCATAATAGATGAAGCATAAATAGCCACAACGGGTGTTTGGCCATCAGGATCAGGTTTCTTGTCACCTCCCGGAAGCTTATCACAAGATATTTGCGAAAACAGCACTACGACACCCAGGAATAGAATGTACCGCAGAAGTTTCATCATGGTCTTCGGTTATTAGTGATTTATCATAAACCAATCCAATTGTCACAATTATTACAAGATAGTTATAATAATTGTGACAATAAGATAATTAGGAATATGAAAAATCAGATAAATGTTTGATACCGCAGCAAATAACTTTCGATCGCAATCAAAGGCTTAAAGTCCACGATGCAAAATATTGAGAACCAATATAACCTGTTCCGGGAGCGCTGGTATATTCGTGTCCCCCAATATTGGCACCACCAATTTTTATGACAGATTTCCATTTTGGGATCGAATAATTAATCTGGGCATCAAATACGGTACTTGAAGGGACTTTCGCATCCTGGAAACTTGATTCCCAGAAATATTCAGTATTCCACCTAAGGTTAACATTAAAACCAAAATTTTTAGAAACATTTGAATTGCCAAGCGAAGCTTTAATTTTATGTTCCGGCGTATTAAACCCGGCCTTGTAATCAGGGTCAGATGACTGGTCAAATTTAAATTTAGACCATGTGTAATTTAGGCCGAAATTGTAATTGCCGAAAATTTTATAAATTAATCCGGCAGCGATACCATACGATGTTACTTCAGCAGCTGTATTTGTATAAACCTGGAATGGCTTATAGTCTCCGGCGCTAAGAGCAATCAGGGCATTGGGTTGTTTAACCACAGGATTGACATCCGAAAGATCAGCTTTCCCATAAAGTGGGACAACAACGGTTTTATTTCCAATAAAGTCATTGTATTTATTGTAATAGCTACTGAGGTCGATTGAGAGAGACTCAAATGCGCCCCTATATCCAATTTCGTATGCTGCTACTTTTTCGGGTTGTACATAGTGGAAATTTGATTTCTGAGGAGCCCCTTTCAAGACAGAAGAATAAGAAAATGAATTGTCATAAGCAGCTCTTCCCGATAATTTTACTGAGGCAGGGTTACCTAATGACTGGCCTGTTTTACTAACACTTATTGAACTGGATGTATATCTGTCAATATTGTCCGGAGCAGATCCTACCAGGATAGCCCTTCCGGCATCTAATCCGATATACAGATCCTGGGTGGTTGGATTTCTGAATCCTGTTTGGTAGGATACCCTGAAATTATGATTTTTTGCTTTGTCAGCAAAGTATACAAAGGAAATCCTCGGAGAGAGGTGTCCATTAAAGTTCTTTGCCTTATCATAACGAATTGATCCTGTAAACTTGAGACGATCGCCTGCAAATTTCTTTTGTAGCTGTGTATAGGCTCCAATCTCATTATAAGTGATTGCCCCGTTATAATCAGTAAAGATCGATCCTGATGAATTTAACGAATATTCCCTCCAGGAGCCGCCTAGCTGGATATCAGCAAAATCAATTAATTTATTGAAATTGTAATTTGCATCCACATGATAAATCCTGGTATTATCCGAAAATTTTGCTCCGGTGCCTAAGTTCGGATCAGAAATTATTTTTCCAAATGCATCATTAAATGCCTGAGTTCCAGGAGTCAAAGCTCCTTTTTGAGCAATTGCTCTGGCAGACTGATGTATTGCAACTGGATCAGGAGTTCCGCCTGCCATTAATGTTCCTACATAAGTCTGAACATAAGCACCAGCGTATTCGGTAAACCATTGCGTGTCAGACTTCCAGCTTCTGTTGAGATTAATTGCTGCAAATCTTGTATCATAAGAATTTCCTGCCGATTCGCCGGTAGTATATGCCCGAACAAAGAATTGGTCATTTCTAATTTCCAATTTGTGCTGAGACATGGTAAAGTCCTTTATTGAATAGCGGTTCGCACCCTGATAGATGGTGTTCCCTTTTCCGAATTTCGCATTGTAAATAATTTCCAAATCATCTCCTTTGGGGCGGTAATTAAATGAGACATCCCCTTTAATACTTTTGGCTCCGTAATCAATCAAATCACGCTCATTATAACCTGTCCTTGAAACAACCTGAGATCCCATGGAATTTGCAATCTGTGCGGGAACGCCATTTGCCAAAGCAATTTGTTTAAAATCCAATTTTGTCGATACTTCATCTCCATATACATTTAATCCATCATATGCGGGATTGCTTCTGGTCGCACCAGGCGTGTTATAGTCCTGATAATCTGTAGCATACCATTCTGTTCCGTTTAAGAACGACAATGATGCCTTCGCTGCAAATTTATCACTCCAGGCTTTGGCAATCCTTACCCCTGCATCTACAAATTGGTTGTTCCCAGCAGCTTTTTGACTTGTAAAACCGGTTTTGCCATAAAAACTTACCCCTTGAAACTCAAATGGACTTTTGCTTTTCATGAACAACATTCCATTGAATGCATTGGCCCCATATAATGCTGATGAAGCCCCGGGAAGTAATTCTACAGTATTGACATCGAGCTCTGACATTCCCAGCATGTTTCCAATAGCAAAGTTTAGAGCGGGAGATGAATTATCCATTCCATCAACCATCTGAACAAACCGGGTATTGGCAAAAGTCGCGAAACCACGGGTGTTGATTGATTTAAATGTTAAACTATTCGTGTTTACATCTATTCCTTTTAAATTCTCCAATCCATCATAAAAACTGGGAGATGATGTATTTTGTATTGCCTTAATATCCATCCTTTCAATGGAAACAGGCGATTCCATAATTCGTTCTGGATTTCTTGATGCTGAAATGATCACTTCGTCTAACTCAGTTTCCATCTCTTTTAAGCTAATTTTTACCGCCTGCGTACTGTTTTTAATTTCAACAATGCTGTTGACAAAGCCAATCATAGAAACTTTCACCATAAGCGGAAACTCCTGATTTACCCTGAGTTTAAAATTTCCGTTAGAATCTGTTGTGGTTCCAAATGGTTTTCCAACAACAACAATATCGACGCCGTTCATTGGGACGCCTGTTTTAGCATCTTTAACATTGCCAGTAATAATTGATTGAGCAAGTAGCGATGTTCCCAAACAAATCGTGAAGAATAAACTAAACAAAGTTTTCATAGGTTTTTTAATTTGATGATTAACATTTACATTTTTTCATAATCCTTAACAATAACATAAACTGATATCGTGTCGTTTAGTTGAACAATTTTTGGTGTCAAATAAAAATTTATATTTATATAATTAACTGGCAACCAGTGAAAACAAAGATTTTCTCATTGGCCGCAAAGCAGGATGAGACTCTAAATGTAGAAAAATATTTCACTTCAACAAAAAAATAGTCGAAAATAATATGTTGATTTTTAGGCAATTGAATAGTAATTATTAAAATGTTCGAAAAAACGAGTAAAATGTATTAAAAAGCAGCTGTAGTTGACAAGCCAACCTAAAGAGGAACAGTTTATCCAATTAAAAATGGAGTTTTCTACCATTTTTTTAACAATATTATACATCAGATTAACTATATTATTATCTTGCTGATCATCTGAAGCCAATTGTAGGAGGCGAGCGATATTGAATGTAAAGGGGATAAAAGATGGTTGCGGGTTCCAGGTTACTTTAAATGAATTACCCATGAGAAAATATTCACACCAATCGAAAATGATTATGTGGGTATTCCATCTGGCAATTGAAAAATAAAATTATAAACAGATGAATAAAATATTTGGGGATGAAAAAATTATTGTTGGTTGTTAGTGTTATTATCAGCGTGGTGGTAATTGGAGGATTTATGTATGTTAATCATTTTAAAACCATGGCATTATCTGACTATAATAAGGACATTAAATTGTCGGGGCTAATTGCTGATGTTACCGTGTTGCGGGATTCATTCGCCATTCCCCATATTTATGCTGAGAACGAACATGATCTGTACATGGCGGTAGGATTTGCCATGGCACAGGACAGGCTTTGGCAGATGGATCTGCTGCGCAGGGTGACGCAAGGCCGATTATCTGAGATTTTCGGGAAAGAGGTTGTCGATGCCGATATGCTTTTTCGCTCCTTGCGCTTCACTGAAAAATCGAGAAGGGTTTTTGCAGGAGCCGGTGAAAATGTACGCACCTGTGTCGAATCCTTTGCCGATGGAGTAAACCAATATATTCAGCAAGCCGGAAATAATCTTCCCCCGGAATTCGGTATCCTGGGTTATAAGCCTGAACCCTGGTTGCCGGAACACTCGCTAAACCTAATCGGGTATATGGCTTGGGACCTTTCCACAGGATGGCCCTTCGAGGTCTTGTTTAACCAAATGCGTCAGAAACTGGGTCCTGAACTTTCCAGGTATATGATTCCGGGTATGGATTCTGTTCATAATACCGTCATTTATCCTGATTTTAAGTTGGATATTGGTACTGCTGAAGTTCTTCATAAATTTTCAGAAACGGCTTCAATTGTAGATGAGCTTGGCCTGGATGTATTTCAGGGCAGCAACAACTGGGCGGTCTCAGGCAAGAAAAGCATTACTGGCAAGCCGCTGCTGGCCAATGATATGCACCTTAGTCTGAATATTCCGGGTATCTGGTACCAGATGCACCAGGTAATTCCCGGAAAACTGAATGTAACCGGCGTGGTTTTACCCGGACAGCCCGCGGTCATTGCCGGCCACAACGATTCGATAGCATGGGGATTTACCAATGTGATGACTGATGATGCCGATTTTTATGAGGAGACCATCAATCCAAAAAATCCGGATCAATACCGGTTAAATGGAGCCTGGAAAGATATCCAGAAGGTGGAGGAGAAGATCAGGATCAAGGGAGGTGATTCAATCATTCGTTTTAACCGGTTTACCCACAGGGGACCCATCATTTCAGAACTGAAGAAGGTGAAATCTAAAGTTCTGTCGATGAGATGGCTGGGGAATGAAGATAGCAACGAGATACAATCTGTTTATCTGTTGAACAGGGCATCAAACTGGACTGATTTCAGAAAAGCGCTTCGTACATTCGTATCGGTGAATCAAAATGCGGTATATGCCGATGTAAAAGGAAATATTGGATTGCAGTCGACCATCGGGATTCCGATCCGCGAGGGAAACCGGACAGTGGTGTATCCGGGCGATACTACACGTTACGACTGGAAAGGCCTTGTTCCCTTCGAAGAATTGCCTTACACCTACAATCCTGAGTGCGGATATGTTGCCTCGGCAAACTGCAAAACAGCACCTGCTGATTATCCTTATTATATCAGCGATTGGTACATTATGCCCTATCGCATGGATCGGATTGTTGAGATGCTGAAGGAGAAGGAAAAACTTTCTACCGATGATTTCCAGCGGATGCAGGGCGATCAGAAATCGAAAATGGCCGAGAAATTCACCCGCTATTTTCTGTCGCATCTGGCTGTAAAACCGGGTTTGACGGAAACTGAAAAAGCGGTTTACGAATTGATGGGCAAATGGGATTATTCCATGAAGGTGGAACGTCCGGAGGCCTTGATTTTTGAAAAATGGTATTACCTAACCGGGGTTAATCTTGTTCAGGATCAAATGGATTCTTTGCTGTTGACTCAATTTGTAGGTCAGAAAATATTGTTTGAAAACTTTATGGAAAATATGCTGATCGCCCCTGGCGGTGGCTGGGCCGACAATATCATTACCAAAGATGCGACCGAGACTTTCGGAGATATCATTGGAAGTTCATTTCAGCAAACAGTGAAGGAGCTCACTTTAAAGTTTGGCGGAGAGCCCGCAGCATGGAAGTGGGGGGATGTCCACACTTTCATGCTAGCTCACCCCTTGTCGAAGGTCAAAATCCTGGATCGGGTTTTTCACCTGAACAGGGGTCCTTTCCGTGTAGGGGGTAGTTTTCATACTGTTAGTCCGTATGAAAATCCATTGAACAAATATTCAGAAGTTAATCACGGCGCCTCTGAGCGGCATATCTTCGATACCGGTAACTGGGACCGTTCACTGACTGTAATCCCTACCGGAACTTCAGGTATTCCTGCCAGTATACACTATTGTGACCAGACGGAATCGTACATGACCAACAGATATCATTCCGATTATGTCACACGGACGAAGGTTGAAGGAGCGTCGCGTTACAAGATGAAGTTTTCGAAAAATTAAACACCAAATTTCATTTGGCCATTAAGAATCAAATTAATAGAGTATATGAAACTGTAGAAGATCCAACTTAATCAAAGATTCCATTACTGACAAAGGCAATTTTCTTGCAATCTGGCGACCAGCTGGGTACATTCATGGTTCCCTGTCCGCCGTAGAGATATCCAATTACTTTTACTTCTCCCCCACCAATTGGCATCAACCTCAAATAAACCCTTTGGTAGAAAGGATGTTTGTCGGCCGGTACTTCTTTGGGGAATGTAATGAATACCAACCATTTGTTATCCGGCGAAACATGCGGAAACCAGTTGTTCAAATCATCAAACGTAAGTTGGGTTTGGTTTTTACCGTCAGGTTCCATGCACCAAACCTGCATTCTGCCTGTTCGCGTTGAACAGAAATAGATGTATTTCCCATCGGGCGAGTATTCCGAACCATCATCCAAACCCCTGGCATTCGTCAATTGAACCTCTTTTCCTCCATCTTTGGAGATTTTATAAATATCATAATCGCCGTTTCTTTCGCCGGTGTAGAGCAAAAATTGGCTATCGGGCGACCAGCCATGAAAATACGAAGGACTTTTTTCGGTGATTTTTTTAGGAACCCCTCCGGTAACCGGAACGGTATAGACAACCGACTGACCTTTTGTCTCTTCAGGCTGATGGCTGATTCCAATCTGTTTGCCATCGAAAGTCAGCACATGGTCGTTGTTGTTTTTATCAGCAAAACCGGTATTCAATACCGATGAGGTCCTGGTTGCAAGATCAAAATTATACAATTTACCGCCTGAATTGTAGATCAAGGTTTTTGCATCGGGTGTCCAGTTGGGCGCTTGCAGGGAAGTTGGTGAGGAGGCTAGTGTTTCACGATGTCCTGTGGCCACATCCATTACCTCAAGCAAGCTACCCAGGTAATTTTTGTATGGTACCAATTCGGATGGAGCAGGATTGAAAGCCAGGGTATTGGTGAATTCGACCTCTTCCGAAAATTTGTTGTTGTGGGAACAAACAAACAGACCGGCCATCAAGTCTGACCCAAGATCTATGCTGTCCACCTTTTGGACCTGGTACAGCTCACCAAAATGGGCCACCGACATGGTAAAGCTGTTTCCTTTTTTCTCCAATTGCAACACATCAGGAGCTGAAATGGTAAATTTGACCTCCTTCATTGTTTCGCCGGGCTTGCTGCGGTATTGAAGTGAGGTCAATCCGTCTCCATGAATGGTACAGGCGATGACCGGCGAATTAGGGGCAGCGGAACTCCTGATCATAAGACCGGTTTTGCGGTGAAGTTCGTGACCCTGACCGATGAAACGGATCCTGGTTTGGAGGATAAAGTCTCCGCTCATCTTCTTCGACAGATATGAAAAACAGTCTGTGCCAAACCAGATGTTTGATCCTGAAGCCATGATCCGGTAGGTCTGTGCAGGCTCAGCAAAGTTTGCGGAACCAGGGATTTCAGGAGATCCGATATCTGAAAATTGATCAAAAATACCAACTTTGGAGCCTGGTATTTGAGCTTTAAGGCTTGTGGAGACAAGTAATAAATACATTACAATCAAGCCAATCATTGATTTTTTCATAACTACATTTTAGTTAGATAAATTATTTCTTAGTTAATTTTTTTATAAATCAGTTCAATCCCATTGCCGGTTTTGAGATCCCTCGAATACTGCTTATCCTTCGAATTGTTCCAATGTTCGGTGACACCCAGACTGGTCAGTTTGCTGCCATCCCGCTCGGGATCGTATACCGTACCTGAAGGAGGATTATTTGCCAGGGCACTCTCTTCGTTGGAATAGTCGCTGTACTTCATGTCAGGGGCATCGGGCCATTCGGCCAAAGCAAAATCAAGTACCACAGAATCTATGGCAACGCCATCCTGCGAAGCAAAAAGACTTCCCGGCCAGTTGTTGTTGAAAGGAGCAAGAGCCCATTTAAATGCAGGTACCTGATTGACAAATTTGTTGCCATAAATACCATCAATTAAAAACAGCATGGTTTTCGCGCCAAGATCTTTATGTCCCATGTAATCGGGATAGACAGAATAGGTTCGCAATCCACTCCTGTTTTGGCTAAAACCTGCTGAATGTGCATTCTTTCTCCAGTCGGCCTCGATGCTGGTGCATCCGAAATAATTTTTGGCACACAAGGTTACTCCCTGGCTCACATGCCCTTTCATCAGCGCCATGTTGATGATGTAATCGGCTTCAACCATGCAGGTTGCCAGACCTGTAGCTACCTTCCCGTTATCGACCGAAAAAGGAATGGCATTGGCAACAAATGCCGCCTTTTCGCGTCCATCCCCGCCATTGTGGTCGATGTAGTGCACATTGGGATATACGGCATGGCACTTGTCGTAAACATTGTTGGTCATAAACCGGCTGGGATCAGCCAAAGAGATGTTTTCCTGCCTGACACCGGCTTCCTCCACCAAACTCTTCAAAAGAGACAAAATCAGTTGCGGATTGGCATTGATTTCATTGTTGTTATCGTGCGCATAGGTGTTGTTCAGGTTCACTTTGATGGCAATTTTCTCACCATCGCGGTATCCTGCGTTGACATTTTTCTTTGTTTTGTTGAAATAGCGGAACAGAGCATCCCACGATTTCTTTTCATTTTTCAGATTGGTTAAACTGGAAAGTGTTTGGGAGAAAAGCCTGTCTGTCTCTTTCTGGTTGTTGAAACGATCTTCCCACCAAAATCCGGTCTTGCCGTCCCACGATGCGATGTTGGAGTTATGGCCCCATGCCACCCTACCGGGATGTATTCCTTTGGCTGTCCCTAGCGGGATATTGGGTTTGTACCAGATTTCCAATGCGTTGGTCGTCGCATTCGCCTCAAAGGTAGATTTTGACATCATGGCAAAGAGGGCCACACTACCTGCAATAATAAACATTCCAGCAACAAAATACCTGGATTCAAGCCATTTTTGTCTGGCCTTTTTAAAGGCGAAAGAGGTTCCAAAAAGCGCCAATAACCAAACAACAAAACCAGACATCATCGGGGCTGCTGCCTGCATGCAGGGATAGGTTGCCCTGGAAGGCTTGGGAATGACCCTTACCAGGAACCAGACCGTCGAAGTAAAGCCAATGACAAGAAGCGACATCTTTTTTACAATTGGCTTACGAACAAACTCTTTTAATTCTTTAATGAAAGTGAAGATTTTAGTTTTCATAAATGAGATATTGGTTGAATATTAGTCTTAATGCTTTCTACTTGTCATTGGCAAGATCCAGCACCCCAAGATAGAGCAGCTTGGCCGCGTCTTCCATGATTTCGGGAGTAAGTGCATCAGTCGTATCAAGCGGATGATGATAATAGACGGTCTTTACCGTACCTGAAGTATAAAGATTTATGACTTTGTATCCGGCCTTCTCAAAAATGGCACCATCGGTGCGGGGACGGCCGTAATTGATGCGAACTTCCGACGTGGTGAAGTCGCGGTGAAGGTATTTTTCGTTGGCAAGCGAAAAATGGTTAAGAATTGTTGGGAAAGTCTTACCATTGGCCATAGAAAATCCTGTACCATTTCCTACCATGTCGAGGTTGATCATACAAACAACCTTCTCTTTGAGCCACAGATGACTTTCAACGAATGTTTTGGATCCATAGAGGCCACACTCCTCCCCTCCAAAAAAGATGAAAATAAGGGTACGGGCAGGCTTCACCGGGGAGGCAGCCAAAGCCCTGGCAGCAGCCAGGATATCAACGCAACCTGATGCATTGTCGAGGGCTCCTGGGAAGAGCGTTCCCGGACTTCCAACTGCATCAAGATGCGCACCCATAATGATTGCTTCCTCTTTCAGTTTTGGATCTGAACCTTCGATGATGCCAACAACATTGCATGAGCGGCTATCTGCAAAATAGGATGTTGATGCAGAAATTTGTACTTTTTTATTTAATGCAAACGAGTTTGGCTGAACCAATTTTGCAATATTTGTCCTTGTTTCGATGTATTTGTGACCGGTTCCTGCAAAGAAATCAACCGCCATCGAATCGCCGACATGTGCATAGACAAAACCCTTCAGAAAAGAGGTATTTGGATTTGCTATCTTGCTGACATACAATAACCCAAGGGCTCCAAGCTCTTGGGCGTGTTTAAACTTATACCTATGATAACTGTAAGGCTCCCATTTGAGCTGGGTACTGTCATTTTTGCCATAAGGTACACCTGTCTCCATCAGCAGGATTTTTCCTTTGACATCGATGTTCCGATAATCGTCGTAACCCAGTTCCGGCGCAGAAATTCCATATCCGACATAGACCAAATCGCCTGTGATCTTTCCTGAAGCGGAGTTGGAACCCGGAAAAAAATCTTCCGGAAAATGGTATTCCTTGCGTGGATTTCCCTTCCCGGGAAGCAGTGTAACTGTTCCTGGAGTATGAACAATACTGTATGCATTGGGAAAATATTGCAAATAGGAGCTGTCCGCAACACCTGACTTTACCCCTGCCTTTTTCAGTTCACCTGCTACCCATTGAGCCGCCTGCATATAACCCGGTGAGCCGGACAATCTTCCCCCATATTTTGCAGATGTCAATTCGGCGGCATCCTTGAGCAAATCATTGCTCGAAATGGAATGAAAGGTATTCAAGATACCTTTATCCGAATCCTGAGCCAAAACATTGAGAGCCAATGCACAGGGCATCAACAGTAGCAGAATCAAATATTTAACCAACATGTGCAGATCTTTTGAAGAAATAAATCTTTTTCTGTTTTGTGTCCTTTGTGACGTCCTTCGTGTCCTTCGTGGTAAAACCTTTATTCCTCACCACTAAGGACACAAAGGTTTTCACAAAGGATGCACAAAGTATTTTTTTATCTCATTATCAGCAGTTCGATGCCAGAGATAAAAATAGAAAAATGTCTCCATCAAATCTAATACAAATTTTTTCCCAATGCGGCTTTAAGTTTGTAACCGATCACGACCCGCTCGATGGTTGCTTTCAAATACATCAGGCTACTTTCTGAAACGGCATTTTCCGAATCCAGCAAATCGAGGTTGGTAAGGGTGCCGGATTTGAATTTCAAATCGGCCAGCTCGAGCGCCCTTTTTGCCTGAGAAAGTTGCATCCCGAAAAGTTCAGATTTTGAAATGGCTGCTTTTAAGGCATTTAAGCTCTCCATTACTTCATTTGTAATGGTTCGTTTGGTCATATCAACTTCATAGCCATTTGTGCGGATCGTTGATCCTGCCAATTGGGTGTTGAGTTTGGTTCTGGACGCATCGTAAATCGGGATAAGCAGACTTAATCCAATGGCATAATTGGCCCTCGGTTTATCCAGTTGGGGGATGTACCCATTCTTCCATCCGCCGCTGGCAAATGCAGACAATACGGGATTCTCATGTTTTTTAACCAGATCCTGGTAAGCCTGTGAAACCATCATCTTTTTCTCTGCCAACTTCAGCTCGTACCTGTTATTCAGGGCAAAGGAGATCAAAGAATCTTCGGCAAAAGTTATCAAATCAGATTTCACAAGCCGGTGCACGCTATGCAGGTTGGTGGCCGGTTCTCCCAGTAGCATATTTAATATCGAATTCTGAAAACTGAGCGAAGTAACCACATCGGTTTTCTGACTCTCCACGGTTGAGATCCTGACTTTGGTACTTAATATTTCATACTGTGTGGCTGAACCTGTTTCTGCCTTTTTCTCGACATTTTTAAGGTGTTCTTTCAACGTTAACAACTGTTCATCCTTGATTGATAAAGCTTCCTGAAGATAAAGCATACTGTAATAACACCCAATGACTGCAACAGACATCTTTTGTTTCACCTGTTCAATGCCCAACACCGAGAGCTCTTTACTTTTCTCTTCATATTCGATGCTCTTCTTCGTTTTACCAAAATCAGTCAAGGTTTGATTGATATTCAGCGCTGCGTTGATGTTGTTATGAGTTGCCAGCGAGAAACTTCCAACATCCGGTAAAGTGAGTGACGGAACCGGACCGATGTATGTATAAGATCCTGAAACCTGCGCATTTGGAAGATAGGCGGATTGTGCAAGAGCTATTTTCAAATCAGCGGCATTTAATGCTTCAGTCGCCTGTTGCACAGTAGGATAAGTTTTTAGCACCTTACCAATTAATGGAACCAATTCCAATGAATCAGATGCACTAACTTGTGCATATCCTTTTACCACAAGGAGGAAGAGTGCAAAAACACCAAGTGAAAACTGACGAAAATGACGATTGATCATAACCATAATTTTTAAACTTTCTTTTTCTTTCTGACCCGAAGGAAAATAATTGGAATACCACCCAACAGGGTCATCACAGCAGCAATCATAAAATCATCGTTGATCCCCTGAATATAGGCTTGTTTGGTAACATTTGAAACCATCATGTATTGGGATTGCTTTCTGGCATCCGTCGGCGAACTGCCCGAGTTGTGAACAAAAGATTCATTCATATCTCTCGCAACAGTCTGATAAGCAGGCGAATTTGCCTGCATGGCACCTCCATACATCTGTGCATGGTAAGTTACCCTGGTTGAAAGTAAGGTAGCCAAAATAGCCACGCCAAAACTCCCTCCCAACTGTCTTACCACATTGCTAATTCCTGAAGCCTGGGCCATTTTCTCCCGGGGAATATCCACCAATGAGACAGCCATCAGGGCTGAAAATATGATCCCCATGCCAAATCCCCGGAGGTAGAGCGGCAACATGATCGCATCGTGCTCAGTAAGGAAAGAGAGATGTGCATTTAGGTAAAAACTGAACGACATAAGTAAGATCCCAATGATCATGGGGATTTTGGCATTGATCTTTCCACTGATATATCCTGATATAGGGGCCACAATTCCCTGAATAATCCCCACAGGGAGAAAAACAGAACCGGATTGCAAGGCCGTATATCCCAAAGAGTTCTGAAGATAAAGCGGCAAAAGGAAGGTACTCCCGAACATACCTATCCCAAATAAAAACATTACCAGGGAGCTGATTCCAAAATTCCAATTTCCCAGAAGCCTCAAGTCAATCAATGGATTTTCAACAACAAATTCCGCCGTAATAAAAACGGCAAATGCTAGAATGGAGATGGCAAAACAGGCCAAAATATAGGGCGCCTTCCACCCTGCCGAGTTGGTAATGGCATTGCCTTCTGTCATGGCAAACAAGATTATCGGTAGAAAAAGGCTGACCGAGATAAAGCCGACAATATCGAATTTCCCCGTTCTTTTTTGCTTCATCTCTCTCTGAATCAGAATTGTAAAGAACATTCCTACAATCCCGATAGGAACATTGATATCGAAAATGAGCTGCCAGTTAAAGTTATCTACCAGGAAGCCTCCGATCAAAGGGCCGAAAGATACGGAGGCTGCAGCAGCAACGGACCAGAATCCTACGGCGAGTCCCCGTTGTTTTGGAGGAAATTCCCTGACAATAATGGCCATTCCAAGTGGCTGAATGATACCAGCGCCCAATCCCTGGATGACCCGCGAAAATATCAGCATATTCTCGTTGTGGGACATGCCGCACATAAATGATCCAAGGGTAAAAACAAACATGCCCATGAAGTACATCCGCTTGTAGCCAAAGTGATCGGCAAGCCACGCAGAGGCCGGTAACATCACGGCCAGCGCAAGCATATAGGCTGTCAGCACCCATTCGATGGTATCGAGTCCTACGCCAAAAGAAGACATCATTTTAGGCAAGGCAACATTGATAATCGTTGCATCTAAAACTGCCATAAACGTGCCTATCATGATGTTGGCCAGAACAAACCACTTGTACAAATCGTGACTGGGATGCCACTTCGAATCGCGGTTTCTGATCAACCTTCTGATCTTGTGCGAAGGAGTCACTACACGCATCATTTGTTTTTCAGGATTTTCACAACAACAGACATTCCGGGAATGATGCCTAAATTTTTAAGGTTCTCCCCATTATCAACACTGTCAATAGATATTTTGACAGGAACGCGCTGGGTCACTTTGGTGAAATTTCCGGAGGCGTTATTGGCCGGAATAAGAGAAAACTGGGAAGCTGTTGTGGCTCCAATTGAGAATATCTTACCTTGAAACACCCTGTCACCAAAGGCATCTATGTTGAATTTAGCGGCCTGATTGAGACGGATATCCGCCAGTTTGGTCTCCTCCAGATAAACGATAACCCATCGAAGCGATTGACCGGCCAACGAAAAAACAGACTGACCCGGTTGAACAACATCGCCGGCAAGGAGCCATCTTTTGGAGACAATTCCATCGAAGGGAGCATAAAGTCTCGCATTTTTCAATTGGGTGTCGATCACGTTAATTTGCGCATCGGCAAATCCTACCGCAGCATCTGCGCTTGCTATCTGTGCCCTGGATACCGAAAGTTGAGTTTTGGCAGCATCCAACTGGGCCTTGGCTGTTTCATAAGCCTTTTTCAGGTGGTCATATTGTTCTTTTGTGATAACATCACCGGATACTTGCAGCTTGGCTCTTTCGAAGTCGTCTTTTGCTTTTTCTACACCAACCTCAAAGACCTTGATATTTTCCGTATCATATTTCAGTTTGGCTTTGACCTGTTCCAACTGCGCGTCTGCCTGCACAAGCAAGGCCAGCGTTTGCCTTTTTTGCGCCAACAGATCCAGGCTGTCGAGTTCCACCAGAAGACTATTCTGCTTGACCGAATCACCTTCAATAGCATAAAGATGGGCTATTCTTCCCATTATTTTTGATCCTATCTGAACATTATCCGCCTCAATATGAGCATCATCAGTAGAGATATACATCGAGTAATCCCTGTACCAGTACCAGGTTGCATAGCCTATTACTATTACAATGAGAATGAGCGGAATGTAAATTTTTAAATTGTTTTTTGCTTTTTCTGTTTGAGCCATTTTCGCTGAATTAAACCTATAAACGAATACTGTAGGAAAATTCCGTGAATTTAGTCGATTTACGATTAATTAATCAGAAATCTATGTCAATAAATTAATAAGAGAATTTTTAGAATGGCAAAAATAATAGGAATTTGGTTAGCCTGTAAAAAATTTCTGTTCAACAACCTACTAAATATCGAATAAATTCGCTGGCATTAAAAGAAAGAATTTTCACCCATTGGTCAGCATTGAGACCTACTAAATGGATTCTAATCCTTATCCTAAATATTGATATTCATTGAATAACAGCACCTTCATTCAACAACTACCATCTCATGAATCTTAAGTAAAGGAACCGAGCATTGTACCTTACCATCCCGGTAGGAATAAGGCAATGGAATGTTAGCGGGTTGCAACATCACTTTTTTGGGTTTTTCGGACTGTCGCAGGGTTATTTCCAGTGGTCCTACCTGAGGAATTTCATCGAATGCCAGCACCTTTTCATTTTCGTGGGGGCCGGCTGCATTGACAAGGTTCACGATCATGGCCCCGGCTTTTCTGTTGAGCGTTACATCCACATTGCGTGAACCGGTAACTGTTACCAACGGTTCAGAAAAGATTTCTTTCACCAGGGATGCCAGAAAATCGCGCAAGACCGGAGCAGAACGTATGGCGCTTGCCTTCCCCAATTCGAGATAAGTAGCAGCTATTTCGCCTTTGCCGTATTTGGTGATGGTGGCTGCGGTTTCGGATGGACCATCCATGTTTACAGCCTGGTAGTATTTACCAAAAGAGACAACATCCTTACCGGGAATTACTCCCTGAGAAAGGGACATCAACTCTGCAATCCATCCGTTGCAGGCCAATCCATTGTTTTTGACCACTGGAGTTGCCTGAAGGGTTACATGTAACTCATCTTTGAACAGAGAGGCTGAATTTGGGCCAATCAGCAACAATTTTCCTCCCTGCGATACATAATTCAGCAGTTTCTGCTTGAAGTCAGGAGAAATGGTCTCCCATTCGGGATAGATCAGCAGCGGATATTTATTGATATCCGTTAAATGGTGTTCGGCGACAATATCCACCACATATTGAGAAGAAAGAAGGTTTTGAAGTATTCCTTTGAGAGGGGTCAGCTCTTTGTCAAATCCTCCAAAAAGCCTGTTTGTTTTGGCGTAAAGGGCATTTGTTGACAAGATCAGCCCAATTTGCGGAACACCAACCGCATTCTGACACCAGGGTTGACGTTCACGACAAAATTTGGCTGCATCCGACAACAGTGGAATCATCCAGTTATGAATGGACCCATCCCTTTTTTGCTGCAGGTAAATTTGCACACCACCGCCGAGCGATATGACTGAAGCCAGCTCGCGCTCAATCTGGACAGCGCTTTTCACGCATTGTGTTCCCTCCTCATTTCCCATCCATGAGAAACCCCATGCCATCAAATCCCATGGTTTTCCCTGGTTACGAATAAACCGGGCCTCGCTTCTTGCACTGTTTATACTGTTTAGGGCTGAAAAGTCGCCGGATATAAAATCAACAGGTATGGAGACTGGCTCAGGCATCAATGTGGAAAAAGCCCAATTGCTTGCTACCTGAAACTTGGGATTGGCAGCATGGAGGGCAGTTACATATTTGGTAACATACGCCTTAAACCCATCCCTGCCAAACTGTAGAAATTCTTTCCAATTGACATCACCAGCTTTGCGTGGAATCTCATTCAATCCGGTTTTCTGCGTAAACAAAGCCAGGGTTTTTGGAGCATAATCGAGCTGATGTGCCCAACAATCTCCGTCTACCCATACCCCATCCACTCCATATACTGAGGATAATTCCTTCAATTGGGGAATCAAAAGGGAATCGGCATAATTGCCAAAAACGGAGGTGTTATTTTTGGAAGGAGTCCCATCCGCGCCGATGGCAGCCCACTGAGGATGCAGCTCAATGGCGCGTGAATCCCACACTCCCGAATAGTGCAGGTACAATGCAACTCCTCTGGATGCCGTCACCTGTCTCCAAATCATCAATTGATCTTTGGAAAATCCTGGCACGGGGTTTCCTACTTTGGTGGGATAGCTCGAATAGCCAGGATGGCCTTTGCAATCGACCTGAATAAAATCCGGTTTAACCTTATCAATCAGATTATTCACCATCGAGGCATCCACATTTTTTCCAACCTCTTTGCAGTCGGGACCTGCGTGAAAATCAAAATGAAGGCCAAAATAACTGTGGGCACGGTCTAGTCTGGGTGGTAGCGTGGTTTGAGCAAACAAGGAGCAGAAGGTTCCCAAAAGTAATAGTGTTAGTAGTGTTTTCATGGATTTGGACGATTGAAAATGGATAATTAAAAATTAAAAATTACAGATTATGGATTGAGTTGATTGGTTGAATTAAAGAAGCTAAGAAGATGAAAATTAATAGTTATTGTGATTTGGAAAGTATGCGGGTATGAATTTAAGCAAAATAAAAATAAATCATTCCCAAAACGAAAGCATTTGCCAGATACGACAATTCTTATGATGGCAGAACTTTTTATCTTTGCCTGTCAGTAATAGGAATTGAATTATGCCAGGATTACGAAATATATGGATTGTTATACTTGTTGGTTTGACGACTAACCTTCTTGCCAAAGCGCCAACGTTTACGGAGAAGCAGTATTTTAGCCATCCGCCAAGGATTATTCGTGCCTGCTGCGCGTTTGGCACTGATCTGAAGGTCTCCATTGTCCCTGGCTATCGTTATACCCAGCTAACCAGTCCTGAATTGCTGGGACCTCACCACTATCTGGGGGATCATAACGAAAACAACGGAATTATTTATACCAGGAGAGGTGGATTTCTGGATTTCGGACATTTACGCGATTTGATCGACTGGACAGCCTACCTTTACAACCTGGAAAAGAAGAGTCAGCAAACAGGAGAAATAATGATCCGTCTCGGTTTTGAGAGCGGGGAAAAAGCGCTTGTAATCAAAGTACCTGCTTCAGAGAAGGATGAGGACCTTATCGCGCTTGCAGGAAGAATAGCATACGATCTTTCCATCTGGCACGAAATTACCTCTTGGTTCGGCGCTTGCGCCGTGCCATTGGTTTCGGAGAAATTCTCCAGTTTCTCGGTAGAAGACGCCTACTCAAACTTGCTGGGGATTAAAATGGCCGCTGAAGCCATTAAAAGCGAATTACCATTTGATCAGGCCGTTACACAAATCATAAATAAAACATTGATTGATCTTGAGGCTGTCCCATCCAAAGAAGAGAGTTACAATGCCATGGAGGCAGTACGCGACATTTGGTGGACCAGAAAAAAACACCTTCCAAACAACCATGTGATGATGGAAAGAGAGTTAGGCGTTTACAAGACCATGGCGCCATGGCTGGTTCCGGGATGGGAAAGCAAAAACAAAACCCCCTTTCTGATTGATGTGCCGGTTCAAACCCAGGATGGAGTACCATTGACCGAATTCTATACTTTAACTTTTAACCTGATCAACAAGATTCCTGTTAAGAAAATTTTCCCGGACAGAAGCGATCGGATGGTAACACAAAATGACTTTTCGAAAATTATTGACTACATCGGAATATTGATGCTGAAAAACAATATTTTCTTTAAGATGTAGAAGATTAATGCCATAATTTATCAACAAAATATCAGTAATAAATTGAATAACAGTACTCTTTCAAATAAACTCTCTAAATATTCCATCATTTTAGGATCGCAGTCTCCCCGGCGAAAAGAGTTGTTTGCCGGATTGAATCATCCCTTCAGGGTGGAGGTCAGGGAGATCGATGAGAATTTTCCAGTGCAAATGTCTGCTTTTGAAGTTCCTGAATTTCTGGCTATCCAAAAGGCAATTCCCTTCAAAGATGATTTTAAGAAAAATGATTTACTGATTACGTCTGACACTATTGTACTAATTGACAATCAAATACTTGGAAAACCTCTTGACTACAAACATGCTTTTGAAATGCTACAATTGCTTTCCGGAAGAAAGCACATGGTTATCACCGGAGTTTGTATTACCACTACAAACAAACAGGTAACCTTTTCTGACCGTACGGATGTTTTCTTCAAATCGCTGTCAGTGGACGAGATTGACTACTATCTGACACATTACCAACCCTACGACAAAGCCGGTTCATACGGTGTTCAGGAGTGGATTGGGTATGTAGCGATCGAAAAGATTGAGGGCTCCTATTTCAATGTGATGGGACTCCCGATTCAACGGTTGTATGACGAGTTGTTAAAGTTCTAAATCGTAATGTTGTGATCACTTCAATAAAATATAAACTAGTAACGAGGCCACTAAGACACCAGGGCACGAAGGTTCACTAAGGTTTTGCACTGAAATTTATCTTTGCGAAATCTTGGTGCCTTGGTGTCTTAGTGGCCTCGTTTTAACCTTAATAGCATAAAAATGAAAAAAATATTTTTCACCCTGATTTGCCTTTTGCTTTTCAAAACCATTTTCGCCGTCGAAGGGATGTGGATTCCCACTTTTCTGAAAAAATTCAACATCGAAGAGATGCAAAAAATGGGTTTCAAGCTGACGGCCGAAGATATTTATGATGTTAACCATGCCAGCATGAAGGATGCAATTGTGCTATTTGGTTCAGGATGCACAGGAGAAGTAATTTCGGATGATGGTTTGCTTATCACTAACCACCACTGTGGTTTCGGTCAAATTCAAAAACATAGTACACTCGCCCACGATTACCTGACTGATGGGTTCTGGGCCAAAAACAGGTCTGAAGAGCTGGTAAATCCGGGCTTATCCGTTCAATTTTTGGTAAAAATGGAAGAGGTTACCCTGGAAGTAATGAAAGGGGCAAAAGAGGATTTGAAAGACGAAGATCTTAAAAAGCTGATCGCTTCCAACATAGAGGTGATTAAAAAATCCTATGCTGGAAAGACAAATTATCTGGTCGATGTTAAACCTTTGTTCTATGGAAATCAATACTTTGCCTATGTTTACGAAGTATTCAAAGATGTCAGACTGGTTGGGGCGCCTCCTGTATCGATCGGAAAATTTGGCGGAGATACCGACAATTGGGTTTGGCCACGGCACACCGGTGACTTTTCCCTTTTCAGGATCTATGCCGGGAAGGACAACAAACCTGCCCCCTACTCTCCTGATAATCAACCCTACCATCCTAAAAAATTCTTCCCAATTAACCTGAAAGGAATCCGGGAGGGAGATTTCACCATGGTTTTCGGCTTTCCGGGTACGACACAGGAGTATATACCATCACAAGCAGTTCGCCTGCTAATCGAAAAGAGCAATCCCAACAAAGTTGATGCCAGGACAATCAAATTGGGCATTATGGAGAAACAGATGGCCGCCGATGCAAAAGTCAGGATCCAGTATGCATCAAAATATGCAGGTGTATCAAATGCATGGAAAAAATGGCAGGGTGAGACAAAAGGACTGATCAGGCTTCATGCCATTGAGAAGAAGGAGCAGCAGGAGTTGGAATTTTCGAAATGGGTTAGCCAGAGTACCCCGAGAGAGAAAAAATATGGTGCTATTCTGGAAAATTTCAAGAAAAATTATGCAGAATTATCAGATATTCAAATTGCTTATGATCTGTACAATGAGACTATTCTGAGAGGATCGGATGTTTTCGGTTTGATTGCAAGGTTCGATCAATTGGCACAATCTGTAAATGATACGGTGAAATTTAACAGGCAAAAGAAGGTGATAACAGAGATTCTTCCTCCCTATTTCAAAGATTATGACGGTCCTACAGATCAATTGATCCTGCCTGCCTTGTTGAAACTCTACCTCGAAAGAGTAGATCCAAAGTATCTGCCTGAAAAATTGAACTCCGGCAAGGCTGACCTTAAAAATGGCACCTGGATTCAAACCGCATACAAAAAATCCATCTTCTCTGATAGCCTTAAAATCAAGTCATTGCTATCAGATTTCAATACTAAAAGAATAAAAAAACTTCAAAAAGACGAGTTGTATTCGCTCTACACCACAATATCTGATTACTACAATAAAAATATCGATCCTGCTTACCAGCGGTTAAGTCAGGAAATTCTGAAAACTCAAAAAGCCTACATGGCAGCGATTCTTGAGATGAAGCAGGATCAGCGTTTGATGGCAGATGCGAACCTTACGCTACGGGTTACTTACGGAAAGATAGAGGGTTTTGAACCCATGGATGGCGTTTATTACCAATATTATACAACCTTAAAAGGGATGATTGACAAGCAGGATCCCAACATCACGGATTATGTTGTACCGGAAAAACTGAAACAATTGTACCAGGCCAAGGATTACGGCATCTACAAAAATTCGACCGGTGAGCTACCCATTGCTTTTTGCGCTTCCAACCACACCACCGGTGGCAATTCAGGCAGTCCTGTGATCAATGCCAATGGAGAATTAATCGGCGTCAATTTCGACCGTTGTTGGGAAGGCACCATGAGTGATGTACTGTTTGACCCTGAACGATGCAGGAATATATCCCTGGATATCAGATATGCCCTGTTCATCATCGACAAATATGCCGGGGCCGGCTATTTGCTGAAGGAGATGAATTTGATCAGATAACTAAGAAACCGTTTAAAATTCTTAAATCAATTTATCACCTGTTTATAATTGATCAGTAAAGATGCAGGTTTTTGAGGGATAGCCACCTCTAAGCCATCCATTAACTCCTTTCCTGTATTTTTAATCCGCAGTTCGTAATCTTCATAAAATAACTCGTAAGTGGCTTTTTCATCAAGTCCCCGGAGTTTCACCTGAATTGACTCATTCCCGCAATCACCGCGACGAAATGCCAGGATTATTCCGTCCTTTTGCTCCGGTCGGTTCAGCTGATAGGCTAACCACACATTGTCTCTGGTGTCATTCCGGCCTTCGGTAAGCGGATAATAATCAGCATAAAAATAGGGGCGCAGTTTTTTATAATCTTCTATCCGTTTTTGGATAGCCGGTATTGGTTCTGAGTTTTTCCCCGTGACCTCCCAATTCATAACGGCGGTTCCCCCCAGTCCTGACCTGAATGTGTAACTATCTGTTTTATAAATAGCTGTTCCATGAATGGGCAGGTAGAAATTTAATCCGAATGTATGGCATTGATACCCGTTTGGTTCGCCATACTGGTAGTCGGTTCGCCAAAGTGGAGCGCTTCTGGAGGTCGTTTCCAGATCGATTCGTCGTCCGCCACTGGCGCAATTGTCGATCAGAAGTTTAGGGAAACGTACCAGCAAACTATCCCAATAGGCATACAGGCCTTCGATATGCCTGATCTCTGAGATGCCTATTCTTCCCGGTTTATCATTGGCTTCCCAGTAAGGCATCGGGTCAAAATTGAAATCCTGCCGGTAATAATCGATTCCTTCATTTTTTATCATGCCTGAAATATGATCAGTTAACCACATCCGTGCTTTCGCATTTCCAAGATCGAAAAGAGAATTGCTGTTTCCCGGAAGTTTAATCAACCATTCAGGATGTTCCTTGTAAATCTGGGTACCTGCCATTACCCGTTCGGGCTCGAACCAGACCATAAATTTAGCGCCGGTCTGGTGTACCGCATCGGCAACCGGCTTTAACCCATCGGGAAAACGATCTTTGTCAACCGTCCAGTTACCCACATTCTGCCACCATTCCCCATTCTTTTTGTCCCAGCCACAACCGGTGTACCATCCGGCATCGAGCCAGAATACTTCAGGCAGAATCCTGAATTGCTGGTATCGTTTGACCAACGCAATGGCAAATTCCTCTGTCAGGCAATTGTATTCCCCGCAAGGCGAAGGGTCGCCATAGTCGAAACTTCCTGATAATGGATATTCTGCAAAGCACCCGTTTATTTTGCGCGAGTGATGGGCCAGGATAAACTTTCTGAACTGGTTATGACCAATCATCCGGTCTTCTCCTTTCCAGAAGAGCAGGCAGATTTTAGGGGTGCGGATTTCTTCTTTCGGGTAAAGCGCCAACTGCATTTTTTCCATGCCTGATTTCAGGGAAACTGATTTTTCGTCAGTCTGCAAAACATCGGCATACCATTTCCCGGTCCAACCAATTGCCACCATAATTCCCTGCCCTCCTGGCATCTCGATATTGAAAAAAGGGAAAGCCGTATTGTCAGATGAACGTCCACCAACTGGAGTCATATAGATACTTTTCCCTACCTGCAATTTTTCATCAATGGGCTGAAAATCGTTTCGTTCAGCATTGCTTCCTTTGGCATGGTGGAGGACAAAAGGCCCTTCCGATCCTGATACAAACGAATAGTCGATAGCAGCAACCTTTTCAATCAGAGGTGTATTCTTTCCTGAAGTATTGACAAATTTCAGTACCCATTCAACGGCATGAAAATCGTTAAAACAAGTAACAAAACACTTTACAACAAGTCCGCTTTGTCTATCTGAGTAGATGTAAACAGACTCATTTACATTCGGCTCCTTCGATTTCAGTCTTTCAACGCTGAATTGCCAGTTTTTGATAAAATTATTGGAGCTTTTTCCCCCATACAAAAACGAAAACGGAGGAACTTTTCCTTTTGCAAAGTGTTGTTCGACCCATTGATGCACACCAACATCATTTGGCTGAATACCGAAAATTGGTTTACTTTCTGCTACCAGATTGCAGCTAAATACTATAAATACCGAAATAATTGTAATTAATTTATTCATGGCTATCTTTTAATATTTTATTACAATCCTCATTTCTGCCTAAATACGATATATGGGCAGGATACTGTGGTGAGATACACGGCATTCTGAGCGGATTTTGAATTGTAACATTCCCATGGAGCGCCAAATTCAGCACCCTTTCGATAATCACCGGCACGTAAATCGTCTATGTATTCCTTGGCAAGTTGTTTGGCAGTTTCAACATCAACTTTGGCAATCGCATCACAAACCCACCCAGTCGGAGTACCCCAATATGCTCCGTTTTGATAGGAGTTCTTTTCTGTGATACTACTCTCCCATGCCGTTGAGTCATTGTAATCGTCGGTGGTAAGCACATGCCTGATATTACCCCGGTTAGCCAAAGTTCCCTTTTTATAGGCATCTCTTAAAAACCGGCAGGTTTTTTCCAGACTATCGCCTTCCAAAATCCCAAAATATACAGCCAACGCGGTACTCCATACATCTGCCTGTTTGCTTTTCCCGGTTGAGGCCAAAAACATTCCCCTTTTATCGGAAAAAACCCGGGGAATTTCATCTTTCAGTCTCATTGCGAGATTTCTGTATGTATCAGCCTTATCCTTCCGGTTGATTTTGTCAAACAATTCAGCCAATTGCATGGCCGATTTGTATTTAAGCAACGAAGGCATACAAAGCTCACCAGTTATAGACTCAGCATCACGAAATCCAAAATCGACTCCCCTGAAATCGTCCGTAGTGTAAACGATTACGCCGTTTTGCCTGGTTGGTGGCACTTTGAATGCCATTTCCATGCGGTCAATCAATCGGACCCCGTTGATTTCGGTTGTCAGAAACTGAAGGTCGGAAGTAGATTTGATGTAATAATATGCCATGTGAATGAAGAAAAACTGGTCGCAATATGGCGGGGTCATGCCCCATTTCTTCCCTCCCTGAGCAATGTAGTCGTACGTACCCGGATAAAAAATTGGTTTACCATCATCAATTCTAATATGGTCGGCAACTGCTCCCAAAGGGACCATACTTCCGCCATTTGTAATCCAAGGTTGGTCGCATTGCGTAGCTGCTGCCAACTGCAACATGTGTTTTTGCTCCTCTTTCGTTACAAAACCACTTTCCAATGACATTGCATAATCCCTGATCCAAAATGCAGGATAACAGCTTCTTCCTCCGGGTCTTATTAACGTATCACCCGTATTATTGCTTCCGTATACATCGGAAATTTTTTGACCAGGATAGATGCGGGAGCTTTCCAGTACGTCTTTTGTCAAGGTTTTTAAAAATTCGAAGTCGTTATCGGATAATAAGCTACTGCTTTGAATTTTATCTTGTCCGCTCAATGAAATAACGAAAACTAAATTAAGGAGAATTAATGCTAACCTATTGTTTGTCATTTCAGTCTATTGGTCTTAAGGTAATCGTATGGCAAGCCTTTGTAGGTTCGGGCTAATATGGCAATATTCTTCCCATCTCCACTGAAATCGCTAACCGGTTGGGAAAGATACATATCAACAGGAGGCATTAAAGCTCCTACAATTGGTTTTGTAAAGCCATATAGCCCAATGTTCGCTTTGATAGTTGCAGGCACAATCTCTGCCGGATCTTGTTTATTCCAGTTTGCCAAACAGTTAATCAGTTTAGTTTGACTTCCTACCAGTCTACGAACTGCCTCTGTACTAGCAATATCTCCAGCTTCATTCATTAACCAGTCTACTTCTTTTAACATATCTGATCCGGCAATCTCCTTACTGTTAAGGTCATAACATGTTAACCAAATGATACAATCCGACTTTGTTTTCTTCGATATTTCCCTTACGTGTTTCCATGCCCTGTCAATGGCTTTACGACGAAAATCCAATTCAATTTCAGGAGTAATTTTATCCTTTCCAGGAAAAGGCTGATTCATTAATTCGTGGTACATTACCTGCTCACAGAGTAGCCATCTTAGTGGAGGAAGAGGGTCTTTCCCACCGCCGGGATTATAGAACCAGTCCAACATAATACCATCCATGTCGGTTTTCTTTATGGCATCTTCCATGGATGAACACAAGTAATCTATATATTGAGATGTAAATGGAATCTGCTGACCATCCATTCGATAGCACAAATCAGGATGGTCTTCCTCCCATTTATTGTTCGCGCCGACACAAAAATATCCAAATACCTTCATCTTCTTTTTGTGACCAATTTTTACCATTTCTGTAAGAAAATCGTACTTCAATCCTGGTTGTTCAGGAATAATTCCATTTTTGTACCACGCATATCCATTGCATGAAACACCAAATGAATGAACCACATTACAGCCCAAATCCTCGTACCATTGCATCAATGTCTCAGGATTTGCATCTGCCCATAATCCGGGCTTTGCAAAACCATGAGCGCCTCCGGGTCCCCAGTTATAATCAATATTGAAAGCTTTAATGGTTTTGTCCGAAATAACAGGATTTGGAGAACATCCGCTAAACAACACAACGACAATGGCTGTGAGTAATTTGTTTGTCTTCATGATAAAATGCATTTTACTTTAATTACTTGCGTATAACAATAATTAATATCCCAAAGCCCTTAATTTATATTCGAAATCTGCAGGCAGCTTTTCTATCTGTTTTTTCTGATCCCTGGCAGCATAAAGCAATAAATTACGCAAAAGACGTTCTGCAGCGGGATGAGTTCCTAAATTTTCCCGAATCAATAAGGTATTCAGGATGAAGTTCCCCGAACCAAAAGAATGAACAGAAACCATCAAACCTGAATCATAATCCAGAGAAGCTTTGATAGCGCCGGCTACTGCTTCTTTCGGTGGCTCCTGTCCCATCCAGGCTATATCCGGAATAAGTTCACGGTAGAATGGATGATCCATTAATCCTCCGGCCGGAAGGCCTTCAAAAACAGGATGTTGCTTCGCCCATTCATCTTTCAGATAAAGCCAGCTATACATGGGCGATAAGGAGCCCTTTTGCTTTAAAGGCAGATACCGCACCTTATTTTTCCCCTGTTTGAATACTTCCGGGGCCAGAAAAATTGCGTTTGAACCGCGGGCAATATGTTGTACAAGTGAAATAAAAGACGATATGGTATCTTTGCCCACCGGAGGATTCGCCCCTATTAATATTACTTCCCTTGATTTTTGTTTTTCTGCATTAAAAGGTCGTGTTTTTATATGATGTTCTGCAAGCCATTTTGTTAATAGCGAATCGACTCCCCATACCGTAACTTCAGTTTCAATTTTGGGCATCTGGTTTGGATCATCAATATAAAATTCAACTTCGCCACATCTTGGTGCGCCTCCTCGTTCAAGGGTTGCCAAAAGATGGTATTTACCTGCAGGTCCGTTAATCGGCAGGTCTATTGAAAACACAGGCAGCGCCAATGGGGGCTCAATTCCGTTTTGCGTTGAAGGAATAGTAATGGTAGTTTTGTGCTCATAAATTTTTTGATTGCCAGGTCCAACGACCTGAATAAGTGCAGGATAATCTCCCGAAGGAAGAGCATCTTCGTTGGCCAGTATCACTTCCAGTTTAACTTTCCCCCCACGATAGCTATTTTTGGGTTCAGCAAACAGACACCAGCGCAGGGGCGCTAATTCCTCAAACATGGCATCAACGGTGCCAGGTTTAAGCTCCCGAAAGGTAGTCGTTAAACCTTCACCGCCCATTACGTGATCGTTCATCCCTGTCAAATTATACCCTATGATTTTTGGGTTTGAACGGATAGCAGTCAGTCCGATTCTCCGTTGACCAGCCATCCGGCGAATGCTCTCAGCAAAGAAATCTTCAGGTCGAATATAGATTTCGTTCAGTTTCCATTGTTCCCAATCTACCATGAATTTATCCAATTTATCTTTATAGAATTTTGCATCCTCAGCCCCCTCTTTCCCCAAGCGTTCGAAATGCCGCGTTACCCGCCATAAATCAACGGAACTGCCAATACCATATTCGGACAGAAAAACCGGTTTTGAATTTTGTCCGAGGTTACGGATCAAATTGGTTGCCTTTTCAGGCTGAGGAACGATGGGATAAACATGCGCATCGCCGGAACTTTCGCAGTAACCCCCAATTTTTGTCATTTTTGAAGGAGAAGCACCTGGAGCCTCTTTGCCAAGTAAATATTCCCAATCCCTGGATCCGGGGTTAGATATGGAGCCTATTGAGAATTGACCATCCCAACGGCCACTTCCCAGAAGAATCAATCTGCTGTTATCCAGCGCCCGCAATCGGGGAAGCAGCGCAACTGCGTGTCTGAATACAGGGCCGTCCATAGTTTCGTTGAGCAGCCCCCAGATAATCACACTGGGATGGTTACGATCGCGATGGATCATTCCCAACTGGGAACGATCAAAGCGCTGGTACATCACCGATGAACTATCCAATCCTTGTGAAGCAAATGATTCATTGTAAACCAACAGACCTATTTCATCGCACAAATCAAGCTGGTATTGCTGCGCACCTCCCCATATGAAGCGAATAGTGTTGAATCCCATAACCTTCATATCCAGTAAATCCCGGCGCGCCAGGTCAGTGTCTGTAGGTAAACGCTGACCAATCGGATAGTTGTTGCAGGAATGGGCAGAACTCAAAAAAATTCGTCGTCCGTTGAGCCGAAAACTTCCATTTTCGAGTTTAAAATCACGAAAACCAAAACGAACGGATCGCTCATCTGCCGTCTGATCCTTTTCGTTGGCGTTGCGCAGGCTAAGTCTGTACAAATAGGGATTATTAATGTCCCATAAGTACGGATCTTCAATCTTCAACTCTTTCCTGATAATAGTGTCTCCCGGAGAAAGGTCACAATCGAATTCCAATGATTTCAACGTTTCTCCACTTGTCGCGGGGGCAACGCTAAATGCCAAATGTTGATGCGTTTTTTTGCTCCCTGCATTACGTAAGGTGGCCTCTATTTGAATGACATCGCTTTTTGAATTGGCCGAAACGAAAAGATCCTCTACCCTAACCATCGGTACCAACATTAATTCGACGGAACCTGTTATTCCTCCGCAATTGTATTCTCCTCCCGCACTATATGGAATTATTCTTGCCTGCCGGGGAATTTGTTTCAGGGTCATACCGTCTATTGGTTCATTTGTTGGATTCAGCACCCTAACGCTTAATTGATTGATTTTTCCGGATTGAATGACATCCGTAACATCTATGACAAAAGAGACATCCCCGCTTTCATAACGACCAATATAGACATCGTTAAGCCATACTTCGCCCATGTAATCAATTGATCCGAAACGTAACAATGTCCGGCCAGAAGGATTTAAATTCTTTGGAGACAAAAAGTCGTGCCAATACCATACAACTCCATGATAAGCAGGAAAAACATCCTGAAGAATCCAGGGAACTTTAATCTTTTTAGCGCCTGGAGCCGGAGTTTTCCACCATTTTTCAGTCTTTCCGATATTCAAGGGATCTTTATCGATCAACCATTCTCCGTCCAACGAAACGACAGATTTTGAGGTTATACTGCCGCCCTTTGTTGAAAAGGATTGAGCAGATAACATGTTGGAATTTACTGCAAGTATTAGAACTATCGCAAATAATACCTTATAAAACGGAAGAGTAGTCTTCATTATGAATAAATGTTTTTTATTCGTTTAGAATTAATCCAGCCTGCCAGGGTTCCACCTCCGGAATAATAAATTTTTGATACGGACCGTCTGACCCCGTCGACCGGATGACAGTTTCCCTGCATTTCATATCATAAAGCCTGATGTTCTTCATTTCTGTCCGTAACATCAATATAACCTTCTTAGCCGGGTCGAAAGAAGAGTTGGTGAAAGCCAGTGCAATCTTTCCGTTTTGCGGTTCTCTGATCCATAAGTTAATCTTCTGAAAAGATGCGATATAACCAGGAAGGGTATCTTTCGAGAGCCAGCGGAAAATGGCTTTCATTTGCGAACTTTTGGAGAGATTTTCCATAAATATCCATGGATAATAGCCTGCCACGCAAATACGCCCGCCCAATTTATTTTCAAATACCCCCATAGTGCAGTCCGAAACTTCTTTTCCCGTGTAGTCAATCAGGGTGGTAAGCGTCTGTGCTTTATTGTCGCTTTTCAGGAGCGTGTAGGCCATTGATTTCCAGAACGATTGCCGATTATCACGTTCCCTACCGGTAAATTCCCCGTTCAGCGGATTGTTTGTAAATTTTTCAATCCGGTCTTTATTCTCAGAACCTACGATCTCAAATCCAGTCAGTTCGCCAAAACCCATATCGTTCAGCTGCTGCAATGTTTCTGCATCCATATAAACGCCGCCTGAAAGCAAATTTTTAATTTCTACCTTCGAAAGGGCAAAAATATTGTCTTTGCCAAGAATAGTTACCTGAGCATTGTTGCCTGAATAACAGGCAGGCAGGCCAATATTGTATATATCGTGGCTAACCACCGGATTCCCCGAACTAACCCAGTCACCTTCAGTCAATTTCCCGGTAATGAAACTGTTTTTATTCCAGAAAGTATGGATTCCCGAAATTGCAGAACGTCCCAACGATTTGGCCATTAGGTCGAAGAATGGACGTGCTTCCTGTAACCGGGCTACCAGCGGTTCATACTCATCCAGCGGTTCATCGTAAAATGAAAGCACATTGAACGCGGCTCCGGTACAGCCTGCTGCGATATGCGAACACGCCTCGAGCACGACCATGTTGGCAGCCTTTTTCAGCCGTTGATAAGGGAAACATTCAATCTCTGACTGGACGGAAACCACCTCTTCGGATAACGCTGAAACCTGCCGGCCAATATCGTGCGATTTTCCCACCAATTCATTGGTATTGTTATCGTTATAATAACCGCCACCTGGCCGCCACATCACAGGGGTATGGTTCGGACCGGCAAGAATTTTAGCCCAGTTATCAAAATCGTAACCTTCATAAAACCGATCGCCGGTCATGAAGCCAATTGGCATAACCGGATTAGTTTCGTGTACTGTTTTTTCAATCAGAACGAAGAGCCGGGAGATTGTATTCCGATTGTGTTGCAGCCATGCTTCCCGGATTTTCAGCTTTTCTTCCACAGGTCCATCATTCAGTGCTTTTTTCAGACTTTCGCGGGTATATTTCTTACCTGTTTCCTTTTCGAAAATTGTCAGGCAATTGTCGCAAAAACAGCCAAGTCCGATGGGCATGTGTCCAAAGCGGATATCATCATCGATCCAGATATAATCCGGATTTGCCTGCGTAGTCATTTGATAAATATTCCGGACATATTCCCGCATATGTTCGTCATTTGGGCAAAAAGAGCCGCTGCAAACAGCTCCGTCAATATTGGTCATGAAGGTATAATTGCCTTTCAGCGAGTTGTCGAGGTTTTCATTGTGATGGCCGATGGTGGTTAGGATGTTGATCCCGGTTTTGTATCCCCGTTTCCGGGCTTGTTCCATTCGTTGCTTTAAAATTCCGGTTCGTTGCCTGAAAATATCAAGCGGAAGCGGGGCATGTGTGTTCGAAGTAAAAAAGGTGATCTCATCGGTAACACCTTTGTACTTGTCGAACAAATTGAATACCTCGTTACAGCGTTTTTCGGAAGTCCAGAGTGGAACACCAATCCGGAAGGATATAAAGGACTTCTCAATCTTTAAACCTATTGCACTGTCAGGCATTACTGCACTTACAGGCTTGTTGGTTAACTGATTACAGCCCATAAGGATAAATACTGCAATGACAATTATTTTATTCATGTTTACCCTGTTCAATAGTTAGTTAATTCGTCGACTCGATTTTACATATTGGTCAAAACATCCTGGGAATTCCGAGTTGAGCTTTGCCTGAAGAATGGTATTTGACTTTTTCATTTGCCACTGGTGTTTCAGGAACAATCGACCATCCCTGAAGGTTTTGTCCTTCGGGAAAGACCATTACCACCTCCCCTTTTTTTGTTTTTATTTCTGCAATATCCCCGACCATCTTCTGACTCTTTTTGTTCAGGTTGGATTGCAAGACGGCCTTGTTCCAGGGCAATTTCAGTTTGCATATATTTCCAAACAAACTTTTGATGCAGACCCATTGTACAACTCCTGATTCAATTTCCGCAGAAACAACAAAGCCACCTTCGGCATGGAGCGTAAACCGCCCGTTTCTATTAGCCGGGAAAGCGGGAAAGATCCGCAAAATACCATCGTAACTCTGGAACAGCGACTCATTCATAGCGGTTGCCAATACAGACATCGATTCCATCGACATGTGACGGAACGGCCACATTGGTAATGGAATTTTTTCATCCTTCGATTTGGAATTTACATCTCGTACTATGTTCGTTCTGAAAAACCACTCTGCATCCTTGTTCACTTCGCCTTCCATTCCCCAGTGGCCCCAGCCGTTGCAATAGATTTGCCACCTTCCGGGGAAACGTTCCAGGTCAATCGCTAATTCTTTGGCAAGCCCCAAACGAGCCATCACGATCGGGACAGGATCCCAGCCTGTGCACTCTGTACCATATAAAAGTGTGGTCGCAGTCATTATTTTAAATAAGGTACTATCCTTTTGCGCCAACCCAATCAATCCGGATGGAAAAATAGGTGAAGAGGGAACACTTGGAAATATTCCGTCCAGCAGTTTTAATCCATTAGTTTTACTTGCGGCTGAATAGGCAGGGTCATCCTTCGAAAAGTAAGCATACTCAGGGTCGTCTGTTTTGAAATATGTGGTCAGCCATTTGTTTTCTTTAATCCCCCAGCCAGCCGCTGCAATTTGATCTGCCGGAACAGGATATCCTTTAAAAATGCCCCAGTTCATTTTGTATCCGGCTTGTTCCTTAACAATTAAACCTTCACCCGCCTTAACAACAGGAAGTGGCGCCAGATTTTCCAATATCTCTTTCCATTTTTTTGCTTTCGGGTTATCTGTACCTGCCACTTTCAATGCTTCCAATGCTGTTGTAAATAACGCCTTTGCATAAACCAGATCGGTTAGGCCATCTTTCAATTTTATCCATCCTTCATAACCTGTGCTTTCTTTCGCATGGTACAACCCATCGGATTCTTTTATCAGGAGCGATTCGAAAAATTCACTTGCTGCCAGAATAAAAGGAAGGGCTTTTTCTTTTAAAAAATAGCTATCACCTGTATATTGATATTGCCGCCAGAAATCGAGGGCAATTTCGGCAACAGGTGTATGGTTCTCCTTTAAGCCCAACGAACTATATCCATTTCTGTTGGTTACATCCGAAATAAAGGCTCCATCCGCATGAAAGATTTGTCTGGTATCTTTTCTGGCCTGAGGAAGTGAATTAAACCTGAAATCAAGGTACGGACCGATCAATTCAGGGAAACCAGCCGCATTCAATGGCCAGTACAATTGTTGCTGGTTCCAGTGGAAATAAAAATTCCATTGCTGAACATCGTGGCTCCAGCCCCACAGGCCGTTGTTGAACCGTCCTGGATATTTACCACCTTGTGAGGCATTGGCATAATAGATTGTCAGGTACCAGAGATTTGTCAGGTAATCGTCACCATAATCCATGAAAGAGCGGTTCCAGATCGATTTCCAGGCTTCCGACTGCGATTGACGAAACGGCTCAATCCCTTTATCACGTATAGAAAGTAGTGTATTCTTTGCTACAGGAACAGGATCTGCAACGGGAGAGGTGACAGAAAAAGCGAGCTGCGCACTTTTTTGCCGGCTTCCAGATAACTGAATTGTCGCACTCCGCGAATGTTCCCGGGAATAGTTCACGGATAAACCATTGTGATGAATTACGCTGCCACCAACAGCGAATGTACCACCTGACAACTTTTGTGTTATATAAATGCTTTTATCATCTGCAATTGCTTCCGTTCCTGATATCCCAATGGAAGCATCCCTGTTAATCGCACTGTACCAACTGGAGTATGTCCTGGAGCCAAATCGTTCAATCGATATTTTCATCGGAACATCTTCATTCAGATCGCTCCCCAATTCACAAAACAGATTTCCGGATTGGTGATCGATAAATGCCTTTAAATTTACTTTACCGAACGGGCTTGTACCCTCAAGGCTTAAAGAAGCATCAGCAAGATTAAGTCGGGCCTTAAAACCGGAAAGATACAAGGTATTAAAAACCGGGAATTTGAAATCGATGATAATCCGGCAGGCATGCCGCTGGGTCGTGTAGTAATCGTATTTTTCGTTCTTCCAGTTATTCGTTTCATCCGGCTTGGCATCGTCCCATAAATCACTTTTATTAACTACAATAATTATTTTTGAATCCTCGCACCAAACAAGGGCACCAAGATCACCATTGCCTAACGGAATACCCTGCATCGGATCGATTGGCGGACTAAGGTAAACCAGGTCGTATTGAGAAACCCGGCCGGGCCAGGCAATATCCCAAACTGCAGTTTTTGGGTTAAATGCTGATTGAATATTCCTATTGCCATTCGGTTGTTTGGCAAAACCCGTCAAACAGCCCGAAAATAAAATTGTCCCAATTAACACAAGCAATTTTACTGTACGTAATTTACTGATTTTCATGTATTTGTGTTTATTGTTTTGCCGTTAGTTTTGTAAATGTGATACTTTTCGGAAAATGGCTTTCAAAAAATGTATTCTCGGTGCCTTCAAACATGGCTACCCTCACTGTTCCCCAGGTTTCCTGATCGCCTGTCGCATAATATAGATAGGTTCTCCCTTCATGTTCCAGGATGTCTGCATCAGAGTTATTTTTTCCTTCTCCTGCAGCGGCCTCCAGAATTGGATTATATGGACTTAACTCCCAATTTTCCAAATCTTTGGATCGTGTCAGATAGGATATCCAACCGTTATGCCCGCTTAATGGGGCATGCACATAAATGACATAGTAATACGGTTTAAAATAACGGATAAGCGGACAAGCCGAATATTCATGTTTTTCGCCAGTAAAGGCAAGTCCTGGGATTTTCTCCCATTTCGACAAATCGGAAGAGCGGGCAAATTTGAAACAAAACTGAACAGGTTTGTCCGATTCATAAGCCATTACGTATCCCTTGTCGTCGCGGCATACCGAAGAATTAAACAAGTGTTCAGTTCCTTCCGGTAGAATTATTTTTTCAGTTTTCCAGTTTTTCAGGTCAGTTGTAGTCAGTCTGTCGATCCCGGTGGAATTCATTACACGGCCAAAATCGGTAAATTCGAGGGCAAAAATATTCAGTTCATCGCCGTTTACATAGGCCGAAACAAATGAATGTCCCTGACCAAAGCGGGCAACTTGTTTGCCAGTTTGCAAATCATCGATGTACAGATAAGCATCTTTGCCTTTGGCTTCACCCAATCCTGGTCTGTAATTGGATACCAGCAGAAGCCGCGATTGGAATAAAACGGGAGTATTCTCCATCGGTGTCCTTCCTATATCCGAAAAGGCAAATGGAAGCTTGATAAGGATTGGTTTCTGGTATTTTTGAGAATAAGCTGCTGATTCTGCGCAAAATAAAAGAAATGCACAGACAAAAAAGAACAAAAGTGTCTTTCTCATTTGTATGTAAAGTTAATAGTGTAGTTCCGTGTAAATTTATGCTTTTTTTTTTGCAATCCGGATAAAACTACACTTTCACTTTTTCCACTGACTCCAACATGCCGTTATCCCTTCTCCGGTTACCGTTCTTCTTTCTCCCAATCCCTTATCTTTTGGTCTGAAAAAGTCCCGATTTTTTTAAATGCAGAAATTCATGTTCGAAATTGGGTGTGAAGATACCCTTCCCCAGGTTTTGTTCGATCTCTCTGATCTTCCAGAATTTTCCTTCCGCAATCTCCCCGGAACTCAATTCCCCGGGCTTTCCGTTATAAGTAATGAAACTATATACCAATTCTGATTCAATTTCCGTATTCCAACGGTATTTTAAAGCCGGGACAGCCTCAAAACCGACAAGTCCAATCTCTTCTGACGCTTCTCTTTTCAGCGACTCTTCGATGGTTTCCCCAAATGCCAGATGCCCACCTACGGCGGTGTCCCATTTCCCCGGTTGCACCAATTTTGTTGTTGCTCTTCTTTGCAGAAAAAGTGAGTGATTCCCGTCCAAAACATGCAAATGCACTACCGGATGGAGGGTTTTGGATCCGTTGTGACAATAAGAACGCAATGCTTTCCCAAGGATCCTGCCCTCTTCGTCCACCATGGGGAGCCACTCTTCCGCATCAGAATAGAGCTGACTATTTTTCCTCTTCAATTTTTGTCTGATCACTTCGAAACCAAGGTAAACCCCCATCATGATAAAAAGAAGAAAGCTACTAACAAAAGCCCAAACCTCTTTGCTTGAAAAAAAAGCAGTCCAAAGGACCAATCCTGTATGGATCAATACCATCCAAAACATGACCCGGATGTTCTTCCTCATCAGATCCTTTTGAATTCCATTGAGTTCCACCCCTTTCATATACCGTTGAGTCATAGAACCCAAAGGATCAATTTTGGTAAAAAGTGAGAGAGAAATGACCGCTGCCAAAACAAGGTCAATCATGGCAGGTTTTACCTTGAAAAAGATCTCATTATCGAAAAGGTATGAGAGGGCAGAAAGTAAAACGAGAAGTAAGGTATCCAATAAAACGAACCGATCCAGCTTTTTTTCCCTGAAATAGGTAATCAGTAATTCGACCAGTCCAATTGAGACTGCAACGGCCAGACCCACCTTCATTCCCCAAAATTCGTCGGCCAGTATAAAAACCAGCAGGGGAATCAATCCTGGTATTAGTTTCTTAATCAAGGCAAGTTATTCAGGGGAAAATATTCCAGGGAACCTTTTGGATCGTTTTTAAAGTATCGGTCGAACGGTACACCTTTTGCAGTGTGACATAAAAAACAAGTGTTGAATAGGCAGGAATGGATCCCTGTACCGCACCGGCATATCCACTTTGTGAAGGAATGATCCACTTGGCCTGGCCACCTTGTTTCATGTGGGTAATTGCCTCGTCCCAACCAGCTATCACAGAACTCGATCCCACAGTAAAACCGAAAGGTTCATAATTCCCGGATGCATCAAATTCTAAACCGTCTTTAATACCCAAGGTATCATTGTTTTCTATCAGATAGCCCCGGTAAAAAACTTTGACAAAATTTCCGGTTACAATTGAATCACCGGATCCCTTTTTGGTTTCAATGTAGTAAATACCTGAAGCAGTGGGCGAAATCCCTTTATGATACTTGCTGATATATTTGGCCAGCAATATTTTTTCATCATCACGCTGTATCTGACTGGTTGTTTTTTTGCATGAGGCAAAACCAAGAACAAATAGCGCTACCAAAACAGGATATGTATAATTCCTCAACTTCATCAGTAATATATTATTGTATGTCCCGGGTGAACTTTAAAACCCGACTACAAGGATACGAAATGTTCATGATCTTCTCAACTTTTGATATTCCAATTGAGTTGAACCGTGCAAAATTAACCAAATTTAACCCTAAGCCAAACCCAATCTGTCTAAATCATGCCTGTTTCAGATATTCTTCTTCCAGATTTTCTGAATAGTCAGGGAGCAGAGACATCCATTTCTCAACGGCTTCAGTCAGTGATTGCCTGGACTCTCCACCCGCCGCATTAAAATGGCCGCCACCTCCAAAATGGAGCGCTGAAAATTCGTTGACGGCAAATCCACCTTTTGAGCGGAAAGAAATTTTAATTTTCTCTTCATTTTCCATGAAGAAGGATGAAAATATGATTCCCTTTATCGAGAGCGGAAAGTTAACAAACCCCTCAGTATCACCTGGTTTAAATTTGAATTTCTTCAACTCCTCTTTGGTTAAAGAGATGCAGGCGGCATGGTATTCCGGAAGAATGATCATTTTTTCAGACAGGGTATGACCCAATAGCCTCAAACGCTCCTCGCTGTTGGTATTAAAAAGGGCTTCCTGCACTTTGTGCTGATCAGCGCCAAGTGCAATTAATCCCGCCACTGCCAGGTAAAGCTCAGGCCTCGCGGCATTATGGCTGAATGATGCAGTATCGGCTGTAATTCCGGCAAGCAAGGCTGTAGCTCCATCCGCATTTAGAAAAGTTCCCCATCCCATCTTGAGGATAAAATCGTACACCAATTCAGATGTTGAGCTCACTTTCGTATCAGAAAACTGATACTGAGTTTCAATTAACGGGTGCGGATGGTGATCGATTAGAACAACTGTTTTGGAAAATTGTTCAAGTTTTTTCCGAAGCTTTCCTGTCCTTTTCGGATCATTGAAATCGAGGAGAAACAGCAGATCGGCATCATCCATCAACCGATGGGCCTCTTTTTCATGCTTCTCCGCTATCATCCAGTTCGTATAATTGTCAAGCTCAGGAACGATAGGCGGAAAATCAGTCGGAAATACCACTGTCGATTGATATCCGGCTTGCTGAAGAACACTATGCAGTCCAAGAGAGGATCCAAGTGCATCACCATCAGGATTGGCATGGGTAAGGACCACCACATTCTTTTCATTTCCCTTCATCCACTCCAGCAGAGCGTGACAGGTAGCTTTATTGATATTGGTCATAACTATTACAGTTCAACTTAAAATGCAAAAATAGTCTATTCTTCATCAATCACGATTTATTCCTACTTTTGGGTCAAATTTTTACAAACTGATTAAAAAAAATTAAATGGCACAGAATCTTACTTTTACCATGATTAAGCCTTGCGCTGTCCGCAACGGGCATATCGGTTCAATTCTTAAAATGATCTCAGAGAGAGGCTTTCGTATCAAAGCCATGAAACTTACCCATATGACCAGGGAAAATGCCGAAGCGTTTTACGGAATTCATGCCGGCAAACCATTTTTTGAAGGGCTTGTCAGCTTTATGTCTTCCGGACCGATTGTCGCTGCGATCCTGGAAAAAGAGAATGCCATTGCCGATTTCAGGGAGCTGATCGGAAGCACCAATCCGGCCAATGCCGCCCCCGGCACCATCCGTCAACTCTTTGCTGAATCATTCACTGCCAATGCAATTCATGGTTCTGACAGCGATGAAAACGCGCTGATTGAAGGTTCGTTCTTTTTTTCGCAAATGGAGCAGTTCTAAAATAACCGATCGCTGTGCATTTATTATGATATTTTACAATAGTGCTTGTTAAATTTTCAAAAATCCCTGAACGCCAGATTTCTTTAACCTCTACGAGGTAAAAGACACTTCGATTGTTGTTTGCTACAATACTTTATCCGCTACGCGGAAAATTCTCAGCTGTACACTGATCAATCAAAGTATAAAGTTAAATCTCTGTACGACAATTGTATTGGTAAATTACACTTCCGCGTAGCGGATAAAGTATTGTAGAAAATTTAGTGTTACGAAGTCGGAATTCCGCGTAGCGGATAAAGAAAATTTTCGACCAGACAACAATGATTATTTCATATTAAAGCGAATCCATTTTCGACTATTTACGTAAAAAGTTCTGTAAACAAAACACAAGCCGATTGTGTTATATCTAAAAAATAAATTCATTACAGATGAAATGCCCATGCGTAAATATTCTCATCAACCGAAAATGATAATGTGGGTATTCCATTTGACCATTAAAAAACAAATTATAATCACATGAAAGAAAGTTCAGTTAAAATTACATTTGCAGGAAATCCTTTGACCCTGCTGGGAAACGAAATCAAGGTTGGTGATAAAGCCCCCGATTTTGTAGCAGTTGGAGCAGGATTGGCGCCCGTCAAACTATCTGATTTTGCAGGGAAAACCATTATCATTGCCTCCTATCCATCTATCGACACAGGCGTTTGTGCTGCCCAGAACAGAAGGTTCAATGCCGAAGCCAATAACCTGAAAAATGTTGTGGTTCTCTCCATCTCTTGTGACCTTCCTTTTGCTCAAAGTCGTTTTTGCGCTGCCGAAGGACTTGATAACATCAAAACTGTCTCGGACCACAAAGACCTTGAGTTTGGCCAGAAGTATGGTTTCTGGATCAAGGAACTTCGCCTGCTTGCACGCGGTACCGTTGTTATTGACAAATCGGGTGTGGTAAAATTCGTGGAATATGTTCCTGAAGTTACACACGAGCCTGATTATGAAGCTGCACTTGCGGTGGTAAAGAGTCTTTAATCCATTTAATCTCTAATCAACCATGATCTATCAGTCATGGCTGATTCACATAAAACCCTGTAGTTGAAAACTTCTCAGCTACAGGGTTTTGAATTTTCATCAGGTGAAACATACATCAGAAAGCGAACCCAAAAATCCGCTGAGCAAATTTTCCTCGTAGTACAAACTGACTCTGTTCTTCGTAATGATAGTTTCTATCCATTTCACCAGATCCGTTTTTAATTCTATCTCAATCCGTTCCCTCTTCATCAAACGCAAATGAAGCGAATGCAGGATTTCATCATGCCTAAATTCGAGATTTTCGATCAATTGCTTGATGCGGATTTCATCGGCATACATTTGCTGTTCTGCATATTTGGCGGTGGAAATTTGATCTCCATGGCGCCGGTACTGCAGAAGCACCTCCGGAATATTCTGTACCTTAAAATATCGGAATCCGCGTGCACAAAGGTCAAAATCAGCAGAATAAATATATTCCTCATTGTATTGCAATTGGAACCTGTTCAGAAATTCCTTTCGCATGATCAGACTTGGATGGGAACAGTAATTGTTGGAGAGGAAGGCTACCTTTAAAAGCTGGTCATCAGTTACAAAACGTGGACAGCTGCCAGAAGGGATATTTTGAATAAAACTGCCACAAATACCGGTTTCGGGGTTTTGCTCCATATACTTATATTGCCGTTCTAAGCGGGCAGGCATTGCTACATCATCCGCATCCATCACACAGATGTATCGTCCACGTGCCATCTCCATACCGATATTCCTGCTTGGATAATTGCCCAGATTTGCCTCATTTTTCAGTAAAACAACTCTTTTGTCCCTGAAAGAATTGATAATCTCAATGGTCTGATCAGTAGAGCCATCGTCAATTATGACAAACTCAAAATCGAAAAACGTTTGATGCAAGATACTCAGAATGGCATCTGCAAGGTGCTGGCCACCATTGTAAACAGGCATAACCACCGAAACAGAAGGGGCACGTGTGGAAAAATTAATCATCTCCGGGAGTTTCATTGGCGAAGTTCCCAGACAGGACTCCCGGCCATAATATTTCGAGAAAACCGACGCCCGCAAGCCCTAATGAAAGACCATATTGTGTGCCATTAACCTGTTGGTTATCAATCACAAAATTTCCCTGATGATTCACATGTATTTCTATAATTTCATGGTAAGTCTGGCCAATCAGATGATGGTTGGGCCAGTCTGTAGGTATTTCCTCAGAAGCCCTGTTCAATAGCCATGCGGCGCCCGGCCAGCCGAAGCGGATGTTTAATAAACTATGATCAATTTCGGTTTTAAGGATTTCGAAATCTGTTGCGAACAACAATATCCGGCCCTGTTTTTCAAGTCTGCTTTCAGGCATCTGGGAACAGATTCTTTTCAGTGCAACGGCAAGGAAAATCCGGTTGATATGCAATGAAGGTAAATACGCTTCAAAATAAGGAAGCCATTGCCGCACCATGCAACCGATTTTACTGTTGTAGATATTGAGTTTGAAGGCTTCGGTTAATCCGTACAGCATAACTGGAAATCGCCAAAACAGGTCGAATTGCATCTCTTTCACCAAGGTAGGAAACTGAGCAGTTGCCAGTTCGTCCATTTTGTTGATGGTCAAAATCAAGAGTTCCCTATTGATACGCTGCGCCATCGAACGCGGTTCCGCTTTATTCTTCAATCGACTGATTAAGTAAAAAAGATAACCCGTTAATCCATTGCCCAGATCAAAAGAAGTGTGATTTTCTTCATTCAACACCTTGAAAACTTTGTTGTCCACCTCTTCGAGGATTTCATCTGTGTTGCCTTCTGCAAAACGATTTTGTACAAGATATTCAATCCCCCAGCCAACGCCTGCCAGTCCGTTCTCAAAATCCGCTGAAGCCGAGGTCGTAAGGTTGGCAAAAGCCTTGTCGAGCAAGGCATCTGCCAGCTTTTCGTATTCAGGATTGTTTTTTTGCTGAGAAAGCCGGTAAAAAAAGATGCACAACCCTGTATTTCCATGAATCAATCCCTGATCCGTACCGGTTAACCCATTTTGCTCAATTATTTTGGCTATTTGAATAGTTTGTTGTTCCATAAATCAATTGTTAACGGGTTGGAACTTGTTCATTATTCGATTTAAAACCATTCGCACTGTTGTTTCTTCGAACACCAACAACCTCCTTGCGTTTAAAGAACTGTTGGTCAATTGTATGAAAGTTGCTGTTGATGCCTCTCCCATGGCTTAAATGGAACAAAGGCCCAGGAACTCTTTTAATTCTAAATCCAAGGTTTTCCCAACGATAGAACCTTTCCCCATCTTCCATTCCCCAGCCAAAAAAATCTTCATTTTCCAAACCTGCCAACTGATAGGCTTCCATCTTAGCCAGAAATGCCCCACCAACGGGGTTCGGATGATACATCTCTTTCATTTTTTTTGAGTTCTGTTCAAGTATTCCTATGTTTCCCTCCTCAAGATACAGTTTTCTCAGGATCGGCGAAGTATCCAAAAACTGTTTCTCGTAGGGGTATACAAAATCAGCTTCTCCTATCATAAGCAATTCCACTGCCTTGTCTACCTGATCCGTCGGCACTATTACGTCTGTGTCCCATACAGCAACCAACTTAGAGTCAACGGTCCCTGACATCATATTCAAAAATCTGGTCCGGTATAAAATAGGGTCTTGATCTTCCTGAAAAGTATATCGAATACTTTTATCCAGCAACTTCTCTAACAAACCGTTGTTATATGAAGAAAATTCCGCAATCTGGATATTTGTCTCAAAATTTGACAAGAGGAAATGAGTAGTAGCCAAAATATTCTCCAAACGTTCTATGCTGTCTAATCTAACAGGAATTATTATGGTCAGGTCTTTTAGTTTCGTCAATAGTTCCATCTCAAATCTATATTTATTGTTAACAATTAGGTGTTTGGCGCTTTTTAATAAATGCTTCAGCTTTGCTAGCGATAGGAAATTTCTTCAATTATTTTAATACTGATTCAAAAACACGATAGAATACGATGGCATTACCAATCAAATGAGCAATTATAGTTATCCAAATATTCCTTCTTTTTTGATAGATAAATGAATACATTAAACATGTGGGTAACATTGCTAAAAAATTTGTTGGAGTGAAAATGTGGTAAACACTCCAAGAAAAGCCATTTATAATCCAAGTATATTTTTTGAAGTATGTATATTGTAATTCAAATAAATAACCCCTGAAATACAACTCTTCAGCAAAAACACCAGTAAGGAAAGAAATTGTCAATAATGCAATCAATAACCATGAATGAAGACTGGTAAGATGACCATGAAAAGGGAGCGAAGCAATTCCAAAAACATGAACTACTTCAATCTTCATGATTGAAACATAGGTTAATGAACTGAACAATAATAAAAATAAAACTATAAATAAGTCCTTTAATAAGATTTTTTGTTGAAAAAAGAATTGAATTGAATGATGATTGAATCTTCTTTCTTGTCTAATTTTTGTTAATGCAAATACTAAGAAAGAGGCATATATTAAAAAATTTATTATCTGACCACTTATTAATCTTAAAAAAGATAATGATCCTAAAAATAGGATGAATTGAAGCGTTATTGAAAAAATCCCAATGATTATGGCTAATTCTAGGAGCCACATAGATTTTCTATGCATAAATTGTTTCTTCTTATAAATAATTATTCAAATGCGTTATTTTAGAATCCAGTTTTTCAGATTCAAACTTTAATATTATTATTGATATTCTAAAAAGAATAGTTGGCAAAGATCTCTTAAATAATTATATAAAGGTATCATGATGGGCTTTGTAGAGTCCTTGTCTCTATATATCAATCAACGACTTGCAAAACTACCATCATAAAGAGAGATTGCCAACCATTCTTTTTTTGTGGTAATCACAGGAAAAATTACTGCCATGATCCAGTTGGATCACCTGAATAATCACTTGGAGTTATAACAAATTGACCAGCAGTCGGTACACCGTTCAATGTACCATATATATCACCAATCAGAGCAAAAAACCCAAGTGCGGTCTTTCCCGCACCTATCCAAGCCTCTGCGCAAGCTTTCTGCCATATTTCCATACCAGAAGGGCCAATTGTATATACAGTAGGTGCAGGATATGCATAAGCACTAGATTCATATGTCACATACCCCAAACCCGTCACAAAGCCTCCTTGCCAGGTGCCAGCGTACATCTTATCGTACATTTGCTGTTCTGTATAATCTTCCCCTCCCTTAAGTTTATTAGCTTCGCACGAATCTAATAAAGGATAATTGTTTCCCAACTCTTTTAAAGTCAACTTTCCTAATTTTTTCATAATAAAAATTTTAAAATTAATGATTAAATTGTTTTTTTACTGGCGATATATTTTAGGTTATCGAACCGCCGGAGCAATAGTTTCCTCTTTTTGGTAAGAATATCGGCTACCCCCTTGATTTCATAGTTGAAATCTAGTGTGGTGCCGTAATTGGTGGTCAGTTTGTTGGGGAGATCCACTGTAATCAAGTAGGTTTGGAGGTCGTTCTTCTTCGCGAACGTTTCGGATTGGGTGCTGAGGGCCGAAATCATCGTAACCTTTCCGCCAATGGATCCATATTCCAGATAGGGATAGTTGTCGAGCCGGATAATCACCTCCTGCCCAACCACCACCTTGCCTGCACCTTGCGATGGAAGATAAACTTGTCCCAGCAGTGGATTGCCGGTAGGGATCACCGAAAGCACCGGCGTACCTGCTGCCACAAAATCGTTCTCGCGCCAAAAATTCAGGTACTCCAATTTCCCAGTAAAAGGGGAGGAAAATGTGTAGGCCAGCCGCCACTTTTTAATGCTGTTGATCAACTCGTTGTAACCGGAATAGAGATCCATTCGTATTTTTTGTTCGGCATCCTGCTGTTCCAGTTCAAGCATCTGCAGTTTACTGCGCGTATCGTTGATCTGCAATTGGATATTGGTGTACTCTTTCCCCATCGCCTGGTTGTTCTCTACCTTTGCCAAATAGCCAACCGCCGAACGTTCAAGATCAGCCTCGGCGATAGTCCTGGAGTTGAAAAGCAAGCTGTCGCGGTGGACATTTTTGCCGATAATTTTCAGAGAGGTAGTATTGGTACTCATCTGTTGCCGATTGAATTCCTTCAGTTGCAGTTGTGATTCCAGCAACAACTTCGTACTTTCCCTCTTTTTCAGATAGGGTTGCCCTTCTTTGTAGTTCAAGTGCTTTTGAAGTGAATTTAAAAAAGTGTAGTAGGGTATGCTTAATTCCCCCAAAACCGGATTGGTTGGCAATCCCTCCATATTTGGATCGTTGTAGAGCGAATCAATGCAGTGGCGCTGCAAATAATCTTCCATCTCCAACACATCGTCCAAACGCGCCGGATTGTCGAGAAAGGCTATCAGTTGATTTTCTTTCAGCGAATCGTTGTTGTTTTTCAGCCGGTGCAATTTGCCGGAGGTATTTGCAACCAGCCGCACCGGGGCCTGACGGGCCGTGATCGAAATAGGACCGGTTACTTTTTCGGGGTAATCGATCATCCATCCGAAAAACAGGAGCAACGCGGCCAGGCAGGCCACAATGATGGCCACCATTTTACCTATCCCGTGCGGCATCCTGTCGATGATGTCTTTTACCTCTTCGGTACGCTGTGTAATGCTTTTGTCAATTTCTTTCTTCATTTATGATTCAGTCATTGCAAGTGTGTCTTCGTTTTTTACAGGCACGGTGGTAGTCCAGATACCCATCTGTTTGTTCACCAGGTCGCAATAGTGCCCCTCCTTCTCCATCAATGTCTGGTGGTTTCCTATTTCGATGATCATCCCGTCTTTCAATACCACAATCTGATCTGCATTCATAATCGTGCTTAGCCGGTGCGCGATCACCACAACTGTCCGCTTTTCGAAGGCATGGTTCAGGGCATTGACGATCTCGTGTTCATTGATCGCGTCCAGCGCGTTTGTGGCTTCGTCCAGAAACAGATAGGCGGGGGCTTTGTACAATGCCCTGGCTATCAGCAAACGTTGCTTCTGCCCTCCGCTCAGGCCACGGCCCACCTCTCCAATTTTGGTCTGGTAGCCTTGCGGCATCTGTTCGATTTCACCGGCAATATGGGCAATCCGTACTGCCTCTTTCAACTTTTCGTAATTGATCTCTTCGTCGTCGAGCACAATGTTGTTCAGAATGGTATCATTGAATATTTTGCCGTCCTGCATCACCACCCCGCAATGATTGCGCCAGTCGCGGAGGCTGATGTTGGAGATGTTCATGCTGCCGATCATGATGTCGCCATAAGAGGGTTGGTACAATCGGAGCAACAACTTGAGCAGCGTCGATTTCCCACTTCCGCTTCCGCCTACAATGGCCGTGATTTTCCCTTCCGGAATGACCAAATGGATTTGCTTTAAAACAAAAGGGCTGTTGAGGGTATATTGAAACGACAAATTGCGGATGTTCAGGCTTTTATTTTCAGGGATACTCATGTTATTGGTCACAACGGTATCCTCTTCGTCTTTTAACTGGTGAATCTCGTTGATCCGGAGAAAACTGATCTTGGCATATTGGCCAGTGATAATAAACCCAATAAACTGTGTTACAGGGGCATTCAGCATTCCAATAATAAACTGAACGGAGATCATCACCCCAAAAGTGATATCGCCACCGATCACAGCCTTGGCACAATAAAAGGTGATTACCAGGTTCTGGATACTTTGGATAAATTGCGCACCGAGGTTCTGGGCATTGGTTATGTTTAAAACTTTAAGGTTGACCCGGTATAATTTAGCCTGAATATTCTCCCACTTCCACCTTTTTTGCTTTTCGTAATTGTTGATTTTAATATCCTGTATGGCGCCTACCGTTTCGACCCAATAGCTTTGATTTTGTGAGATCAATGCAAAATATTCCCAGTCAAGCTTCTTCCTTACTTTCAAAAATGCAAGTACCCAAAAAACATAAAGAATACTTCCACTTATGAAAATATAGAATATGATTGAATTGTATATCAACAAGATGATGCTGAATGTGATAAAGGTAAGCGAAGAAAAAATCAGGTTCAGGGAGTTATTCATGATAAAACTCCGGATACGTTCGTGATCCTGGGCACGTTGCAGGATGTCACCGATCATCTTGTTTTCAAAGAAGGTGACAGGTAACTGCATCAATTTAATCAGGTAATCCGAGATCAGCGCAATGTTTACCCTCGCCGTGATATGCAGCAGTAGCCAATCACGCACGGCATTTGAAATGGTGACACTTACAATAATTACAATATTGGCAATCAGTACAATATTGATAAAATCCAGGTCGCGGGTCTGGATTCCGACATCAATTACCGCTTTCGAAATAAAAGGCAGGAGCCCCTGCAAAGCAGTAGCAATGATCATGACCACAAAGATGGTGGCGAAATTTTTTCGGAAGGGCAAGAAATAGCTGATTACATTTTCAAAAGTTTTGTGGCGCTCCGTACGCTCTTCCAAATCCCTTTGCATAAAATCGGCCATCGGCTCAATGGCTAAGATTGCACCAAACTTCTTCACCTTGTTTATACCAACCCTTTTGGAACTCAGCGAAACTATGTGAAATTAAACCTTTTGCAGGATCTGAAACATAAATTTTTGAATTGGTCGTTTTATAAACCACTACAAAGTGACTGTTTTGCCAATGGATGATGCATGGCAGAGGAACTTTGGTGTGCAGGTTTTGAATATCGGTTTTAACGGCAAGCGTGTGCAATCCAATTTTTTCTGCGCCATAGCTCAGATCAAGAAAGGAAACACCTTCCCGGGTTATACCACACAGATCGCGCAAATGCTGAAGTGAATAGTATTTACCAAAATGTTTGGCAATCATCTTCAGGCATGCGGGACCACAATCCATGGCATCCAATTGGCGCTCGAAAGGGAAGCTGTTAATGATCATTAAACCTAAATTTATGACTTTAAAAACATATGGCTTTTTTGTAAAAAGCTAATATTTAATGTATTATATTAAATTAAACACACACCCAACAGGTGCAGGTTTAAAGTAATACAACCACTAAAGCACATCGGTCTAAGCATTTACTGCAAATCCAACAACCATCTACCCGAATACCAATGACAATTTCAAACAATTGAGATTTCTCATTTTAGGGCGCTAAAATTTGCTATTGAAAAATAGATTACATGATTTTAGGTAAGGTATAAACCTGAGTTTAGGAACACAAGTCATACTGTATGGAGTTAATACCCAAAAACGCAAAAAGGTTACCCCATTTTCAGGAAAATTTTTCTAAAAATGAAAACTTTTTTACAATGAGAATCCGGAGTATTAAGCTCATCCGCCAAGCATAATTGGGTAATGCCTCGTACCTATTAGTCCATCTGCTGCTCTACTCTATTTCTTGTCCACTGGTTTCACCGGCAGCAAACCACATTTAACCACTTAGTGGTTTACCTATTTGAATAACAAACAAACCGGTTTAAAAGCATTTATCTGGTCAGTATAGGTGAGCAGTCCTGTTTCCGCATTGCGCCTAAATGCTACAATGTTGTTTGTAGTCTGATTGGCAACCAGTAAAAAATCGCCTTGTGGTGTCAGGGTAAAATTGCGTGGCATCTCACCTTTGGTATCTTCATGGCTCAGGAGTTTTATCTTTTGTTCTTTCTCATCAACAGAAAAAATCGCAATGCTGTTCATCCCCCTGTTGGATACGTAGAGAAAATTTCCCTCCGGGGAAAGATGGATATCCGCGCAGGTATTTGGTTTTGCGAAACCAACGGGGAGTGTTGATACTGTTTCCACAATCTTAAAAGTACCATTATCGGGTAGCTGAACCACTGAAACACTACAGCCAATCTCATTGGCTACAAAGAGTAGTTTTCCGTTGGGATGGATCGCCATGTGTCGTGGACCACTTCCGGGCGGCAGTTTAATTTCCGGATATTTGTTGGGTTTTAATGTAGTAGTTGCTTTATTAATGGTATAAACCTTGACCTGATCGATGCCCAAATCAGCCACAAAAATACGCTTCCCTTTCGGCTCAAAAATGGCGCTATGAACATGCGGTTTCTCCTGTCGATCTGCCACCGGACCATGTCCTGTGTGTTGATCAGAGGATAAAACCTCAGACAATTCCCCGGTAGATTCAATGCGCATCAGGGCAACATTTCCTCCTGTATAATTGGAAGCCAATACCAAACCATCTTCATTGACAGCCACATGACAAGGATGAGCGCCTCCGCTGACCACTTTGTTGACTGAGGTTAAATTTCCGATATCATCAATTTTAAACAGTTCAATGTACCCCATGCTTTGATTGCTTTCATCTTTGGTTTCCCTGACTGCCAGCAAATTTTTACCATCCTTGGTCATGGCAAGGTAAGATGGATTTTCAGAGAGAACCGCCAATCCATTGCTGTGCAATTTTCCGGATTGCACATCCAACCCAAAGCGGTAAATTCCTTCACTTATGGAGTCTGTATAAGTTCCAACATAAAAGTGAAGCGTATTTTTACCGGGAATGTTTTGGGCAAAAGTGGTGCATGAAACCACTAGAAACAGAAATATGAAAAGTTGTTTTATCATGACTGAATTGTATTAGGTCAAGCTAAATTACTGAATCATTTTGAAAGTATAGCTTCCCGAACCGATCCTGCAGAAATATTTACCATCCGCTGATTTTGAAAGAACCACATTTTTACCATTTTCAGTGACACCACCATCAGCTTTAACAGGGAAATAGACCGATGCCGTACTATTGGCTGGTATCTCGATCCGCATAATCAGTGAATTTTTCTCTCTGGTCCATTCACTTCTGATTCTGCCATAGGGTGAAAGATAGCTGGATTTTACCTGGCTGATATCTCCGACAATCTCAGGTCTGATCACGATATTTTTAAACGCCACGCTGCCGGGTTCCTGCTTGATTCCACCCAGGCCGGTATAAAACCACTCCATGAGATGGCCCAGCATCAAATGGTTGTTGGAAACCTGTTCGAGCGCCGGCCATGATTCTGTCAAAGCCGTTGCTCCCTTTTTTAACTGAAACCCATATCCCGGAACATCATTTCTGAAATTCATGTCGAACAAGAGCTGTGATGCACCACCCTCTTCCAATGCTTTGACCAAAAAATGAAAACCAATGTCGCCTGCAGTCAGAACGTTACCTGATTGTGAGATTGTTGATGTCAATTTTTTAAATACTTCATTTTTTTTATCCTCCTCCACCAATCCGACACACAATGGCATCGCCATGGCTGTCTGGCTACCGGTCGAATAGATCTTGGTTTTTGGATCAAAGAACTTCGCATTGAAGGCCAATTTCACCTCTCCGGCCAATGCATCCATCTTTTTTGCATCTTCTTGCTTGTTACAAATTCTCAACATTTTTGAAAGAAGACGGAGATCGTAATAATAGATGGCAGTTGCAGTTAGCGCATTTGGCGTAAGCTGGGCCTCTCCGAGGGATTTTGGCCCATAATCAAACCAATCGCCAAGTCCGTGGCTGACAATATGATCCGTTGCTTTTGTACCGAGATAGTCAACGTATTTCTTCATCATCGGTAAGGCTTCATCCAGAATCGATCTGTCTCCATACCATTCCCAGAGCATCCAGGGCAAAATGACCGCAGCGCTCCCCCACTCCGGTGAATCCCTAAAACCACCGGTAAACGGAACATATTCAGGCGCTATGTCCGGAACCAATCCATCACTGGTTTGTGCCTCAATCATGTCCCTGACCGCTTTTTGATAAAGTGAGTATAGGTCATAGTTGTAATGCAGCGAAGCGCCCATCAGATAGGTTTGTTCGAGCCAGCCCAGTTTTTCGCGATGCGGACAATCCGTTACGACACTCTGGAGATTGCTGCGTACGGCCCAGTCAATCAATGTATAGATTTGGTTGAAAAGCTGATTGGAACAGCTAAATTCACCACTTTTAGGTGACGAATTGCAGGTATGCAGCATCATCAGCGAAACCATTTTTGGTAAATCGGCTGATTCCACTTCATTTTCAGGAACTGCCCCTTCCACCATCGCATACCTGAAACCATAGTAGCTAAACTTTGGCTGCCAAACCTCATTGCCATCCCCTTTCAAGGTATATGAATAATAATAGGGTGAGCCAGATGCCTTTTGATTGATCTCTTTATCCTTGGTTATCAGTTCGCCTGGGGTAATTTTAATCACGGATCCCCTCTTCCCCTTGACTTTTAGTTCAATAATGCCAGAGCCATTCTGACCAAAATCATACAAATATCTTCCCTTCGAAAGTTTCTCAATCAGCTTTGGCTTGATGGTTTGATTGACCGTAACCGGATAGTCGGACTCAGGTTCCAATCTGCCGACAGGAACAGCGGCCGACAGGGCTTGCTGCCATTTTGTATCATTGAATCCCGGCAGGTTCCACCCTTTTTGTTCCCTGGTAGCATCATAATCTTCACCGCCATAAATACTTGAATACAGTATGGGTGAAGCCTCGCATTTCCAGTCAGTTCCTGAAACAACATCCCGGTAGGTGCCATCCTTGAATTCAATTTTCAATCTGGATATCATTTTGGGATAACCATAGGCAATGACCAGTTTTCTGTATCTTTCCCGGTTAACATTGTAAAATCCATTGCCCAACATGACGCCTATCACATTTCCACCCTTTTGCAACTGATTGGTAACATCATAGGAGTTGTACAAACACATTTTACTGTAATCAGTCCATCCGGGCGAAAGAAAGCTATTACCGGTCTTTATGCCATTGATGGCTGCTTCATATTGTCCCAATCCGCTGATGTACAATGTAGCGCTCTTAACCTCCTTCTCAAGCGAGAACTCTTTTCTGAACATAGGAGGGATACTTCGTTCAACGCCTTTTGATCCAAGATTATTTCCGAAGCCATGAATACCAGGAAAGACTTTCATCGAATCCGGAAGGTTTTTGAAGGCAATCCAATTGGCTTTTCCCCAGTCGGATGCAGACAAGAGTCCCATTTGGAACCAGGCAGTCTCACTCCAGTCCGACTCATTCCCGGCCTGATCCTTGATTCTTACTTTCCAAAAATACTTTTTTTCGGAGATAAGAGCCTCTCCGGCATAAGCAATCCGAATGGATGCATCCTCCTTAACAATTTTAGAATCCCAGCTATTCCCAATATTTTGCTCAAGCTTCTCCTTCGAGTCAGCCACCAGAATATGGTAGTCCGACTGTTTTGTATCCCTGTTGCCGGAGCTAATCCACCAACTGAAATGTGGCCTCTTTTCAGCTACGGCCAACGGATTTACTTTTGATTCGCAACGCAGATTTGACACAGTAAGTTGATTCTCACCAAATAATAATGATCCTGTCAAAAGCAGAAAAATCGTCGAGTAGAATTTTAATGTCCTCATTTTGTATTGATTAACTTGTTGCAAATCCTGTCCAAAACCTGAAAGAGAATCTGGTTTTAAGCGTATAAAGTAACTAAATTTCTATATTTTTGTTTGTTTGGTATCTCTCTTTACCGGCAAAGATAAGCAGCAAACCATCATCAGAAGCAAAAAACAACTATATTCTAAACAATGAAATACCCACGAGAAAATTTTCACACCAACCGAAAATGAATATCTGGGTATTCCATGTGGCCATTTAAAAACAAATTATATACACATGAAATACTTAATCCTCTTCTCAGCCATTATTTTGGCCGCTTGTAACTCAGATGTGAAAAAAGAACCCCTCCAAATGACCAATCTCAGACCAGCAGAAAACACCATTCATCTTGCAGTTGATTCCCTGATTCGCCTGCATGGCGAAGCGCTTAGACTCTCCATTCAAAAAGGGGTCAAACATGTAGCTTCGCTCTGGACAACTGCCGATGGCAATGACCGCGATTTTGTCAATTTTTGCACTGCAAATTTCCTTGGAGATCCAAAGAAAAGAGATCTTCTGCTTGCGAAATTATCGACCTACCTTGAATCGCTCGGAGGTCATTTCAACAAGATTACCCTGGATCTTCGCCAAAACGTCGATCTCAACAATGGTGAGTTGCTTGAGATTGATAAGATATTCAGTGGTTACTCAGTAGGGGCCCACCTTCAGGATGATCTCTACAAAAATAAAATAGCGTTTGTGGTGGCCCTCAATTTTCCTTTTTACAGTTTGGAAGAGAAAGAAAAAGAGGGTAAAAACTGGAGTCGCGCCCAGTGGGCAGCGGTCCGTTTGGGCGATCAGTTTGTTTCGCGTATTCCGGCCGAAGTATCTCAGGCAGTAGCAAAAGCTGAAGCCGATGCTGACCTCTATATCGCGGAGTACAACATTCAAATGGGGTCCTTGCGAACGGAAGATAATGCACAGCTCTTTCCTGATAAGATGTCGTTGTTGTCGCATTGGAACCTTCGGGATGAGATTAAAGCCGATTATGCCGATAGGGACAAGGGACTGGCCAAACAAAAAATGATCTACAATGTAATGCAACATATTATAAATCAAGATATTCCTGCTAAAGTTATAAATAATCCGGCCTACCTTTGGAAACCAGTATCCAATCAGGTAATGGAAAACAACAAGGTGATTTCATGCAGCCCGGAACCCAATAGCAGGTACCAGCAGATACTGAATAATTTTCATGCCCAGCAAGCTGTTGATACTTATGAGCCTGAGATGAACACCTTTATCAAAAGGAAATTCTTGGGAGAAATGGAGATTCCTGTAGAGCAGGTCGAGGAGCTCTTTGATCGCTACCTGAAATCGCCCCAACTGGCAAAAGTTGGACAAATTATCGAAGGAAGGATTGGTCGCAAATTGGAAGCATTCGATATCTGGTATGATGGATTCAAAGCAAGAAGCGAATTCCCTCAGGAGCAACTCAATGGGTTAACAACAAAAAAATACCCTGATCCGGCCGCATTTGAAAAAGATATGCCAAATATGCTGGCTAAATTAGGCTGGAGCAAAGAGCGTGCGGCCTACCTGGCAAGTAAAATTGTGGTGGATCCTGCCAGAGGTTCGGGCCACGCCTGGGGTGCAGGGATGAAAGGTGAAAAAGCGCACCTGCGCACCAGAATTGCCCCCTCCGGCATGGATTACAAAGGATACAACATTGCAGTTCACGAATTTGGGCACAATGTGGAACAGACCGTTTCGCTCTATGATGTGGACTATTTCATGCTCAACGGTGTTCCCAATACTGCCTTTACCGAAGCGCTCGCATTCGTTTTTCAGAGTCGCGATCTCTCATTGCTTGGATTGTCCGGACAAAGCAAAGACATAAAGATGCTGAATAGCCTGGATGCCTCCTGGACTTTGATGGAGATCATGGGCGTGGGATTGGTTGATATTCATACCTGGCAATGGATGTATGCCCATCCTGCTGCAACTTCAGAAGAGCTGAAAAACGCGGTCATACAAATTTCTAAAGATGTGTGGAACAGTTATTTTGCGGCGATCTTTGGCATAAAAGACCAACCTATTTTAGCCATTTATTCGCACATGATCTCCAACCCGCTCTATCTGGCTGCCTATTCCTACGGACAAATAATTGAATATCAAATCGAAGACTACCTGAAGGGAAAACAATTCTCAAATGAGATTGACCGTATCTATCAACAAGGCAGATTGATTCCGCAAATTTGGATGCAGGGTGCAGTTGGTAACAAAATATCGGTGGATCCAATCCTGAAACAATTGGACGAAGTTTTGGCGAAAACAAAATAGATATGAGTTAGAAAATTCAAGTATCAATGTATAGATCAGCGGCCACCCACTGACAAGGTAATTAGCGTTAATACTTTTTGACAGGCAAGATTGGCCTGATTGTACTAAATTGACGTTATGTGGAGTATCTACTTCAATTTTTCGTAAGTTCTTCGCAAACTAATATTGCTTAATAAAATAAGCCTATTTTCAGTTAATTCTATAATTTGTTCTTCCCCTTCTCCAGCCATATATGTCATATGTATTATGATTTTACCACTTTTGAATTTTAGTTCAGGTACTGGTTGGCATGTAAGAATTTCAACTATATCACCCTTCTTCTTGCCGAGAATTTGGTATTTATTAAATTCTTGATATCCACCTCTTCCAAATTTATCAAAAGAAAGTTTAACTACATCCAATCCATCTTTAGCTTCCGTCTTTACTGTCCTTCCACAAATTTTAGTAATTTCCATATACCTTTCACCAACAATTTTTTGTTCAATTGAAATACTGTCTTTCTCAAAATTCTTTAATAACCACGTGCCTGTTAACTTTTTTGCAGTTTCAGACAATAATAATTGTTTATCAACCTGACTAAACGTCAAAGTTGGTACTAATAAAAGAATTATAAGTATTGCTTTCATTTCTAAATTGCCACATAATTCATCACTCATGTCTTATCATTCATGTCTATTTCAACAGTACTTCTTTTATCATCTTCTCAAACATGGCCCTGGTCTCCTCCTTGCTGGATGCAATACCACTGCTCATGGTTGGTTTTCCATTTTTAGGAACCCATAGAAAAGCCGGTATGCCCTGGATATTAAAAGCGCCTGCCAGTTCCTTTTCCTCATCCGTATTGACCTTATAAAAGACTATTTGGTCCTTGTATTTGACTGCCAACTCTTCCAATATTGGGGATGCCTGGCGGCAGGGGCCGCACCAGTCGGCATAAAAATCCACAATGCAAGGAAGGTTTCCACTGTATTTCCAGGTATTTGGGCTCTTTTCCAGGTTCATAATCTTTTGATAAAAATCTGCCTTGGTCAGTTTTTGAATGGAGATGTCAGCTGGATTTCCTGCATGCAGATTAACAAATGAAAATGCAAGGACTACCGACATCAGAATCTTAATTTTTTTCATCTTCTATTTTATTTGTGGCATTACCGGCTTCAAAGATTTGCTATTTTTATACGGAAAACTTCGAAACCGCATCCGGCATAAAAATAGGAATAAACAACATGTAGTTCTATCCTTATGATGAAAAACAAGAATAAATTCAAAAAAATCGATGTTCATAAATTTGTGCCAAGGGTTGCGGCAAAAGATACACCACCCGGAACTTTACAGTATGTAGGAAAACCACGCACAGAACCTTGTAAAATTGAATTGATCGAGTACAACGAATCAGAGGCAGAAAAACACCATATCGAAGAACCTGAACAACTTTCAAGATTTCTTGAAACAGACAAGATTAAATGGATAAGGGTAACCGGTGTTCACCAACTTGATATAGTTGCCCGTTTGGGTGAGATTTTTCAAATCAATCAACTTGACCTTGAGGACATTACCAATACGACACAAAGACCCCGCATGGAAGAGCGTGACAGTTATATTTTCCAGATATTTAATGCCTTGCTCATCAATCCGGAAGATAGGGATGTAACCATTGAGCAGGTTAGCCTTATCCTGGGTAAAAATTATGTTCTCTCCTTTCATGAAACGGAATCCCAATTATTTGACGGGCTTTTCAAAAGAATCCTTGTCAGCAAAGGAAGAATAAGAAAGATGAAAAGTGATTACCTTTCTTTTGCCCTTGCAGATGTCATGATAGATCAATATTTCCTCATCATCGAAGATATTGGAAACATCATAGAAACTACAGAAAGTGAGTTGATTGTGAATCCGGGAAGCGCCAATCAGGAGATTATCTACCGGATGAAGCGCCGATTGGTATATGTGGGAAAAACGATATGGCCTGTCAGGGAACTCATCAACAAAATGGAACGTTCGGACCATGAGTTGATCACGGAAGAGAGCCGAATCTATTTCAGAAATATTTACGACCATTCAGTCCAGATTATAGAGACCCTCGACAATTTACGCGATCTAACCTCAAGCATGATGGATCTTTACTTGTCAAGCGTAAGCCTCAAGCTGAATGAGATCATGAAAGTACTTACCATTTTCTCTGCTGTTTTTATTCCGCTAACTTTTTTTGCAGGGGTTTATGGGATGAACTTTAAGTTTTTGCCGGAATTGGAATGGCAATGGGGATACCCTTTGTTTTGGTCTGTTTGTATTGGTTCCACCATCTTGATGATCATCTATTTTAAGAGAAAAAAGTGGATGTAAACAATGGATCATTGAATATGAACAGCTTAAATATTTAGCAATTTCTGAAAGGCTTTATTTGTTTAACCTCTACGAGGTAAAGGGGTCTGAGGGGATTGATTTTTTACAATACTTTATCCGCTACGCGGAAGTTTCTCAGTTGTGTCTTAACTGACTTTAGGAAATTATTAAATTATTGTAATACAATTAGATCACAAAAATGTTCTTCCGCGTAGCGGATAAAGTATTGTAGAAAAAGTATGAGTCAATATTTTATTTCCGCGTAGCGGATAAAGTATTTTTTTACCGGATAACAATGATTATTAAATACAAAAAACAATTTTAACAATGAAACCAATCGTAACAGCGCTTTGCTCCTTCGGCATGTCGGGCCAGGTATTTCACGGACCATCACTGAAAGTCCTGCCGCAATATAAAATTCACAAGATCCTGGAAAGAAATCACAGGAATTCAGAGAAACACTATCCACAGGCAACCATCGTAAATGACTTTGACAAGATTTTGCACGATCCTGTAATAGAACTGGTTATTGTCAACACTCCTGATTATCTGCATTTTGAAATGGCCAAAATGGCCATGGAGGCAGGCAAACACGTCGTAGTGGAGAAACCTTTTGCCAAAACAAGTGAAGAGGCTGCAAAGCTCATCGAAATTGCAAAGCGCAACGATGTTCTGATGACCGTTTACCAAAACCGCCGGTTGGACGGAGGCTTCCAAACTGTACAAAAAATTCTGGAAAATAAATTGTTGGGACGGGTTGTTGAATACGAATGTCACTACGACCGCTACCGCAACTTTATACAGGAAGGTTCATGGAAAGAGGACGGAGACGAACGGACCGGCGTCCTGTTCAATCTTGGTCCACACATAGTCGATCAGGCGTTGGTGCTTTTTGGCAAACCCAAAACGGTAACTGCCAACCTCTCGGTATTGAGGACAGGAGGCAGAACAACTGATCAATTTCATATTCGCCTCCAGTACGAGGGATTTGTGGCGACCCTACGATGCTCCTACCTTGTCAGGGAGATGGGACCACAGTTTATCATCCATGGGACAGAAGGATCTTTTGTCAAAATGGCTTCCGATCCCCAGGAGGAGATGCTAAAGTTGCACAGGCTTCCTGATGAACCCGATTGGGGCAAGGAACCACCGAGCGACTGGGGTAAACTGAATACCTCGATGAATGGCGCGCATTTTGATGGCAACATTGAGACCATTCCAGGAAATTATGCCAATTTCTACAAAGATCTTTATGAATCCATCCGGAACGGAGCGGAATTAATGGTCAAGCCGGAAGAGGCCCTGATGACCATCCGAATTCTGGAAGCATGTCTGGTTAGCAACAGGGAGCAAAAAACAATTCCGTTTATCTGACAAATATTGATTGTTGATTTTAGATTCACTCCGTTATCCTGGAGTAGAGTTGGTATTCAATGAACAAGTTTATAACTGAATTCCCGTAAGACCAGATAAATGGATAATTACATTAATTTCCATACGCATAAACTATCAACCCAGGATGGAGTAATAACTGTATACAACCAATTACTGCATGAGGATGCCGGTATTCCAAAGCAATTATATTCTGCCGGACTCCATCCATGGCATGCAGATAAACTCTCTGCAGCAGAGCTCTCCAGAATATTGGATCTCCATGGAAGCAGTTCAAATTTAGTTGCTTTGGGTGAAACCGGTTTGGATAAAGTTTGTAAGATACCCATTCAGTTGCAACAGGACATTTTTGAACTACAACTAAATAAGGCCGTTATCCTGAGAAAGCCTGTAATTATTCACTGTGTGAAAGCATGGGAAGAGATGCTCGAAATTACCCGTCATTACCATATTCCCATGATTTTGCACGGATACAATGGCAGCGATCAATTGACTGCAAATCTGGTAAAAAGAGGATTTTTCTTTTCCATTGGACCGATGATTCTTAATCCCAATTCCAAAATTGGCCACGCAATACAGTTTATACCACTTTCATCCGTTCTCTGTGAAACTGATGAATCGGACCAGTCCATTCAGTCAGTTTACAATGCGGCAAGAGGTTATCTGAAAATAAAAGAGCCGGATTTTAGAAGAACCATAATTGAAAACTTTGTGAGATTGCGGAAGGAATGTGAAGCCTGATTTTTTTAAGGCTTCACATTTTCCCATTTTTCTGGCAAATTAAGAGACTGTTTAAAAATATTACACAGAGAATAATTGTCTATTAATCAAAAATATAGGGTTTATAGAAATTTCTGCAATTAGTTGTTTTCATGAGAGAAACCCCGGAGTTACACAGAGTTGGAAAATCGCAAGCGATTTTCCAACTCTGTGTAACTCGTTGTTTCCTCAGGCGTATTTTAACTAAAGCGAGAATTTCAAAGCCATTTTTAGTTTAATTATGGAGTAATAAATTCTCTGTGTAAGAAATTTAAACAGCTTCTAAAGCTTGATAAAAATCTTTTTTCGGTAAAGAATGAGCGCCGGAATAAAATTGATCATGACAAATAGCAAAGCATAGATCATGCTCCAAAACTGTGGAGAAGGCCCAAATCCGGAAAAGAAGGTCACAAAGTGTTCGTTTAATGAGGCTCCTCCGATCTTAAAGACATAAAAGAAAAGCGCCCAGATATCAGCAAGAAAATAGACAGTTATGGCATTGGCGCCAAATATCAAGCCGCCTTGAGTAAACCTGGTAATTCCAAGTATATCAATCAGATAAAATAAAGATCCGAGAAAAAGTGCCGCAACGCCTGAAGTAATCAGCACAAATGAGCTGCTCCAAATATTTTCGTTACACGGGAAATGAAGGTTCCAGAGATATCCCAGAATAACTGAGACAAAACCACCAATCATCAGGTAAATTACTTTATCCTTCTTTTCCCGTTTTCCGAGCAGCAGACGTCCCACTACCATACCTGATATTCCTGAAACGAAGGATGGAAATGTACTGAGAATTCCCTCCGGATCCCAGGTTTTTTGCCACATGGTACCAGGAAGAAATTTTGTGTCAATCCAGGCAGCCAGGTTAATTCCGGGCTCCAGCATCGGCTTGTCGTAACCCGGTGTTGGAATAAAAAGCATTGCCAACCAGTAGGCAACCAAAATGGAAAAACCAATCCATGCCTGCTTTTTCCAGTCGGTATTCAGAAATAGAATGGCACAAAAGAGAAATACAAGCGCTATCCGCGGTAGTGTACCCGTATATCTCAGATCGGCAAAATTGAAATCAGGCAACAGGTTGAGAATGATTCCTACCAGATAAATTTTTACCGACCTAACAACAATTTTCTTGTACATATCTGCCCTTGAAGCGCCCATTTCGAGCCTTTTGGTGTAGGCGAATGCAATGGAGACGCCAACTACAAAAAGGAAGATTGGTGCAATCAGATCGGTTGGTGAGAGTCCATTCCATTTGGAATGGTTTAATGGCGCATACGAAAAAAGCTCACTGCCGGGATAGTTGACCACTATCATGGCAGCGATTGTCAACCCCCGCATGACATCCAGGGAGATCAATCGTTTTGTTTCAGTCATAGTTGTAGTTTTTAAAACGGATTCGTTAATTTTAAAAGGTAAATTGGATTTGAATTGAGGATAAAGTTAATCATCCAGTCCAGTTTTTTATCACATCAGCTGAAAATTGACCAGTTCAATTCCTGGTGATCTAAGATATTATACTACAACTACTTAGCAATACTAAAATGACGAAATTATTCTATTCGGCACTGTTCTTTGTTACTTCTTATCTCTTCCTTAGTTGCTCAGAAAAGCAAACCACCTCTCTTCCATTATCCTCTGAACTGCAGATCAAATGGGAAGTTGTTACCAACATGTACCAGGGTAAAGTTCAGGCGCTGGCTGCTTTTACCATTTACAACCACAGCAAGATGACATTGGAAAACAGAGGCTGGGCCATGTTCTTTTCCCAAATGCCACCTACTCCCATTATTGAAGATTCGGTTCGGTCAGCAAAAGTTGTCCACATCAATGGTGACTGGTTCAAACTGATACCCTCCAAAAATTTCCGGTTGCTTCCGGGTGACTCGATCAGGATCAACTACTGCGGCACAGGCTTCATGATAAAAAAGACAGATGCAGCCCTGGGAATGTACTTTGTATTTTATGATGCCAATGATAAGGAACTCGGTATTGTTCCGGTTGGAAAACAGATCATTGGAGATTTTACACGGCCCGAACAATTAAAGCGAACCCCGGAGGATGAATCTGTTGTTCCTACACCTGAAAGCAGATACGCTTCCAATTTGCAACTCGGCTTACTCAACGAAAATCAGCAAAACAGTATCCTTCCATCTCCTCGTTCCTGCAAAATTGGTAAAGAGCCGGTTCTCATTGATAAAAAGTGGCAAATTTTTTATGGCAAGGGTCTTGATTCCGAAGCGGGTTACCTTACCAAAAGGTTGAAAGAGTTGACAGGTGAGGATTTTACCTGTGTTAAGGGTGCGCCAAATCACCTACCAGCATTTTCTTTGCAGTTAAACGCTGGGCAACCGGTAAAAAGCGAGTCATATCAGCTCTCCATTGATCCAAAAAATGGCATCAGGATGGAAGGTAAGGATGCAGCCGGGGTGTTTTATGCCATCCAAAGTTTTCTGGCTTCTCTTCCTGCCAGCTCTTTTCAAGTCAAAAAAAGTCAACTTCAAAGCGCCAGTTTACAGGTAACCGATGAACCCAGGTTCCCCTACCGGGGATTGCAGTTCGACATGTCGCGCAATTTTCAAACCAAAAAGACAATTCTTAAGATGCTGGACATCATGGCATTTTATAAGCTCAACCATTTCCTTTTCTATTTCATGGAAGATGAGGGATGGCGGGTTGAGATTCCGGGGTTGCCCGAACTGACACAAATTGGAAGCCGCAGGTTACACGGAAATTTGAGCGATCCCAGTCTTCATCCATCCTATGGCAGCGGTCCGTTTGCTGATGCAAAGGATGGTTACGGAAGTGGCTATTTTACCTCTGACGAGTTTGTGGAAATGTTGAAATTCGCCAAAGAAAGGCACATTACCGTCATTCCCGTAATCAATTTCCCGGCACATGTCAGGTCGGCCATCAAATCGATGGAATTTAGGTACCAAAGGTTGATGAAGGAGGGAAAAGTGGCTGAAGCCAATGAATACAGGCTTATTGATCCGGAGGATACCTCCAGGTACATCTCGGCGCAGGGCTATCACGACAACGTGGTTTGTGTAGGCAGGGAATCGGTTTATCATTTTTATGATACTGCTGTGAAAGGGATCAGGCAGATGTATGAAAAAGCAGGTGTTCCTATGAAAATCTTCCACACCGGTGGAGATGAGGTGGCCGCCGGTGCATGGAATGGCTCCCCGATGGTAAAAAAATTACTGACTGAACATCCTGAGATCAAACCTGACGATAAAAGTTTGCAGGCATACTGTTTCCTCCGAATCTCAGCTATTCTGAAAGAGAATGGCGTGAAGGATATCGGCGGTTGGGAAGAGGCTGCTCTGGTATCCGATGCCAACGGCAAACCAACTCCCAATTTCGAATTTGTCGGAAAAGGACTCCTGCCCTATTTGTGGAACAACACCGAGGGTGCCGAAGATCTTGGATACAAGCTTGCGAATGCCGGATACAAGGTAGTTTTGTGCGATGTTTCCAATTTCTACCTCGATTTCCCTTACGACAAAGATCCTGTTGAACCCGGCAATTACTGGGCAGGATTTTTGGACACCAAACAATTCTACGCCTTTGCCCCCTTCGACCTTTTTAAGACCACTACCAAAACGACCATGGGAAGAACCATCGATACGGATAAAGAGTACAGCAATAAAGTCAGGCTAAAACCCGAGACCCGAAAAAATATCCTGGGAGTTCAGGCGCAAATCTGGAGTGAAACCATCAAGGGTGAAGCGATGCTCGAATACTATTATTTACCAAGATTGATCGCCTTTTCTGAGACCGCCTGGTCGCCAGAAAGAAAATGGGAAACCATCGAAAACAAGGATGCCAGGGAGAAGCAACTGACAAGCGATTGGAACAAATTGGCCAATATCCTTGCCATGAAAGAGTTGCCACGTTTATCCAATCTAAATGGAGGTTACAATTATAGGGTTCCGCTTCCCGGGGCAATGATCAAAGATGGAACGCTGTATGCGAATGTGGAATTTCCTGGTCTTGAAATCCGCTATACCACAGATGGCACGGAACCAACTCTACAAAGTCAGCTATACACCCAACCTGTCAAAGTATCCGGATCTGTTAAGCTAAAGAGTTTTGTAGCTGGCGGCAGGTCAAGCAGAAGCTGCGAAGTACAATATTAGGTTTTAAAAGAAATGCGGCCCGGGCCGCATTTCTTTTAAAACCTAATATTGTATTTCAACTTAAACCGCAAAGCGCTTTCGTCCATCACGTATCGTTCGAGTGGTTGGGAGAGCTTTGTGGTCCAGGCCAGAATGATGACTTTGCCCGGTTTCAAAATCCACTGAAACCTGGATTGTATCCCGATGGTATTGGAAAAGTTGTCGTATTGCAAATAGTTGTTGAATGTTACGGTTGGACTGAAGAGAATATTGGCATTCACCGAATAGATGCGGGCGGTAAAATTACCTTCCGGCAAACTAACATCATTCTGCTTGTATTTGATCCCCACAAAAAGAGGAACTGCAACTTTGTAATTGATGCCCAGATTCAGGTCCCTGCGGGAACCATCGTAAAAATCGCCCCATACATAAGAACAGTCTCCAGCCAATTTCCGGCTTCCAGCTGTGACAAGGCTAAGTGAATGGCGGTAAAATTCGTACTGACCAACCGGAATTACATATTTGGAAAATATATTAAAATTCTTCTCGAGGTACTCGTAGTTGTTGTTGATGCTATAGGAGAACTCCTCTCCCGACTTGAATCGTATTTTCAAGGGAGAATAGTTGACTTGCCTTGTTTCGAGAATATCTGAGAAATTAACAATGTGGTTAAATCCGACACCAGTAAAAACCTGCAAAATTCCCTTTATTTTCGGACGTGGCCCGAATAGTATATTTCCATAGGTATCCTTGATGTCTGTTCTGGGAACAAATCCCATCCCGGCTACGAAATTTTTGCCAATCTCATAATGTCCAAGTGAAAAGGAGAGAAAATCGTTCGGATAGGAGATGGTTCCACCCCAGGATAGATCATTGTCAGATAATCCACTGGTAGTAGATTTTAATCCAAACAAAATCAGGGAAAGGTTTTTGTTGCCATGAAATTTTGAGGTTGCCAATTTCAAATCGACTCCTCCTACGTAATTCTCTGCAGCAGAAACAGCATTTCCATAAGTACCAATCACCCCAACAGATGATTCAGATCCTATGCTTCTGGAAATCCGGGCTACCGAAAAATTGGAATTTCCACTGAAATGGTCATCATTCACCTGCATGATGCCAATGTTCCAATTTTTGATCATCCCGGTTACTTTGGCGGCGAAATTAATTTGCAAAGGCAATCCATTGCTGTCCAGCCCCATCCTTCGTGAAAAAAACGGAATAATGTTCTTTCCGTAGCTATTGACATCATCTCCCTGAATACCAAATGAAAACAGGCTCGAACCATCCAGAAAAAAATCTCTTTTCTCAGGAAAAAGAAGGTCGAAACGGGTAAGGTTGATCTGGCGATCATCCACCTCTGTCTCTGCAAAATCGGTATTCACCGACAAGGATGCCTTTAAACCCGGAGTGATCTGGTAAAACAGATCCAAACCAGCTTTTTTTACATATTTGTTTTTGATATCCCGTTTGGTATCCATTCCTCCACCAATGTATGGTGAAATATCGAGCCCAATGCCCTGTGTGATGTTATTCAACCCTTTGATCAACCCGGCATCAGATACCTGGAATTTATAACTGTTGACATTAGCGGTAGGCCAATAGGACATCTCCAGTTTTCGCTTGATATGCCGGATAAATTTGATACCCCAGTTTGGATTGTATTTATCAAAACCCATCGTTTTGAAAGGAATGGCCATTTCAGCTTCCCAACCATCGGCTACAATGCGTGCTTTCCCATCCCACAATCCATTCCACTCTTTGTTAAAAACCGCACCATTTTCACTGATGGTAGCATCACCGATAGAGCCTCTTGGACCGATTTGAAACCAATACCCGTTGCGGTGATCCAGATAGGTATCCAATATCACCTGAATCCGGTCGTCATTCCCCAAACTGATATCGCGCGCCATCTCCTTTGCGGTAATCTTCTTCGGATCATCAAAGCACTTAACCCCGACATAGAGAAAATTGGCATCGTAACAGACATAGAAGATGGTCTTTTCAGATACAGGCTGACCTGAGTTTGGTTCCCGTTGAACCAACTGATCAATTTTTGCGGCAGTAGTCCAGGCTTCATCGTCCAGACGTCCGTCAAGAACGGGCGCTTTGGTAACCAAAACAGCATTGAAGGAGGGCTGGGCTAAAGTGCTGACTGAAAGTATAATCAAAAACACAAACGAAAGCAATCGGCTGAAACAGTTCATAGAAAAATTTAAAATTAAATCTGCCGATCACCATTCAATTGTAACAAAGAAATTGATAACACAATTGGCATTGGTCAATTATTTGCCGGATTTCGAAATCAGATAAAGTTAGAAAGCGAGGCTGAAAATAACAAAAAAATTACAATTCAAAGTCCTTTCTGCTGGCCTTAATCGTTGATTTTACGCGTTTGGATTCGAGCCTCTTTTCTACAGAGGCCCTGGTTGGTTTTGTTTTGTAACGCTTTTTAGGTGGCATCAAAGCCTTTTCCAACAAATGATAAAACTTTGCGATTACTTTTTCTTTGTTTTTCAACTGAGAACGATCAGTTTGCGCAACAAGCACGAGTTCTCCCTCCTTGTTGATCTTGTTGGTGAGCTTCTCTGCAATAATGGCCTTTTCCTTCTCATCAAGCAGTGCTGAACTCCAAAGATTGAACCTCAGATCTACTTTTGAGCTAACCTTGTTGACATTCTGTCCTCCCGGGCCACTGCTTCGGGAGGCTGTAAAGACAAATTCATTCATAAAATCTCGGTCTGAAATATCCATTTTAACATTTTGAGCACGCTAATTTATTGTTATTTCCTCCCATTTTGGGTTAGTTGTTATTATTTTTTAATTTGTTCGTTATCCAAACAACGCCTTAGCTTGATTGTGGATAGACAACAGTTTGCTTCGCTTCGCTCGCAATGACGGTGCCTCTTTATAACACATGGAATATTGAAAATCGCTGCGTCATTGCGAGTGAAGCGAAGCAAACCTCTGCCTCTGCAAAAATGTATATAAAATAAAAAAAGGCTGCATTTTGGGAGCAGCCTTTTTTTATTTTATAACTTGTTGTTATTGCAACAACCACATTTTAGACCATGAATCGTCATTTCCGGTTTGACCTGTATTGCTGGTAGGAACCAACTTAGCAACAGCAGCGGCTGCATTATCACCGTTGATATTCAACTCGGTCATATCATATTTGTAACGAAGCGGCAAAGTATTTCTGAAGCCAGAATTACCGATAGTGATATCCGGATAACCAGTTTTCCTCCAGTCAAACCAGGTTTCCTGAGCGTTAAGGAAGCCGGCAATATACTTCTGCATCATAACCTGCTTCAAGGAACCGTCATATGCTACACCAGCCTTTGAAATGTAGGATGAATAGGAACTACTGACTCCCCAATAGCTTAATGATGCCTGGATACCATTGGTATACCATGTTTGCTGAGTACCAACACTGTAACCTCTCTGAGCAGCTTCTGCCAAAATGAAGCAAACCTCCGCATAAGTAATCATCTTAGCAGGCAGCATAGCATTCGTTTTTTGGCCGAACATATCAGTCAGTGCAGAAACGTGCTGATTCGCGCCACCCTGTAGCGGACTTGGATTGAGGTTATAGGTAAATGGTTCAGTCTTACTGATAGCCAGCGGAATACCAACATATTTTGCTGTATCTACAAGGGTCTTCAAAGTAGTTGCTGAAGGTGTTGCAGCCACCCATGTACTCGGACTGTAAATAACATAACCCTTGGCAGCCATCTGGGCATTGGTAATGTAACGCTTATTACCAAGAGTAACATCAGGACCCTGAGATGCATACTGGTCTGTAACAATGATCTGAACTGATACAGGCTTAAACCAGATAGGAAGACGAGGATCATTCACGGCTACCAAAACATCCCTGAAACCGGCACAAAGTTGAATCCTTGTATAGTTACCCTGAGCCACATTGGAATCCCATGCAATTGCGGAAGCCCATGAATCAGAGGAAGAGAGACCAGGATAGGCCAATTTAGCCTCATCAGCATTGGAAGAAAAAATAGGATATGTTGTTGGATTATTCATGATCTCTTCAATTCCAGCCTTTGCAATTGCAGGAAGTTTAACAGACATCCTCATATAAAAACGGAGAAGAAGAGAATTCGCCAGTTTCTGCCATTTTGCCGGGTTTCCGTTATAGATCGGATCAGCAACCGGATTGATATTTGTATAGCTTGAAGCAGGTTTCGAAAGTAAAGTATTTGCAGCTTTAAGATCTGCAATGATACCAGTAAAAATATCCTGTTGCGTATCAAATTTTGGTTTGGTATTTGTAGCGCCCAATCCGGCCTCACTATAGGGTGCATCACCCCATAAACTTGTAATCAAACCAAACTCGAAGCTTTTCATAATCAAAGCAACTCCAAGGTGGAAATCTGATCCTACTGCTTTGGACCTGTCGCGCATCAGATAAATGTCACGCAACGCCCCATAGTTACCTGCCCAGGAACGGGGATCTGTCCAGTTGAAGTAGGTCAATGTGCCTCCCCAGCCACTCTTCTGGATATAAGACATAATCCCGGCACAATCGCCGTTGTAATTGTCATCCTGATAAGGTTTAACTACTTCAGGGATTACTGCTGTCATCAAAAAATTCGGATCCACAGTAACTTGGCTGATCGTGTTAGGATCTACGTTTAATTGGGTAAGATCTCTACAGGAAGCAAAGACTACCAAAATCATAACCAGAATTAAGTTATATAGTGTTTTCATAAATTCACTTTTTTTATATTTCAATATTAGAAACTAACACTCAGTTTGAATCCTACAGGGATTGTCCACGGGCTAACATTATCGCGCTCAATACCCTGAGCAAACTGGCCTATTCCAACATTGGCACTTCCAAGGCTATTATTGAAAGCAGCTTCAGGATCGATACCAATTTTTGCTTTGGTCCAAAGAATGATGTTACTGCTGTATAAAGCAATTGACGCCTTTTGAATACCTAATGATTTTAAACTTGGAAGCTGGTATGAAATTGTAATATCCCTCAGTTTAATAAAATCAGCATCGAAAGTAGCAGTCTTGGTCAAACTCCATCCATAGTAGTCTCCGAAATAATCTGTGGGTGATGACAGGAATTCCTGGTCACTGTTAAATTTCCCGTTTGCATCATAACTACCGCTCACACCCGGCATGAAAACACCATCATTCAGCGTTATCCCGCCATCTGTGTAGGGCATACCGCCATAATCTGCAGTCGGTCCACCAACAACCGGATAGGCTGTTCCGTTAGGACCAAACAGATTGGCATGAGCTTTCAACCATGTGGGTACATCGACACCTTTCGGAGGATGAATAAATGTACTTAAGATTCGTGAACCATGCAGGTCAGATTCGTTGTAACGGAGTGTCTGAGAAACAAACTGTCCACCTTTTCTGTAATCAAAACTGGCACTTACAGTCCATTTCTTGTAACTGACAGAAGTCTGCAAGCCCATCATGAAATCAGGGTTAAAGTTACCAATGATCGGAGAGTTCCTCTTGTTATTAACCTCATTCACACCTGTTACCTGCTCGAATCCGTCCGAATCAAGCAGTGGCCATCCATAATATGGAGAAGATTTGTCAGTTACACGCTCCATTTCAGCATCAACGATGTTACCAATTTTTTCACCTACCCATGTCTCAGCACCACCCTTTGCGTTGGTCCATAAAATAATATGAGAAACACCTGGAGCAAGTTCTACAAGGGTTGTTACGTTCCTGGAGAAAATTAAATTGACATCCCAACTTAAGTCCTTGGTTTTTATTGGTGTACCGCCCAAAGAAAGTTCAATTCCCTTGCTGTTAACGAGTCCGGCGTTGAATTTTTGGGTTCCGTAAGCTGAAGAGGGAGACAGGGTATTGTTCAAAATCTGGTTCCGGTTGTCAGCATTGTAATAGGTTCCTTCAAATCTCAATCGGCTTTTGAAAAGATCAATATTCGCTCCAAATTCTGTTGAAGTCTTGATTTCAGGCTTTAGTGTAGGGTTAAGAAGGTTTCCAGGTACAGAGAAACTTGTCTGGCCATTCCAGGAACCCGGGCTCAATCCTGCCAACAACTGATATGGACTGGTATCATTACCAACCTGAGCAATGCCACCTCTCACTTTAAACAGGGAAACGGTCGGACCCAGATCAAACATTTTATTGACCAATAAACTCAATGATGCGGACGGATAGAAGTAAGAACGGTTACTTGGTGGTAGTGTACTGGACCAGTCATTCCTTGCAGTAAGATCAAGATAAGCCAAATCTTTGTAGCCCAGTGATGCAAGAGCATACAAAGAATAAACCTGTTTCTTGGAAGATCCGGAGGAAACCTGAAGGTTCGTTTGAAGCGTATTGGTAATTGAATAAATTCCAGGTACTACCAAACCAGTACCTCCGTTTTTTGTCTGCATTGAGTTGTCCTGGGCATAGAAATACCGGGAGTTACCTCCGGCAGATGCTGTTACATTAAAATCTGAGATTTTTTTGGTGTAGGTGAACAGGAAGTCAGTGTTGTTCTCAAGCCTGTTCAAATTCTGAATACCATAGAACCCATTCTTTTCAGAGGTATAACTCTTTGCAATCTTGGCTTCCCTGATTTCACTATAGGTATCCAGTGCATAACGCGCAAAGAAACTAAGATCTTTAAGAATCTGAACATCCAGACGCATGTCACCATAGAAACGGTCACGTTTGAAACTATTGTTCACCTCGTTGGCCACAAAATATGGATTGTTGACATAGCTGGTCGGGCTACCAAGCCTGTAGGGGCTATTTTGCATGATACCTACCTGACCTGGTTTCCAGTAATCTTTTAGTAGGTTTCCGTCTATTTCGTTGTTAAGTTCGTAAATGGCCTGCATCGGGTTAGTTCCGTTGCCAATAGCGGGACGGTTATTAGCGTTGGAGCGTGCATAGTTGATGACAGTACTCAGTGAGATTTTGTCATTCAATTTAATGGCAGAATTCAGAGAAATTGTCTTCCTGTGCAAGTCAGAATTGGGAATGAGTCCCTTGTTTTCCATGTCATTGAAAGACAACCTGTAATTGACCCTTTCAGAGGCATCAGCAACCTCAATGTTGTTAGTAGTGGTGAAACCGGTCTGAAAGAAGTTCTTAACGTTGTTCGGGTGATTGACCAGTGGTGTTGCAACTAAGTTACCGCTGGCATCAGTTGGATAAGGCCACTGATAAGCCAGGATACCCTGACCTAGCGCCTGACCGTTCCATGCGGACTGGGTTGGGTCAACATCGGCATAAGGTTTACCATTGTTCGGACGAATATCCTGGGTGTAGGGACGAGGACCATAACCCCAACCGTTGTTTAAGTAATCCAGATACTTGTAAGGATTATCGATTACAGTATTTGAATTGATGGTTATACCTAATCCTTTTTTGGCAACTTTGCCAGATTTTGTGGTAATCAGAATTACACCGTTACCGGCTCGTGAACCATAAAGTGCAGCGGCGCTAGGTCCTTTAAGAACCGATACACTTTCAATATCATCTCCATTTACGTCAGTAATGGCACTACCATAGTCAACTGTGTTACCATTTCCAAGGCTGGACATGTTACTAAGCGAGTTGTTCAACGGAATACCATCGACGACATAAAGAGGCTGGTTGTCACTGGTAAGTGAAGATGCGCCACGGATGATCACACTCACAGAAGAACCTGCAGCACCCGTGTTGCTAATCTGTACACCGGAAACTTTACCAGCAAGGGAACTCAGAGCATTTGGTGAGGCAACTTTCTGCATTTCTGCACCTTTCACTTCAGCAACAGAATAACCAAGGGATTTTTTCTCACGTGAAATTCCCAAGGCAGTTACTACAACTTCTTCTACACCAACGGTAGAAGTTGTCAGTTTAATGTTGAAAGTCTTATTGGTACCAACTGTAATTTCTGCATTATTCATCCCAACAAATGAGAAGATTAACCAGGCATTTGCCGGAACCGAAAGGCTGAAATTACCATTGATGTCTGTAATCACTCCTGTGGTTGTTCCTTTTATGACAACACTCGCACCAGGCAATGGTTGTCCTGTATCATCGGTTACTTTACCGGTCACCTTATTGCCTTGTTGCTCACTTGCAGCAGGTTCTGTCAGATCTTTTGCCTTGATGATGATATTTTTCCCATATATCTCATAACTCACTACATCCTTTCCGAATATGGAAGTCAGCACATCATCAATTTTGCAATTTGTCAAATCAACTGATACTATTTCCTTGTCGTTGATCTGTCCTTTGTTGTAAAAAAAGAAAAATTCTGACTGATTCTCGACAGCATCAAATACTTCCGCAATGGTAGTATTTTCCAGTTTCAGGTTCAGCAGTGTATTTTGTGAATAGACACTTGCATGAACTTGTAAAACTGTGATTCCCAATATAAACAGGTAAAGTCTCATAACTCTTGACATTTTTTTTAACAAGAGATTTCTCTCTACGTTTGGAATAAAGTTTTTTTTCATAGATTTGAATGATTTAGATAAATAAAATGATTTTCATTTTCCGCCGCTGGCGTTTTTTACAGTGGGATTAGGTGGAACTTTTCCCACTGTTTTTTTAGAACATTGTTCTTTCTGGTAAATTGTTTCCCATAAGCAAACCGGTTTATCTTTTGTTAATAATTTTTAGTTAATAGTTTACGAAAAAAAATGTCAGGCCTTAATCTTGGTTTACTCCAACCATACCTCCCTATCTTTAATGGTATATTTAAGTTTTACACTGAGTTTGAGCGTTTCGAAAGCATCTAATAAATCCTGATCGTAACTAAACATTCCCCTGAAACGGAGTTTCTCGAGTTGTGGGTTTTTGATGTGAATTTTGATATCATACAATCTTTCGAGTTCAATTATAATCGTTTTTAAATCAGCATCTTTGAACAAAAATTTATCTGTTCTCCACGCACTGAAACGTGCAGCATCCACTTTTTCAATGATAATTTCACCTCCTTTGTTATCGTAAATTGCCTGCTCCCCGGGATGAAGCTTCAAAGATGTCTCACCTGTTTTATGTGTAAAAAGTTCAATAGAACCCTCTTCAAGCGTAGTAACCAATCGCTCCTCTCCAGGATAAGCTTTCATATCAAATGAAGTTCCCAATACCTTCACAGTAGCTTGTTGGGTCATCACAAAGAACGGTTTTTTGGGGTCTTTGGTTACCTTGAAATATCCTTCACCACTTAACCTGACCCGTCTTTCTCCGGATGTAGGATTAGCCGGATAACTTATGGTAGATCCGGCATTCAACCATACCTCCGTTCCATCAGAAAGGGTACAAATTGCAATGTGTTTTTTGGGTGCTGTTACGGTATTCCAGGTTAAATCTTTTGAATAGTTGGTGGTACTGCTGCCGAAATACCAACCAAGGGCCAGCATAATAGGACCTACAAGGGCAGCTACCATTCTGAGTAATCGTATTGCATACCTGTCCCGTTTCTGCTGTAAAGATATTTTCGTAATAATCCGTTCCTCTACATCCAATTTATCCCGCGCTATCTCCGCTTTGGTCAATGGTTTCCGGCAACTATTCCATACGATAACTGAATCGTCGAAAATTTTTTTGTTTTCTTTTGACAAATTTTGCCATTGTTCAAGCGACTCAATTTCTGATGGATTACTGTTTCCAGAAAGAAATGAGGCAATAAGCTGCTCGTAATTGGTCGAATGAGACTCCATTACTGAAGATTTTTCTGTTTATTTTAACCTATGACGACAAGATGATTGATTACCCTGTAACAGCAATTATTATTTTTTTGAAGAAATAAATAACAGCAACAATATATTTTGATGTTCAGTTAATTGGCTTCTCAATTTTTTTAGAGCTATCCCCATTTGCATCTCAACTGTTTTAATAGATATACCAAGCTGCTTGGCAATTTCACGATAATGAAGTTCTTCAAAACGGCAAAGTATGAAGATTTCGCGACATTTTTCAGGTAAATCATCAATAGCAGAATTGATGCGCGCGTTAAGTTCTGCTTCCTCAATCAGGTTGGTATCAAATGCTTCTGTTTCAGCTTGTGCCTGATGGAGAAATTTTGATTCTACATTCTTGTGTTTGAGGTAGTCTAATGCATAGTTTCTAACTGCTTTGTAAAGATAGGCTTTGATAGATTGCTGAATAACAATCTTTTTGCGTTTCATCCAGAGATCAACAAATACCTGTTGAACCAACGATCTTGATTCGTCAGAATCATGAATATATTTATCGGCATAATAGCAAAGAACAGAGTAATAGCGGTCGAAAGTTTTGGTGAATGACTGCTCATCGCCTTGACTAATTTTCCGCATTAACTCAGAAGCAGACTCCATCTTATCGGAAATTTGGTTAATACAAATTTAACATAGAAAATCTAATCAACAAATATTCAAACATCAATGGATTTAACATAAAAGATTGTGTCCCCAACTGTCATTAACTGAATAATATCAAATAGGAAGTAGAATACCAGCTTCTTCTCTTATGCGATCGAGTAATTTCATAAGTTGAAGTGAATTTTGGTGACTCATGATCGCACTCTCCAACCTATTTTCATCGAGGCATTTCATGGCTTCCAATGCCTCTTGTTTTAATCCGCAGGAAGACTCATCAAAATGAATAGTTTTTACCGGTTCTCCCGGTAGAATAATCTCCAGCCATTGGTTGAGAGAGCTGGTTCTTCTTAGACGCAACAATCCTTTTTCACAAAGAATGTCGGTACCAACGCCAGCGGTAGCCAAAAAAGAGGCGAAAATAGAGGCGCTTTTGCCTTCGTTAAATTGCATGGATACAGAAATAGACTGATCGATATTCCGGGGGGTCAAATCTGCAAAAGCATCTATATGAATAGGCTCGCCCAGAAACCAGAGTGCATCAAAAAGGGGATAAAGCCCCACATCAAGCAAGGCACCACCTCCCAAAGCCGGATTGAAAAGTCTCCCATTCAAATCATAAGGTGATTTGTTGAAGCCGAACCAACCATGCAGGTGTTTAATTTCCCCCAGCAGACCGGAATTGATGATTTTGCGGGCTTCCTGGTAAGATGGCTGGTGTGGTGTCATAAAAGCCTCCATCAGGAAGACCTTCTCCTGCCTGGCGGTCTCAATCATTTCTGAAACATCGGATGAATTGAGTGCAAAAGCTTTCTCACATAGAACAGCCTTTTTGTGTTTCAGGCACAACTTGGTATGAGCGGCATGAAAGGAATGGGGGGAAGCAATGTATACAATATCAATATCCGGATCAGCGACAAGCTCTTCGTAAGAACCATAGCAATGTTCAATTTGCCAGGTAGCTGCAAATTCCTTTGCACGGAACAAATCTCTCGATCCGACAGCCAATACTTTTGCAGATTTTACTTCCTGCAGCTCAGCAACAAATTTTCCGGCGATGTTCCCAGGGGCAAGGATGCCCCAGTTATAGGTTCGAGTCATGAATATTTTGGATGAAAGTGACTAGAGTGAACTAAAGTGACTAAAGTTAATAAAGTTAGGGACTCCAAACAAAAATGACCAGAGTATCCAAGTACTCTAGTCACTTTAGTCATTTTAGTCACTTTAGTCACTACTTCAAAGAGGACTGCTCAAATGGTTTCGGCTTGAAGAAATTTAACAGAAATGATTTAACAGTTTCAGTTGGGGTTGGGGGCTGAGCCTGGCTTTTGAGGATAAATTTCTCAGCTATGCTAGATTTCTGAACCTCTTTGATTAGCTCCTCCTTTTTCTGTGAAATAACAGAATCGGTTTTAGGTGACCAGAAATTCAAACTAACCAATTTTTCATAGACACTCTTATGTTGGGCCAGCAGCCATTCATAAACATTTTGTTCCGAGTAGACATGATGGATATCGTGCCCCTCTCCTTTCAATACAGAGAATTTAGGTCTTGAGCCCATTTCCTGCATGGCTTCAACCATCTCCTCCGACCTGTTCAACCTAACTCTTCTATCTTTTTCACCATGGAAAACCCACGTAGGCATATCTTTAATGGTCTCTGCCATACCTGGTCTGCCACCTCCGCACAAGGGCATGATGGCTGCAAAATATTGAGGATATCTGGAAGCGAGATTCCATGTCCCAAATCCGCCTAAACTCATTCCCGTCAGATACACTCGGGAAGGATCAACATGGTATTTTGCAAGTATTTCGGAATAAAATGATTCGAACCAGTCGCCATAAACCCAGTTACGGTTTGAAGGGCATTGAGGCGAAATCACGATGGCATCCACCTGCATCCCACGATCCAGGTAGAATGGGGGTCCATATTTTTTCAATCGTTCGAGATTACTGCCCTTACAGGAACTACCGTGAAGGTAAATAATTAAAGGCCACTCTTTTCCAATGGATTCTTTGTAGCCATTTGGCAGATAAGCCAAATAGGGATATGTCTTTGATTTCTCCTTGTTCTGTTGTGGGTTTGCTCCATAAGTGTTCCCTTCAAGAAGAAGTAAACACCCCAGAACCAAAGTCAACAATTTACCAACCATGCTTTCTATATAAATTACAAAATCATAACAAAAGTAATTATTCTGCTCAAAAAATCAGGGAGTAAACATCTTTTAACGTTCAATAACGTTTCCATTTTGAACCTTATTCAGGGAATGACACAAGACCACAAAACGCAAACGTCTAACAATTAGATGTTTTTGATAAGAATTGACGTTAAAACTGTTAAAATTTGTTTCTTGTCCGGTTAGGGATTTAATGTCGGTAGAATATGGATTAATATCTAAATTCCGTCCCGTACGGGAAATGTCATTAAGTTAAGAAAAATTTATGCGCCTCTCAACAGATTGCTTCGCACTTCGTTCCTTCCCGATGAAAAATCGGGACAGGCAGTGTTCGCAATGACGGATCATTTTTTCGGAGGTGAGGGTGGAGAGAAGGAGGCGGGTCATCAGTTTTCGGTAATAGCAGAATCGCCGCCCGCCTCCTTCTCTCCACCCTCACAAGATCAACAGTATACTGTCATTGCGAGTCACCACCCAAATTTTTTGGGCACAATGTGAAGATGACAGAAAATATTTGTGCATAATGAAGCTGTTAAATACATTTTTGCACCTATTTGATATTCAGTATATTACAAAATTTGTCATTGGTAGGAGGTACGACGAAGCAATCTGCTTATATTCAATCACTTTCTAAATTAATCCTTTCTCTTGCAGAAGTATTTTCATCTCACTTTGTACTTCCAAAGCTGCTTCACCTGCTCTTTCCGAGAAGTCGGCATTAGTAGAAGCATATAAAATAGCCCTGGAAGAGTTCACCAATAGTCCACACTGGTCGTTCATTCCATATTTTGCAACTTCATTCAAACTGCCACCCTGCGCCCCAACTCCCGGCACCAGCAAAAAGTGGTCGGGAACGATCTTTCTGATTCCTTCAAGTTCTGATGCTTTAGTGGCGCCAACCACATACATCATCTGCTCAGAATCAGCCCATTGTTGCGATTTGCGTAATACCGTCTCAAAAAGCTTATCCCCATTGGGGTTTACCTCAAACTGAAAATCAAAGGCTCCCTTGTTGGATGTAAGGGCCAGCAGGATCACCCATTTGTCCGAATATCCCAAAAACGGCGTTACCGAATCCTCTCCCATGTAAGGGGCAATGGTAACTGCATCAAATTGATAGGTTTCAAAAAAAGTTTTGGCGTACATGGCAGAGGTATTGCCAATATCCCCACGTTTGGCATCAGCAATGATGAAGATTTCAGGGTATTTTTCGCGAATGTAGTGCACGGTTTTCTCCAGACTGTTCCAACCATCCAGGCCATTTGATTCGTAAAAGGCAAGATTTGGTTTGTATGCCACAGAATAGGCCGCTGTGGCGTCAATAATCTTCTGATTAAAGTAGAAGATCGGATCAGATGTATCAAGTAAAAACTGAGGTATCTTCTGAATATCGGAATCCAATCCAACACAGAGGAACGATTGCTTTTTTTTGATCTGTTCGAAAAGCTCTAACCTGTTCATAATTACAAATTAAAAATTACAAATTACAAATTGAGAGACAGTAGATCAGGATATTAATAAACAAATAACCCTAATTTTTAATCTTTAATTTGTAATTTGTAATTGATTTAAAGTTCTGTTTCTTTTAATCGTTCTACATTTTCTTCATACCGTAACTTCTCGATGATTTCACCGATGTCGCCATCCATAACAGCCGGCAAATTGTACAGTGTTAGTCCGATACGGTGGTCTGTTACCCTTCCTTGCGGATAGTTGTAGGTCCTGATTTTCGCTGAACGGTCGCCTGTCGAAACCATTGTTTTGCGCTTGGAGGCGATCTCATCCAGGTATTTCTGGTGTTCCATGTTGTATATCCGGGTACGTAGTTCCGACATGGCCTTGGACAGGTTCTTGATCTGTGATTTCTCATCCTGACAGGTTACGACAATCCCGGTAGGCATATGCGTCAACCGGATGGCAGAGTAGGTGGTATTGACACTTTGGCCGCCAGGACCTGAAGAACAGTAAGTATCTTTGCGGATATCGGTTTCTCTAAGATCAATATCAAACTCCTCAGCTTCAGGCAATACTGCCACTGTGGATGCTGAAGTATGAATCCGGCCCTGGGTCTCGGTCTGGGGCACCCGCTGCACGCGGTGCACTCCTGATTCGTATTTCAAAATTCCATAGACATCCTTTCCTGTTACCTTGGCCACCAGTTCTTTGTAACCGCCCGATGTTCCTTCTGAAGTATTGGTAACTTCGAGTTTCCATCCCATTCTGTCACAAAACTTGGAATACATCCTGAAAAGATCGCCGGCAAATATAGCGGCTTCGTCACCACCTGTTCCACCCCGTATTTCAAGAATAGCATTTTTACTATCCTCCGGATCGGCCGGCACCAGTAACAGTTTGATCTCATCCTCGAAGGCTGTTACCTTCTGGGACCCCTCTTCCATCTCTTCGCGGGCCATTTCGCGCAGATCCTCATCGGTCTCGTTTTCCAAAATATCCTTTGCATCTGCAATGTTCTGCAGATAGTTTCTGTATCGGGTAAAGGACTGTACCAAAGCATCCAGTTGTTTGTACTCCTGGTTGAGCTTGACGTACCGCTTCATATCCTTCATGATATCAGGATCTGATATCTGCTGGCTTACTTCATCAAAACGTATTTTGATGCCTTCGTATTTTTCGAGTAGTGAATTATCTGACATGCTATAAATTGTAAATTGAACTTATGAGAAAAAGAAAAAAGTGACTAAAGTGAACTAAAGTGACTAGAGTGACTAAAGTTGGGGTAGCTAATATTCGAAGGTACCGAAAGGACTTTCGATGGTCACTTTTTTGCCGGTGAATGATTCTACACGACCGATGATCTGTGCATCAATGCCGAATGATTTTGAGATGGAGATAATCTCTTCCGCTGTCTCAGCATCTGCATAGATTTCAAACCGATGACCCATGTTAAAGACTTTGTACATCTCGTGCCAGTCGGTTCCGCTTTGTTGCTGGATCACCCTGAAAAGCTCGGGAATATCGAAAAGCCGATCTTTGATTACATGCACATCCTCCACAAAATGAAGCACTTTGGTCTGGGCTCCTCCCGAACAATGGATCATCCCATAAATATTTTTACGGCAGCTATCCAAAACCCTTTTGACTACCGGGGCATAAGTACGGGTTGGGGAGAGTACCATTTTCCCTGCATCTACACCAATGGAATCAATCATATCGGTCAGACGAAGGCCTCCAGAATAGATGAGCTCATCAGGCAGTGAAGCGTCAAAACTTTCGGGATATTTCGCGGCGAGATATTTGGAGAAAACATCGTGCCGCGCGGAGGTAAGGCCATTACTACCCATTCCGCCATTGTAGGAGGTTTCATAGCTGGCTTGTCCGTATGAGGCCAGACCAATGATTACATTCCCCGGACGAATGGCATCCGCCGAGATAACATCCGATCTTTTCATGCGGCAGGTAACGGTCGAATCAACGATGATCGTTCTGACAAGATCACCCACATCGGCAGTTTCGCCTCCGGTTGGATAGATGGAAATTCCCAGGTCGCGCATTTCGCTGCAAAACTCTTCAGTACCCTGGATAATGGCGGTAATAACTTCTCCCGGGATCAACTGCTTGTTGCGCCCGATGGTTGAAGAGAGCAGGATATTTTTGATGGCGCCAACGCAGATTAAATCATCCAGATTCATCACGATGGCATCCTGGGCAATGCCTTTCCACACCGAAAGATCGCCGGTTTCTTTCCAATACATATATGCCAAGGCCGATTTTGTACCGGCACCATCGGCATGCATCACATTGCAAAAAAGCGGATCGTTGCCCAGAATATCGGGGACGATTTTACAAAATGCCTTGGGAAACAGCCCTTTATCAATGTTTTTAATGGCATTGTGCACATCCTCTTTGGATGAAGAAACTCCCCTGCGTATGTATCTTTGATTGGAATCCATAACTAGCGCAAAAATAGCAACTTTTTCCTTTTATTCCTTGTACTTTTCCCTGTACTCCGAAGACGTTACCTTGAATTCGGTACGGCGGTTGAGCTGGTGGCATATTTCCCGCTCTTCCTCTTTTTTGAGCGCTTCGATGAACTGACAAGTGAGAACCTCTCCCTTTTTCAAAAATGCATTTGCCTTTACCATTCTGGCATCGACTGTTTTTGGTACCTTTTTCCCATATCCCTTGGCCGTAAGCCTTTCCTGCTGAATCTCTTTGGAAATAAGGTAATCTACAACCGATTGCGCTCTTTTTTGTGATAGGATAAGGTTATCCGCATCATTGCCCCGGCAATCGGTATGCGCCATGAGTTCGATGGTAACGGTCGGGTTCTCCTTCAAAAGGGAAACAAGGGTATCCAGGGAAGCAATAGATTCAGGCAAAAGATTCCACTTACCTACTTCATAAAAAATATTATCGATTCTAATTGGCTTATCTACAGGTGTTAACTCCATCCTAATAGAAAATGCTTTACCCTGGTCCATTCTAACGGTCGACAGTGAGGCTTTGGCATTCAAAAATCCCTTTTTAAAAGCGGTGATCAGGTATTCAACACCCGGTTTCAGTTGAAATCGAAAAGATGCATTATCAGATTTCAGGCGCAGCTGCGTACCATCCGTACCGATGAGGCGGACGGAAGCTCCTTCCACCTGCTCACCTGTCTCCTTGTTGTATAATCCTCCTTCCACTCCATAACTTTTGGGTGGCAGAATAAAAGAATAGATATCATCCCCACGGCTTCCTTCGCGGTAGCTTGTAAAAAGGCCTTTCTCCTCGCCCGGATAGAAAGAGATGGCAAAATCATCACCCGTAGAATTAATAGGAACACCCATATTTTCAACTTTCCATCCTTCTTTTTCCAGCGGTGTTGCTTTGAAAATATCCAGTCCGCCTAAACCAACATGTGAATCTGAAGAAAAGTAGAGTTCTCCGTTATCGCGGATAAATGGGAACATTTCATTCCCTGCCGTATTGATCTGTGGACCAAGGTTTCTGGCTTCGCCCCACTTACTCTCTCCAACTTTTTCAGCCATCCAGATATCATTGCCACCAAATCCCCCGGGTCTGTTGGAGACAAAATAGATTTTGTTACCATCCCGGGATACCGTGGGATGAGCGGCAAGCAGACTATCGCTGCCAATGGAGAGTTTTACCGGTCTGCTCCAGCTTCCGCTTACAAGTGTCGATTCAAAAATACCAACCTTCGCATCCTCACCCTTCTCTGTGATGGAACGGGTAAAATAGAGGGTATTTCCGCTTTTGTCGAATGCGGGCGCACCCTCCTCATCGACAGTATTGATCATCATCGATTCATCAATCCTTTTTGGAAGATCCCACTTTTTTCGCTCCGCATTGTACACCGCCCGATAGATATCGGCATTAAACTCACCTGTTACCGGATTTTTCTTTTTCCCGGTTGCATCATCCCGGGCAGAGGAGAAAACAAGCTCTGTTTCAATCAGGCCCGGATAGACAGCACCATAATCAGAGAACCGCGAATTGATCTCTTTCAGATTCTCAACTTTGTACAGTGTCTGTTTACTCAACAACTCCTTACTGGTATTACAGGAAATAATTCCATTCAATGCACGTTCATCTTTGGGAAGATGCAGCAGAAATTTTTGATAATTTTTGATCGCTTCGTCATATTTACCATTAGACCTGAGTACCTCAGCATACCTTAGCAGGATGGTCACATCGGAAGGATCTTTAAAAATAGCGCTCTTGAAATAGCTTTCAGCCTGACGATACTGACCTATCTTGTAAAAGGCCTCAGCAATCTTCAGCTGAATGGCAGCCTTGTTCTCTCTCCCTTTGGTTTTGGTATAAATTTTACGGTAGGCCGCAATACTCTTGAAATATTCACCATTGTCGAAGGAGGTTGCAGCCAACCTGGTCTGGTGAGAAACAGTACATCCTTCGCTCAAAATGAGCAAGAAAATAAGGGCGAAAATGGATCCAAAACTACGGATCATCTTATCTGTTTTTGATCGGTTCAAATCTGTTGAAAGGTTCTTCGATTGAATTTTTCTGTGCTATCAGCAAGAATATCGGACAAATATAGGGTAAATGGAAGAAAATTCTTTGGGAAAGAGGTATCTTTGCAAAAACAAAAAAACAAATTATGTCACAAGCAGAGATTCATACGGCTAAGGGTGTCATGAAAGTAAATTTCTACGACGAAGATGCTCCTGGAACAGTTGCCAACTTCATTAAACTCTCCAAAGAGGGATTTTATGACGGACTTACCTTTCACCGGGTTATTCCTGATTTTGTCATCCAGGGTGGTTGTCCAAAAGGTACAGGGGCTGGCGGACCCGGTTATACCATCAAATGTGAATTGGATGGTGAGAACCAATACCACGATCGCGGTGTTTTGTCGATGGCCCATGCCGGCAGAAACACAGGTGGATCACAATTCTTTATCTGCCACAGCAGAAAAAATACTGCCCACCTCGACCGTAACCATACCTGTTTCGGTAAAGTTTATGAGGGTGTTGAAGTGATCGATGCTATCCGTCAGGGAGATAAAATTGAGAAGATTGTGATTGTCGAAGGATAGGTCGAAATTTGCATTTACTAAAAAAGTCACACAGAGTTTCACAGAGAAGCACAGAGTTACACAGAGGACAATTGCTAATTGTTTGAAGAGTTTGAATTGTTTATAAAGTTTGAAAAGTTTGTTTTTTGAACATTTTAGACTCAATAAACAACTCAAATAATCATTTCTCTCCGTGCAACTCTGTGCTTCTCTGTGTAACTCTGTGTAATAAGTTATTGAACTCAATATCTGATTCAGCGCTACCCCGCTCCCGCGCGATTGCATCGCGTGGTGTTCCACTCTAACAAATAAAAATGAAATTGTCCAACATACCTTTCTCTCCGGCATAATCCGCACCGATGGGGGGAATAACCTTCATTCAACCACGCGATGCAATCGCGCGGGAGCGAGGGGGCACGAATTTCGTGCAACAAGGCTTCATGTTGGGTCTCGTCCCTCAACCACACGAAGCCTTAGTTATTAGCCACAGGCATTTTTTTCAATTATTAAATAAATGATTCCAATGATTGTCCCAATGAAAAATGTCCAAACTTGGCATTTCAATAAAATCCAGGTCAATTTTCCCAATTTTATAGTTTCAACATGTAACGTACTAATATCTGAATTAATGGTTTTAATGTCAGAGTAAGACTTAATGTTATTATCGTGTTCAAATTTCATTTTCCTTTTTTTGGTCAGTTTGGCAGTTTTTCGGAAGTTCTGAAGTCTGTTTAAAACAGTCAAAATTCCCGCAAGAAAAGATGATAGCAATAAAAGTCCAGTCAACAGTTGTAATGTTAGAAGACAGCAATTGCAATTTATTTTAAATCCTGATTGGGTAATGAAGAAGCTTAGAAAGGCAAGATTTAGTCCAATAAGCAAATTATTGGTATATGAGAACTGATTAATTCTATAGCTGTCCCAACGAACAACTCTTTCCATTCTAATTTTGTGTTCATCTATTTTCATTTGTACGCGGTCTATTTTTATGCTTGTGGCTAACGATCGAGGCTAAAAACTGGCGGGCATTACGGAGCTCTTCACTGTCAACCTACTATAAAGTTTATTAGTTGCAATACTGTTCAAATTGGCACTATCTGTCCGCTTGATTTTAGCCTTTATTAGCGTTTCGGCAATTTTAATCATTCTTCAATATTTTGATAAACTCACTTATTCTATTTCTATTTTCAACAGTCGGTTTTAGAAATTCAGCGGTATAGAATTTGTCTTCATTAAATTCAATTATTCTATTATTGCCATTTCCTTTAGTTGAAAAATAACCCCAAAACCACAAATCTTCTATCAACATAAATTTGCTTCCTAATTTTTCTTTAAAGAATTGATTTATGATTGCAAAATCACGATACTGGTCTAATTGTTCATTACAATTTATGCAAATAATTTCATTTAATATTCGAATAATAACATTATCAATTGGAATCATTAAATCCATGACATCAATATTGTAGTCTTTGAAAATTTGCTGACCAGAATCAATATTTCTTTGCACCCAGTCCATTTTATTTAAAAACAATGCAGCCTTTTTTGGTCCAAAATTCAAATTGTTATGGCTAATGTGTTTAAACAAATCAGTAAATGAATTGATTTCAGTTTCGAAACATCTGAAAAAGTCTTTTAATTCAATCTGTTGTTCATCCCCCAATTTGTCAATTTTGGTTGAGAATTCTTTACAAGATTTTCCATTCCTTGTCAAATTACTACCACCTGCTGCTGAAATTGCCTGTATGTATAGAATCCTGACTTTTTCTTTTGCATTTGATTTACAAATTAGTAATGCGGAATTAAAAAACCGATCAATTCCTTGTTTTACTTCTTTATTATTCTTTACGAATTCTATAATCCTTAAGAAGTGTTTTTCATTGCGTCTATAATTTTCCCTAAGTGAGTTTTCTGTCATAGTACTATGTTTTTATTGCTGAACGCTAACTCCCCCCGCTCCCGCGCGATTATTGCATCGCGTGGTATTCCACTCTAACAAATAACAATGACATTGTCCAACTTACCTTTCTCTCCGGCATAATCCGCACCGACGGGGGGAATAACCTTCATTCAACCACGCGATGCAATCTCGCGGGAGCGAGGCGCCAGGAGGATCGAATTCAATTTATCGAAATACTTTTAAATTTGGCCTTACATAAGATATTATCAAAACCCTTTTTTGAATTAACCTTCTAACTCTGCAATATTTCAATTATTCATTGTTGTGTATCTAATCATATTTCTATTCTCTGCTTCTCGTTTCATCTGAATACATTTTTCATAAGGAAGTCTAAAAAATTGTATCGTCTCATTGTCGTTTAAATCATAATCGGGATTAGATTTGAGTAAACTTGGTTCTGAAATATACTCCAATCCTTCCTCAGTTGTTATCTTTGAGATGATACATAATGAGTCCTCAAGATTTGTGTTACCATTCCAAGACTTTTTCGCAAATCGTTTATATAACTTCAGCAACTCTTGAAATGGTAATTTGTTAAAATCATCAATTTCGTATCGAATAGATTTGTCAAAATACAAAATTTTGTATTTAAGAATGGTTTTATATGAATTAAGTCTATTAATATAATGGTATGATTCACTCCTCTTGGGTCTCCCATCATAGTTTTCGTCAAAACATTCACCATCCTCGAAATCAAAGTATCTATTACTTCTATCCTCATCCTTCCAATATCTTTTGGGATCAATTTTGTGAATCTTCATCCATCTTTCAAAAGATGTTCTTTCTTTACTTTCAATATCATCTCTTGAATCGTAATCAGGTTCTTCATAATAATTTTTGTAAATCCTTTTTATCTCTTTTTTGTTAAATGTTATAAAAGAAGAACTAATGACTTTGAGATCTTTATTTATGGTAATGATAAGTAACTTCTTTCCTTTAACAAACAAGGTTGATGTCACTCCTTCGAAACAAATACTTTTTTGTTTGTTTTCAATTAATTCAAATATTTCATCAAGTCGAGTTTTATAAAAATATATGATTGTGTTAGGGTCTTTAATCTCAACAAAATTCAAATCAGATAACTGAGAAAACCTCTTTTTTTCAATTGAATTCACAAAGTCCCAAACTAAATTATTTTGTTCTTCAATCCTTAAATTCTCCTCGTTTTTTTCAATTAATAATTTACGAGTCCTGATAAAATCCTCAATAAGTTGAATAGTGTCTCTTTTCTGAATAAGTCCTAAAAAAAATGATCTATGAAGAAGAAAATCAAGTATCATACATTTCTTTCTCTCTTCATCATATAGGGAAATATCTCTTTCATCATTTATTTCCTCTTCAATTTCGTCTTCTGAATATGTTAATAATAATGGAATCTTGCAAAGAAATTCATCTGTCGGATCATCGGATACTTTGGATTTTTTTTCAGGATAAACGACAATAGGTAGGGAGTGATGAAACTCAAAGATTAATGAAGTAATCCTCTCAACTTTTTCATTTTGATCAAATTCTTGATTATCAATAACTAATTCTATTTCATTTGCAATGGTCAATGTATCTCTCTTTTCCATATAAGAAAACCAATTAGTCGACATTTTTGAATATTTCGATCAACAATATTCAAATTTAGTGAAAATCAGATCAGTGTGATAAAATATTTAGATTATTGTTTTGCGAGATGTTGTCTTTGAAATTACCGCTAACCTCGTTTATATACGCAACAAACATGCGCCTATATACGGAATTTGGAAGCAAAGAGGTAGGTTTGTTGCGCGTTAGATAATTCAAACGTACACAATGAAATTAAAATATCAAAATGAAAAAAACTTTTCCGGGCCCCGTTTTTGCCAAAACCCGCGCTCCCACTCGCCCTGCTGGATTTTTGGCCATCCTGTTAAGATTCTGGTCGCCCTGTTGGTCCGGAAGCAGTCCTGGTAAGGAGGAGACTCTCCTTTCGGGGGTTTCAGAACGTTTCAAAGAACTTTTCACCCGAAATTCCAAAATCCAAAATCGACATTTGTCGTCTTTCAGCTATTTTAAATTAAATTTGCATCCTAAATTGATAAAATGGGATTTAAAGAAGAGATTCTGCGTCGGAGAACGTTTGGTATTGTCAGTCACCCTGATGCGGGAAAAACTACACTTACAGAAAAACTGCTGCTTTTTGGTGGCGCCATCCACGTTGCCGGGGCGGTAAAAAGTAATAAAATCAAAAAGGGAGCAACCTCCGACTTCATGGAGATTGAGCGGCAGCGAGGAATATCCGTCGCCACCTCCGTGATGGGGTTCGAGTACAGCGGTTACAAAATCAATATTTTGGATACTCCGGGTCACCAGGATTTTCAGGAAGATACTTTTCGTACCCTGACGGCTGTCGACAGTGTGATCATCGTTATTGATGCTGCCAAAGGTGTGGAACCTCAGACAGAGAAGCTGATGAATGTCTGCAGAATGCGCAAGACACCGGTTATCGTCTTCATCAACAAAATGGACCGTCCTTCGGGTGATACCTTTGATTTGTTGGACGACATAGAAAAGCAATTGATGATCAAGGTCAGGCCACTGAGCTGGCCCATCAACAATGGTCCCGAATTCAAAGGGGTGTACAATATTTATGACAGTAGCCTGAGCCTGTTCAATCCAAGTATCACAGACATTGAAAAGGGAATCAGTTTCGAAAATCTGAACGATCCGGCACTGGATCAATTAATTGGGAATGATGCCATAGTGCTTCGTGAGGACCTTGAGATGGTGGAAGGCATCTATCCTGAATTTGATCACCATGCCTACCTTGCCGGTGAATTGGCCCCTGTCTTTTTTGGAAGCGCCTTGTACAATTTTGGTGTTAGGGAACTGCTTGATACATTTGTCAAATTGGCACCCTCTCCCCGTCCAAAGAAATCCGAAGAGAGATTGGTTGATCCTTTGGAAGAGACCTTTACCGGATTTGTTTTCAAAATTCATGCGAACATAGATCCAAACCACCGTAGCCGGATTGCCTTCGTCAAAATTTGTTCCGGAATGTTCGAACGCAACAAGAATTACAGGCACATCCGTCTGGCAAAGACCTTTAAATATTCGAGTCCAACAGCCTTCATGGCCGATAAAAAAGAGGTGATTGAGAACGCCTTTCCGGGTGATATCATTGGTCTGCCCGATACCGGAAATTTTGTCATTGGTGATACTGTGACTGAGGGTGAAATCCTCCATTACAAAGGAATTCCGTCTTTTTCTCCCGAGATTTTCCGTTACATAGAAAATGCGGATCCCATGCGCTCCAAGCAATTGGCCAAAGGGGTAGATCAGCTGATGGATGAAGGTGTGGCTCAGTTGTTTACCAGTCAGCTAAACGGTCGCAAGATCATCGGAACTGTAGGGGCACTGCAGTTCGAGGTAATCGAATACCGGCTTGAACATGAGTACAACGCCAAATGCCGATGGGAGTCCATCTCACTCTACAAAGCCTGCTGGATCGAGAGCGACGACAAAGCGGTACTGGACGATTTCAAGAAACGAAAATACAACAAGATGGCCACTGACAAGCAAGGCAGGGATGTGTTTTTAGCGGACTCAACTTTTATTCTGGACATGGCGCAGAGGGATTTCCCGAAGATCAAATTTCATTTTACGTCGGAATTCTAAACCTGAAAAAAAATTACACAACTTGTCCCGATATTTCGGGAGAGTTTCACAGAGAAAATACCCAGAGTTACACAGAGAAAAAATGAAAAAATCTGCAGAAATATATAATTTTGATTTCATATCCAATTGACTATAAGCTATTTTCTGACAGGTAATTGATTTTAGCCTTCTACTCCATTCTAAACAACCACTCGATGAAAAAGGCAAGATTTCTACTCTTGATTGCACTGATTCTGACCTTAACAGGATTTTCTCCTGCCAAGAAAAAAATCACCATTTTCACCATCGGTGATTCCACCATGGCCAACAAGGATACGGCAAGGAGCAATCCCGAACGGGGCTGGTGTCAGGTACTTCCGGCATTTTTCGATGAAAACCAGCTGGTCATTGACAATCGTGCAAAAAACGGAAAAAGTTCGAAAAGCTTTCGCGATGACGGGTTGTGGCAGGGAGTATTGGATGTGATTCAAAAAGGCGATTACGTTTTTATCCAATTCGGTCACAACGATTCCAAACCCGATGTTGCCCGTAAAACGGATCCGCATACCACTTATCGCGAAAACATGGTCAGGTACATCCGGGAAAGCCGCGAAAAAGGGGCCATCCCAATTCTCTTCACCTCCATCGTGAGGCGGTCGTTTGATGCGGATGGAAAAGCAACCAATACACTTGGTGAATATCCGGCAGTGACCAGAGAGGTTGGAAAAGAGTTCGAAGTTCCTGTAATAGACCTCAATGTATCCACAGAAAAACTCATCAACGAAATGGGAGTTGAAGGGTCAAAAGCGCTGTACATGCTCTTTGAACCGGGGGTGAGCAAACAGGATCCTTACGGCCGGACCGACAATACCCACCTCAATCCGTTGGGTGCTTTCAAGGTAGCTGAACTCGCCGTTCAGGAGATCAAAAATCAAAAATTGCCGTTTGCAAAATATTTGAAGAGGAACGTCTCTTTCAAAACGAACTTTCGTGGTACCATCGACAGAAAAGCGTTGGTAAACAGGCACAATGTCAAAATTGAGAAGGTTGATACCCTTGCATCTTTAACGGTCGGCAATGGTAATTTCGCCTTCACGGCGGATGCTACCGGACTGCAAACCTTTCCTGGCGTCTATGAAGGAGGAATTCCGCTGGGCACGCAATCGCAGTGGGGATGGCATGATTTCCCAAACGCGGGAGGATATAAACCCGAAGAGAGCCTGAAAGATTACAACTTTCACGGTAGACCGGAACCCTATTCTGTCCAGTTGAAGAGTCCGCAACGTGGAGTGGAAGCAGGCAACTATTTTAGGGCCAATGCGCACCGTTTGCACCTGGGAATCATCGGCTTGAAGATCAAAAAGAAAGACGGTTCAGACATCGCCATCGCGGATATGACCAATCTCAAAGAGGAGCTCAACCTTTGGAAAGGAGAGATTCACAGTACTTTCAAGATTGAAGGTATTCCGGTAGAAGTTACCACGATCTGCCATCCTGATCTTGACATGCTCTCATCCAAAATCACCTCTCCACTGATCGATGCGGGAAGATTGAAAATAAAATTTGATTTCCCCTACCCTACCGGGAATCACATGGATGGCGGCTGTGACTGGAAAAGTCAGGACAAACACAAAACAATAACCAATCCTGTTACCGAAAATTCTGTGATTTTCGAACGCCGGATAGATGCGACCAACTACTATGCTAAGGTCGACTGGAAAGGTTCCGCCAGGATGGAAGAGAAGCAGGCACACCATTTCGAGCTATCACCCAAAGGTCAGAGTATCGAAATCAGTTGCCTTTTTTCAAAAAATAAGAGATCACTTCAACTGGCTGATTTTGATCAAACTTCCCGGGCAAATGAGGCAAAATGGAGTTATTTCTGGAATCGGGGGGGCGCCATTGATTTCTCAGGCAGCAGCGATGCAAGGGCGACCGAACTGGAGCGCAGGGTCGTCCTCTCTCGATACCTGATGGCCATTCAGTGTGCGGGAACCGTTCCACCGCAGGAAACCGGACTGACCTACAACAGTTGGTACGGAAAATTTCACCTTGAGATGCATTGGTGGCATGCGGCCCATTTTGCCCTCTGGAACCGGATCGATTTGCTGGAAAAAAGTCTCGGTTGGTACCGCGACGCATTGCCCATGGCTCAAAAAATCGCTCAAAGGCAAGGGTATAAAGGCGCCAGATGGATGAAAATGACCGACACAACAGGTACTGAGGCTCCCTCATCGGTTGGTTCATTTCTGATCTGGCAGCAACCGCACATCATCTATTTTGCAGAGCTCTGTTACCGGAATTACCACACCAACGATATGGTGGAAAAATACAAGGAACTGGTTTTCCAGACTGCCGATTTTATGGCCTCTTTTGCCACCTGGGATCCTGATAAGAACCGCTACAACCTGGTTGGCATCATTCCTGCTCAGGAATCGCTAAGTCCGGAGGTAACCTACAATTCCCCTTTTGAACTGGCTTACTGGCACTGGGGACTGAGTCTTGCGCAGCAATGGCGGGTCCGGTTGGGTATGGGCCGCAACCGCCAATGGGACGATATCATCGAAAAGCTGGCTGTTTTGGCACAAAAGAATGGCCTTTACCTCTCAGCGGAGAGCGCTCCGGATTCATATACCAATCTGCCTTTCCATTCAGACCATCCTGCAGTATTGGGCGCGCTAGGATTCATGCCCGAGTCAAGAGTGGTCGATAAAAAGACAATGAACAGCACTTTCGATTACGTATGGGATCACTGGAACTGGAAAAAAACCTGGGGCTGGGATTTTCCGCTGGTGGCGATGACGGCTACCCGTTTGGGACGTCCAGACAAGGCCATCGATGCACTCTTTATGAAAATTCCTACCAATACCTACCTTGCCAACGGACACAATTACCAGGATAAGCGGCTAAGACTTTACCTGCCGGGAAACGGAGGAGTTCTGGCCGCGGCAGCCATGATGTGCGCCGGATACGACGGTTGTGAAACAGAGAACCCGGGGATTCCCAAAGATGGGAGCTGGAAAGTCAGATGGGAAGGATTGAGCAGAATGCCGTGATTCAGTGATTACACCTGAAAGGTTTCCAAAACCTTTCAGGTGTGTATGGAAAGTTTCTCTTTGCATTGGCGGCATAATTGATGGTCCTTCTGATCGATATCTTCGACATAAGTGCTCGACCTCATCACACACGAAGGGTCATAACAGTGTATCAATCCAAAGGTATGGCCAAGCTCGTGGATAACCTCTTTTCGAAATCGTTCTACCAGAATTTTCTCGTCTTTGAAGATACCATATCGTTCGTTTCTCAATCTGTAGATAGAGGCGATTCCGGCTCGACCGTTCAAATAGGCCTGTCCAAATATGTAGGTTAATATGGGAATATAGAGATCAACATTGAAAAGTCCCAGGGTTTTGTTTGTCTCTTTGGCAAAGCCAGAATCGATCTCTTTGAGTAGCCTGAATCCATCATATTGCCGTCGGGCCGGATCATAAAATAGACTGAGATCCAGATGGCCCTCCTTTGTTTTGACAGGAAGTTGAAATTCATGCTCCACATCATTTACCACCTTATCAAGAAGGCCCTTCTCAAAATATCCAAAGGAGATCAATTTGATTTTTTCAAGCTTCATTCAAAGGTGGGTTTTGCTCATTTGGTGGGAGTTTGGTTCTCCTTTTGGTTTTTTATTTTAATTGCAACTTACAAGACTTGCATGACGGTCAGGACTATTGGAACCATCAGCCTCTTAGACTGGCTGACTCGTCCTAGTCGTCCCAGTCGTCCCATTTTCACATTTCCCAATTTCCCAATTTTCACATTATTTAGGCGGCGTCAGACCGTATTTCTTAATCTTGTTGTACAGAGTAACCCTGTCAAGTTTAAGCGCTTTTGCCGAAACAGTGATGTTCCAGCTGTACTTGTTGAGTATCTGAAGAATGTGCTTTTTGCCAAGATCATCCAGGCTTTCAAAGGTTGGCTGGCTCCGCTCCTTCATCAATGGCAGATCGCGGAGCATGATCTTCTTCCCGTTTCCGACGACAATGGCGCGCTCAACCATGTTTTCAAGTTCACGGATATTGCCTGGATAGGCATATGATTCCATGCGTTGCAGAGCTGCAGGCTCAATTGGGATGATGGGTCTGTTCATCGATCCGCAATATTTTTTTATGAAATACTCGATCAGCAAAGGAATGTCCTCTACCCTTTCACGCAAAGGTGGAACATTGATGTTGACCACATTGAGCCGATAAAAAAGATCTTCACGGAACAAACCTTTTTCAACCAGACCTTTCAGGTCCCTGTTGGTGGCACACAGTACCCTGAAATCGGAGCTGATCTCCTTGTTTCCTCCTACGCGAACAAAGCTTTTAGTCTCCAGTACGCGCAAAAGTTCAACCTGCATCTTTGGAGAGATGGTGGCAATTTCATCCAGGAAAATTGTACCGCTGTCGGCCATCTCGAACCGGCCTTTCCTGTTGTAGACGGCACCTGTAAAAGCTCCCTTTTCGTGTCCGAACAGTTCGCTTTCCAAAAGACTTTCGGTCAGCGCACCGCAATGCACGCTTACCATTGGAAAGAATTTACGCGGTGAATTGGCATGAATGGCCTTCGCAACAAGCTCTTTCCCAGTACCGCTCTCGCCGGTGATAATCACTGAGGCAGTCGATTGCGCCACACTCTCAATTTGCCTGAATACCTCTTGCATGGCTTCACTGTGGCCAACCATATCTTCCACATTTTCGAGCGAAATCACTTTGTCTTTCAAAATCTCATTCTCTTCAATCAGGGATATCTGCTTGGAGGCATTCCTGATCAGGTGAGAAAGATCATCCGGATCGAACGGCTTTGTTACATAATCAAAAGCACCGTCTTTCAAGGCCTGCACAGCAGTATCGACGGTAGCAAAGGCAGTCATGATAATGACAATGGCGTCGCTCTTCAAAGATTTGATGCGTTTCAGCATTTCCAAGCCATCCATTCCGGGCATTTTGATATCTGCCAGAATGATGTCAAAGCTGTCAGACTGAAGAATTGTGAGGGCTTTTTTCGCATTTTCGGCGCATTCAACATAATATCCATCTTCAATGAACCAGTTGTACAACGAATCCCTGACAGACTCCTCGTCATCAACAATTAAAATTGAAATTTTTTTAGCCATACTATATACTCGTTAATTCCTGACAAGAGGAAGAGTCAGTGAAATTGTTGTCCCTTTTCCTCTTTCTGATTTTACATCTGCTTTCCCCTTGTGATTCTGTATGATTCCATGAACGATTGCCAGTCCAAGACCTATACCACTGGCGTTCTCCTTGGTAGAGAAGAATGGTTCAAAGATATGAGGGATATCCTCCTCATTGATTCCCACACCATTGTCGGATATTTCAATGCGGATATGATCTGCATCCGGATTCATGGTTCTAAACAGAACTTCTCCGTTCTCTGAAACAGCTTCTGATGCATTGACCAAAATACCAATACAAGCCTGCTTGATCTGATTTGGACTGCAGTAGATCAGATCCGGTTTGGCAGAAAAATCGGAAATGAAATGCACATTGGCAATCTTCATCGGATGCGACATCAATTCAAATGTTTCAGTCAAAATTTCATGAAGGTGCTTTTGTTCGAACCCATCCTGATTCTTTCTCGAAAAATCAAGCAACCCCTTGACGATATCGCCGCACCTTTTGGTCTCATTTTCAATGAGTTTCAGATGTTTTAGCATCAGTTCCTTTTTAACCGGATCAATATCCTGGTTCCCAAGTTGTTTGTACACCAATTTGGCATAAATCAATATTCCGGAAAGGGGATTGTTGATTTCGTGCGCCACTGAAAGTGACAATTTACCCAGAGAAGCGATCCTTTCGACATTGATCAGTTCATTTTGCGCCTGCCCAAGCTCCTCCGACTTTTTCTGCACTTTGTATTCAAGCTGTTGGGACCAGTTCTGCAACTCATTGGTGGCTGTCTGCAGGTTGTCAAGCATCTCATTGAAGGCAACCGAAACCATCCTCATATCTGACAACTGGTGAGGTTTTATTTCGAGCCTGGTGCTTCTGTCACCTCCTGCCACCGCCAAACTGGCTTTGATGATGGCATTCAGCGGATTTTTAATTTTCTTTCGGGTAAAGAATATTAAAAAGAGAATTAACAAAAAAGTCAGCAGTGCAGCGAGAAAAAAATAATCGGTGGTGGATTTCTGCAAAGCAGCGTCCAAACCTGCAAGTGGAATTTTAATAATCAGAGAACCAAGAACTTTGTCGTTCTCACTGTGGGCATGACAGGCACTTGTGTAACACGATTTGTCATTGCGAATCGGTGATTTTATTAAAAGATGCCTGCAATTGTTGTTGTTGTGGTTCATGCTGCATTCACTGTCGATCCCGATAATCTTGTAGGATTTCTCAGTGGATGAGAACATGGTTGCAAAATTTTTGTGACAGGAGATACAATCCGGATCACTGTGGTTGGTAGTATCGTTTGCTATAGAGGAATAGACCAGGTTATTTTTGTTGTCGTACATGTTTACATCATCGATCCCAGACATGGTATTGATGATATCCAACGTACCTTGAAGAGCTGTCCTGTCATTTTCGAGCATCGAACGGTACAAGGCACCTTCCACCAGAAATCCGATGTTGTTACCACTCTCCCGTATGACAGATTTCATGTAATTCTCATTGACAGACCGGAAGATAACACCAAACGACAAAAACAGGAAAAAGGAGGATACCGTAATTATTACCACCACCCTGCCATAAATGGAGGAACGAAATTTCACATAGCTGTTTAAGATGGGAGCCCCAACTTTGTTTCCTTTTGATATTCTATGTATCCAACCCATTGTAGCAATGAATGTTAACTCAATCAATCAGACACTTATCCATTGTTAGGAAGTAACTAAAGTACCTGCAATTCCAAAAGCGACTAAAGTGCCTGAAGAATATGGTGTTACTGTATGCTAAGTTAATCTCAAAAATTTAAAAAATGGTTCAAATATTCAATTTTCTTGCGTATTTGTTTGCATTCTAAAGAGTGGATAGAATAAATGTCCCATAAAAATGAAGCGACGTGACGTTCACATCGCTTCTGTCCCTAAAAATCTAAGAGACAAAAACTTACATTAATCAAACAAGCGATGGATGCCTATTGAAAATACTCGGGTCCGTAACCGCCTTTCTCCAATCCGCGAAAATGTGGATACGTTGGTTTTGTACCCAGAAAACTATGCTGGAAATCCTGCCAAACTTCTTCAGGAAGTTCTGAAAGCGGCTGATCAATCAGTTCACCACCGTCTTGCAGAATGATATTGGATGGATCTGGAGTATATCTTTCTACCGAGGTTGCAAGAAAATCCTTGAATCTCTCCAACTCTTTGACCGACCAGCCTGTAGCCTCCTCGGCAATATAGCAGGTACTCGTTTCGGCGATCCATCTGGACGGCTTGATTTTGTACATCCACCCCTTTTGATATGGATCTTCATTGAGTATTTCAGGGTTCTCCTGAAGCAGTGCATTGGCAGATATGATTTCTCCGGAGATGGGTGAAACAATTTTTAGTTGTTTGCCATTGTGATTGATCACGGCCAAAAGATCCTCCTTTTGCACTATTTCGCCTGGTTTCCTGATTTTACTAAATTTAACTTCCCCCGTTAGGTGCATCAATAAATCGTCAACGCCAACTTTGGCAATCCCCTTGCTGTCTAGATGTGTCCACATGTGGTTTTTGCTAAAGAAAATGCCTTGCGGGATTTTTAACATATTGGCAGTCAATATTCCCAATTTTTTTTGCAATTGTTTGGTCATCCTGACCTGTCTGTTCAGTACAATCCAGAATGGAATCAGGATGGCGAAAAAGGCGATAATTGCCAGATACTCTATCCCCTTCGTCTCGAAAATGTTGTGGTAAGTAAATCCGTCCATGGTGTTGCTTTTAAAAGTTTACAATGTTATAAGTATGACTTTATCAATTCCCTCTAATGTTCCTCTTCCACCCAGGCAGGCGAATCCCTCAGCACAGGCATACGGTTGATGATCCACCTGAAAATCAAAATCTCCGTGAAAATTACTGTTAAAGTGACGACAATTTCCATCCACGATGGATAGTAGTGAACGGGCGCATCCCATTTGAAACCTATCACTGAAATGTTGAGCCTGTTCAATATGATTCCCAGCATGGTCATGATGGCTGCCAGTCTTATCAGGAAAATATTCCGGGTACGGTAGCTGTACAGGTAAAGAAGCATTGGAACCAAAACAAATCCTATCATTTCGAAAAGGAACCAATAACCCATTGGCGTATTGATGAGATCCCAATTCTTGCTGTGGATAAAAACCAACAGTTGCAAAAAGAAGTAGGCAAACATGGCGCCGGCACAGATCTTGGCCAACCCCTGGAGGATACCACTCTGAGCCTTGTGGTTTTTCTCGCTGATCTGATTGAAGAATACTTTGTGACTGATAGAACCTTCAAAAATGACCATCGATAGTCCTGCAAAGATACTGGATACCAGAAACATGATAGGGATGAATTCCGAATACCACAATGGATGGATTTTATCTTTTGCCATCAAAAAGAGGGCCCCAAGACCTGACTGGTGCAAAGTTGACAAGGTGATCCCAAAAATTACAGCACCCATCGTCAATCCTGAAAGTATTTTTCTGGCTCTCCTTGTTCCCAGCCATTCGGCGATAGCAGGTGAAAACTCGATAAGCTCGGCGATCATGTAAAGTAAGAAATGCCACGCCACCAAAAACAAGACCGAACTGGTACCAAAACTGTTGCCAATGATTGGATTGACCACATTCCAGGGTCTTCCAAGATCCAGAAGCAATGCACCGGCATAGAACAGATAGGCAAGAAAACCGTTCAAAACTGTGACCCTCACGATGGAGCGGTATTTTTCCATCTTCAGGATATATACCATGAAAGTGAGGACATAAGCGCCGCCTGCAAAAGCGACGCCTGTGACCACATCGAATCCGATCCACAAACCCCATGGAGTATCTTGTGACAAATTGGTAATTGATCCGATTCCATTCATGAACCTTATCACAATCAATACAATGCCAAGCAGAATAATTGGGATGGCAATGATATTGAAAGGAGTTAATATCCGGCCTTTGGGCTTTAGTTCACTCAATATAAATTTTAAGATGGAACTCCCATCATTGTCTTTAGCTATGGTTTGAGCTTGCTTATTCATTTTCTTCGTCGTTAGAGTGGTTTCTATTTTTTGTGGCTTCATGGATACCCAGCAGGAGCGGAGGTAACAGTACGAATACGGAAGGAACGGTGTAGAGAAATCCCTTAGACAATTCCGGATAAGAGGTGTTTTGCAGTTTGGTATTAAACCCAACTTCATTGAAAGGCGCAGATGAAAGGTAGAGCCATCCGGTTCCTCCTGCAACCTGTTCTCCCCATATTTGATCCACATAATCTTTGGGGTTCTCGAAAATTCTCTTTCTGGCTTCGACTATCAGCTCCCTTCTCGTTCCGAAAGTCAGTGCATCACCCGGACATGCTTCGGCACATGCCGGTATTTTTCCGACTTTTATCCTGTCGTAACACATATCACACTTCTCAATTTTGGGATTTGCACTGTGGTACTCAAATTTTGGAACATCAAACGGACAGGAGACCATGCAAAACCGGCATCCCATGCATTTGTTGCCTCTCCAGATTACAGGACCTTCTTTGGTTTTGTACATGGCCTGGGTAAGACAAGCGGCGGCACAGGCAGGTTCGTTGCAATGCATGCACTGTTTCTTGACAAAGACTTCACCCTTGGAAGTGACGTAGTTGTTGATCACAGAGCGCTGTTTTTCACTGGTTTTCCGAATCACACCAGCCTTTAGTTCATCTTTGGGTTCGGGGAGTTCATGCGCTTTGGCACAGACCCTTTCACATGCCCGGCATCCCAGGCAGCGGGTTGAGTCATATAAAACGCCCTGAAATTCTATGGTATTTTCATCCGGTTTCGCAGCTCCAAAACTGTTTCCCACTGCGAGTGTAGCTCCGGCAACACAAACTGTCTTAAAGAAATTACGGCGATCGAAATTCATATAATCTATTTTAGTCTGTTGTTAGTAAAAGAGTTATATCCTTGTTACCTGGAAGAATCAATGAATTGTGTCTGAAAGTCTTCCCAAACTTTTGGATCCATATCAGCAAGTACATTGTCGGTTAACTCTCCCCCATCCTGAAGCACAACATGTGCGTAAACCAGGTTATTGGTCCGGACAGTTGCGGCTATGAAATCCTTGAGTCTGGTAAATTCATCTTTGAGCCACTCGGCATATTTATCTCCCATAAACATGAACTGAACCTCTCTCAACCAATTTTTTGGTTCGATCTGGTAAACCCAGCCTTTGAAGAATGGTGATGCATTGATTATGCCAGTGTCTGTGAGCAGGGATTCGTTCTGTTCCAGAATTGTTCCGGAAATCGGGGCATAGATATTCAATTGCTTGCCTTCCTGAATGATCGTCATGATTGTTTCACCTTTCCGAACTTGCTCACCAGCTTCCCTCATTTTAATTTTGGTCAGTTTTCCGGTTGTGTGCTGGAGAAAATCGTCTATACCAACTCTGACATTACCGTCTTGCTCCATGAAAGCCCATGTATGGGTTTTGTCAAAGTATAGGCCTTTGGGAACATCCATAACCTTTTCGATCATGAGTGGTCCAAGCTGAATATGTGGATCGATTGGGGTTGATGCTGTACTGCTTTTGCTATAGAAAAAGAGAACAAGAAATAATCCGGCCAATCCGGCGATTGTCAGCATTACCGGCCAGGATTTTGGAGATGTGACAATTGAAGTTAAATTGGGATTATTCGTGCTTCCTCCCAGCAGAGAAGCCAAATTTGACTCCTTCTCACTGCTAGTCAAATCGCAATATCCGTTTGAATTCAATAATTTCTGCCCGTCATTTAGGATCCATGAAAGGAAAGCCAATTCACTTTTTTGCGTAGGTTTTGCATTTGAAACTGCATAGATATTGTCACACAATGCATTTGGATATTTGCCGATCCAGACGCCATGGGTAAATTCTTCAAGGCTTCCATAAATATTTTCAAAATTGTCCAACCGTCCATTGCCGTTCTTGTCGATTGGCAGGAGTCTGACCTTTTCTGTTCCTTCATAAATATTCATGGTTCTTAGGTCACTCAACTTACAGAAGCCGATTGAAAACTGATCATTCTGAACGGCGGAGATGAGTTCTTCTGCTGAATTCAATCTCTTTAGGTTGGCAGCGGCCATGGAGGATTTGGTAAAAGCTTCGAGGCTTGTCAGAAGACTCTGGTTGTTTGAAACATAGATCTGTACAGGAACATTCTGACCGTTTGGAAAGCAAGCTGACCAATTTTTAGTTTCAGCACCTTTGAAAAGCATGGCAAATTTCTCGGCAGATATTCCAACCTGAGTCAACTGATTGAGCATCGGATTCTTTGCAGAAATAATAGGGACGATAACATCCCTGCCAACCACCATTTTCCAGTTGTATGGATTGGTTAGTGCCGGGGCATTTTCATCTGAAACCAAAAATAAATTTTTAGCTGTCTCTGCTTTCCCGGCAACGGTTTGTTCCATAGAGATCATGGAAAATGGATTGGCTGCATTGTAATCATTGACCCAATTCTGCGCCAAATTGTACAATTCAGGAGAACTGGAGATCTTGGCTGCGTTTGTCATGGATTGTGCCGTGGCAAATGCATTGGGATTGTCAGACCTGCTTGCCGCAAAGGCCGCATGATTTGAGATCAAAAGTGACAACCCGATGGTTAAAATTGAAATTGTTTTCATGGCTGAAATGATAGGTAATGATTAATTCCCTTATTTGTTCCCTGATTGAAATGAACATCTGAAAGAACTATTTCAATAACTGTGCCACGAAAATTTTTATATTGTATCTATTTGATTATAATGCATTTAAAAAATAACTGTTTGAATTTTGCACACAACAGGTGTTGAATTATTAAACAGTAAATATTTGAATTTGTCGTATAACGTTGTTTTTTAGATTATTAAAGAAGGTGTATATATTTTATACAGTGTTGTAATTATAAACAGTTGATTTGTATATTATTGATTATGTGCCAGTTGTGAGCATTTGGATTCGTGGGATTAGGGGATTGCTGGATTATAATTGGTCGCTAACTTTAAATATTGGTGGAGCCATCAACATCACAATTGAAAGGATTACATTCGTTATTGTCCGTCAAATGCTGTAACTTATATCACGAAAAGAGAGTTCGTTTCATATTACAATATCTATTAAGACCATGGAAAATGAAAAAATTGACGATGAGCTAACTTATAAGATTATAGGATGTGCCATGAAGGTTCATGCAGCCTTAGGGAATGGTTTTCAGGAAGTTATTTACCAAAGAGCTTTGTCGATTGAGATGCGGAAAGCCGAATTGCATTTTGCCCGCGAATTGGAAATGCCTCTCTATTATGATAGTATGAGGATTGGAACCAGAAGAGTTGATTTTCTGGTTGAAGAATCAATCATGGTAGAACTCAAAGCAGTAAAGACTTTGGAGGATGTCCGTCTGGCACAAGGCCTTAACTACCTTATAGCCTACAAACTGGATAAGGGACTACTCCTCAACTTTGGAGCACGAAGCCTCGAAATAAAAAGATTGAGGCATCCCAAAAATAAAATGCCAAATACTATCCCTACCAATAAATAATCCAGCAATCCAAAAATCCAACGAATCCCAATCAGCGCTTGTATTTTATCGGAGGATTCTTGAGGGCGCGGTACATCAGGTAGCATCCCGCCAAAACAAACGGAATACTTAAAATTTGACCCATATTAAGCGCCATACCTGCTTCAAAAGCCTCCTGATTTTCCTTGATAAATTCGACAAAAAAACGGGTTAGGAAAATTCCCGTAAAGCCAAAACCGATGATAAATCCTTCGCGGTCTTTCAGATCTTTGGATTTAAAGAACATCCATAAGGAAGTAACAAAAACTACCAGATACCCAAGTGCTTCATATATCTGTGTGGGATGCTTGGCTACGACTTCATGGTTACGTTCAAAAATAAATCCCCATGGCAGGTTGGTAGCAACACCATAAATTTCAGAATTCATAAGGTTTCCTGTACGAATCATTGCCGCAACCAAAGCAGTAGGAATAATCAGGCGATCAAGTGTCCAAAGCATTGATCGCTTGGTCACTTTTTTAGAATAAATATAGATGGCAAGAACAATCCCAATTCCCCCACCATGACTGGCAAGACCTTGATATCCAACGAATTTATATCCAAATTCCCCTTTTGCAATCGGCAGAACAATCTCGAGAAGATGTTGTGAGTAATAACTCCATCCATAGAAGAATACATGACCAAGCCGGGCACCCACAATTGTTGCTACAATAGTGTAAATAAATAACTTATCCAGCCAATCGGTATCGGATGACTCAAACTTGAACATTTTGAACATAATCTGATAGCCAATCAAAAAGCCCATGGCAAACATCAAACCGTACCAACGGACTGAGATAGGTCCAAGACTAAAAAGTTCCGGACTAACATTCCAGTGAATAGACAATAATGTGCTCATTATCATTAATTATATGACATATAAATTGATACAACCTACAAAAAGTTATGAGTTATGAATTATAAGCTATGTATTCGAGCCAGATAATCAATTGGTTTCCACTGATCTATTATAACTCATCACTTATAACTTATAACTCATAACTCATCATTTATTCGTGTCCGTGGCAATTTTTGAATTTCTTACCACTACCGCATGGACAAGGCTCATTTCGACCGACTTTTGGTGCATGTCGAATCGGCTGAGGCGCTTTATGCTCTTCCTGGTGCTCTCCGGGATGATTTGATGCCTCCAACTTCTCTTCACGGTATTGTGAACGATCATGTGTACGTCTGGCAATGGGAGCCTCTCTCACTTCATCAGCCTCACTGATCGGAATCTGTCCTTTCATCAGCGTAGAAACCACTCCCCTGTTGATTTGCTCCATCATAGCCTTGAACAGGTTAAAGGACTCCAGTTTGTATATAAGCAGCGGATCTTTTTGTTCGTAAGAGGCATTCTGTACTGATGTTCTCAATTCGTCCAGTTCTCTGAGATTCTCCTTCCAATGCTCATCTATAGTGGCAAGAATAACCTGCTTTTCGTACGATTTCACCAAATCAACACCCTGTGTTTTGTAGGCTTTTTCAAGGTTTGTGACAATGTTAAATAGGCGGTGTCCATCAGTAATTGGAACAACTATGTTGTTGTAAATATGCGACTTGGTCTCATAAACATTTTTAACGACCGGCCAGGCCTGACGGGAGATAGCCTGCGATTTTCTTGTAAAATTCTCGATGGAAGCGTGATAGACTTTGTCTGTAAGCTCGTCGACATTTATTTTGGAAAACTCCTCTTCCTCTACCGGAGAATCAAGTGACAGCGCTTTGATCAGATCGAGGCGGAAATCTTCGTATCCTTCATGACCATTGGGCTGATGTTCCTGACTAAGCAATTCGCCCATGTCGAAGATCATGTTCAGAATATCCACATCAATCCGTTCTCCAAAGAGGGCATGACGTCTTTTCTTGTAAATGACTTCACGCTGGGAATTCATCACGTCGTCGTATTCCAGCAAACGCTTACGAATGCCAAAGTTGTTCTCCTCTACTTTTTTCTGGGCACGTTCGATGGATTTAGAGATCATCGAATGCTGGATGACCTCTCCCTCCTTCAATCCAAGGCGATCCATGATACCAACAATACGGTCGGAAGAGAACAGACGCATCAGGTCATCCTCCAGGGAAACAAAGAATTGAGAGGTTCCTGGGTCTCCCTGACGACCGGCACGACCACGCAACTGGCGGTCGACGCGGCGGGAGTCGTGCCTCTCTGTACCGATGATGGCAAGACCACCAAGGGCACGCGTTTCGGGTGTCAATTTGATGTCGGTACCACGGCCTGCCATGTTGGTGGCAATGGTAACAGTTCCCAGTTTACCCGCTTCGGCCACGATATCAGCTTCACGCTGGTGTAGTTTGGCATTCAAAACCTGGTGCTTGATGCCTCTCATTTGCAACATCCTGCTAAGCAATTCTGAAATCTCGACAGAAGTTGTACCAACCAGCATCGGTCGGCCAATCTTGTTCAGACGGACAATCTCTTCGATAATTGCCTTGTATTTTTCATTTTTGGACTTGTAGACAAGATCCTCGTAATCTTTTCTCGAAATTGGCTGATTGGTAGGCACTACAACCACCTCCAACTTGTAGATATCCCATAACTCTCCAGCTTCCGTTTCCGCAGTACCGGTCATCCCTGCAAGTTTGTGGTACATTCTGAAGTAGTTTTGCAGCGTGATAGTGGCAAAAGTCTGGGTGGCAGCTTCCACCACAACCTTTTCCTTGGCTTCGATAGCCTGGTGCAATCCATCCGAATAGCGACGCCCCTCCATGATACGACCCGTCTGCTCGTCAACAATTTTAACTTTGTTTTCGATCACCACATATTCGATGTCTTTTTCGAACATGGTGTATGCCTTCAGCAATTGATTAACGGTGTGTACCCTTTCAGACTTGATGGCATAGTCCTGCATCAAAAGATCCTTCCTTTCAACTTTATCAGCATCCGAAAGATTTTTATCATTCTGTATATCAGCAATATTTGCACCGACATCCGGTAGAATAAAGAAGCTTGAATCTGAATTGTTGTGAGATAGAATGTCAATACCTTTGTCGGTAAGCTCAACAGAATTTTGTTTCTCTTCGATGATAAAATAGAGATCGTCAGTGACAATGTGCATGTTTTTGCTATTGTCCTGCATGTAGAAGTTCTCTACTTTCAGCATCTTGGCCTTGTTTCCCTCCTCACTCATGAAACGGATGGTTGGCTTGTATTTGGGTAGCCCCTTGTAGGCACGTAGCAGCGCCATGGCACCCTCATCAGACTCATCCCTGTTGCTGGAGTTAATTTTTTTCTTGGCTTCCACCAGAAGTTGGTTCACCAGCTCCCGCTGTGTTTTCACCAACTGTTCGATGGGAGATTTCAGCACATCAAAAAGCTGATTTTCACCTTTTGGAACCGGACCGGAAATGATCAAAGGCGTACGCGCATCATCGATCAGTACAGAGTCGACCTCATCCACGATGGCATAATGGTGTTTGCGCTGCACCAGATCAGCCGGTTCAGTTGCCATATTGTCACGGAGGTAGTCAAAACCAAATTCGTTATTTGTGCCAAAGGTAATATCGGCATTGTATGCTTTTCTGCGTTCAACAGAGTTGGGTTGGTGCTTGTCGATACAGTCTACCGAAATACCATGAAACTCATAGATCGGTCCCATCCACTCCGAGTCACGTTTGGCCAGGTAGTCGTTGACCGTCACAATGTGAACACCCCGACCGGCAAGCGCGTTTAGAAATACTGGAAGCGTAGCCACAAGGGTTTTCCCCTCACCGGTTGCCATCTCCGAGATTTTACCTGTATGCAAAACATATCCTCCAATCAACTGAACATCGTAGTGTACCATGTTCCAGGTCTGAAGGGTTCCACCGGCAATCCAACTGTTTTTGAAAATGGCCTTCTCTCCTTCGATGGTTACAAAATCCTTTGTGGCAGCAAGTTCACGATCAAAATCTGAAACAGTTACTACGATTTCGCTATTTTCGAAAAAGCGGCGGGCCGTATCTTTCACGATCGCGAAGGCAGTCGGAAGAATAGTTTTGAGTACCTCTTCAATTTTTTTGGTGATGATCTCTTCCAGTTTATCAACTTGATCGTATAATTTCTCGCCCTCTTCGATGGGAATTTCACCACTTTCGGCACGCTCTTTTAAAGCAACAATCTCATCCTCTTCAGCCTTGATGTAATCAGTTACAATCTTTTTGATCCGCACCGTTTCAGCACGCAACTCATCATTGCTGAAACCTGTGATCCGACTGTATTCTTCTTTGATCAGGGTAATGACTGGCATAACTTCCTTAATATCCCTGTCTGATTTGTTACCCAAAAGACCTTTTAACAAATTTCCAAAAATTGACATATCTATGTTTTGGTGTGTTTCTAAATTGTTTCTTTTTTCAGTATATCCACAAAGGTAATTGAAATGTTGCAAGGAATGAAATTTACAACCATTAAAACCCGTCAGGTTTCGAAAACCTGATGGGTCTGCAAACATGTCAGTATATCTCAAAAAGGGAATCCACAAATATTACACCAAAATACTTGTGGATTCCCGCCTTCGGCTTCGCTCAGGGACCGGTGTTATTAATCAAGATTGTTATGCTTTCGCAGGAAATGGATTTACAAACAAATTGGTCAATTCATCCTTTTGTTAAGCTCTTCAACCAAGGCATCCATGAATTTCTCAGTAGTGAGGTAATTGTCGCTGGTTAGTTTTGCGCCATATATGGAGAGTGCAAGGTCTTTTGTCATCTTACCCGACTCTACGGTATCGATGCAAACTTTTTCGAGCAGCGCTGCGAAATCACGCAAAGGCTGGTTTCCGTCCAGTTTCCCTCTGAAATCGAGTCCGCGCGTCCAGGCAAAAATGGAAGCGATCGGATTGGTTGAGGTTGGGCGGCCCTTTTGGTATTCACGGTAGTGGCGTGTTACAGTTCCATGAGCAGCTTCCGCTTCCATGGTACCTCCGTCAGGCGTCAGCAATACGGAAGTCATTAAGCCAAGAGACCCAAAGCCTTGAGCAATAGTATCTGACTGAACATCACCATCATAGTTTTTACATGCCCAAATGAAGTTGCCATTCCATTTCAATGCCGATGCCACCATGTCATCAATCAGACGATGCTCGTAAGTGATACCAACTTTGTCGAAATCAGCTTTGTAATCTTTCAGGAAAATCTCTTCGAAAATATCCTTGAAAAAGCCATCGTACTTCTTCAGAATGGTATTTTTTGTTGAAAGGTAGAGCGGCCATTTCTTGGTCAATGCCATTTTGAAGCAGCTATGCGCAAATCCGCGGATCGACTCTTCTGTATTGTACATAGCCAGGGCAACCCCGGGACCGTCAAAATGATACACGTCGTGTACCTCTTGTTCCGAGCCATCGTCGGCTTTAAAACAGAGTGTCAGCTTCCCCGGACGATCTACCACAATATCTGTTGCCTTATACTGGTCACCAAAAGCATGTCTGCCAATCATAATCGGAGCGGTCCATTGGGGAACAAGACGCGGCACATTGTCTACAACGATTGGCTCACGAAAAATGGTGCCATCCAGGATGTTACGGATGGTGCCATTGGGCGACTTCCACATTTTTTTAAGTCCAAACTCTTTGACACGTGCCTCATCCGGAGTGATGGTCGCACATTTGATACCGACTTTGTATTTTTTGATGGCATTGGCTGCATCAATGGTCACCTGATCATTTGTTTGATCCCTGTGTTCGATTCCGAGGTCGAAATATTTGATGTCAACATCCACGAAAGGAAGAATCAGCTTTTCTCTGATCATTTTCCAGATAATTCTGGTCATCTCATCCCCATCAAGCTCTACGACAGGGTTTAATACTTTAATTTTCTGCATTTGCTATTCTAATTTGAGTAATTTTTACTTTCTATTTTGGAGCGCTAAAAGTACAAAATAATGATTCAGTAACAAGGTTTACATCTCTGAAAACGCTATTATGCACATCTTATTCAAAATCCAGTCCAAATTTTTGTTTCATACGGCCAAGTAAAGGATACTTGGCAGACAGTGCATTGAACTTTTCCTGGTTGGTGTATGGCCTGTTCTGGATCTCCTCCCTGTTTTCTGTCACATTGAATTCTACTGTAATCTTTTCATTGTGCAAAGCAGTATGCAAATGTGCCAGCAATTTGGGCTTCAAATCCAACGTAATTCGCTGACGCTGAACTTCATTATCCAGATTGTAAACAATATTATAATCCTCGGTGAATATAGGATCTCTAACAGAAAGGGCCGATCTAAGCTGAGCTGCATCAACGCTTTCTGCAAATTTTTTCCATGCCTCAATGAGTTGGGATGCATCATAGGGTTGCTCTTTGGGATTTGTCCCGACTTTCAGACGATCTGCAGCAGGCTCTGACACACCTGATAGTTTACCACCATTGAGCATGCCGGAAATAGATGGAGTTGCGAGATTTTCGGTATGCTTGTACCTGTTTTTTGACTCCTTGCCGGTTGGCTGGCCAACAGGTGGATTTATTACCAGTGGAGCTGATTCTAATGATTTTGATGATTCAACTGATTTAACGCGGGGTACAGACTCTTTTGCCGGGGTCACAGGAGCAACCAGAGAGTCAAAAAGTGGTAAAAGATAGAGACAGGCTATTGATTCGTTAACTGTTTTTTTTTTAATTGCTCAATGAGCTGCGCACTTCTGATTAGAGCCAATTCAACGAGAAAACGTTGGTTGGACGAACTTTTGTACTGAATGTCACAATCAGAGGCCAGGATCAGTGCGGCGGTTAAAAAATCTTCGGAACATTGGGATGCCTGTTTTCTGTAGCGCTCCTTGATCTCCCCCCCTACTTCCAGCAATGGTAACGTAACCGCATCCCGGCTAATCAGCAGATCACGGAAGTGCTGGGACAAACCAATAATAAAATGGTGGGCATTAAATCCTTTGGACAATATCTCATTAAATATCATCAGATTGCCGGAAACATCCCCTTTGATAAATCCTTCTGTCAATTTGAAGTAGTAATCGTAGTCGAGCACGTTCAGATTGGCAATCGTATCCTGGTAAGTGACAGTGTCTCCACAAAAACTTACTACCTGATCGAAGATAGAAAGCGCATCCCGCATGGCGCCATCAGCTTTCTGGGCGATGACGTTCAGCGCTTCGGCCTCAATGATTACCTTCTCTTTCCCGGCCACTTCCAGCAGATGTTTCTCAATGTCGGTGATACTGATCCGGTTAAAATCATAGATCTGACACCTGGAGAGGATAGTTGGGATGATTTTCTGTTTCTCGGTCGTTGCAAGAATAAAGATGGCATGCGCCGGCGGTTCTTCGAGCGTTTTCAGGAACGCATTGAATGCCTGGGAGGAGAGCATGTGAACCTCATCGATGATGTAAACGCTGTACTTTCCAATTTGAGGTGGTATCCTTACTTTGTCAACAAGAGAGCGAATGTCTTCTACCGAATTGTTGGAGGCAGCATCTAACTCGTGGATGTTGTAAGAGCGGTTTTCACCGAAAGAGATGCATGATTCACACTGTTGGCATGGCTCAGTATCAGCAGTCAGATTCAGACAGTTGATTGTCTTGGCAAAAATTCGGGCAGAGGTTGTCTTTCCCACTCCCCTCGGACCGCAAAACAGGTAGGCATGGGCCAGATGGTTGCTCCTGATTGCATTCTTCAGTGTAGAGGTAATGGAGGGTTGACCCACCACTGTTGTGAAGGTATCGGGGCGATATTTGCGGGCTGATACGATGTAATGTTCCATGCAATCTTTTCACTTAACGAACTCCAAAAATAAGAGAAAAATGGAAGTTCCCAACCGGAGGAAGGAAGAAGTTATCAACCAAAAGGAATGTGAAAATTGGGAAATGTGAAGATGTGAAAATGAGATGAGGGGACGACTTGGACGACTGGGAAAAGTCAAGCACCAGTCCCTGAGCGTAGTCGAAGGGTAAAGGTGGAAGCGAATCGGGTCCCCGAGCGAAGTCGAGGGGTGATGGGAATTGAAACGGGGAGATGTGAAAATGAGATGACGGAGGGGCGGAAGGAATAACGGAGAGACTGAAATGACTGTGAATTGCCCGGAGGGCATCAATGTCAATAGAAAGAGAATCTCTGGAGATCAATTTTCCCCAGTAGGGGATAAACAGTTGATAAAGATGAAAATATGATTGCGGAAGAATAAAAATTGGTTATTGTTAATCCCCATACGGGGAAACCGCATTCCCCACTATTTGGTTTTCTATTGACATTGATGCCCTCCGGGCAAAAGGAGGCAGGGATGAAAAGTAGATGGGTTCGAACGACGCGAAAGATCTTGAAAAAATTGATGAGATGGTAAAATCTAACGGGAGGTGTGCAGTCCCGTCAGGGACGACCAATTTTGTAGCCCGGGATGGAGCTTGCGGAATCCCGGGAATGTGAATGAATGATCAGCAGCCGTCCGCGGTAGCCTGCAAAAAATTGCTGATAGTTAATTTCGGACGGAATGGCGGGACAATATGAAATTTAAGTAATAGAAACAACATTTCAGATTAATCGTATAAAATTGATATCATTCCAATTTTAATTATAATAAAAATGAAAAAGATATTTATCGCACTTGCCATGCTACTATCAGTAGCCGGTTTATCTGCACAAAACAAGGTTTTGTACAATTTCAAGGCCACCACGCTGGACGGCCAAAATTTCGATTTATCCTCACTGAAAGGTAAGAAAATTATGGTGGTCAATACCGCCTCCAAATGCGGATTGACACCTCAGTATGCTATGCTTGAGAAGCTTTACGAAAAATACAAAGACCAGAATTTCGTTATCATTGGTTTTCCTGCCAATAATTTTGCCTCACAGGAACCCGGCACCAATGCGGAGATTAAGACTTTCTGCACCAAAAATTATGGTGTCACTTTCCCTATGATGTCGAAAATTTCGGTCAAAGGCGCTGACATTGACCCGCTTTATACCTGGCTGACCAGCAAAGCGCAGAATGGAGTCATTGACGCCCCTGTGCAATGGAATTTTCAAAAGTTTCTGATTAACGAGAATGGTCAGCTGGCAGATGTTGCATTTCCAAAGGAACTTCCTGATGAAGCGAGGATTATCAAATGGATTGAAGGAAAATGAAAATGTGAAAATGGGGCATTTGTGAAAGTCCCTTGTGTACAAGTTTAATAGCATTAAATAATATGTTCAACTTTTAAGCGCGGCGTAATTTTCACATTTTCACATTTTCACATTTTCTTGATCTTTATATTCCTGAACCAAACAACACTACCGTGATCCTGCAATAGGATCAATCCCTTTTCGTGAAGTCCGAAATTTGGAATATCCTTGAATTTACTTGCGGCAATACGTGTATTAAAATCGTCACTGCCGCGCTCACATTCAGCGACTTTCACCCCATTCAACCAATGCTCAACGTGTTTGCCAGAGCAGAGGATACGGCTGGAATTCCACTCTCCAACCGGTTTTGTCACTTTATTGGCAGAGGTCGGATACAATTCATAGATGGCGCCAACGGTATGGAAATCGTTCGGTTTCATCCTGCCGTCTTTCATCCAGGGGTGTCCTGCATCATCCAGAATCTGATACTCGATTCCTAGCGCATCATTGTTGCCCTCTTTGACGAAATATTTCACACCACTGTTACCACCAGCGTCGATCATCTTCCAATCACAAACCAATTCAAAATTGCCATATTCCTCTTTTGAAACGAGGTTTTATAGTTGGCAAATTAACCAAGTTTGAGGTGATTTTCTTTGTACCGGTATGTCTGGAGATTGTTCTACCATTTGTTCAGGGAAGAATGAATCTCAGAAGACTACGTTTGAATAAAAAATGATTTTTTGCAGACCTTTTCTTTAAGGATGAGAAGCGCTCTGAAAATACGGGTTTCTACAGTACGAAGCGGAATATTGAGCTTTTTGGCAATTTCACTGTTTTTTAGTCCTTCAAACCGACTTAAGACGATCACTTCTTTGTAAATATCAGGCATCGAAGCAACAACATCTTCAATGAGTTTTACCTCTTCTTGCTCAATTAAGGATATTTCACCCGACGCATAGTGGGCAGCTTCTATTTCTTTTAGTTGCTGAGCCTCATAATGTTTAAATTTACTGACAACTTTCTGATGATTAAGGTAATTGAAGCAGCTGTTTTTAACTGATACAAACAAATAAGCTTTGATCTGCTCCACATTATCCCAAAAAATACCCTTCTTCCACACGGTAATAAAAATATCCTGAACAAGATCAAGTGCCTCATTCTCATCCTCAATGAATTTTAGAGTATAGAGAAAAAGAGGATGATGATATTTTCGGAATATACTGTCGAAATCAGTCATTTGGAAGCAAAATAAATTTGTCTGATGGCACTGGATAATGAGTTGATTAAGTTGATTTATTTTCCTATTGACGGTATTTCAGGTATCTTACCTTCGTATCAGACCATTCTTTACTGTAAATACCTTATTGGGATCATTGTTCCGCCCTTCCTTTTTCAGGAATGTGTACCAACCATCAAGATTCTTGCCATTGAACAACTGAATCTTTGCCGTTTTGAAGCCCTTTTGTTCCACTGGTGAAAGTTCAGAACATCTTGCAAAAACTATTCCCGTGGAATTTATTATAAAGCCCGATAAGATTAGGATTAGAATTGAATATTTCATGAATTTTTACATTAAAGTATTAGCATATCCAAGAATTATCCACGAAATAATCAATATAATGTTGCCGGAAATCAACACTTTATAAGCCAATTTTGTGCCCTTCCATTCACCTGCACGGATGCCCCAGAAACTGCTAAAAATAAGAGAAATTGCAAAAAACATTGTCCAGCAAATTACAGGACCCATTTCGCCCATAATTGCAGCACTTTGACCATAAACGCCCAATGCTGCAAACCAACAAAATGCAGTAATTATACCCAGAATATATATCCTTGCCGGTTTTTTTGTGATTAATACATTCCAGGATTTATTTTTTGTCAGTAAGTATACCGAATAGGTAAAATTTGGAATAAATCCCCCAAAAAGTACAACAATCCAAGCGACTAAACTAGCATTTTGCGGTTTTACCCCTTGTAGAACAGCAGCATTGATAGCAGGTGCGGCGCTTGTATAACTAACATTTTGCAGTGCAGCACCTATTCCGGCAGCTATTGAAAATAGAATTCCAAGTTTAAAGAATATTCCCTTTTTTATACCTGATTTTACACTATCCTCTGAAGTTTGCAGTTTATTTCGCAAATTTCCTGCATATGTTATGACAATAACTCCAATTGTCATAATTAATAAACCCAAAATAATATACAGAAAGGATGGTTTGTTATTAAAATCTTCGATCTGAAACAATGGCAGTAGTGAACCGACTAATGCCCCTGTACTCATACATATTCCGAAAGATAAAGATACCCCAACATAATTAATGGCTAAACCAAATAATATTGCACTTATTCCCCACATTGCCCCAAATAAAAATGAGTAAAAAATAGTTCCGGCTGATAACACACTGATGGCTCCAAATACATCCGGGACCAGAATTCTTGCCCAGATGAACGGAATAACAGTCAAACCGAAAATTGAGAAAATCAACCAATAGGATTCCCATGCAGGAGTAAACTTTTTCATACCCAACCCAAATGTACCCTGAAAAAAACCTGCAAGTATTATTAAGAAAATGGACAAAATAAAGTTATTCATGCGTTATATAGTTAGTAGATTAATAATGACATTTCTATTGTAAACCAATGATCAGATATGATAAAAATCCAAAGCATTACGGGTAAAAACCCTGTCCAATTCTGCTTGTGAACATCCCTTAAGAATTGTAACCAATGTATTTACACACATTGGAATACTAGCTGCCAGCGATGAAACCGGCCAGTCGGTTGCAAATACAAGACGCTCAAAACCAAAGCATTCAACTAAATGATCAACATAAGGACGAATATCATCAATGGTCCAGTTCAAATGATCAGCTTCTGTAGCCAAACTTGATAATTTACAATAAACATTAGGGAATTTTGATATTTCTGTTATTTCATCAAACCAGGGATTCATAACCCTGTCCTTAATATTTGGTTTGCCGATGTGATCCAGGATCATATGAACATCCGGACATTGATCAATGAATTTTATAACATTTTTGTTGTGCAGATAGGATATACAAATATCAAATGTCAAATCATATTCGGCCAGCATATTAACACCCCGAATAAAGTCAGAACCAAGACAAAATTCCAGATCAGGCTCACCCTGAATGATTCGGCGCAAACCTTTCACCAAACTGTTCCCTTTTAACATTTCTATTTCAGGCCTGACTCTTTCTCCTTTCTCCAAAGGCGCCCAGGATACAATTCCACTTATTCTGTCATCTGTTTTGGATAGTTCAGTTATCCACCCGACCTCCTGCATATACTGTGAAGGAAGGCATTCACACTGCATGAAAACCATTTTTCCGACTTTGACACTTCCACATGCCCTGTTATAGTCGTTCAAAGAAAATGGCCTGTTTAGAGCCGGAATTTCATCCAACCATGGATAGCTAAACTTTTTAGTATCCCAAAGATGTAAATGGGTATCAACGATTGGATAATCTATCATTATGATTTTATTTTGAATAGATAAAAAGTTCTCCCGGCGCCATGACCATCGCTCTAATATTTTGAGAGAGATGTTCCGATTCTTTTAAAAAAGTTGAAGGATCTCCAACTCCTCCTTCGCCGACATGCTCAATAAACATCCAGAAATGGGTGGCAATTACTACTTTAGGAGTTAATAGTTTTGCGAGCTGACACATTTCAGACGCATTTAGATTTCCGTATTGACCATTAATTGGCGCTATCATAATATCAACATCTGTATTTAATGATGCTTTTATTTTATCAGGTGCGAAACAGGTATCCCCTGAATGATATATTTTAAATCCATCAATATCAATCAACATGCCAATAGCAGTAGGCGCCAGATCTCCATGATCAGCGTAAATAGCTTTTATTTTTATTCCGTTTCCCTTCCATTCTTCCTCTGATTTTAAAACACAATAACTATTTTTTGATATATTGTTTTGTTGATACAATTCTTCACAATCCATTGATCCTACAAAGAATGTTTTTGGGTTCTTTACAATTGCAGGTATCGCATCCGGATCGAGATGGTCAACATGTGAATGAGTTGACAGATAAAAATCTGCATCAATTTCTTCAGGCTTTATCACTGAAGGAATCATTCTTTTAAAACCGAATAATCGTTCTGCAGCGTCAGACAAGTATGCGTCAATAACTATTATTTTATTGTTGGCAGACTTAATACAAAATCCGGCCTGTGCAAGATAAAAAAGAGCTATTTCGCTTTGTTTGACCTTTATCTCTTTTATTTTTTCGGATAATTTCATTTTGTTCTTAGTTTAAATTTAGTAACCCAGACTAACCGCTCCATCCACTGGCAGTGCTACCCCCGTAATAAATGATGCTTCGGATGAAGCTAAAAATGCAGCAGCATTCCCAATCTCTTCGGAAGACGCAATCCTATTAAGGGGATGTACACTATAAATGTATTCTTTTGCCTTTTGAGGATCCTTTTGCTGACTAAACCAATCCTCCACCAAAGGAGTATTTACCCACCCCGGACATATACAATTTACCCTTATTCCATCCTTTGCAAAATCTAATGACATACCTTTTGTCAAAGCGACTATTCCACCTTTGGACGCAGAATATGCTCCAGCATTGGATTGTCCGATCAGCCCTACCATTGAACTCATATTGATGATACAACCTTTGGTTTTTCTGAGGTGCGGAATTGAATATTTGCTACACAAAAAAACACTTTTTAAATTGGTATTAAGGATAAAATCCCATTCGTCTTCTGAGGTTACTTCAACATTTTTTGAAATGTGATAGCCTGCATTATTAAACATAATATCGATTTGGCCATAAGTATTGATAACAGTAGAAATCATAGATTGAACATCGGCTACTTTCGTCAGATCAGTTTTAACAAAAATGGATGTACCATTTCTTTCGGATATCTCTTTGACAGTTTGTTCACCTGATTTCTCGTCTAAATCTACAATGACGACTTTTGCACCTTCTTTAGCAAATACGAGGGCACATCCCTTACCAATACCTTTTGCAGAACCTGTAATAATTGCAACTTTGTTCTTTAGTTTCATAATAATTTGTTTTTAACCAGGTAACTCGTATGCTTTATTATCATCCTTTTGTCTGTTTTCCAGCTTTCCTGCTCACTATTTCTAATGATGATGAAAAAGGAAAGTAGAGTTTAAGAATATTTCATGTAGACTGTTTTATATTTTATAAAGAATTCAATACCCGTTTTTCCTGCTTCAGGCATACCCACCCCCGATTCTTTAATCCCACCAAATGGAAGCTGAGGTTCTTTTAATGAAGTCATCAAATTCACATGGGTAAATCCCACTTCTGTTTGTTGAACAAAAGTCATGGCATGTTTAAGATTATTTGTGAATATGGATGAGCTTAATCCAAAAACTATGTCGTTGGAAACTTTTATTGCTTCTTCAAAATTCTCAACGGTAATAACTGATAGTACCGGTCCAAAAATTTCTTCCTGTGCTATTTTCATGTCAGGTTTCACACCGACAAATATGGTAGGTTCAATAAAACAACCCTCTTTTAAATGGTTATTTCGAACTTCATTCCCTCCTGCTAAAAGGATTGCCCCTTCCTTTTTGCCAGATTCAATATACTTCTTAATGTTTTCAAACTGGTCAGTACCACAAACAGGACCCATACCTGCATTCTGATCGAAACCATCTCCAACTATTATTGCGTTTGTCGCTTTAACAAGCTTCTCGATAAATTCTTGTGCCACTTTTTTAACTACGATAGCCCGGCTTGTAGAAGTACACCATTGTCCGGAACAGGCAAATGCTGCTCTTGTAACCGCTTTTACAGCCAAATCGATATCTGCATCTTCTAAAATAACCGTGGCATTTTTCCCTCCCAGTTCAAGTTGCGTACGTGTAGCATTAACAGAGGCCTTCTGATGAATTCCCATTCCTACTTCTGTCGATCCGGTAAATGAAATGGCCTTTATTCTGGGGTCTGTAACCAGGATATTGCCTACTACACTACCCAAGCCTGTAATCATATTTAATACACCTGCAGGGATACCTCCTTCATCAAATAATTTTGTAAACATATAACCGGTTTGAGGTGTCAAACTGGCAGGTTTAAAAACACAGGTATTACCGGCCATTAAAGCCGGTATAATCTTTCGGACCGGAACATTAAAAGGAAAATTCCAGGGACTTATGACACTTACTACCCCCAATGGTTCTTTTACCGTGTAGGCGAATACCCCATCAATGCTAACCGGAACTGTCTCTCCGAACAGGCGTAATCCTTCATTTATTTGAAATTCCATTTCAGCAATAGCTGAATCAATCTCACCCAATGAATCAGATACTATTTTCCCGTTTTCCAGGGTAATGATTTGGGCGATATCCTCTCTTCTTTCGATCATTAAGGCAAGAACTTTCTTGAGATATTTTGCCCTGGCAAAAGGGGAAAGGATCTTCCACTCTGTAAATGCAGATTGAGCAGCTTCAATTGCAAGCCTGGTATCTTCTTTTGATGAAAGTGGAAATAATCCCGTTACTTCAGATAACCTGGAAGGATTTCTTTGTTCAAATGTATCATGTGTACTGGCATCAAGCCATTGTCCATTGATGTAATTTTTGAAAGTCTTTGATTCGTTCATCTCTTTGTTTGTTATACCAAAAAAATATTGGCAGATCATCATTTTTTATTGATTGGAAATATCTATTTCCATTGTCGCTTTGCGGCCAAAACCGTATTTCTAATAATGGTCTCATCATCAATCATCGCCGCTTTTTCCAACACTTTGGAAACTGAATTGGGAACATCCAAAGAAGTTAAACGCATTACAGGACTATCAAGATAATCAAAGTACTTTTCTGTAAGTTCAGCAGCGATTTTTGATCCAATAGAATGGTTTGCAGGAGCTTCTTCAACCACTATTGCCACACCGGTTTTTTTCAGGGATTCGCCAACAGTTTCAAAATCGAGTCCGGGTAAATCAATGGTACGCAAATCTATGATTTCGACTGAAATTCCCTTTTCTTTAAAATTCGAAATTAATTGTTCACACCGATAGGCCATTACTCCGTATGTTACTAGCGTCACATCTTTGCCTGTTGAAACTATTCTCGCTTTGCCAAAAGGTATAAAATAATCAAGTTCATTTTCCGGCACAGGAAATTTTAGTGGATATAACTGATGGTGTTCGATAATTACTACAGGATCGTTCGATTGCATGGCAGTATTAAATAAACCGATATAGTCAAACGCATTGGATGGAGCAACAATGCGCCAACCGCTAAACAGGGCATATAATCCAACCGGATCCATGGAATGTTGACCGCCATAACCGCAGCCGACAGCAATGCGGATTCTTAAAACCAAAGGTATGTCAGTTGTATTGCCATACATATGTCTGGCTTTTGCAATCTGGTTAAAAATTTGATCGGCTGCTACCAGTGAAAAATCCGGGAACATTATTTCGATCACTGGCCGCATCCCTGACATTGCAGCTCCCAGACCCAATCCTGTAAAACCAGCTTCAGAAATAGGTGTATTCAGGACCCTGGATGGGTATTTTTCCGGTAATCCTTTGGTTGCACCGTAAGCGCCTCCCCCAAAATTTGCAACTTCTTCTCCCAAAACAAATGTTCCTTCATCTTTTTCAAGCCATCGGCCCGTTGCAGAAGAGATAGAATCAGAATATTTCTGCTCTTTCAGAGTAGTATAATTTTCTCTTTCACTGAATTTTATGTGTTTGAACTCACTGCCATCGCTTTTAACTCCAATCGATGCAGATTCAGGGGGAGGAAACATCCCGGCTTTGACTATTTTCTTTTCACTCCCTTCAGTGTAAAAACCTACAGCATTCTTAACTGCCTGGAATGCCATGTCTTTTACGTGCTCAGTTTCCTTCCTTGAAAAAATGCCATTCTTTATCAGATTAGCAGGCAAATTCAGTATTACCTCTTTTTTAATCCAGTTATCTTCTTCTTCTTTCGACCGATATTTAAAAGCGCTGCCTGGCAGATCTCCAGCATGATGAAAGCGTCTATAGCATTTAGCTTCAACAAAACAAGGTCGGCTATTTTTTCTGATATCGTTGCTAACAGAGTTCATTAGCTGGTATATTGCAAATACGTCATTACCATCTACAATGTGCGCATCCATGCCATAGGAAGATGCACGAACGGATAATTCTGATACAGCACACGAATCTTCAATTTTTGTGGCAACTGCGTATTCATTGTTTTCAAGGAAAAAAATGATCGGCAATTTCCAAAGTCCGGCGAGATTACAAGCTTCATGAAATGCTCCCTGATTGATGGCTCCATCCCCGAAAAAACAGACCACTACATTACCTGTATTGTAATATTTTTCCATGAATGCAGCCCCTGTTGCAAGTGGTATTCCTCCTGCAACAATAGCATTTGAACCCAAAAATCCAGCATTTTTATCACGCAAATGCATCGAACCACCTCTCCCTCCACAGTAACCATCGGCTAGCCCCATAATCTCTGCAAGTGTTTTTCTGACAACTGTCTCCGCATCATTCGGTAATTCATCCAGGATGGGATTCCAGGTTTCCGGTACGTAATATTGTAATACTTTTGATAAAAACTGATGGTGGGAACGATGTGTTCCAAAAAATTTATCCGAAGTTTTTAATGCTGCGACACTTGCAGCCGCTATTGCCTCTTGTCCAATACTGGTATGAACTGGTCCCCAAATGCAATCATCATTTTTTAATTTTAGTAACTCTGTTTCAAATTCATTGATCACGAATACATCAAAAAGAATTCGTGCCAATTTTATTTTGTCTATCGATTTCAGGTCTATTATTTCACTTTCCCATTTGTATCCTTTAAAATCATAATTCATTTCGAATTTTTTCATAAATCCTCTCTTATATAGTAAATTTAACTCTCTCTTAACTCGCAAACTTCATGATCCGGTCCATAGAAATAACAGATCCAGACATCTTTTCTGAATTCTACCGGTTCGCTAATAAAAACAACACCTTCATTTTTCAACTTTGAATAATCATTTCTGACATCTGACGATCGAAAACCGGCATGAACAAACCCATTATCAGCTTGTCTAAAGTCCTTCGGTATTTTTTTCCCATTTGGTGCAGTGTATTCAAAAAGTTCAAGCATATTCGGCCCTGATCTCAAATGCGCTATTCGGGCAACACAGCCAGGCATACCTACAACTTTTCCTAAAAGAGGATTTGTATTCGCTTCGATAATCCGAATGACTTCACATTGTAAATTTTTACAATAAAAATCAATCGATTTATCCAGATTTGAAACACTAAGTCCTACATGTTCAAGACCTTCAATCATTTTGTTTAAATCTATTTATTTCAGCCCATAACCCTTGAGCCGGGTTTGATACATAAAAAATTTCTTCTCCGTCTGGCAAAATATTTTCTCCATCTTTTAGTGTAGATGGATTATATCTTTTTACCATTTCATCATAATCGGCAAAATTGCAGTTAACTGATTCAATGTCTTTTTGTGATAATTTTTTTACTCCGTAGATTACTTTAAATCTTTTTTCAGGTGAGCTGATAATAAGGTGTGAAACAGGTGTCAGGTTATTGGCTAAATCAGTATTCTCATCGATTGACTGAAGCAATTTTTCAGTGGTTTGATATCCATATTTCCGAATAATCTGGTCATTCACAGGATCTTCTCCAAAAGTATTGATACCAGGACAAAGAATAATTAATTCACCGCCATCGGCAACAACCATTCTGGTTCTGAATATCGCTTTGTTCCCAACCCATGTTGACTTAAACTCATCCGGCTCAAGGTATGCTATTACTTTTTTATACTCTTTTTTTTGCAATTTTATGTTAACCTCCTGACACAATGCAGCCCCCCGGAGATAGCATTCTTCATCATTCCCGGCAAATATTCCCCTAGTAACTATTTGTTCATCCTTATCAACACCTCTAACAGTCAATATATATGAGATTGGTAATTGATTGGTAAAATTATCCCCCATATAATTCAACACTTTTCTCACAGGCGAGCTAATATGTCCCATCATTTTTTCCAGACCATACAGAGCCCCGATAAAGTGGGTTTTGTCAATTATGTCTTTCCCTCCAACACCTATAAATATGTTCTTGTTAAAGTTGGCAATTCCAACCAGCTCATGCGGAACTAATTGACCAACAGATATAATCTGATCCCACTTGCCTTCAACCAATGTTTTATTAACCTCACAATGAACAGGAAAATCAACTAGTCCCCCTGTAAACCCTTTAATAATTTCAGAGGGAATTGTTCCAATTCTGATGATATCGTTCTTCCAATCATGTCGTTTGAAAATTTCATGTGGTATTCCCTGATACATCGTGTTTAATTCGTTGTCTGAAAGAGGAATATGAGTCCCAAGAGTTGGCATAATCTCAATATAGGAGCTGTTCTTTAATTTATTATATAACATGACTGTTATTTCGCCTGCATACGAATGGTAACGGGTGAAATCAGGAGGAAGTATCAATACCCTGCCTAAATTTCCAAGCTTCTCCAGCATTGTATCAATCATCTCTGATATATGATCTCTGTCTATCGTCAGATGCGCGGCCCCTTCAGAAAAAAATATCATTTTAATAATTTTATAAAATATTATTAATCAGCCTAATAATCATAAATATTACATTCTCTGGCCCCCGTTAATACCAATTGTAATCCCCGTTAAATAAGAAGCTAAATCCGATGCCAAAACCAAAATAATATTTGCAACTTCTTCGGGAGTACCCATTCTTCCCAATGGAATTGATTGTATATATTGTCTTATTTGCTCAGGCGTTGACTCTTTGTGAATTGCTGTATCTATTACTCCGGGTGCAACTGCGTTAACCCGGATTCCATATTGAGCGCCACTTTTAGCAAACGATTTCGTGAGACATTCTATGCCAGCCTTGCTGGCGCTGTAATGGGCTCCAACAGTAATTCCACCAACCTGTCCTGCCACTGAAGCAAGATTAACGATTGCACCGGATCTGTTTTTGATCATTATCTTAAATACAGCCTGACTTAAATAAAATGTGGAAGTCAAATTTACATCCATTACTTTTCTCCATTCATCATAAGTGATGTCTAATAAGGCTGTTCTTGGACAAATCCCTGCATTGTTGACCAGGATGTCAATTCTACTTTCTTTCTCAATTATTTGATTAACAAGATAATTGATGAATTCCTGATCTGAGATGTCTCCCTGAATAAAATTTGGATGGTTAATTTTTGTAATATCTGTCTGATATACAATTGCATTGTATTCTGAAAACTTATCACAAAGTGCTCTTCCAATGCCTCCTGCAGCTCCTGTAATAAGAACTACCTTTTTTTCAAATTCTGAAAATACCATTTTATTAATTTAAAATTTAAAATAAGTATCTGTTACACAGTTGTATTACTATATGCGAGGATAATCACGGCAATCAGTATAACGCACAAAGCGAGATACATCATTTTTCTTGGCTTGCCTTTTACTCCTTTCCATTCTCCGCTCACAAATCCTACAACCTGGTTACCAACAACCTGCATTGACTGTTGGATTCCATAACCAACAGATGCGCCAAGAATACCCAGTAACTTGAAACAATAAATTGAATACCTATTATGGCTCCGTATAAAAATTCATCCTTTCGGGCGAAAAGCAGATTCCATGTCTTTTTCTTTGTCATCATAAAGGCAGCATACATGAGGTTAATTAAAACACCCCCCAAACTAACCAATGCCCAAACAGTAAAATTTGCTGTTATCTCACCGGCACCCTGTTGCTTTACAGCCTCAATAATTGGCCCCTGACTATAAACAAACGCGAGTCCCAGACCGCAAGAGAGAATTCCAGCGACTATTACCAGTAGTAATCCTTGCCGGAAATTTCCTGATGCTTGTTCTTTTTTTATCTGCTTACTTTGACTACCTAATATCTTTTCCCGGCCAAATCCTGCAATACTTACCAATGTCACCCCAACAATGATTACAAATAACCCAATCAGAATGATAATACCTGGTACCGAAATCAGGTTTGGAGCATTGATAAATAGTCCGCTACCTTTTAGTACAAGTGGCACAATAACTCCGATTGACATTCCAAGTGCAGACAAAATAGCTCCTGTGAGTGCTGCCCCTATTCTAATAACGCAAATCATATACAATAAATTTGCTACACCCCAGGCCATTGTTAACAGATTGGAGATAAGTAACGGTTTAAACCCAACCGTTTTAATTAAAAGAATGGGATCCGGAACATTTAATAAAACGATGATCCATGGATATATCACAATGCCAAAAAGAATATTATAAAACACATATTGCTCAAAGTGAATGTTTTTAATGATCTTCATAGGCCAGGCAGCTGCACCTGTGCCAAACCCGGCAAGTGTGACAAAAATTAATCCGATAATTATTTCCATTTTTTTTATTTATGCTAATCTTCGTTAATTGTTTTAAAAGATTTTCCCCACGCTTTTATTCGCGAATGATATAGTTCATTATCATTCGCATCTTCCCAGAAGGTTAATAATACAAAGTCTTCAGTCTGGCTCTTATTATCAAGTGCGTGGAAAACGTCTGCCGGTATATACACTACGCTGCCAGGTCTGATGTCGATTAGTTCCTCCCCAAGATGAAGGACTGCCTCACCCATTACTACGTAGTAAATTTCTGTTACAGGATGTGTTCCGCCTGGTGTACTGCATCCTGCTTTTAAAGTACCTTCATTGATGTGGATGGACTTCCCTCCTGCAACAATATTATCCATAAGCATCTTTGAAGAATAGGTACTGTCAACAACAAAAGACTTTACCTCCCATGAATTTATTACTTTACCTTTTCCCATATTATATCTCTATTTTTGTTCAATTGATATTTTAAAAAATAGGATCTCCCTTTTACCAATCCCTTCCGAATCCGCTGGTCCAGCCCCCGTCTACAATGTGCACAGCGCCAGTTACATAGCTCGCCTCATCTGATGCAAGATAAAGAGCTGCATAACCTATGTCCTGTGGTGTTCCGGGTTTTTTCATAGGAATATGCGACATGATACTTTCAAACCTGTTGTCAGCGTACATTCCGGATTCTATCATTATGGTCCCTTGAATAGAACCTGGACAAATAACATTCACATTTACTCCAAACGAGGCCAATTCAATTGCCATTGCTTTTGTAAGGTGTATAACTCCTGCTTTTGCTGCGGCGAAGGCACATTGATTTCTCATTGGAACCACTCCTACGATTGAACTGATGTTGATTATTTTTCCGTAACCATTTTTAATCATATTAGGAAGTACTGCTTTGCTGCAATAGTAGACGCCGTCAAGGTCAACATTTATGATCTTTTTCCACATTTCATCAGGAAATTCATGGATTGGCCCCCGGTCCTTCAAACCAATATTTATTCCGGCATTGTTAATAAGGATATCAATCTTACCGAATTCTTCAATAGTCTTGTCTGCCAATGCCTGAGCTTCATTTGCATCGCCCACATTGGCTTTAATAAAGATTGCTTTTTCTCCCGTGGACCTGATTTCCTCCACAACCTTGTTTCCTCCCTCCTCATCTATACCGTTTATCACTACTGTCGCTCCGTTATCAGCAAAGATGAACGCCATACCACGTCCAATACCGGATGTTGCTCCAGTGATAATTACTACCTTATTTTTTAAATCAACTCTCATTTTTATTACATCCTATTATAATTACTCAAAATCTCTTAATAACGTTGTTTTTAAACCTTTAACTCAATCTTTTTTCAACGCTTAATTAGCATCAGTAACTAAAAATCTCAATTTGGTTCCTGATCTCTTTCAGAAATAATGTGGCCGGACCCCCATCAATTGCCCTGTGATCGTAGGTAAGGGATAATCCGATATACGGGACGAAACCGAACAGGTTATTACCCATGTCAGCAGGACGATTGATAATCGCACATACGCCCAGAATTCCAGTTTGTGGAAGATTGATAATGGGGGTGAACATTTCAACTCCATAGTTCCCTAAATTTGAGATCGTGAAAGTGGCAGCTGTGCTTTGAAGCAGTTCGGGACTGATACTTCCTTTTCTGCAGTCCACTGCGACGACTTTCAGTTCCTTTGATAATTTCTCCAAATCCATATCGCTGGCATTTTTTACAGCAGGAACCATCAATCCCCGGGGTGTATCAACTGCAATACCGAGGTGTACCTTGTGGAAAGTTTTGATACGGTCATCAAGAAAATGGCCGTTAGCCTCCGGAAATTTCTCAAGCGCCCTTATCACACACCAGCAAATCATGTCATTCAAGGTGATATCCTGTTGGTTTTTACCAGCGGAAATTTCGTTTTTGATCTTTTGTCTCGCCTCAAGAAGGCGGCGAACATCAGCACTCATGTGATGTGTCAGTTGTGCGGAGTTCTGCAAAGAGGAATACATTGCCTTTGCAATAAGTTTTCGTACATTACTCAATGGTTGTTCAGTGTATTCAACTCCCATTGTTTGAACAGTTTTTGCACTGCGTGCAGCATCGGATAAAATTTTTTCAATATCTCTGGTGATAATCCTGCCTTCGGGTCCTGATCCGTGTAAATTATGATAACTAAGCCCGCTCTCTCCGGCAATACGTTTTGCCTTGGGAGATATCCTGATTTTGGAATCAGGGGCATTCTGAACGATTTTCAGATCCTGAATTTCTGCAGAAGGTTGATTATTAAGAGGATTAGAGGCTACAGAAACTGTCCGATGAGGATTAAAAGAGGCTGTCGCTTCCCCGATTTCGCCTATTACTGCAACATTGGTCAGAATAGGCACTTCGGCACCCTCAACAAAAAACTGATCCAGCAGTATCCCATCGGCTGGTGATTCGAAGTCAAAAGCAGCCTTATCCGTTTCGTAGGAAAACAAAAGATCACCGACAGAAACACTATCCCCATTATTTTTAAACCATTTGGTTATAATGCAAGTCTCTACTGTTTGGCCTTGCTTTGGCATTATTACTGCTATCGCCATTTTTATTTAAGTTGTTATGTTATTCGGTTATTCATTTGTGCCTTTATCCTTCAAGAAATCCTTTGTTCTTTTAATAAGTTCAGGATAAGAACCGTATGGTTCAAAAGGAGGTACAAACACACAGGTAAGATTAAGATCTTTACTGTTACTTGTATTTATACATTCATGCACTACCCCTTTAACTGCATGAACAAGACTTCCTTATCAAAAAGAATATATTCATCACTTTCACGGTGTAAATGTCCGTCAGAGATACCTCCCGGAGGAATATTTACATGCACAATAGCCACCTTCTCTTCACCTGTTGTTTCAGGAGAAATTACAAGCCTGACCTTTCTTTTGATTAGACTGCCAAACTCGGAGTACGGGAGTTTGTTTATGTCAAAAATGTCCATATAATTTTTTTAAGCATGCTCCTATTTTATATACATTACCTCCTTTACCGCATCTATGATTCTATCCACAGAAGGGATCGTCAATTTCTCCAGTTTACTGCTGTATGGTATAGGCGCCTGGGCAGAGGTCACCCGCTTTATAGGTGCATCTAGCCAGTCAATCGCAAGCTCCATGATGATAAATGCTATCTCCGCCCCGATGCCGCATACCTCATGGGCTTCATGGACAATTACTGCCCTGCCCGTTTTCTTAACGGAATTTATAATCGTTTCCTTATCCAATGGAACCAGTGTTCTGGGATCGATTATTTCTGCATCAATGCCCTGTTTTTCGAGAATTTCTGCTGCTTCCAACGCCTTTAGTACCATCCAGGAAGTCGCAATCACAGTCACATCTTTACCAGAGCGTTTGATATCGGCTTTTCCAAAGGGTATCGTGTAATCAGTATCCGGCACCTCACCCTTCGTGTTGTAGAGGACCTTGTGCTCAAAGAACAGGACAGGATTATTATCTCTGACAGCAGTTTTTAATAACCCTTTTGCGTCATAAGGAGTGGAAGGCATCACTACTTTTAATCCGGGCATATGGCAAAACAACGCTTCAAGGTTCTGAGAATGTTGTGCTCCATTACCTCTTCCGCTTCCCTGCTGGGCTCGAATAATCAGGGGGACTGTGGCTTTGCCGCCTGTCATGTAACGTACTTTAGCTGCCTGGTTAATTGTCTGGTCCATAGCGTGGAGAATGAAATCAACATACTGCATCTCAACCAGCATCCGGGTACCTGTCAGTGCGCCTCCGACACCTGCACCGATTATAACCGCTTCTGAAATCGGCGTATTCCTAATCCGGTCATGTCCGAACTCTTCAAGGATTCCTTTTGTGCAGCCGAAAACACCACCCATTGTTTCTACATCCTGACCCATCACGAACACATTTTGGTCTATTCGCATTTCTTCTGCAATAGCATCCCTTATTGCCTGAGAATATTTAATTACTGTCATCTCTATACTTCCTCCTTTTCGTAAAAAACATCTTTGTAAAGATCTTCATCGTCAGGCCAGGGACTTTCCATTGCAAAATGGACAGCTTTTTCTATTTCATCCTTTAATCCGGCCTCTATTTTTTCAAGCAATTCGTTGTCAGCAATGGCGCTTTCAATGATATATTTTGCCATCCTTGCGATGGGGTCTTTCGCTTTCCACAGATCAATTTCCTCAATACTTCTGTAACCGCCTCTGGCGTAGCCATCACCAGTATAGTGACCTTCCCACCGGTATGTTTTAGCTTCAATCAGGGTCGGTCCCTGCCCATTTCTGGCCCTTTCAATTGCTGAATCCAAAACATCATATAGTTCAAGGACATCATTCCCGTCGCAGGTAATTCCAGGTATTCCGTAAGAAATTGCCCTGATGCTTACATCTTTTACCGGCATACTTTCCGCAACGCTTGTAAATACCTGATAAAGATTATTTTCACAAAGAAATATAACAGGGAGTTTCCATATAGCAGCTAAATTAAGCGACTCGTGGAAAACGCCTTCATTCGTTGCCCCCTCACCAAAGAAGCATACCGTTACACTGTCATTTTTTTTGATGATTGCATTTGTTATCCCCGCACCGACTGATATGGCAAGCCCTCCGCCCACCATACCATTTGCACCAAGATTACCCCTGGTAAAATCGGCCATATGCATACTGCCCCCTTTGCCGCCGCAATAACCGGTCTTCCTTCCAAGGAGTTCTGCCATCATCTTGTCTGTTTTACCACCTTTGGCAATACAATGTCCATGGCCCCTGTGCGTGCTGGTTATGGTGTCGGTTTCGCGCAGCAGTTCCCCTGCTGTCGCTGCGATTGCTTCCTGACCTGTATAAATATGCATTGAGCCGGTGACCAGTCCCTGTACATAAAGCTCCTGCGCTTTTTGTTCAAAAAGCCTGATCCTCAACATCTGTTCATAGATTCTCAAGAGGCTGTTATTATCAGCCATTTGTCCCCTCTTTTTATCTGGTAATTTATCGCTCATATCATATTCAGTTTTGTAATTTTAATTCTGTCAATTTCAATCCATAAAAAGGCCTCCGTCAATATCCAGTATCTCGCCTGTGATATATCTTGCCCGTTTCTCATCAGCGAGGAAAAGTGCCCCGTAAGCGATGTCTTCCGGATAACCCATTCCCAGGGGTACAGATTTTACAATATTCTCGCACATTTCATTATTATAGTCTCCGCCTCCGCTATCGCTTCCAAGCATTGGCGTATCGACAGGACCCGGACTGATTGCATTTACCCTGATTCCAAATGGCGCAAGCTGTCTTGCCAAATGGATGGTCAGTGAAGATATACCCCCTTTGGAAGCCACATAATTCCCTCCCACATTCATCCCGCCGGTCTTTGCCGCAGCTGCAGTGATATTGATAATACAGCCTTTATTGCGTTCCTTCATGCCTGGTATGACTGCTTTGGACATAAGAAAAGTACCTTTAAGGTTTACATCTAAAACCCTATCCCATTGCTCTGAGGAAATATCCTCTATCTTACCTAAAAAAATAATGCCGGCAGCATTTATTAAAATATCAATGACCCCATATTCTTTATTAATATGCGCAATTGCTCCCTTTATCTGAAATTCTTGCGAAACGTCAAAATCTTTTGAGGTTGCCTTTCCGTTTGATTTTAATATTTCTTCTTCTGTATTTTTCACCTTAACCCGGTCGATGTCACAGGCAATCACAAATGCCCCTTCTAAAGCGAACATTTTGGCAATAGCCTTTCCGATACCGCTTCCGGCACCAGTCACTAGCACTACCTTCCCGTCAAAATCCTTCGGTTTTGTGTTTCCTTTCATGTTTTTTTGTTTATTACTTTATAGCCCCGGGACATACCCTTTCCCCAAGCGGAGTCCAATTTCACTGTAACCTTCGCTGAAAGACATCCAGGAAGTGGTACCCCCGTCTACGACTATTGTTTGGCCAATAATATACCGTGCATCGTCTGAGGCAAGAAACACGGCAACCTTGGCAATATCAAGGGGTGTGCCGGCAAAGCCGCATGGGATCAGTTCCCCAAGCCCGCTAAGATCCATGTCCCCGGCTGCCTTGAAATGGTTCTCAACGGGTACTGCCCCCGGGGCAATGACATTGACCCGTATCCCCAGAGGGGCCAGTTCAACAGCAAGCTCACGTGAATAGGCAATGATGGCCCCTTTGGTGCCGGCATAAACTGAATGCCCTTTGCATGCACTTATACCATGTACGGAAGAAAGATTAATAACCGCTCCTCTTCCCTTTTTAATCATTGCCGGCAATATTGACTGCGTTATAAAAAACTGGCCTCTTACGTTGACGTTATAGAGCAAATCAAATTGTTCCGGGGTCACCTTTTCAAATTCAAGGGTCATGGTGATACCGGCATTATTGACCAGCACGTCAATACCCCCCAGAAATTCAATCGCTTCCAATGCGAGTCTTTGAGCCTGGCTTACATCGCTCAAATCTGCTTTTATTGCTATTCCTTTACCTCCTGCCGACCGGATTTCTTCCACTGCCGATACTGCCCCATCGGCACTATGGGCATAATGCAGGACTACGGTAGCGCCTTGCCGGGCAAATTCCAAAGCAACCTCTCTTCCAATACCGGTTCCTGACCCGGTAACCAAAACTTTTTTCCCATACATTTTCTTTTCTGACATTTTCATAAGTTTGAGGTTTATATCTTAATTTCTATGTGCCATTTATATATTCCTGAAGCTTCAACTTTACTTACCTGACCATATTCTTTTGCCACATCAGGCCTATCATAGCAAACCGTACAAGGTTCTATTATAATATTGTACAGGTCATCCCACCCGCCTTCGTTCATAAGAATTCCGAGATACGGAACTGTACCAACCGGGAACGATATTTTCAATTTATTTTTTGGATCCGGGTATTGCAGTTCACACCAACCATCTTTCAGTTTGTTGGTAAAGTAGTATTTTTCAAAACCAAGCATATCTTTCGATCTGCAAACATCTGCCCTGTAGGTATTTCCATCCTGATTTTTAAAATGTGGCCAATTATGAAGATCACCAAAAGCACCTTTTCCATTTGTTAAAATAGTAACTGCTTGCTTGCAATCATCCGGCACTTGCACTTTTGTTCCTTCCTCAATATTTAGCATTAAATGCCCTGCCCATAGGAATTCGAAATCGGAAGTACTGTTATTTGTTAAAGTGTAGTCTATTCGAATTAAATTTTCGTCTTTGAAATAAATATTTTTCCCAAGCTTATAGGGAAAACGTACCCCTTTCACTGATAAGCGTAGCGAGAGGTTATCTATTGAATAGTCCCAGGGCAAGGACCAAACTTCTCCATGGTCGGCCATTTCAACCCCTTTCCAGGGTTCGTTTTGATACTTACAGGTATCTATGGTCGGGAACATGTCATCATAACCACTGCATTCACTGTCTACAAATGCCCCCGAAAAAGGCTGGTCAAGATATTTTTCGTTTTTTCGCTGCAACATATATTCGTAACCGGTTTCCTTATTTATGAGTGAAGCCAGTTTACCTCCGGGATCAGGAATGAACTCTGCCCGGATTTTTGTACTTTCAAGTACAATGCTCTTCTTATTCTTATATTTTGAGAGAGCAATCATTTCTTTTTCAATTGGTTTAAATTTATTACTGCGTTTTTTTATACATGATCACAAGCGATCCCGGCTTATCATTAAGGTTTAATGTAAAGCCCTTCATCAATTCTTCTCCCGTTTTCGAAATTCTTACCTGAGAATCTTCATCTATTAGTTCATAGTTTTCTTTGGGGTCTACTCCACGTAGTTGTACAGTCAGGGATTTATCATTGCAATTTTTTCTACGGAAAGCCGTAATAATGCCATCTCCCTGTTCTTGTCTGTTCAATTGGTAGGCAATCCATACGTTGTCCTGTAACATGGATTCAGTACCGGTCAATGGATAGTAATCACCGTAATAATATGGACGCAAACGTTTAAAATCCAGAAAATATTTTTGTAATTCTTTCATAGAATGCAACTTGCTATTTATATCCCAATTGATTACCATCGAGCTGCTCATATTTGAACGAAAATGATACGGTGTTATATTAAAATTACCGGTTCCATGAAGCGGAAGATAAAAATTCAGTCCGTAGGTGTGGTTTTGCGAGCCGTCAGGTTCACCATATTGGTAATCTGTTCGCCACAGCGGGGAACTCCTCGAGATAGTCTCCAAATCAATCCGTCGTCCGCCACTTGAACAATTATCGATAATAAGATGAGGGAAACGAACCAGTAAGCTGTCCCAGAAAGCATATAAACCTTCAATATGCCTGATCTCAGAAATCCCGGTACGATCAGGCTTGTCATTTGCTTTCCAATAGGGCATTGGATCAAAGTTGAAATCCTGGCGATAATAGTCGACACCTTCCTTCTTAAGAAAATCAGAAATATAGTTAGTCAGCCATAATCGGGCTTCGTTATTACCAAGATTAAAAAGGGCATTGTCTTTACCTGAAAGATTGAGCAACCATTCAGGATTTTTGTCTGCAAATTGAGTATTTTTGGTAACCCGCTCAGGTTCGAACCACAACAGAAATTTGGCTCCAACTTTATGAGCCGCATCTGTAACCGGTTTTAGACCGTTGGGGAAATTTTCGATGTTGGGCGTCCAGTTACCAACCTTCCACCAGGCTCCATTACAAGCATACCAACCTGCGTCGAGCCAGAATACTTCAGGAACAATATTAAATTGCTGATGGCGATTAATCATTGCAACAGAAAAAGATTCAGTGGCACAGGTATGTTCGTTACACGGAGGAGGTCCTTCGCGGGCAAGAAAAGTCGAAAATGGCAATTCTACATGCTTCCCATCAATCTTGCGTGTATGATGGACTAGAACAAACTGTCTGAACTGATTATGACCAACCATACGGTCTTTCCCTTTCCAAAAAAGGAGGCAAATTTTGGGCGAGCGAATTTCTTCTTTCGGATAAAGGGCCAATTGCATTTTTTCCATGCCCGATTTCAGTGAGACTGTTTTTTCGTTAGCCTGCAAAACATCGGCATACCATTTGCCGGTCCATCCCACAGCGACCATTATTCCCTGCTGACCGGGTGTTTCTATGTTGAAAAAAGGGAAAGCTGTATTGTCGGATGAACGTCCTCCAGCCGGGGTCATGTAGATATTTTTCCCTATCTGCAAAGTCTCATCAATTGGTTGAAAATCATTCATTTTCGCATCACTTCCTTTGGCATGGTGAAGTATGAAGCTTCCTTTTTCTTTCGAGATAAAGGAATAGTCTATAACAGCTGCCCTTTCAATTAATGGCGAATTCCTTTCTGAATTGTTTGTCAATTTAAGAACCCACTCAACAGCCTGGAAATCATTAAATAGAGTAACATTGCACTTTACAACAAGACCACTCTGTTTATCTGAGTAAGTGTAAATATCCTCTTCCACGTTTGGATCAGTCGATTTTATCTTTTCAGCGCTATACTGCCAGTCTTTGATAAAGCTTTCTGAGCTTTTCCCTCCATAAACAAATGAAAACGGAGGTATCTTACCCTTGGCAAAATGTTGTTTAACCCATTGATGCACCTCAATACCATTGGGCGATACATTCGGTTTAGGGAAACCATTTGCTTTATACTGACTCATAAACAGGATAAACAGAATCAACATTAAGATGCTCTTTTTAAAATACATACCTACTTTTATCACACTAATTTTCATGTTAATAATTTGTTTTTTAGTTAACATATGAAACTCCCAAAAATTACATTCTACAAATAATTTTTCTGCAAGCGAAGACTATTGTTGTACTGATTTGTCAGATTTTGTTTTATATGTTGGCTGATTTGACTGTTTTTGTATACAATAATACAAATAAAATATGTAATATTAAATTATTTATATTAATTTGTACACATAAACTCATAATTTTTTACATATTTTTGTATTCGATGAATAGCATAAATAAAATATCTTCTATGATTGATATATATTTGACATTATTTAATAAAATAATCCTGGGAGAATATCCGGCCGGCATCAGACTGAAAGAAGAATCCCTTGCAACAGAATTTAATATCAGCAGAACCCCTGTTCGCTCTGTCCTCCAGCAGCTTGAACAGGATGGTCTTATACAGATATTTCCAAATAAAGGAGCTATTGTTTTACCTTTTTCTGCTGATGAAATTGAAGAGATCTATGAAATCCGAAAGTCCCTCGAATTATTATGTCTGGAAATTTCCGCCCCAATTCTCAGTGTACAAAAACTGATCGAATTAAAAAAGAAAATCATTGAAAACGCCAATAATGAAGATATTCAGGTTCATACTGACCTGGATGCGCACTTTCATTCCTATATTATCAATTCAACAGGGAAAAAACGGCTGATTGACATGCTAAATCAGCTTTTCCGGTTAATTCAAAGTTTTCGGAGCTTAGGATTTATGGATAAGGAAACTAAAGAATCAACAATCAATGAACACCTAGAAATATTAGATGCACTGTGCCGCCGCGATATAGCTCTTGCAAAAGAACTGATGAGAAAGCACATTGATAATTCAAAGATAATTGCGCTTTCTCAGCTGTTGAAAGCCAGAAACACATAACCTGCCTGGTTGTGAAGTCAAATTACTTTATTCACTGAGCATAAGCCTCATCTGCCAGGAATCAACAAATGGTATTACAAATCTTTGATAAGGACCATCTGTCCTTGAAGATTGGATAATGGTTTCCTTACATTCCATATCGTAAACTTTAATGGTTTTATTATCTGTTTTTAGCATCAGGACGATGTCTTTGGCCGGATCAAAAGATGAATTGGTAAAAGCCAAAGCGATCTTGCCGTTTTCCGGTTCTCGTATCCACAGGTTGATCTTATGAAAGGATGCAATATAGCCCGACAGCTTATCTTTAGAGAGCCAGCGGAAAATGGCTTTCATTTGCGAACTTTTGGAGAGATTTTCCATAAATATCCATGGATAATAGCCTGCCACGCAAATACGCCCGCCCAATTTATTTTCAAATACCCCCATCGTGCAGTCCGAAACTTCTTTTCCCGTGTAGTCAATCAGAGTGGTAAGGGTCTGTGCTTTATCGTCGCTTTTGCGGAGTGTGTATGCCTGCGATTTCCAGAACGATTGCCGGTTGTCACGTTCCCTGCCGGCAAATTCCCCATTAAGTGGATGGTTGGAAAATTTTTCAATCCGGTCTTTATTCTCAGAACCTACGATCTCAAATCCGGTCAGTTCGCCAAAACCCATGTCGTTCAGCTGCTGCAAGGTTTCGGCATCCATATAAACGCCGCCTGAAAGCAGTTTCTTGATTTCATCTTTCGAAAGGGCAAAAATATTGTCTTTCCCAAGGATCGTTACCTGCGCATTTTTGCCTGAATAACAGGCAGGCAGGCCAATGTTGTAAATATCGTGATTGACCAGCGGGTTTCCTGAACTTAACCAGTTACCATCTGCTAATTTCCCGGTAATAAAACTGTTTTTATTCCAAAAAGTGTGAATTCCAGTAAGTGCAGAACGCCCCAGCGATTTGGCCATTAGGTCGAAGAATGGACGTGCTTCCTGTAACCGGGCTACCAGCGGTTCGTATTCATCCAGTGGCTCATCATAAAAGGAAAGCACATTAAAAGCGGCTCCGGTACAGCCTGCCGCGATATGAGAGCAGGCTTCAAGCGCCACCATATTGGCCGCTTTTTTTAATCGTTGATAAGGGAAACATTCAATCTCTGACTGGACGGAAACCACCTCTTGCGGTAACACGGAAACCTGTCTGCCTATATCGTGCGATTTTCCAACCAATTCATTGTTATTGTTATCGTAATAATAACCACCTCCGGGTCGCCACATTACCGGGGCATGATTTGGTCCTGCCAGAATTTTGGACCAGTTGTCAAAATCATAACCTTCATAAAAGCGGTCACCCGTCATAAAACCGATTGGCATAACCGGACTTATATCATGTACCGTCTTTTCAATCAGGACGAACAACCGGGAGATGGTAATCCGGTTATGTTGCAGCCATGCTTCCCGAATTTTCAGCTTTTTTTCGACCGTGCCTTCATTCATCGCCTTTTTTAAACTTTCGCGCGTATATTTGGCACCGGTTTCCTTTTCAAAAATTGTCAGACAATTGTCGCAAAAACAGCCAAGCCCGATGGGCATGTGCCCTAACCGGACATCGTCATCGACCCAGATATAATCAGGATTTGCCTGAGTGGTCAGTTGGTAGATGTTCCTGATATATTCCCGCATATTTTCATCATTGGGGCAAAAGGAGCCGTTACAAACTTCCCCGTCGATGTTGGTCATGAACGTATAATTCCCTTTCAAAGAGTTGTCAAGGTTTTCATTGTGATGACCGATGGTGGTCAGGATATTGATCCCGGTCTTGTATCCCCGTTTCCGGGCCTGTTCCATCCGAACCTTTAAGATTCCGGCCCGTTGCCTGAAAACATCAAGTGGAATCGGGGCATGTGTCACCGAGTGAAAAAAAGTAATCTCATCGGTAGCGCCTTTGTGCTTGTCAAACAAATCGAAAAGTTCGTTGCAACGTTTCTCTGAAGTCCATTGCGAAACCCCGATCCTGAAAGAAATAAAGGCCTTTTCAATTTTTGTATCCGGCGAACTGACCGACATTGATGAACCACCCGGTTTATTCGCCACCTGATTGCAACTAATCAGGATAAATACTGAAATAATGACGATTAATTTGTTCATGTTTATCTGTTTATTAATTTATTTTGATGAATATCGGAAATTACAAACAAATGATTATATTAAATCCAAGCATTCAAAGCAAGTGTGGACACTGCACGTATCCCTTACTTGTAGGCATTGATCCCATCTTCCAAGTCTCTCTTTCCTTCAAAACATTTTACTCCTATAACACAATTTTACTTTTAAAAACATTTGACCCGTTTACAAAACAAGTAAAGGTGCTTCAAAAATTATTGAACACATCGTGACCGGGACGCAGCGACCCGTCCATGGCAATGAAGTGCATCGAGCTGGCCGAACTTAGTACGCCAAACTGTGCACGATGTAAGTCGCCCACCAAACTCTCGTGGAGCGCGTGCGGCATGAAACCTATGCCAGCCCGAGCAAGATTCCCGCAGTCGGAGACTACGATCTGTGCACGTTCTGCATCGTCCAATGAACCCCAACAGCACTCGGTGGCCAGCACGCCTTTGTTCTGCTGACTGGCAAAATCAACGGTTTCGCGTAACACCTCCGGCTTCGCGAAGTAGGGATGGATAAGATACAGATCACTGATTGTCTTTACAGCACGGAGCTGTTCGAGGCCCCCTTGTATGCTTACACTTACTGGCTGCGAAGCTCCCAAATCCTTGCACATTTTGTAACTATGTGTAAGCCACTCCAGTGTGAGCGACCAATTTCCGTTGTTGTGCGGTTCGTTGCACAGATCCCAAGCCAGAATACGATTGTCTTTGGCGTGATCGCCCACGACTTTTTCCAGATAGGGCTGGAACACATAGTTGGCGGCCTCTCCCCTCTTGCCGTAGCTGACGAACCAGTAATTCAACATCTCTTCAGCAATACCGCCGAACCCTGGAACGCTGTGCCAATTATTGAACAGCGTGGGCACCACTTTGAGTCCATGGTTGTTAGCAATATCCACTGCCGTCTCGAAATGTTCGGTAAAACCTAACGGATCCACAGCAAAGGCGTCGAATGACAGCCAGTAGCGAACTGTGTTGATCTTCGGAAAGTATTTCTTCCCCAGCCCGAGTTCCGTATCGAACTTCTCTGGCCGGAACTGACGCCAAATGCTGTAACCGGTTGCCTCATAGCTCGGTTGGTAATTGAAACCGCGAATATCGTGGTACGGATTCACCCAAGCCTGCATCGCCTTCGTCGCCGGTTCCGCTGCAAATGCGTTGACTCCAATATTGGCGATCACCGTTCCTGCGATCGTTCCCGCACTGATTTTCAGCACCTCGCGGCGGGTAATGTTTCCTGATACTTGCTTATTATTCATTAAGTGTCTTTATAATAAAAATGATGTTCATACATTTTCAATTCTAATCGATTCCCACTCCTGGTTAGGTTTTTAGGGATTGAGCTAAACCAATCGATCAAACTTCGATGCGCCTTTCGTTTTAAACATATTTTTCTTTTAGCGCATCATTACCGATATGTTATTTGCCAATTCTCTTAAAAAGTCAATTGGTATTCCTGACCCTTCCCGGTGTCAAAGCTGATGATCCCTTTGTCTTTATTACTGGTATATTTCACCTCTTTCCCGCTACAGGTTATTTTTATTTTATCGAACCCTTTGTCTTTAAAATGGCAAGTCTTACCAGCAAAAGAAATAATATTCGCAGAATATACTTTCCCTTTATTCCATTCCAAACCAACTTCAAACCCGCCCCTGGCTTTTAAACCAGTAACCTTCCCTTTGGATAAATTAGCCGGAAGAGCCGGCAGAAACCTTAACAAGCCCTGCCTGTCCTGAAAAATCATTTCGGTGATGGCTGATCCTAAGGCGAGACTTGCCTCGACCTGGACTAACTTTACTCCCTTAAACCATGCTAAGCCACCTCTCGCACCACTCCAATCATTACAGGTAATAAGCAGATTATCAATAGTATGAACAGGTAACAACCTTACTAATTCGTCATAAGCTTCTTCTGCTTTGTAAAGTCTTGCAAGCAGTTGTGCATCCCAGACAAAAGTCAGGGACTGAGTCATTTTCCTTCCTGTTTCGTGTCTTTTGAGAATGGCTTTGTAAGCAGCATCTGCATATTCTTTTGTGTTTTCAAAGGATATCCTGTCTCCCGGACACAAACCAACCAATAATGACCGGTGGCGATGTCCCGGGTCGGCCATCGTATGATCTTCCAACCATTCACTCATGCTACCGTCCGCATTAATCCTGGGCAATGGAACGCGATCAACAATGGATTGCCATTTTTTAATCTTTGAAGGATCGGTCTTTAATAAATTCCCTGCCTCAATTAAATGCCCGAATACATCATGAATTAATTCCAGGTCCATCGAGGAAGCCGAAGATGAAAAACCTTGTCTCTTCCTCCCGGCAATGGGCATTTCAGGAGAAGCGCTTAAAGAAGGGACTAAGCGTCCATTACGGTCTTCTACCAGAAAGTCTTCATAGAAGTTCCCGATTTCAACTAAAAATGGGAACAAATGATTTTGTAAATAGGAGCGATCATTACTATACTCCCAATGTTGCCACAAGATCTGGGCAACCCAGGCCGCACCTCCTGTCCAGGGAAAACAAATATTATCGAAATTTCCGATATTTTTATTATCTAATACACCACCATAAGCAACCCCTTTAGCTCCATACAGATCTTTTGCGGCTTTCCGCCCCCCCTCTTTTAAGGTTTCTACCCAATCCATTAAAGGTATCATCAGATCTCCAAGATTCAGCATATCCAGGGGCCAATAACACATTTCAACATTTAAATCAATATGGTAATCACAATCCCATGCAGGACGCCGGTCCTGGTTCCAGATACCCTGGAGGTTAATTGGAGCTTTCGCAGGTTGACCCTCTGGCTGTGGACGACCACTTGATATCGCAAGGTACCGCGACATATTAAACATCTTTTCCAGTAAAGCCGGAGATGCGGTATTTTCATCAACAGATTTCTTCAACAATGAATCAGTAGAAATAATTGGTTTGTCAGGTCCCAGACTTAATGAAACCCTATTGTATATCTTTTGAAAATCCTGAATGTGAGCCTCTTTGAGCGTATCGTAACTTTCCGTTACCCTGTCAAGTTTTTCGATTGTTTTCTTTACAAGATCGGCGCCCTTTTCAAATTCATCATCTACGGTGATGGCCAATAATATAAGCACCTCGTCAGCAGTATCAAAAAAGGTGGAAGCGCCATCTTCTTTCCTAAACATTTCATTCTTACTAAACACATACTTTAAACCAAAATCTTTTTTGGGCATATCTGCTTTGTTTTGAATAAGCTCCTTCCTGCCAATGGTAAGACGCCCTCCCCGTTGAATCACTTTCACGGCAATAGCAAATTCCCTTCCCTCTTCAAATTTCCCTTTTAAAATAACCTTATCCTGAGTGGCGTAACCGGTTACTTCGCATTCCGGATCCAGTAAACGGGAAAGTGAAACTTCTCCCGTTAACATACCGGCACGGTCTGCAGTCAAATGTGTTGCCATCACCCCTTGCTTCCACGAAGAAAAAATCTCGCGCGTAAACATGACATTGTCCACCCGATATTTTACTTCGACTAGACCCTTATCCATATACAACACACGTTTATAATCTGTTATGGGCTTATTGGCATGCTGGAAACTGATATACAGATCACCGGCCGGCACATAAGGATTAATATAGATTGCGTTACCGGAAGCTGGAATTTTTTGTTCCATAAGATCTTCCGCTTTATCCCATTCTCCTTTTAGGTTTAATTCCCTGATCTTTTTGATGTCAGAAGCGGTTTTATGTTCCTGGTAGCTCCAGAATTGCCTCCATAATAAATCGTGATTAACGGAGATCCGCTCATGTTGCACTGCCCCTAAAACCATTCCTCCAAGACGGCCATTACCTACGGGATAGCCCTCTGCCCATTCAGATGCCGGCTTTCCAGACCAGATTATATTTCCGGAATTCAACGCTAAAGAATCTTCCCCTTTGATTCTACTTATTAGAGAAGAATTTAAATTTCCTGACTTTGTTGAACCGCCCGCTTTACCTTTCACCTGATTGCAACTAAACAGGAGGAATATGGAAATAACAACGATTATTTTGTTCATGGTTATTCACTTTTTAATGCAATTAGTAAGTTAATCTTTTAATCGTAATATTCCCCGATGTTCTATCTGACTTACTTTTTATTTTAAGTCTTAATATAGTTGGAAACTCATCCAGCGTCTGTTGTGAACGGGTGACCCTGAATGTTGAACTTTCTTTGAGAAATTCCAGTACATTCTTTATCTTTCCACCGTACATTTCCATCTTCCAATCTTCAAATTCAAGCCCTGACCCTTTGATATTATCCTTTGCTGAAAATGTAACTTCATATTGGCCTACCATTGTTACATATTTTGTTAAATCAAAACTCATTTCTTTCCATTCGGTATTACTAAAAGATTTGTCGTCCCATTTACCGATTTCAATGCCTGGCTCATCGCTTTCTTCTATTCCGTTTTTCTTTCCTATCTGGTCATAAAAGGGAGTATAATCTCTCCTTTTTCCCGGTTCCAAGCTTACACCGTTGATGTTGTAAACAGAAAAGTTGGATATAATTGGTTTCGCTTTTGTATTTGTAAATGACACTTTTATTTTCTTCAAAGTAACCGGATTAAAATGACAGATACGTTTATGTCCTATAGATGTCGCGTTATAAACTTCATTCCACTGCCCTTTTTCATTCATCCCTTCAATATTAAAAGCGAGAACCCTTTGTCCCATTGAAAGGTCTTCCTGTAAGATAACATGATTTATTTCTGTTGGTTTAGGAAATGTAATCTCTAATGAGTTCCCTTCCCCCTTTGTTTTCTTAACCGGATTATCAAATCGTCTTTTTATTTCCTTACCGAATTCTTTATAAGCAGCTACATGCGATTCCGGTATTAATCCTGTTGTATCGGGTGTGGCATTTAACAGAAGCATAACTCCTCTGCCAACAGTTTCGTAATACATTTTCATCAACTGCTCTTTGGTTAATATCAGATTATCTGTATTTACATTCCAGAACCATTTGTGTCCTTTATTTTTAAGTAATGGCACACAGGCTTCTACCGGGGCATACGCATCGCCAAAGGGGTCTGATTGTAATACAGTTGAAATGGTGGTTTTAAGGTTTTCACTACTTACAGTGTTCCAATTGGTAAATGGGGCACATCCAAATTCGTTACCCACCCACCTTAAATTTGTCAATGGGCCCTGAAAAATTGCTGCATCGGAAGCATATTTTTTTAAAATATCATTAACATCAATGTAACAACTGCCATCAAACCAAACTTCCTTGATCTCACCGTATCTGCTTAGCACCTCGGTCATTTGCTGGCGATAAATTTTAGTATATGCTTCCTGTTTGGCAGGATCTTTTGTAACACCTCCGCTACCAAGTAAAGCGCCAAAATGAGGGTCTCCGGGATAAACATATATTCCCAAATCCAATCCGTATTTTTTACACGATTCGGACAATTCTTTGAGTACATCCCCCTTTCCGTTTTTCCATGGAGTGTTTTTTACACTATAATCGGTTGTATTAGTTTGCCACCAGCAAAATCCCCCTACATGCTTAGCCACAAAAATTATCATTTTGGCGCCCCAGCTTTTCGCAACTTCGCACCATTGGTCAGTATTAAGCTTTGTCGGATTAATGCGACCCAACGGTGTGGAAAGATCATCCCATTCATTGCCCAAACCACGATGTGTTTGCCAGGTATTTGCAGAAAAGTGTAAAAACATAATCTGTTCATAATTTTGCCACCTTAATTGAACTTTTGTGGGTAAAGGAATGGTTACGTTCTTCTCAATGTTTTGTGCTTTCACCCCAAAAGATGTGATTAATAATAGACTGAATAACAATGTTTTTTTCATAATACTGGAATTTTTCAACGATTTATTTAAATATTTTGTCATTACCTTCGGCTATGCAACTTCTTGTAGACAACGACTGCGGCGCCTGGTCGCTCCCTCAGGACAACCTTTACACCCTCGCGCATCAACTGAGACCCTATCATCTCGACTGACGTTGGTTCGTCCAGATTTCGGACCTCGTATCGGGCCTTAGGCTTGAGACCGTGAAGCACGTAAGTCACCGATTCGTCAGAACATTCTGGCCTTCGGAATGCCTGTAACATTCCCTCTCCGAGGTCCGGACGGTCGAACTGCCATGCGAGCCAGTCCTTCTTGTCGATGCTATAGGGAGTGAGGGGGTAAAAATCGCCGAACAGATATGGCTGCACGGACACATACTCCTTCAACAGCCTGCGGAGCAGGTTCACGTCCAGTTTGGACCACCTGTTCTGCAGGTTCGATACACCTACCATAGGCCAGGCCATCAACAAAGCAGGACAATAGGCGCTGCGGAAATCGTAAGCGTTGATCCGGAGCATCGGAGCCGCGCCACCACACAAAGGAATCCACGAAAACAGGCCGTAGTTATACCCCTGATTGGATTTGGCATCGTAGTCTCCGGAGGCCTGAAGGTCGCTGCGCCAGAAAACAATGCTCCTGCTGATTGTCTCGATATCGATCTTCTTGCCGCCCTCGGCACAGTTGTCGATCAACAGACCGGGGTGATTCCGTAGCAGACCATCCCAGAAGCCATAGAATCCCTCGACATACCTGGACTCGATCATGCCTTGCCTGTTTGGGTCCGTATTCACTGGCCAAAGATTACCGCCATCCTGCCTGAAGATGTCCACGCTGAAGTCACTCACCACCTTTGAGAAGTGATCGATCATGTATCGATTGATATCCGGGTTACCATGGTCCAGACCGTAGAACACCATCTGGCCGTACTCTTTGCCCGCATACGGTTGTCCGAGCCATTCAGGATGCTCCTTTCCGATACCCACGGCCGGGTGAACGCTCCACGGAACCATCCACAAAAGGAACTTCATCCCCCTCTTGTGCGCAGCATCGGAAAGAGGCCTTATACCGTTCGGGAAGAGTTGCTTATTCGGAACCTGTTGAGACTGGTGAGCTTCCCATCCCTGGCTCATGTCGGTCCATCCGGCATCAACCCAGTAGCAGTCCATGGGAAGGTCGTGGTCGCCCCACCAGTTGATCTCCTCAATGTGCTTCCCGGCGGTCATCCATGAGCCCCAGTTGAGGTCCGCAATGAGTCCTGTGAAGGGTTTGCCGCCCGGTCTTGGTGAGTGATAGTCAAGGAGCAGACGCCTGAGCATGTTGTGAGCCCTCATCTGATCCCCGTTCCAGAACAGAACCAGTGCCCGTGGGCCTCGAATCTGCTCGCCGGGTTTCAGGTACAAGTGGATACGTTCCATTCCTGCCTTAACTGATACCTTGCCCCCTGTAGCTCTACTGATCTCAACGGCCCACGGACCCGTCCAACCGAGTCCCACGATTATGCCGTGGCCCCCGGCGTCAACGTCAAAGAAGGGGAGGGACTCGACCGACGGACTGCCGCCACGGTCGCCCATATTACCATGCGAGCTAAACGCCAGCTTCCCGCCAACGGCAATGTTATCCACTAGTGGCGCAAAGTCGGAGTAGTCCGGTTTCGTACCCTTGTTGTGGTGAACCAACAAGGAGGAGTCTGCATTGGACGGCAGGCCTATATCGAGTGCCTGGACGTTCTCAAGGATCGGTGTGTCCTTCGCCCCGGTGTTCCTGAAGTAAATGACCCACTCAACAGCCGGGTAGTCTGTGTAGTCCCTACACTCGCACCGAACCTGAAGGCCAGAGGCGGGGTCGGTCCAGGTGACGGTGAGCTGCCGGCCGTCCTTCACCTTCGACTCCTCATGTTCAACCTTCCACGTTTCAAGGAGTCCGGACGATTCTCTGCCTGCATAAATAAATGAGAATGGCGGATTCGGGCGTTCCGCTTCAAACCACGCTGTGTTTTTTTTCCGGGCTTCTCTCATCTCGCCCGCCGTAGCTATTTTCTTGTGTCTGGGCATATTCAAGTCCGCTCCTTGCGCGGCGGTAACCATTGCAACCACAGACAACACCAACACCAACAGCTTCGCAAACGACATATCTACATCTCTCGATCCAATTGTAAAACTCCCGCTAGTCGAGTATTTTCGTGGAGTCTGAGACCCTTTGGATCGTAAGCACAAGGCTCCCTGAAATTGTATCAAGTATGGGTTTGTTGTTTTTCTAAAAAAACCGTGTTTACCAAGATTGTCGTTTTTTATATTCATCGCCAAACCTTCACTATTATGTTTATAAATTTATAGCTAACACTACTTTAACTGAAAACCAACCTTTCGAATATGCTACTTAAACTTTTCGGATTTATCTTTACTCATTAACGTTTGGTAGAAAATTTCACAAATGTGCTCCCTTCCGGAAAATGCTGCTCGTAAAATGTTTTCATTAAACCATCATACATGGCAACACGAATAGTGGCCCATGTCGCCTGGTCGCCGGTAGCATAATAAAGATAGGTTCTCCCTTCGTATTCAATAAGGTCAACATCGGAGTTATTAATTCCTTCTCCCTCGCCGGCTTCCAGTATAGGATTATAGGGACTTAGTTCCCAATCAACCAAATCCTTAGATCGTGCCAGAAACGAAATATAACCGTTATGACCAGCCATTTTGTTGTGCAGGTAGATGACATAGTAATATGGTTTGAAGTAACGGATAACCGGACAAGCTGAATATTCATTTTTTACACCGGTAAAGACCAATCCGGGAATTTTTCCCCATTTCGATAAATCGTTGGAACGGGCAAATTTGAAACAAAAAGAAACAGGCTTGTTCGATTCGTAAGCCATCAGGAAACCTTTGTCATCGCGGCACACAGAAGTATTATACAGATGCTCACCACCTTCTGGCAGAATTACCATTTCTGTTTTCCAGTTTTTCAAGTCAGTCGTAACAAAACGATTAATCCCACTTAAATTACCTAAGACAGTTGATTCAGAAAAATCCAGGGCAAAAACATTCAACTCAGAATCATTAACAAAAGCGCTGGCAAATGAATGTGCTGTTCCAAAACGGAGAATTTCTTTTCCTGTTCGCAGATCATCAATATATAAGAACGAATCAGTTGCCTTTACATTAACAGCACCACCAGAAGGCCTGTAGTTTGCTACCATCAGAAGACGTGAATTAAACAGAACAGGTGTATTTTCCATTGGAACCCTATCTGTTTGAGAAAAAGCAAAGGGTAATTTTACAAGTACAGGTTTCTGAGATTTTTGGGCATAAACTGAGGCTGAGTTAAACAGAAGAAACGAACAGATAGAAATAATCAGATGTATCTTTTTCATAGGCATAACGATTTTTTTTTGATAATTTTTAGAAATAACCGATTTTCTAACGATATCCTATCGCTTTCAACGTTGTTTCGAAATCAGCAGGAAGTTTTTCTATTGATCTTTTCTGATCAAGGGATGCAAAGTGTAATAAATTGCGCAAAAGACGTTCTGCTGCCGGATGAGTACCTAAATTGTTTCGGATCAACAAGGTATTCAATATGAAGTTCCCCGAACCAAATGAATAAACGGATATCATTAACCCCGAAGAGTAATCCTGAGAAGCTCTGATTGCTCCAGCTACAGCTTCTTTAGGGGAATCCTGTCCCACCCAGGCAATACGCGGAATAAGTTCCCGGTAGAATTGATGATCCATTAATCCCCCGGCAGGAAGGCCATCAAATATTGGATGTTGCTTTGCCCATTCATCTTTTAGATAAAGCCAGCTATTAATAGACGATAAAGACCCTTTTTTCTCCAAAGGTAAGAATTCAACATTGTTCTTGCCTTTCTTGAATACTTCCGGAGAAAGAAAAATAGCGTTTGAACCACGGGCGATATGTTGCATGAGCGATCTAAATGACGTTAATGTGTCTTTGCCCTCTGGTGGATTCGCTCCTATTAATATTACTTCCCTGAATTTTTGTTTTTCAGTATTAAATGGCCGTGTTTTGATATGTTTTTCGGCGAGCCATTTTGTCAACAGCGTATCAACTCCCCATACTGTAACTTCCGTTTCAAATGCAGGCATCTGATTTGGATCATCCACATAAAATTCTACTTCGCCACACCTTGGTGCACCTCCCCGTTCAAGAGTTGCTAAAAGATGGTATTTCCCAGCAGGTCCATCGATAGGCAACTCCACCGAAAAAACAGGCTGTGCCAATGGGGGCTCAGCTCCCTTTTGAGTTACAGGAACAGTAATCGTAGTTTTGCGCTCATAAATTTTCTGGTTACCAGGTCCAACGACCTGAATAAGTGCAGGATAATCTCCAGGAGGAAGGACATCTTCGTTTGCCAGAACCACTTCAAGCTTAACTTTCTCCCCGCGATAACTATTTTTTGGTTCTGCAAATAGACACCAGCGCAATGGAGCTAAACCCTCAAACATTGCATCAACGGTGCCAGGCTTAAGCTCCCGAAAAGTAGTTGTCAAACCTTCCCCGGTCATGAATTGATCGTTCATGCCTGAAAGATTATATCCGATGATTTTGGGATTTGAACGGATAGCCGTAAGTCCAAGTCTCCGTTGACTTGCCATCCTGCGAATGCTCTCAGCAAAGAAATCTTCCGGTCGGATGTAAATTTCATTCAGTTTCCATTGGTCCCAATCAACAAGATATTTATCTAACCGCTCTTTGTAAAATTTCGCATCCTCAGCTCCCTCTTTTCCAAAACTTTCGAAATGTCGCGTTACCCGCCATAAGTCGACGGCACTGCCAATGCCATATTCGGATAGAAAAACTGGCTTTGAATTTTGTCCGAGGCTACGGATAAGATTGGTAAATTGTTCAGTTTGAGGAACTATGGGATAGGCATGTGCATCTCCGGAATTTTCCATATAGCCTGGCATTTCGGTTACTTTTGATTGAGGAGCATCAGGAGCCTCTTTACCAAGTAAGTGTTCCCATTCCCGGGATCCGGGATTAGATATAGAGCCGATGGAGAATTGACAATCAAAACGACCACTACCCAGGATAACCATCCGGCTGTTATCTAATGAACGTACATGAGGAAGCATTGCAACGGCATGTCTGAATATCGGGCCATCAAAAGTTTCGTTGAGCAGCCCCCAGATAATTACGCTGGGATGGTTACGATCGCGACGGATCATCCCTGACTGAGAACGATCAAAGCGTTGGAACATCTTAGATGTGCTATCCATACTCATTGAAGCAAATGATTCATTATAAACCATTAAACCTATTTCATCGCATAGGTCAAGTTGGTAGGGTTGCTCACCTCCCCATATAAAGCGAATAGCGTTGAATCCCATAACCTTCATATCCAATAAATCCCGGCGCGCCAGATCAGGGTCTGTGGGTAACCGCTGACCGATAGGATAGTTGTTACTGAAATAGGCAGAACGTAGAAAAATTCGCCGGCCATTAAGCCGGAAACTTCCATTTTCTAATCGAAAATCACGAAAACCAAAACGAACGGAACGTTCGTCTATGGATTTATCCTTTTCATTCGTGTTACGTAGGCTAAGTCTGTACAAGTAGGGATTATTGATATCCCATAAGTGAGGATTTTCAATTTTTAGCGTTGTCTTAATAATCGTGTCTCCCGGAGGAACATCGCAATCAAATTCCATTGATTTTAAAGTTTCTCCACTTGTCGCCGGTGCAACTGTACATACTAAGTGTTGATGAATCTTTTTTGTCCCGCTGTTACGTAAGTTAGCCTCAATTCTAACAACATCACTTTTTGAATTGGCCGAAGCGAAAAGATCCTCCACCCGAACAATTGGCACCAACATTAATTCAACTGATCCAGTTATACCTCCACAATTGTATTCTGATCCGGAACTATAGGGTATTACTCTCGCTTGCCTTGGAATTTGCTTTAAGGTCATGCTATCTATCGGTTCATTCGTCGGATTTAATACCCGAACACTAAGATGGTTGGTATCTCCCGATTTGACAACATCCGTAACATCTATTACAAAAGGAACGTCTCCACTTTCATAACGACCCATAAAGACATTATTGAGCCACACATCACCCATGTAATCAATTGATCCAAAACGCAATAATGTCCGACCGGAAGGGTAATAATTTGTTGGAGCCAGAAAGTCGTGCCAATACCATACTACCCCATGATAAGCAGGAAATACATCCTGAAGAATCCATGGAACTTTAATTTTCTTAGCACCTGAAACCTGGGCTTCCCACCACTTCTCGTTTTTTCCAACATTCAAAGAATCTGTTGCCAACAACCATTCTCCGTCTAAAGAAACGACAGATTTTGATGTTAAACTATTGCTCTTTAAGGCCGTGGATTTAGCCGATAACTTGTTAATTTGTTGGCCATTACTAGGTCCGCCTGACAAAAAGATTAAAAAAAAGATTGTATAATTGACTAATAAACAACTCCTTACAACCAAGTATTTGATGATCTCCCTGTATCGTTGCATATTTATTTCTAAACGTAACCAATCTTTTATTATTTCTGAATATATTTTATTCATGACCTTATTTTAAAATTAATCTCATCTGACAGGCAATACTTCAATTTGCCAAAACAGCAATGACTAATTATTTTTTCAATAAAGGATTTGAGATTGCATTAAAACTGAATAACTGCGTAGGCCAAAAATTGATCCGTTCGAATCCTTCCGGAACTGACTGACTGAACTGAACATAAGCCTGAATCTTGCCCTTTGTGGTGTAGCCAAACATAAAAATATACTGTATTGTAACTCATAACCAGAGACTAGCATGAGTTACAATACAGTCTTAAAAAATGAACTTTATCCCTAATTATTTAAATCTAATAACCTGGATTTTGCACAAGCTGTGGATTAGCATCCAAGTCGCTTTGAGGGAAAGGCCACAGGTATTGTTTTTGGGTGAATACCAAAAAATTACCATCTGCATCTTTTATCGTTGGCAAAAAGGTATCTGCAATTTTCCAGCGTTTTAAATCATAATACCTTACACCTTCAACACCTAATTCAACTTCTCTTTCGTGGCGAATATAATCCCTGACTGAACTTTGATTGTTATATTTTGATTGATCCACAAGGGGCATATTTACGCCAGGTCTGGATCTGACCTGATTAATTGCAGCATAAACACTCGCATCCGGCCCACTCGCCTCATTCTTTGCTTCAGCATACATTAACAATACGTCGGCATAACGAAGAATTATAAAATCCCAGTCATCAAGGAAAGCATTGGAATAATCACCTGAAATAGTAGGATCAAGATACTTTCTATTTAATACACCTGAGGGATTAAATGTATTATAGCTGTAAAATCCAGGCCAGTCTTGACCTGGTTGTCTTATTGTATAATAAAATCTGGGGTCGCGGTTTACATATGGGTTTGCAGCATTGTACAAAGGTGATTCAGAAATGGCTTTCCCATCAGTGCACTCGAAAGCGTCCCTAAAACTTTGACGTAAAAATATGTGGGCAGAATATTCAATATTATAACCATACACACCGGACGCGTCAGGACTAAGATACCTGCATGAAAACATTATTTCCGGATTATTTACCTGTCCCTTATTAACGAACATACTCGGATAATCGTTATATAAACTAAACTTACCGGAACTCATAATTTGCTGTGCCAGGGTTGCTGCTTCTGTCCATTTTTCCTGAGTTAACAACACCCTTATTTTTATTCCCATTACACTGCCTTTTACTGCATGTCCGTCGGTATATGGAATATCAGGTAAAACAGAAATTGCATTATCCAGATCCTCCGTTATAAAAGCAAATACTTCTGCCGCAGTACTCTTCGCTATTTTAGAGGATGCTGCATCTACAGGTAATGTTTTATACAGCGGTACCCCACCAAATGTAGTCACTAAATTAAAGTAATATAATGCCCGAATAAATCTTACTTCTCCTTTATATATATTTTTTTTAGCGTCAGCTACAGTTGTGACTTTATCAATATGGTCCAAAAAATAGTTGCAAGATGAAATAGCTCTATAACAACACCGATAGTAATTACCAACCAAGTCGCTACTAGGAGTAATATTTCCCCGGCTCATATCAGAGATGCTAAACAAGCTCCAATAAACATAAGCTACATCACTTAATCCATCCATATAACCCCCTTGATAGTTATTAGGAAATCCTCCCCAACCATCACCCTTCAATCGGTCGTAACAACCGGCCAAAGCCATTTGTAAATCAGCATCACTTTTCCAAAAGGTTCCACTCGAAACCTTATCCAGAGGATTTTTATTTAAAAAATCCTTTTGGCATGAAAAGAATAATAATGAAATAAATATAACTCTGGTAGCTTTAATAACATTATTTATTTTCATAATATTTTTTTTTAATTTTAGAATTTAATATCGATTCCAGCATTTAAAGTGCGCACCTGGGGATAGTAAAATCCACGTCCGCCGTTGGGTCCATCCATTCTTCTCTCAGGATCTGTCCCCGGATATTTTGTAAATGTGAATAAATTGTCTCCATTAACATATACATTAATACCCTTTGATTTAATTTTATCAACTATCCGTTGAGGTAGTGTATAAGATAATTTTACACTTTTAACACGAAGGAATGAGGCGTCTTGCAATTGAAAGGTATTCGGATAAGCTTTAACACCCCCATATCCACCACCAGCATCGCCACTTCCTATATAAACGGCAGGAATGGTATTACTGGGATTTGTAGGAGTCCATGCATTTCTGTACATAGCAAGAGGTGGATCTCCTTGTACAAAAGGATCCCAGCCCCATCCATAAATTCTTTTATGTATCCCCTGTACTCCCTGTAAAAAAACAGAAAGTTCAAATGCCTTATATCTCGCATTCAAGCCAAATGAATAGGTAAAGTCTGGATAAGGAGAAAATGATTTCCGATCTTTTGAGTCGATGACGCCATCTCCGTTTACATCTTTTATTTTTATATCGCCCGGGTGTGGTTTATACAAGGCTTGCTTAGGCGATGCATCAATATCAGCCTGGCTTTGAAAAATGCCAGCCATCTCGTACAGGTAAAATGAACTATAGGCTAATCCAACTTCATTTATCCCTTTTGTCGGAGTTACAATAGATAAAAGTTTATTCTTGTAAGTCGAAAATAAGAAATTGACATCATAAGAAAAATCGCCAATTTTTTTGGCATGTCTAAGTTCCATCTCCCAACCCGTATTTTGTAATTCGCCATTGTTTGTTATCGGGCCGATTAAACCAAGACTAGACGGTACTGGTAATGTAGCTAATATATCATAAGTATCTTTCCTAAACATATCGAAAGTTATACCCAGCAATCTTTTAGAGATATCAATATCAACTCCGAAATCAATTACTTTCGTGGATTCCCATTTTAAATTTTGATCCGTCAAACGCGTCAATTTCACACCTGGAATATTTGTGGTTCCGAAATTATATTGTGAAAGATTAAGAATATCCTGGTAGGAGTAATTCCCAATCTCCTGGTTTCCCAGAACTCCTACAGAAGCGCGAAATTTCAAATTATCCAACCAGGAGATCTTATCCTTCATAAATTTTTCATCAGATATTCTCCAACCTAATGATACAGAAGGGAATAATCCCCATCTTTTCTTTGGAGATACGCGTGAGGTTCCATCATAACGGGTATTAACTTCTACTAAATATTTGCCTTTGTAATCGTAAGCTATTCGGCCAAAATACGATCTGAGGGCCCATTCATAAGCGCTACCGTTAACTGCCTGCCCAGTACTACCTCCGGCATCAAGTTCCTGTAGAGATGGGACAGGAAAAACATTTTTACTTCCTCCCAGCCATACTGTTTTATTAGATTGTTGTTCGTAACCCAACATGGCTTTAAAGTTATGATCCAAACCAATTTTGGTTTCATAGGTTAAAGTGGAATACAATGTTGGTGTTACGGATACAGTATATTGATCTTTTACCCCGGCAGTATAAGTATCTCCAGGATTTAAGGTATAATCTGTCTGGCCGGGAAGCTTGTGAAAGTAATAATGTTCATGAGACTGAAATCCCCAGTTTTTCGAAGTAATATCTGAATAATTAACAGCGGCTTTTGACGACCATACCAATCCTTTCAACAAATTCACATCCACATAAGCCTGGGCATTAAGTCCATAGGTTTTTGTATATAAGGCACCATTATTAAAATAGACGTCCGAACCATAACTCGGTTCAAATGGATAAGCTATTGAAGATTTTCTGCCACTACCATCAGGTAATAACGGGCTATAGTCAGGAGCCATCCGTATTATAGTTAAAACACTTGACTCTTCCCACGCTGGAGGTTGATGATTATCTTTATACACCGCACCAATAATAGTTCCTATTTTGATACCTTTGGTTATCTGGTTATTAAAATTTAATTGAGCGTTGTATCTTTTAAAATTAATATTCGGTACAATACCATCCTCATTCAAATAGTTTAATGAGAGTTTGAAAGAACTTTTATCTGATGTATTGGAAATACTCAGATAGTGATTAACAGTTGACGCCGGATTAAAGTAATAATCCATCCAGTTAAAATTAGGATACTCCGGATTGCCATTACTATTGGCATAAGAATCAATAATTGCCTGGGAAAATAAAGGAGCCAACCCGGATCTTTGCCGTGCAGAATTATACATTCCCATATACTCTGCCGTGTTATAAATAAGATCGGGCAGCCTTGTAGCGGATTGTGATCCTACATCCAATTTATATTCGATAGAGGTTCCTTTTGCAGCTTTCTTGGTAGTTACCAGGATGACACCGTTGGCAGCTCTTGCACCGTAAATAGAAGCAGATGCAGCATCTTTTAATACCGTAATATTCCCAATATCATTTGGGGCAACATTTGATAATGTACCAACAACACCATCCACTAAAATCAAAGGATCAGAAGAGGCACCAAAAGAACCTAAACCCCGAATTTGGTAAATCCCATCATCGACTCCCGGTTGTCCAGTTGGTTGAGTTACATTTAAACCTGCAACTCTGCCCTGCAGAAGATTGGAAGCATTTGTTTGAGGCCTACTTGCCAAGGACTCCGATGAAACAGCTGAAACAGAACCGGTTAAATTCATCTTTCTCTGCGTACCATACCCAACGGCTACCACTTCATCCAAACCAATAGTTTCTTCGAGTATCGTTACGTTAATGGTAGACTTACCGGAAACCAGAATCTCCTGCGTTTTCATCCCCACAAACGAAAATTGCATAGTCGCATTTTCGGGAACATTGGACAGGGTATAATTCCCATTGGAATCGGTAATCGTACCGTTTATAGTCCCTTTTACCACGATGGTAACACCCGGCAAAACAGTTCCTGACTGATCGGTGACTTTACCTGTAACTTTTTTACCCTGTTGTTGGTCTATCAGAACTAAACTTGCATCGTTCTGTTTATGAATGACAATCAATTTGTTATTAATGGTATAAGTCATACCAGTACCAACAAGTATCTCGTTGAGAATCTGTTCAACAAGCTGATCCGCTGCATTTATATCAATCCGTTTTGTTAAATCAATTTGGTTGACATTGTAAAAAATCGAGAATTCTGATTGCTTTTCAATTCCTTCAAAAATCTCACTTAAGGTTATGTTCTGACCTGAAATATTCAACCTTGTTGATTGAGAATAAGTAGTAGCAGACAGTTGAAAAAATGCGGTGAAAATTAGTAGCGTGATTAGTTTCATAGTTCGCAAGATTTGAGCAAAGTCCTCATATGACTTACCCTTCAGGTTAATCAATTTTTTTTTCATAAATTTGACGTGTTAAGACAATTAATTAATTATTTATTTGTTGATTGATTGATTGTGAAGGCGAATCGTTGTGGCGACGATTCGTCTTCTTTTTTTAATTTATTCTACTTTTTTACATAGGCATTGAATTTAAATATTAATCTATTGATTTATAGTTTATTATAAATTCCCTGAAATTTGTTTTGTGATAGTTTATAGGAGAAGTCATTTTTATAGCATCAAGTACCTGCCATATTGTTTCTTGATTTTTGAATCTCCCTGAGTATGAATACTTGCTTAGTCTTAAATCAGAAAGGGTCAACTTTACATCATACCAACGTTCCAAACGTTTTACCAATTCCGGGAACGGGATATTTTTAAAAATAAATTGGCCATCTTTCCAAGCCACGTCCTGTTCAACATTAGTTGCTGTTAATGAATAATGCCGGGCATTTTTATCGAGCAAGAATTTTTCTCCAGGCATAACACGGATTAACTGTTCAGTATCGTGCATTTTGAGGTTTACCTTCCCTTCTACCAGTGTAGTCGTTGAAAAAAGATCCTCATTATATGAACATACATTGAGTTGTGTTCCTGTAACCGAAATATCGAAATCTTTGGTTTTGACGGTAAAAGGATGTACAGAATCGGATTTGACGTGAAAGAAGGCTTCTCCCGACAAGGTTACCATCCTGTTTTGAGAGGAGAAGTTGCTTGAATAAGATAGTTTACTGCCTGAATTTAAACTGATTTCTGTTCCGTCGGACAACAAAACACTGGAACGTGAACCTAAAGGTACTGTAAAGACCTGAAGATTTTTATGTTGATAAACACTTATATTAGGAGATAATAAACTGATTATCAATCCAACCAGGAATATAGCTGCAACAGGAATTGACCATTGTAAAAATAGGTTCCTGGATTTTCTACTTTTCTCATACTTGTTTTTGTAAAACAGGATGAGTTGCTCATTCCCAAAATCTTTAACAAACCTGGATGAATCAAAAATATCCTTGATTTCAAGGTAAACTTTTTTATTTTCGCTGCTTTGATTGATCCAAGCTAGTAATTCCTTCTGTTCATTGTCATTACATTCTTCACTGACGAAGCGTATAATTAAGTTTTCTATCCGGGTTTGATCCATAATCAAGTGTGGTTGCTGTTTGATTGATACAGTAAGAACAATATCAAGTCAAAAACTACGTCAGCACTTTTGAATTTTTTTGATTGACAGCAGTCACAAGGTTGTGCCTAGTACCCACATACTCCAAATGTTATGGAAAGAAGGTTTTAGGTATAAAAAATGAAGGTATTAAGGACAAAATGCTCTCCCTCAATACCTTCAGCACTATATTATCGTGGGTTGGTTCCCAAATGCTGCACGACTTTGTATTTATTTATTCGGACCGCTGATTACGCCCAGATATCTTCCCATCCAGTAAGGTAGCAACCAGATATCCCCTGCGCTGCTTTCTGAAGTACCATTGCCATAGGTACGGTCCAGACTGAACATATTTCCATTGTGCCGTTGGATCGGTCTTTCCTGTGGTGGAAGTACCTCTTTGGTGGTCTGATTTCTGAAATTGGACGCAATTTTATCAATGTCTTTTCTGTTGCTGTTGATAATCACCCATTCAATCATATCCATCGGATACTTTTTCAGCCACCAGGCAGCTTCATTCAGATCAAAATTGGCTGTTCCTGTCAGGGCGGTAAAGATATTCCAGGCTCCCTCCTTTTCGGGTCTTTCAATCTGCCAATGGTCAATGATGGAGGCCTTGAAGTTTGATTTCAGGGTATCGTTGAAGGCATACCGGTACAATCCCCAGTAACCCACAAAATACATCTCGTCATCAGAATGGTTCCAGTCTTCGGAAAGCTCTTTGCTGAGCTGGTCTGCTCCCGGATCTGCCTTGCCAATATTGGCCATTTTTTGCATCAGATTTTCATAATAGCCGTAATTGTTCATCAAATCAAAGGCCTTTTGCTTGAAAATTTCCTTATGGGTAAAGTGATATCCTGTTTGAAGCATCGCAATGATGTTGGAGGAATTGATTTTCCTGTCGCCAACATTTTTTGGCCTTGCATTCACATACACCGGATTCCATTTGCCCCAAAGGGTCGGTTTCCCGTCGAAATCTATCAGGTACATGTAGTGCTCGACAATATGCGTCATCAAAATGTCGATCAGGTGAACCGAACGTTTTGTCAGATCGGGATCTCCGGTAAGCTCTGCCATAGCTGCCAAAGCAAAAATGTGACCGATGGCCTCGTCACTGCTGGTGGTTGCTTTCCAGTCCCACTCGGGATCTGCAGCATTTTTCCATCTGTCGGGATCAGAAAGATGTTTCATCCAACCGCTGCGTTCGAAGGATCGGGATGGGAAGCCCTTTAAACCATTGATCGAATAGAGCCTTTCCATGGCATCCAGAGATTCCCTGCAGTTTTGCAGTGCATCTTCCGACTTGGTCACTGCATATCTGAAAACCTCTCCGGCAAGATACATGGAGGTCCACAGACCATCGTTGTCGGAGTCGCTCAACCTACCGCTTGCCAGATTTCCCTTTTCCATGCTGTCGAAAGAGGAGTTGAATCCATTCCTGATGTGCCTCAGTCTGACCTGCTTCTCATAGTATTCGGCCTTATCGGCCAAAGTCCAGTTTTTGTATTCCATCTTGGTCAAACCTTTATCAGTCAGGATCAGAACCGTATTGCCTTCGCCTTTTGCAAAATCAACAACCAAGTTCCCCGGTAACCATCTTTCGCCGTTGTAAAAATTGTATTTCCCATCAGATCTTAATTGAAATGCACCTTCTGTAGATCCAAACCACATCTGGCCGTTTACCTCTTTCAATGCGGTAATGTTGGTGGAAGGAACTCTTTGGACTATTTCTCTGATTTGCTTCAAGGATGCCGGATCAAACTTCAGGTATCCATTGCCCGTACCAATAAATAAGCTCTTTTTATCGGATGTCAGGTCAAAACATGTCAGGTTAGCGGCTTTATAAACAATCTTTAATTCCTTGTTCTGGGGATTGAAGGTGCAGAGTTCATTAGTTCCCAGCAGCCAGAATAGATTGCGGGAAGTGTCAAATCTGATAGAAAGGACTTTTGCACCCGGGAAGCGCCCTGTCCAATCTACTCTTGAATCTTTGACCAACCGAATCTCTTTCCCGTTTGAAACCAGGAAAGAAAAGTCGGCTCCGGCTTCAAACTGAGTCGCATCGGGCAGTGAATGCTTTGAGAATAGTTTCCCGGCCCAGCTGTTGCTTAAAACGGCTTGGTCGTCCAGATAGACAAACTGATCCTTATAAATCAGCAAATCGGTCAGTTTCTTCTTTGCCATGGGTCGGTAGGATTGATCCTTTTCTATAGTGCCGGCATAAAGAAATTCTCCTCCGTAAGGTTTGAACAGACCTGTCGAGGTCAAAATTTTAATATCACCATTCCTGTCACAGCCCACTTTTAACAGATGAATGGTGTCAGATTTGGCATAAAACTTTATGCTGTACTCCTCAAGAAACGGAGTATCCCTGTAAACGGGTTGTTTTTCTTTGGTCTCCTTTGCAGGTGAAAAGGAGCATAAAAACAGTCCTCCAACAAATATCAGAAGGTAAAATAGCTTTCTCATTGTGTAGTAGTTAAATAAACGATTCAGCCGCTAAAATTACTCATTTTTCCCAAAATACATTTGTTGAACAGTTTATTCTACAAAAGGATAACCTATTTTAGCATAAAAATTTGAAGATGAAGTAAAAATATAATAAACAGATGAAATGAGCATAATTGCAAAATCACCAATCGATATGATTAAACTGAAATGCGAATTCCATTTGGCCATTGAAAAACAAAATATAAACAAATGAAATACCCATGAGGAAATATTCACACCAACCGAAAATGATTATGTGGGTATTCCATCTGACCTTTGAAAAACAACATATAAACAGATGAAAATCAAATCTATTCTGTTCTGCTCACTGGCTCTGAATGTAATTTTAACAATTTCATTCTCTGATACTTATGCCCAGAAACAGCCTCAAAAAGATTATCCCATTCAGCCGGTGAATTTTACAAAGGTGAAAGTGAATGATCACTTCTGGGCGCCACGCATCGAATTGAACCAGAAAGTGACCATCCCAATTGCATTGGATCAGTGTTACAAAACCGGCAGGGTTGAGAATTTCAAGATTGCAGGAAAATTGACCAAGGGGAAGTTTCAGTCCGAATATCCTTTTGATGATTCGGATCTCTATAAAATTATCGAAGGGGCCAGCTATTCACTGCAAACAAATCCCAATCCGATGCTGGAAAGCCGCATTGACACTGTGATCCATTACATCACCCTTGCACAGGAACCGGATGGCTACCTCTACACCAACCGCACCATTGATTCGCTTCACATGCATCCATGGGTAGGGAAAAAGAGATGGGAGAAGGATCCTGAACTGAGCCACGAACTTTACAATCTTGGTCATCTCTACGAAGCAGCCTACGCCCATTTCCTGGCTACTGGGAAACGCACCCTTCTGGATGTTGCCATCAAGAGCGCCAATTTGGTAGATCATGATTTCGGTCCAGGAAAACTCTCGTATTATCCGGGCCATCAGGTTATTGAAATGGGCCTTGCAAAACTATACCGGATTACCGGCGAAGAGCGTTACCTCAAACTGGCAAAATTTTTTCTCGATTGCAGGAGAAACGGCAATGAGTACAACCAGGCGCATATTCCTGTAATTGAGCAGGATAAAATAGTGGGTCACGCCGTGCGGGCAACCTATATGTATGCCGGAATGGCCGATGTTTCTGCCCTGACAGGTGAAGTCTCTTATCAAAAAGCCATCGATAAGATCTGGAACGATCTCCTAAAAACCAAATTGTATGTCACCGGTGGAATAGGTTCGGCCGGAAAAAACGAAGGATTCAGCGATCCCTATTCTTTGCCGAACCTCACCGCATATTGCGAAACTTGTGCCTCCATCAGCAATGTATTCTGGAACTACCGCATGTTTCTTCTGGAAGGGGATGCCAAATATTTTGATGTGCTGGAAAGGACACTGTACAATGCCCTTTTATCGGGTATTTCGCTGAGCGCCGATCGGTTTTTCTATCCCAACCCGCTCGAATCTCACGGCAAAAATCAGCGAAGCGCCTGGTTTGGCTGTGCCTGCTGCCCCAGTAATATCTGCCGTTTTATTCCTTCCGTACCCGGATATGTCTACGCGCAAAAAGATGATTCTTTGTATGTCAATCTGTTTATGAATAACACGGCAACTGTCAATCTGCACGGGGATCAGGTCTCCATCGAACAGGTAACAGACTATCCATGGTCGGGAAAAATTACCATGAAGATCAATCCTGGTAAGCGTGGAAAATTCAACCTCCTGGTAAGAATACCGGGATGGGCACAAAATCAGCCGCTTCCATCAGATTTATACCGTTTCAAAACTCCGGATAGGATCAAGGCCACCATCAGCGTGAACGGAACCAATGCGGCCTATCAACTCAAAAAAGGATATGCGATGATTTCAAGGGAATGGAAGAAGGGAGATCAGCTTGTTTTGAATTTACCTATGCCTGTGAGGGAACTCATTGCCCATCCCGAAATCAAGGCAGACTCCGGCAGAGTCGCCATTCAACGGGGACCATTGGTCTACTGTTTTGAATGGCCTGACAACAAATATGTTAAAATACAAAATCTCCTGCTAAACAACAAAAACAGTTACCAAACAGAGTTTATTCCGAACCTTTTGAATGGCGTTACCGTCATCAAAACAACTGGTATTGACACCGACGTTAAAACTGGAAACACCAAACAATCCATCATTGCTATCCCCTACTACTCCTGGGCAAACAGGGGTGCGGGTGAAATGAACGTTTGGATGAAAGTTCAAAAACAACCAGTTGAGCGTTGAGAGTTAAAAGTAATCGATTAAAAAATAACATGAAGGCGTTCAATGCATCTCCGTGTCGCAAACACCGATTCCCCCTCTGAAATAGTTAAACTGCACATTGGGATGGTCGGCCAGCAAGGACATTGGCACAGAACTGTCCATAATCTTCTTTCCGATCATGAAAGCTGTTAACCTTTGACCAAAAGAATTGTCATGTACCCCCGCTTGCCAAATAGATACTTTTTCTGCCTTCCATGTTTGAACCGGTCCAACGGTTAATGCCTGCCTGGGAATACCAGTAACTACACCTCCTCCACTGGTTCGTGCATTTTGCATGCAGGTGATCGGATGCAGATCTACCACGCGTGTGGTAAGTTTTCTGAACTCCTCGGGTGTAGGCGGCAAATCCTTGTATAATCCTTCGCGTTTTACGGGATCATTGAATGCCCAGTGTTTGGTGTCACCCTGTCCACCCTGCATCACGGCACAACGAACACCACTCTCCCAACTCTTCACATATCCACTTGTGTCAGATTTCGGAAAATGCAGATTCGAATCCGGCATACTTAAATTTCTTTCTATCCGGTTGAAACATAACTCCCGGTCAGCCTTCTCAAACGATAAAGGATGGGATGCATCCAACTCTTTGCCGTCAACAACCCACTCATCCATTCCCCAAAAATGTGAATTGGAAAGATTGATTTTTAACTCGTTGACCATTCGTGCGACAAGAGGTAATTGTTCCGTTGGGCCAATAGGTCCGCATATCCCAACAGGCCGGTCAGCAGTTGATTGTTGCCAGGCTGTAATGTATTCGAGCGCCTCGGCAAGGTAAAAATCCTCCAGGGTATCGTAAAAAACTACTTTAAATCCCTCTCTGGATAGTTGAAGAAGGTCGTTTGCCGAGAGTTTGGCAACATCGCTCAGCAACTCATCCTCCAAAGTAGTAAAATCCCACCATTCCGGCGCAAGCATGCTTAATTTTCGTGTCATTATTATAATGTATTAGTTATATGTCTCTTATTTATCAATATATATGAAAGTTTCATTCGTTATTTCTCCCCTTTTCGTTTCGTACCCTATCGTTTATCTCATATCTCATATCTCATATCTCATACCTCATAACTTATACCTCATAACTCCTTACCAGCTCCCCAAGTGCCTCCTTCAACAAATTCTGCTGCGGAAAGGCGTGCCCCAGATGCTGCCTGAAACCTTCCGCATATTTTACATTGATCTCTGCCCCTCTTCGTGCTGAAAATCGTTTCATGGCGAGAATGTACTCATCCATATTGTGATGCGCTCTTAGCCAGCTACGCTGACTTTCGTGACAACCCAACATCTCCTCCTTGATGGGCATCTCACCGGATATGTCCACATAAAAAGACGGTAGAACCGGATTTCCGAGCAGATCTTTGCCATCAAAAGGATCACAATAGCAGAGGGTTGGCATCTCATCAAAAATTGGTTCGTTCACCTCCATATTTTTAATCCCTGCCGAAAAGCAAGCGGTCTGTACAATCCGACTGGTCATTTCGTGATCGACCATGTAATCTGCCGGGCTGGCGGTTAGCACCAACGAAGGTCTGACATTTCTGATCAAAGCCGTAGTCTTGTTGACCGACTCCCTGTCGTAGGATAAATAGATATCTTCAAATTCCAGGCAATGGTAGTTCGCTCCCAATAGTGCCGCGGCCCTCCCTGCTTCAGCCTTCCTGGTAAGGCTTATCTCTTCCCGGGTATGTTCCGCAGAACCTTTGTCACCCGGGGTCATGGTTGCAATATGTACAATCCAACCGGCTTTTCTTAGTAACGACAGCGTGCCGGCAACCATGATCTCGGCATCATCCGGATGGGCAAATATTCCTAAAACTTTCTTTTCCATAACGCGAGAATAGATGCCCTTTATTTTTGTAAACTATTTTGTGCGGCCGCATTGTCAGCAGCAAACATTACTTCATGGGTATGCAGCGCTTCCGCCAAATTGGTGAGCGGCATCTCCTTACCTACATTGTAGCTTTTCATGGTAGCGCGATGAATTGTTAATAGTTAACTTCACTCCGAAAGTAATGAAATTATTGAAAAATAGCATTTAGTTATCAGTGACATTTTGACTACATTGCAGTATCCATTATTGGCAGGAACCTATGAGACACAAATTACTTTTCACCCTTTGGGCATCATTCTTTCTGATGCACCAAACTAGCGGACAGGAATCGGACAAAAAATTACTTCAGGATGGAAATAAATACACCATCGACAACTGTATCAATAAGTTTAACATGGAAAAAACCGTCAAAACCTCTGTCGGATACCAGTACTGGTTCATCGATCAGAATTTCCTGGCGGATGGATTAACGGTAAAGATGAGTGTGGTCGGCCCAAATCAGGCAACACATGCGCCGCACAAACATCCTGGTGACGAAATATTCTATGTCCTCGAGGGCACAGCACAATTTTACCTGAATGGCAAAACCACCACCGGGGGTTCAAATACAACCTTTTATTGTCCCGTCGGCAGTGAACATGGCATCAGCAATGCCACCAACAAGGAGTTGAAATACCTGGTTATCAGGAAGTACCTCAAATCAGAAAAATAAAAGGGAGAATCCTTAATCCTGGTGAAAAACCTCGATTAATGGAAGTGAAACCGGCGAATTATCCGGATTAACCTCCATGATTTTGGCCATATACTTCCACCATTTTTTCACGATTTCAGTTTGCGGGAGCAGATCCGCTGTGCAATTTTCCGACTGTTTCTGAACGGCAAAAAGGGCGTTGGTCTCCTCGTCAAAAAAGATGGAATAGTCTGTTATTCCGGCTTTTGACAACTCCAATGCCAATTCCGGCCAGATTTCGTCGTGACGCTTTTTGTATTCTGCCAGAAATCCTGGCTTTAGTTTCATTTTAAAGGCTACTCTTGTCATTATATTAAAGCATTGATTGCCAATTGGATAAAAACAACCATGGCGTACATGTTGATCAGAATAAATGCCTTGCGAATGGTACCGGTTTCAGTTTCCCAGAACAGATATTTGTAAAATTGGCGGATAAAATAAAGATTGGTCAAAATCAATGTTCCAATCAAAACCGGGTGAAGTATAAAACCGAAAAGGGGAAAGAGAAGAAGGAACAAGGAGGTAAACAATCCCCAAAGGAAGACCACCCGCTTTATCTGCAACTCGTTTAAAATCTTCGAAATAGAGGAAAATCCCGCCCTTTCATACTCTTTGCCGTATTTGATCATCAGAAGCCAAAAATGGGGTACCTGCCACAGGCATACGAAGATGAAAAGGAAGATGGCATTGGGATGAAACAAGTAATGTCCGGCAGCTGTCCAGCCAATTAATGGAGGAACACCACCCACCAAAGCGCCGGGTAGGATGGCAATCCAGCTTCTGGTCTTCAGCGGGGTATAAATCAGGTTATAAAAAACCACATTTAAAAGACCCAGGATCACCGGAATCCAGCCGTTGTACAAGAGAAAGAATGAGCCTGTAACAATCAAAAAAACAGAAAGTAAGAAGGCATTTATGCCAGAAATTTCACCGGCAGGAATAGGTCGTTTCCCGGTCCGCTTCATCAAAGCATCTTGTTTGTATTCCTGCACCTGGTTCAAGACAGATGCCCCCGACGAAAGGAAGAAAATTCCGAAAAACAGAAAAATTAGTGAAGCATTTGGCATGCTGCCGGACATAAAATATCCTGTCAGCGCCGAAAAGGTAACCATCATGGATAGTCGGGCCCTGATCAGCCTGCTAAAAATCGAAAAAACAGTTCTATATTTACTAGGTTTCATGCGATTTTAATTTGTTTCTCAATGGTCGCATGGAATACCCAGATATTCATTTTCAGTTGGTTTGAAAATTATTTTATGGGTATTTCACCGGCTGTTTTGAAATAATCTACAATTTTGTCCAGATCTGCATCTGTGATTTTCTCTTTGTACGACTGCATGAGCCCCTTGTTGAAACCCTTCACAACATCCGCATTCGGGTCAATGATCGATTTCTTGATGTAATCAGCTGTCGCTTCGATCTCCATTTCACCTGAACCGGTCACAACCACTGTTTTCCGCCCAAACAATCCCTTGAAGGAAGGGCCGATGATCCTTGATCCGTCCATGGAATGGCAGGTCAGGCAGGCATTGGCCTTGATGATGGTAAGCCCCGGATGTTCAGGCAAGTTTCCCGTAACTTTAAGATCTGCCAGCCACTTATTGAACTCCAGGCTATCAACCACCACCGCTTTAGCCAGCATGGCAGAGTGGGCCAGTCCGCAATATTCGGTGCAATAGATATCGAAGGTCCCTTTCATGATTGGCCTGAACCACAGGTAGTTTTTGTAACCAGGAATCACATCCTCCTTGACCCTGAAGGCAGGAATGAACAGGCTATGGTTGACATCCACTGAAACCAGGTTTAGTTTTACATTCTTGTTGTAAGGAACCACCAGCTCCTTGGATATTTTACCATTTCCGTAGTCAAATTCCCAACTCCACATACGTCCGATAACGGTAATAGGCATGGCATCTTTGGGAACCTTTCGCATGGGTGCAAATCCGGCCCATCCGTAATAAAACATCACCAACACAATTAGAATTGGAATGACTGTCCAAATCACTTCTAGCTTAGTGTTGTGAGAAAATTGCTGAGGATTTTTATTTCTTTTCCGCGAAAAATGGATCAGAATATAGATCATTAAAGCAGTAATCCCAATTGTAAAAATAAAGGAGATGGCAAATATGAAAATAAAAGCCCTATCGACAGCTCCGGCCAGGTTTGAACCTTCGTTGAATAGTGTTTCCATAGTTTTGGAAATTATCTGAAATAATAGTCAATAAATGTGATCGCAATGACGACAGCAAAAAGGAGAAAAACACCGCCAACCATCAAACGCAAGAGCATATTTTCGAATTTCAGGTGCATAAAGTAGGTAAGTACGATCGACACTTTTATCGAAGCCAGAATCAGCGCCAAAGCCACAGTGTATGCACCCAAATGAATTTTGATGGCTAAGATGGTTATTGTAGTCAGAATCAAGAGAATAACTAATACTGTCCAATTCAATGAGTCGCTGGAAACGTGATTTTCATTGTTCTTCATTCGTAATATCTTTGAAATGAAACTTTATTTAATGTACTTTTTTTAGGTAACCCTGAAGCTATTTTCCATTAAAACAGTTGGAAAGCAGCATTCGGGGTACCTATAAAAACTATTAGGTGACCAGATAAAGCAAAGGAAAGAGGAAAATCCAGATCAAATCGACCAGGTGCCAGTAAAGTGCGCCATTTTCCTGCAACAAATAGTGTTCAGCATTGATTTTACCCGATTTGATTTTGAATATCACAATTGTAAGCAAAACACCACCGATGATTACATGCAAAGCGTGCAGACCGGTCATCATGAAATAGAGGCCAAAGAACATGATCTCGCCATGTGGAAGGCTCTTCATCACATCGGATCCCGGATACAAATGGAGACCAAATTTGTGACCCCACTCAAAGTATTTGTTGACCATGAATACGCCGGCCAATAACAGCGTAATAAAGAGCAGTCCCATCGCTTTGCCCGCACGTTTCTGCTGGATTGCCGTCAGCGACATGGCCACGGTCATACTGCTTACCAGCAGAACAACAGTATTGGTGGCACCAACAAAGACATTCAACTCCAATGCAGCTTGATGAAAATCCGCAGCATATTTAGAGCGCATCACGGCATAGACAATAAACAGTCCGCCAAAAAGGAAAAGCTCGGTAAAAAGGAAGAGCCACATCCCCAGTTTCCCGGTATCGCTATCGATAAATTCGCTGTGTTCGGTTGTCGACATAAGTTATACGTTTTATTTGGTGTAAGGATGATCAAACCTGTAAGGTTCATGTGTAATCACAGGTATCTCATCAAAGTTTTCGTGAGGCGGAGGAGATGGAATCTGCCATTCGAGTGTCACCCCATGCCATGGATTGGCCGGTGCAATGGCACCACGACGACTGCCATAAACCAAATTAGAAATCATTATGATTAATCCGATAATGAGAATAAATGCACCAATTGTAGACAGCATTTCTCCAGTCTGAAATTTGGGATCGTAATCGAAATAGCGCCTCGGCATTCCCTGAATTCCCATCACAAACAGAGGAAAATAGAGAAGGTTAAAGCCCACAAAAAGAAAGCCCCAGGAGATATTGGCCCATTTAAAATTATACATTCTACCGTAAATCTTTGGAAACCAATAATGTATCGCGGCAAAAAAAGCAAAACCCATACCACCGAAAATAATGTAGTGAAAATGTGCAACCACAAAATCGGTGTTGTGGAGCTGAATGTTGGTGGCCAGTGATCCAAGTGTCAAGCCCGTAAATCCACCTATCGTAAAGAGAAAGATAAAGGAGATGGCAAAAAGAAGCGGTGGTTTCAGGTCAACAGATCCGCCATACATGGTGGAAAGCCAGTTAAATACCTTGATGGCACTCGGGATGGCAACCAAAAAAGTAAGGAAGGAGAAGAACCACCTCGACTCGTAGCTGATCCCGGAAGTGAACATATGGTGTCCCCACACAAAATAGCCAACCAGGGCAATGGCCAGGCTCGAAAAAACGATAGGCACATATCCGAAAACCGGTTTCTGACTAAATGTCGGGAAGATTTCTGTTACGACCCCCATTGCAGGTAAAATCATGACATAGACAGCCGGATGCGAATAGATCCAGAACAAGTGCTGGTACAAAACCGGATCACCCCCGAGAGCAGGATCAAAAAAACCTATGTGCAACGTTCGCTCTGCAATAACCATAAGCAGTGTAATGCCAACGATCGGCGTGGCCAGAAGCTGGATCCAGGCTGTGGCATAGAGAGACCAGGGGAAAAGTGGCATTCGGAACCAGGTCATGCCGGGGGCCCGCATTCGATGAATGGTCACAATAAAATTGAGCCCGGTGAGAATGGAGGCAAATCCCAAAACAAATGCGGCTGTTAACGCGATAACAACATTGGATGAGGCTGAGGCACTGTATGGAACATAAAAGGTCCATCCTGTATCGGGTGAATGCCCGTTGGCAAACTGGGAATAAAGTCCTAGCATTGCTCCGGCGATGAAAACATACCAGGAGAAGAGATTGAGTTTGGGAAAAGCTACATCCTTGGCCCCGATCATGATCGGTAAAAAAAAGTTGCCAAATACCGCGGCCAGGCCGGGAATGACGACAATAAAAATCATGATGATGCCATGAATCGTGAACATGCCATTGTAGGTCTGTGCGGTCATGATGGTCTGGCCCGGCGTCAACTTCTCAATCCTCATCAAAAGTCCCAGTATTGCTGCAGTGCAAAAGAAGATGGTAATGGTATACATGTACATCAGACCGATCCGTTTGTGATCGGTTGATGAAAGCCACGACCAGAGTCCTGTCTTGTGGTTCAGGTAGTTGAGTGGCTCGCTGGTAGATGAATTGGTCATTATTTGGGTGCTTTAGTTGATTTTTTTCTTGAGCTGATGTACAAATAGAGTACAAAAAACAGTCCAATTACAAGAACAAAACTCCCCAACAGCCTGGTAAACTGCAAGGTATAGGTTCTGGTTTGCGGATCGTAGGCAAAACAATAATCATAAAGTTTGTTGCTTGATGGCTGTGCCTGCCCCTTCAGTGCCTCACCAATTGCCATTTTCAGTTCAAACGGCAGGAAAGTAACACCATAAAGATAGCGGGTAATTTTGCCTTTCGGACTAAGGATGATGATCGTTGAAGGATGCGCAAAATCCATGCCGGTGGGTTTGTACCTGAAACCAACAGCTTCGGTAATTTTTTGAATATTCTCCAGCTCGCCGGTCAGATAACTCCAACTGCCCCGCTGATCTTCCTTAATTTTCTGAACAAAATTTTTCTTTTTTTCCCTTGCCTTTTCAGGCGTATCTTTTGTGTTAAAACTGATGGTAATTACATCATAATCTTTACCCAGGATCATTTCAGTTTTACCTATCACATCTGCAATGCCATCTTGCAATGGACTGCACAAATTGGGACAATCGAAATAGACAAAAGAGAGGACGGTGGGCTTGTTGATCATACTTCCCAACGTGACGGTATCACTCTTTTCATTGAAAAATTTTAGGTCAAGCGGAATTGTCTGACCCAACTTCTCTACGATACCAATTTCAATCTCTTTGCTCACAACTTCCTGTGCATGTGTTTCATATGCCAGAAGAAAAACAAGAGCCAATACAAGAATCTTTTTCATGCGTATATAATTTGTTTTTTTATGGTCGCATGGAATACCCACATATTCATTTTCGGTTGGTTTGAAAATATTCTCATGAGTATTTCATGCGTTAATAATTTGTTTTTAAAAGGACGCATGGAATTCGCATGAATCTTATTATCATTCCGATTGGTGATTCAGCAGTCATGCTCATTCCATATCCAATGAATTAAATATTCTGTTTGTCAGGATCATTTTCTTCACCTGATTTGAACAACAATCGCAGTTGCAGCATTACATAAACAATCAGCGCCCATACAGTCAGAACTGAAAAGACATAGGTTAACAACAACCAAATAGGTGTCTTTTGATTCACATTCCACAAAGCCCGATGCTCATTGAGGGGCGGACGATAGGTTGGCACCCCAATCTCCAGCGCAGCCAAAGTTTTGGTCTCACCAAAGGCGGTTTCATCGGTCGGTTTCACCAGAAGCTGAACCATTCCGGTTGAATCACCGGGCAGAGTGGCAGGAAAATTAAACAGCGCTACTCCCTGGCTATCCGTTGCCCTGGCTTCGTCAACCTGGAGATTTCCAAAATATCTTTGGGCAAAAAGTTTCAATTCAGCTCCGGCAACCGGTTGTCTGGTCCCCTCTTTCAAGGAAGAAACTGCCACTTGCACCTGTTTTTTTTCCTTGTTCCAGGTGAGAAGCAATGTAACCTGTTCAAGTGAAATTCCCGGTGCAAGTTGCTTGGCAAGTACCTGAACATATTTATCGTTGAAACCCCTGAGATAAGAGATGATTTTCCAGGTATCGGTCGCTGAAAGGGTATTTTTAAACGAGGGCATCAATCCGCGGCCTACAGAAACTTTATAAAAGAATGCACCGTCAGAATTCTTCTGCATCTGCAGTGAAGCAGGATCAGGAGGTGGTGGAACAAGTTTTACCGCATTGTTTTTCCCGGGATCTCCATGGCACGATTTGCAATTAAGATTAAACAGATTGCCCCCGGCCGTCCGTGTTGAATCAGTGAACGCAAAGGTGCTCAGTTTGGCTCCGTTTTCTGCCGGAACGATCCATTCCTGGGCAGACACAGCAAGAGCACACGATGAAAGCACGAAAAGCAATAAATAAATTCGCTTCATAAGTTTGTCAATCATTTTCCTGGTAAGCATCGTTTAAACTTTTTCATTGGCAATGGGGCTCTCCTCCTTGAATTCAAACAACCTGTTTTTAGGAGGTAAATAATAGACCCGTGGTTTTGTTCCCAATTCAGGCATAAGCTGGTAGCCACCATTGTCTCTAAGCAGTTCACTAAGCCTATGGGTCTCTTTTGTTGTTCCATTGGTTACAGAATCCTGGTTCTCGTCGCCAAAAGAATAAACACCATTGGGACAAGCTGATACGCAATAGGGCAATTTACCTTCACGCAGCCTGTCTGCACTGAAAAGACATTTTGAAACAGTCCCTTTCTTCTGGGGGACATTGAGTTCAATGTTGTATTCTTTGCCTTTGTCCCCTTCAACAACCAATGGCTCTTCCCAATGAAACATCCGGGCAGAATAGGGGCAGGCAGCCACACAAAACCGGCAACCAATGCAGCGCTCATTGTCTATCAGGACAATCCCATCCTGCCTTTTAAAAGTAGCATCCACCGGACAAACGGCAACGCAGGGAGGGTTATCACAATGCTGACAGGGTTTCGGCATGTAATAGGGGGCTGTATTCTCCGATTCCTGCATGGTCAGCGTATTGATATGGTATTCATAAGGGCGCAGGTGATGCGCTCCCTGACAGGCCTGAATACATTTACGGGCATTGCGGCATTTTGCCAGATCGATGACCATTACCCAACGGTGACCTGCCAATCCTTCCCTTCCCTGCTTTGTCATCCTCGCAACGTCAACCTTTACATCCTTGATCTGATCACGTGGAACTTCCACCAACTTGTTATCTGCTGTCAAGACCTTCACCATATCACGGTTGGGTTTGGTCTCTTCATAGTTATATCCGGAATAGATGGCTGCTCCACCCGCCGCAGCTGCCGCACCTACCAATCCAAATCGTTTAAAAAATGAGCGTCTTGAATCTGCTCCTTCCTGTGATTTGATTGAATTGTCAGGATCTGCAGTTGATTTCTTATTGTTCATATTGGAATATTTTAACCTGATTATGTTCTGTTAATTATTGAAATTTGGCTATTTGAAACGGTGAAATGTTTCACCAAAATCGACAAATTCGATTGCTTGAATGATAGGGATAAAATTACAATTAATATTTTTTGTTTTCATAACAATTTTTGAAAACCACATCAATCTAATCGGCCTATACGGTTACAATTTATGCAAAAAATTCGTTTTAAACCATTTAAACGGCGGGTAAATGCAAAAAGTTTTCATTCTATCCCAAAAATTATACCAATTATTGGGAGTTTTTCTCTGAAATCGCTCATTTATGCAGTGAAACCTCATGCAAAAATTGTCTATTTTTGTCACTATCCGGGTTATAATGGTAACCACAGTGAAACTTTCCATACCGTATCCGGGATACTTACTTTCCATTTTTGGATCAATAAACATTGAATTTTATGAATAAAATTAGGTTGACTCTCCTTTTCATCGCTATTGCATTTTACAAATGCCCATAAGATCGAAAATTCCTTTCCCAAAAAAAGTTCTTCTAACTGACTGTGTCACTGTGTGTAAACTATAGTAGTTTTGATCAATTGACGGGGTGACTCAGAGTCACCCCGTCAATTGATCAAAATCTGCCTGATTTTTGAACTTCTCACAACGTGGATTGGGATAATATTCCATAAGTATTGGTATTGATAACTGAAATAAATTTGACAAATTAGTGCCAATTTGCATCGAATCTATTTCAATTACTACTACTAATTTATGGTGATGCTTTTTCAAAATCATTTGAGGGCTTTGATCCCCATTCTCCTGTTTCCGCTTTTCTCATTCGGAAAGATTAAGGATAAACCCTATCCCCAGGCCACTTCTGTAAAGTATGAGGCCGCTCCTGAGTTGAAATCATCGAAACTTCTCAAACTGGAAGTTGATTACAACAACAATATTTATGTGCTGACTGACAAAGGACTCTACCGCGATTTTTACGGATCAAAAATCTCCAAAGACCTGCTCTACAGAAAGCTTTCGGAGATGAATCCGGTGGATATCACCACCCAGGAGGGTTCCGGGTACCTCTACTACCTCTATGCCGACAGGTTTCTGACCAATGCACATGCAGGGACTGTTTTCTCAAAAATTCCGGAAAACAGTTATCAAACCATTCGGGTCAACCAATCGGGCATCGTGTTGCTTACTGGTGCAGGAAAAGCAGCCCTTTACAAAAATTCAGAAAAAATTTGTGACCTGAAAGTACCAGAAGATCAACCAACGCGGTGGTACGTTGATAATGACAATTTTTATGCCCTGTCGCCAAAAAGCATCAAGACATTGGTTCAAAAAGAGTGGAAAACCATCTACCAGGGAGAAAATCTGACCTGCATGGCATTTTCAACCAACAAATTAACGGTGGGAACAAAGGATGGGTACCTTATCCTAAATCCTATTACAGGAAAGGTGACACAACCATTAAAAAAAGAGTTGCCCGTTAGTTCAATCAACGACCTGCTTGTCGTCAACAACCAAACCTGGTTTTCTACTTCAGACGGGGCTTTTAGGGAAGAGACCGGTAAATACCGTTACTTTCAGGGAGAACGATGGTTGGTAAACAACGATATCATTGACATGAAGTCAGATTCAGAAGGAAATATTTACCTGCTTTCTCCCACTGGCCTCAGCAAAATCGCATTTTCACCAACAACCCTGGCAGCTAAGACCAAGAAGATCCAGGATGACATCCGGAAATACCACATGCGCTATGGCTTTGTTTGCGAAATCAACTATGGAAAACCGGGAGATTTAACAACAGCACAAGCAGTGGATAATGATAACGATGGCCTGTGGACCACACTCTACCTTGGCAGTCAGGCATTCAGATTCGCCACAACAGGCGAGGAAATTGCCAAACGTTACGCTTGGGAGTCGTTTGAAGCTTTTGAGCGTTTGCTGACTGTCAATCCTTTGAAAGGATTTCCTTCCAGGACCTTCGAACGCAAGGGCATCATTCACGATACACTGGCCTGGCGACCTTCTCAAAATCCTGAATGGGACTGGAAAGGTACCACCAGCACGGATGAATACATCGGCTACCTCTTCGTTGCCACTGTGATGGATCAGTTTATAGCCAAAACTGCTCCGGAAAAGAAGCGAATAGCAGATTTCATTGATGCCATCATGACCCACATCATCGACAACAACTACTATTTCATTGATGTGGATGGGAAACCAACAACATGGGGAAGATGGAATCCTGAATATGTAAATTCCTATGCCAAATATGTGGACGACAGAAAATTAAACAGCGCCCACCTGATCGCTGGCTTACAATTGGCCTATTCCCTTACCAGCAAAGAAAAATACAAATCCGAGGCGTTCAAAATGATGGGCAAATATGGGTATCTTGATAACATCATGATTCCTATGAAAACCATGATGCAAACGACCGAGTTTGTCCACAAAGGTGAAGTGATGGGTGATTCCTGGAACCACTCAGATGATGAGATGTCTTTCCTCACCTATTGGGTCCTTCACAAATACCCCTTCAACAATTCGCTGAAGAAAAAATATGAATGGGTCGCCCGAGATCATTGGGAGATTGAGAAACCCGAAAAAGACGGACTTTGGAATCTGATCACCTATGGCATCAGCGGCGACATTGATCTTAATTCTACCATTTGGTACCTCAGGGAATACACTCCTGATCTGGATCGGTACTCAACCAAAAATTCACACCGCAAAGACCTGGTGCGAATTCCGGCAAATTTCAGGGAACAAATCACAAAGGAGCTGCTAACATCCGGCGAACGCCCGATGATTCGTCACAATACCAATCCATTTGCCCTGGACTGCAACGATGGCCGATCCTCCAGGCTCGCCGGAGATGAATATTTGTTACCGTATTGGATGGCACGCTACCTGAAAGTGATCGAATAAGTATTGGTTAACAATATTGTGTCCTTCGTATGGACCTTCGTGTCCTTTGTGGTGAAATTTAAAACTTAACCACAAAGGTCACAATGGATTGCACAAAGGACACAAGGTATCTTCTTACAAATAAGCTTGAAGGGACCAGATAAATTATATTTCAACAGTTTCTTAATATCTTTGAATAATCAAATTTAAATAACCCGAGAAATGAAGATTTTAAAAAAGGTTCTTAGAGGATTTTTGCTTCTTCTTGCAGCACTGATATTTCTGATGTTGATTCCGCGCATTTGGTCCGCCATGAATCCCAAACAGGCGCCAATGGGATATTACTTTTATCCGCCAACCGTTGCAGCCATTTTCACAGGACTGGAATCGTTGATCGACAAAACACCGGACATTCCGGACAATGTGGAAGCTTTTAAGAATGTCGAATACAAAAATATCAACGGAAGATCCCTTCAAATGGATTTCTACCGTCCGAAAGGAATGACCAAACCGGCGCCTCTGCTCGTTTTCATCCATGGAGGAGGTTGGCGCGGCGGCGATCGGGCCGATTATCTGGTCTACCTGACGCACTTTGCCAAACTTGGTTATGTTACGGCGACCGTTTCCTACCGCTTTTTGAAAGAGGCGCCATATCCCGCTTGTGTCAATGATATCATGGACGCGGTACACTTCATTTTTCAAAATGGTGAAAAATACAACTACGATCCCGACCGGATCTGTCTGATTGGCGGCTCTGCTGGCTCTCACCTGGCCATGATGGCAGCATACGGCTGGAAAAAACAGCTCTCTCCTTCCGACACGATCCGACAGGTTGTGGAAAAACACAAAATCAAAGCGGTGGTCGAAATCTACGGACCCACCGATTTTACCACTGAATATGCCCGAAACCACCCTACCATCACAGGTTTTTTAGCCCACTCTTACCAGGAAGCCCCGAAACTCTACGTCGAAGCATCCCCGATCACCTATGTAACCAAAGATTCCCCAACCACCCTGATCCTTCACGGTACCCGCGATATGCTGGTACCCATCAGTCAGGCCGAATTACTGAAGCACAAGATGGATAGCCTGGGGGTGGTGAATGTCTACTGTCCCGTACCCGGATGGCCCCACACCATGGACATCGTTCAGCGCGTCAATAATTACACTAAAAAGGTGATGGGGGATTTCTTCGAGAAGTATGTCAGATAAGTAACTCAGTATATTATTTGATTTTTTACCTTAAAAGGAATACTTTTGAGAAAACTCATGATCTATTCAATTTCTGTCAAGTCATATCCAACTACCTGATAACCAAAACAATATTATGACTTTTAAAAAAATAACATATACAATTTTCTTTCTAATCACAGGCATCAATGGAATGGCTCAGAACAAAGCAATCATTGACAGCCTTCTCAATCAACTTAATATAACCAGCGCTGATTCCGTAAAAGCCGATATTTACAACAATTTATGTTGGAACTACCGAGTTGATTCACCAAGATTGGGATACGAATACGGGATAAAAGCGTTGAAAATTTATGTTGAACGAAAAAATATTTTAAAACAATGCAATGTATTGAATAAGTTGGGTATCAACAAACGAAACATCGGGGAATATTCAACAGCCCTGGATGACTTTTATAAAATACTTAACATAGCTGAGATTCCTTTGTGCAATCTTGAGATCGCTTATGCCAATAATAACATTGCAGATATTTATTCCCGACTTGAAAAATATGAAAAAGCGCTCGAATTTACGGATAAGGCATTGCCTTTGTTTCAGTCTGTAGGTAATAAAACAGGTATTGCCTATAATCTAAACTTAAAAGGAAGTATTTATGAAAGTAAAAAGGACTGGAAAAATGCTTTAAATTATTACAAATTGGGCCTTGAGCTTCGATTAAAAATAAACGATATACCAGGTGCAGCAACATCATTTGTCCATATTGGCGACTGCTGTCTGGAATTGAATTTACCTGACAGCGCACTGGCCTATTACAAAAAAGGTATAGAGTACTATGATAAAGCAGGATTTATAAATTACGGCCTAAGTTATTTCAGTTTTGGAAAGTATTATGCCGCCAAAAAAGACTACAAAAAGGCGATCTATTATTTAGAAGAAGCCATTGCCAAAGCTCAACTAATGAAGAGCCCGATAAATATCCAAAAAGCAAACGAAGAATTGCACTCGGTTTATTATGAATTGAAAAATTATAAAAAGGCGTACGAAATTCAGACCCTCGCCCGGGTAGGCGATGAGTCTGTTCGAAGATCCGATTATATTAAGAAAATAACTACGCTCGAACTAAACTATGCTTTTGAACAACAAGCCAAACAAAATGAGGTTGACGTTCTTAAAAAGAAAGCATTGTACGAATCTCACATATACAAGCAACAACTATTGTCATATGGTCTTGTTATTCTTTTAGTTGTAATAAGTATCATCACCTTCTTTGTCTTCAAAAACAACAAATACATCGTTAAAACAAATCTGCTTTTAAAAGCATACAATGATGAAATATCAAGACAGAAAGTTGCAATTCAAATCCAAAATGAGAAGCTACAGGAACTCAATGCTACGAAGGACAAATTTTTTAGCATCATAGCTCATGACTTAAGAAATCCATTCAACGGTATTTTAGGAATCTCCGAATTGCTCGTTTCTCCAAGGGAATCATTTACTCACGAAGAAACAACATCAATGATTAAAATGATTCACGATTCCTCTCAACATGCGTTTAATCTATTGGAAAATCTACTGGAATGGTCTAAGGCTCATACAGGTAGAATAGATTTTAATCCGGAGAAATTTATGCTTAATAAATTGGTAAACGAAGTCATAAGTCTTCTGGAGAATTTATCAAATCAAAAAAATATCAGACTAAATTACCAAATAGCTGATAACCTGAATGTGTTTGCTGACCGAAATATGATCAATACAATTTTGAGGAATCTAATTACAAATTCCATCAAATTTACTAACATAAACGGCGAAATTAATATAAAAGTGGTACAGCAAAGTAATGAAATTCTGGTTCATGTCTGTGATACTGGCATTGGTATAAGCGAACATGACATCAATAAATTATTTAAGATTAGCGAAAAAATAACCTCCCTGGGTACAAATAATGAAAAAGGGACAGGTTTGGGTTTATTACTCTGTAAGGAATTTGTTGAAAAACATGGTGGCAAGATTTGGGTAGAAAGCGAATTGGGGAGAGGAAGCGATTTCATCTTTTCCCTGCCTGATAAATATCAGTAAAATAAAGCGGTTTTAAAGTTTGAAAAGATCAATCACTATTTTGCATTGATAACGGTTATGGAATATTTATGAAGCAGATCGTAGTTCTCACCGGTGCCGGGATGTCGGCCGAGAGCGGAATCCGTACTTTTCGCGATTCGAACGGATTGTGGGAAGAGTACGATGTGATGGAGGTAGCGAGTATTGAAGGATGGCGCAAGAACCCCGAACTGATGCTTCGCTTTTACAACGAGCGCCGAAAGCAGATGTATGAATGTCTGCCCAACAAAGGGCACCTGCTGCTGGCCGAAATGGAGAAGGATTTTGATGTGAAGATAGTTACACAAAACGTTGACAACCTGCACGAAAGAGCCGGATCGACGCATATTATTCATTTGCATGGCGAACTATCCAAAGCCAGGAGTTCTGTAGATCCAAACCATATCTATGACATTGGAGACAAGGCAATAAATCCCGGCGACAAATGTGAAAAAGGAAGCCAGTTAAGGCCCCATATTGTTTGGTTTGGAGAAGAGGTTCCGGCCATGGAAGAAGCCGTGAAAATCGTTGAATCAGCAGATATCCTGTGCATCATTGGAACCTCCCTGAATGTTTATCCTGCGGCCGGATTGCTTCATTATGCCCCCTACGGCTGCCCAATATACCTGATTGATCCCAATCCGCCATTCGATCTTCCCAAAAGGGTGCAGGTGATTGCCAAAGGAGCGGGAGCGGGTGTAGAGGAGTTGGTCAAGAGAGTGAAACAGGTATAATATTGGATTGAGACGCTTTCCGTAATTCGTTTTTCTCCTCAAAATGGGTTAACTTTAGGTAAGACCTTAACGTTAACCACATGGAAAACACGGCATCAGACATTGAATTAAGGTATCTCCTGAACGGATCTGAACCCATCGTACAGTTGATTTTTGAATACGATTCGCGGCTAATCAGGCTTCTTAAGGCTTATACCAGTGCGAGGTGGAGTAGTACGCTGCAATGTTGGTACATTCCCTGCAACGAGTTTCATCCCGAAAAATTCAAACGCGATTTTGGCACGGATTTTTACCTTCATGCCAGTAGCGCCCAGGCTGCTGCTATTCTAAGCAGTGCAAAAGGGCGCTTAACGGCCAATGGTAAGGTACGGCCTACCGGATTGTTTACCAAACCCGATCCCGGAAAAGAGGAAAAGATGATGCAGTTTCGTGAATGGATGGTCAGCAAGCGGTACAGTGAGAGAACTGTGAAAGTCTATTGTGATTGTTTGACATTGTTTTTTCGGTTCTTTAAGGAAAAGAAGATTGAAGAGATAGGTAATTCTGATCTGGTCGACTTCAACAACCGCTACATCCTGGCCAATGAATACTCGGCTACCTTACAGAATCAGGTGGTGAACGCATTAAAATTGTTTTATGGCAGATTGGAAGGGGTTAAGTTGGAGATAGAACAGCTGGAGCGTCCCAGACGATCGCACCCATTGCCGAATGTATTGAGCAAGGAGGAGGTAGCAGCGATATTACAAAACATTCAAAACCAGAAACACAGGACCATGCTAAGTCTTATATATGCCTGTGGGCTCAGGAGAGGGGAATTATTAAATTTGAAGCCCCTACAAATTGATTCGAAAAGGCATCTTTTGATTATTCTGAATGGCAAAGGAATGAAAGACCGGGTAGTTCCTATTTCGGACAAGGTAATTACCATGCTCCGGGATTACTACAAATTGTACAAACCTGAAAAATGGTTGTTTGAAGGACAGAATGCAGGAGAACAATATTCAGAATCAAGTCTCCAGGAAGTATTAAAGATTGCCATAAGAAAAGCAAGGATCAAAAAACCGGTAACCCTTCACTGGCTCAGGCATTCCTATGCAACCCATCTACTGGAAGCAGGTACCGACCTCAGGTATATTCAGGAGTTGCTGGGACACAAGAGTTCTAAAACCACAGAAATATACACCCATGTCAGTGAAAAAAGTTTGCTGAAAATATCAAGCCCCTTCGATAATTTATAAGAAATAATCCGTACATTCGGAACAAATAAGAACCAAAACCCGTATCAACCCAACCAATTTAGCATGCTAACATCGGTTTTCCCGTGCTTATAAACGAGTTGAACTAAACCTATCGGTAATTTTCTCGTAATTTTCTAATAGTTTTAAGATGAACATTTTAAAACTATTTGTCATGAAAAAAAAGAATCTCTTCTGGTAGAGAAGCTGATCCAAGAGATGCAGCTCCGTAATTACAGTCCACGTTCGGTACACACCTACAGTGAACTT
>JAPLDT010000036.1 GCA_026391315.1 Bacteroidia bacterium
ACAGGGCTATCCACACTGATACGGAACTATCTAAAAAAGACATTGTAATTGAGGAGAATGAAGCGCTGCTTCGTTTTTCTGGTGGTGATGCAAGAAAGTTGCTTAACGTACTGGAGCTGGTTCTGAATGCCTCTGGAGAAGAACAAATTGTAGTTACCAACGACATGGTAACTGAGCGATTGCAAGAAAATCTCGCGCTTTACGACAAGAATGGCGAGATGCATTACGACATCATATCCGCATTCATCAAAAGCATTCGCGGCGGTGATCCGGATGCTGCGGTATATTACCTTGCCAGGATGCTGGAGGGTGGAGAAGATGTGAAATTTATTGCCAGACGGTTGCTGATTCTTTCGGCAGAAGATGTAGGACTAGCCAACCCAAATGCCTTGCTACTGGCGCAAAGCACGTTTGATGCAGTTCATAAAATTGGCATGCCTGAATCGAGGATCATCCTTTCGGAATGTACCATTTACCTGGCTACTTCACCAAAAAGCAATTCTGCATATGGAGCCATCGATGAGGCATTGGCAGAGGTAAAACTTTCAGGACACCTTCCGGTGCCTTTGCACCTGCGCAATGCCCCGACCAAACTGATGAAAGATTTGGGGTATGGCAAAGAGTACAAATATGCGCACTCCTACGAAGGTCATTTTGTAGATCAGGATTTTCTTCCGGAGAAAATTAAAGAGAAACGATTTTACAAGCCACAGCAAAACCCTACCGAAGAAAAAATCCTGGAGAGATTACGGCTATGGTGGAAAACACGATTCAGTTAGCCATACAAATGATAATCAAATAGTTGATTGTATGTTTAGCGCTCATTTATGCCGATAATCCAAGCCTAATTCTCCCTCAAAAACCTTTCAAAACACTCATTCCATATGTCTTAACAATATTTAACTAACTTCTTAGTACTATAACTAATAAATTAGTTGTATATTTGTTTTGTATTAATCGTTTTGCGCAAAACATCCTAAAAATTTGAATGATGAGAACAAAAAAATTATTCCTCGCAACGCACGATCTGAGAGTTTAGATTTTTTTTAGACTTTAAAACTAATTTTTTAGTTTTTTAACGAAAGAAATAGTTATAATAATTTTGATTCCACATTTCCATTTTTTAACTTTGTTTGCAGGTCATTTTAACTGATAATGAATCATATTATTTGCTAAATGGCAATTGCGATAAATTAAATAAGCACTCTACGAATGAAAGAACTGACCCGCGCTGAAGAGCAACTGATGCAAATACTCTGGAAAATGAAAAAAGGGTTTATCAAAGACCTGATTGACAAGATTCCTGAGCCAAAACCTGCATACAATACGGTTTCAACTTTTATTCGGATTATGGAAAAAAAAGGATTTGTCGGACATACCGCATATGGGAAAACGCACGAGTATTATCCATTGATCTCTAAGAAAGAGTATACCAAACTATTCATGAAAGGATTGATCAAAAATTATTTTAGTAACTCTTTTCAGGAAATGGTCTCTTTCTTTGCCAAAGAGGATAAAATGAGCATAAGTGAGCTTGAAAAGCTATTACAGGAGGTTAAAAAAGATTTGGAAAGCGAAAAAAAGTAAAGTCATGAGCACAACAGTTATAAATTTTGTATTTGAATCAGGTGTCAGCCTGATCATCTTCACATTGGTTTACTTACTGTTCCTCCGCAAGGAGACTTTCTTCATGCTTAACCGGATCTATTTGATGGCAGCGGTTCTATTCTCCGTCTTGCTTCCTTTCATTCATTTTCAAGCGAATAGCACGTTGCCATCCGTCATGTTGGGCGAAGTCACTGTCACGGCTATGAGATATCAGAATCTGCTGCAAACTGTAACCGTTTATGGAAGCAGGATATCCGGTACATTTGAGCAAACAATCCGGTCAATCGGGTTGATCAGGTTTATCTACCTGTCGGGGACAGCATTTTTTCTCCTTCTGTTTTTATGCCGGTTATTGCAGATTACCTTGTTGATACTGCACAACGAAAGTGAACGAAAAGACGGGATCAGGATTGTAAAAATCGACCGTGACACTACTCCATTTTCTTTTTTCAATTTCGTTTTCATCAACAGGAATTATTTGGATAGTCCCGGAATGAAAGAGATGGTTGCTCACGAAACCGAACATGTCAGACAAGGACACTCCTTCGATGTACTGATTTTAGAGTTGTTAACTATTTCACAATGGTTTAACCCTTTTATCTGGCTTTTAAAAAGATCTATAAGGGAAAACCATGAATTTCTTGCCGACCACGGCGTATTAAAACCTGGTGTTAGCTCAGCGGCCTACCGATTGTTGTTATTGGGCCGCTCTTTTGAGCAGCAACCAGTGATTGCAAATAATTTCAATTACTCCTTAACCAAAATTCGTATCAAAATGATAACTCAAATAAAATCATCCAAAACAGCTGCCTTGAAACTTTCGCTGGGACTTATGGTAACTGCCGCATTACTCATGAGTTTTGCCTTCGACAAAGAGCAATACCCCATTCAAGACAACACGTCTGTCAATCAATCAACTGAAACGGTAGCAAGCAATCAACAAAAGGCAACACAAACAAAAGATCAGATTTTTACGATTGTAGATCAGATGCCTGAGTTCCCGGGCGGAGAATATGCTTTAAGGACCTACATCGGGAAAAACATCAAATATCCGGATGATGCCGTGAAAGCTGGAATCAAAGGTAAAGTGTTTGTATCGTTTGTTATTGATAAAAATGGAAACGTGATGAATCCCAAAATTGTCAGAAGCGTAAGCCCCAGTATCGACAAAGAGGCGCTCCGGGTTATTGGCACTTTGCCCAAATGGACTCCTGGTAAAAATAAAGGCAAAATTGTGGCTGTTTCGTACACAGTCCCAATCAGTTTTGCATTGAAATAATCCTGAACTGCTTATTCCGTTCTGGAAATGGTTAATTCCGGAACGGAATAAATTTTTTCCAAATTTTAACATAACATTGTGCTTGGTTTAACACAATTTAACTACTATCATAGTTGCACGACTAATTAAATAGTTCTATATTTGAATTGGCTTTACCTACAACCTTATAAAACGAAGGGAACTTAACCAATTCTTTTAACATGTTTAGAATATTGAAAATATCAGTTCTGATTTTTCTGCCATTTTATTCATTTGCCCAGAAAATTGATCAACTGAATCAAAACACTCAGAACAGCAAAGAATTGCATGTAATTGATTCATTACTATTAAAAAATGAAGCTAACCCCGATCTTTACCTGAAACAGGGAATGATTCTGGAAAAAGAATATAAATATTCAAAAGCTCTGAAATCTTTTGAAAATGCCTACCTGTTCGACTCTACCAACACAATCATTATCAGCGAACTTGCCGAAACAAATAACAATCTCGGCAATTACCGCCAGGCCCTACCCTATTATAAAAAACTATTTGATCTTGACACTTTAAATACCATAAATGCGATCAGGCTTTCCAGGGCATTTTTTAACATCAGAAATTACCAAGAGCCTTATCAAATTCTTCTCAGCGTTTATCAACGCGACAGCAGCAATGTTTATGTAAGCAAACAACTCGCCTTTTCGGCCATGCGAACCGGTAACGACAGCCTGGCCATTGAACTATACAGGAGAATTATCCCTCAAAACCCAACAGACCTAAATAACTACACCAACCTTGCCTCTCTGTACCAAATACAGAACTTGTATGATCAAGCATTTGAAACACTTGAAAGTGGAATATCTGCCTTCCCGGAAGAGACCTTTCTTCTCAACAGACTTGGAGACCTGCATTACTCCAAAAGAATCTACAAAAAAGCAATTGTACCCTACGAAAAGCTTCTTGCAACAGGGGATTCCTTACCTGGTGTGATCAAAAATCTTGGGATCAGCTATTATTACGAAAAGGAGTTCAAAAAAGGGATCGAATTGCTTGAAAAGAGTCTAATGCTTGTACCAAATGATCCGGTAGCCGGCCTTTTTATCGGGTTATGCTACAAGAATCTGAAAGATAACAATCAGAGCCTGGTTTACCTTAATTTTGCCGCCAAAATTGGTATACCCTCTTATATGTCAGACATATACAATCAATTGGGCAATATCTATACCGAAAAAAAAATATATGGAAAGTCTGTTGAGTTTCTTAAAAAAGCTTATCAATTGGATTCAACCAAAGTCGATATCCTATTTAAAATAGCCAACAACTATGATCTCTGGTTAACAAAAGACAAATCCCTGGCACTACGGTACTACAATGCCTATTTAAAATCAGAAAAAGAGAAAAGTGATTACCATCAGCAACTTACCAGGTATGCCCTGGATCGAAAACAAAAAATCAAGAAGTAAATGAAGAATTAATCCATTTCAAATTAAACAAGATGACAAAAAAAAACCGAAACCTAAAAACAGCTATTTTCATTTTCAACTTACTCAGTTTTACATTTCTCTCCAACCACCTTCTGGCCTCCTCACCATTGGGGAAATTCCAGGTAAAAGGTGTTGTTACAGAATCAGAATCGGGAAAGACTATCCCCTATTCTACCATTACAGTTCAAAATAACAAAGGCATCATCAAGCGTCTGGCCAGCGATGTAAACGGAAAATTTGATTTTACTGTCGATTCCATTGGAAAGTATGTAATTGTAATACAATCCATTGGATTTCAATCAAGCAGAAATAACATCAGTATTGATGCAAAAACCATAAAGACTGAACTTGGAACCATTAAACTATTGACCGGAAGCGAAAAAATCGGAGAGGTTGAAGTGGTTGCCCAGAAACCACTGGTAAGGACTGAGGTGGATAAAATCATCTATAGTATTGAAGCCGATCCGGAGGCAAAAACCACAAATGCCCTTGAAATGCTCCGAAAGATACCGCTTGTAACGGTTGATGGAGAGGACAATATTCAAGTTAAAGGGGCCTCAAATTTCAAAATATTATTGAACGGCAAGAACTCTTCCATGTTGTCACAAAATCCCAAAGATGTATTAAGAAGCCTGCCGGCGAATACCATCAAAGACATTGAAGTCATCACCAATCCCTCCTCTAAATATGAGGCAGAAGGCACCGGAGGGATCATCAATATCATCACCACCAAAAAACAACTGGATGGTCTAATGGGAAGGGTAAATGCTGGAGTTGATTCCCGGGGAGGTTACAGCGGGGGGATTTATGCTACCTCAAAAATCAAAAAATTCGGATTTTCACTCAATTACTCATACAACAAATTTATTCAGCCAACAAATGAAAATTACTCGAGCCGCGAAAATTTGTTGAGTACAACCAACAGATATTCTGAATCTTCTGGATTCAATAAATACAATGGTACTTCCAAAATGGCTATGGGAGAGGCAAGTTATGAAATAGATTCCCTAAATCTTATTAGTCTTTCATTCTGGGGGTATACAGGTGATTATACGTCAAACGGAGAACAGAATACACGTGATTTTGATGTAAACAATACGCTTACCAGACAGCTCAACAACCTATCAAATTCAACAAACAGCCGCGGAAGTCTTTCCGGCAATATAGATTATCAACGTACGTTTAAAAAGCCGGATAAATCATTTACTGTATCCTATAAACTTGACAGGTCGCCCATGAATACGGACGGTGAGAACGCAATAGACGGAATACTCAACTACAACTCCTACCGCCAACGATCTGCCAATGATGCTTCAGGTACCGAGCACACTTTTCAACTAGACTATTATGATCCGCTGACAAAGATGCACCAGATCGAAAGCGGGGTTAAATATATTTTGCGGCAAAACATTAGCAATTCGAATATTCTTCGCTATGATGCAACACAGAATGAGTGGATCCAGGATATAGCCCGTAATAACAAGCTAGATTATGACCAACATATTTTTGGGGTCTATGCCGGATATGTAATAAAATTCAAGAAGGTTAGCATCAAAACGGGCTTGAGGGCCGAAGGAACCTTTAACGATGGTTATTTTAGTTCAATAAAGGATACGACATTTAGAAACAGGCTGTTCAATATTATTCCTTATTTAACTATCTCAAAAAATTTGGACAAGGGTCAGAATGTCAAATTATCTTATACACAAAGGCTTTCCAGACCAAGTATTTACTATCTGAATCCATATATCAACGATACGGATCCATTAAATATCAATTATGGCAACCCTAATCTTGATGCAGAAGTCTCACATACTTTCGACCTTTCATACGGAAAATTCTCAAATAAATACAACATTAACCTTAGTTTGAATGGCGCCCTGACGAATAATTCGATCGTATCGCTGCAAACCATTAACGCTTCAGGCGTAAAGACAACTACCTATAAAAATATTGGCAAAAACCAAAATTTCGGCGGTTATCTCTATGGTTCCCTCAAGCCAAACAACAAATTCACTATCAGTACAAATGTAGGGATCAGATACACCATTCTCGAAAGCAATGACGGCCGCAACCTGAAAAATGAGGGATTTTCCTACAACGGGTCACTCAATATGCGTTATACGCTGTGGAAAAACGGGTCTATCTCCGGCTATGGCGGAGTTTACTCGCCAAGTATCATGCTGCAGGGGAAATCCTCTATGTTCTGGTTTACAAATATCAATGCTTCACAGGAATTATTCAAAAAGAAATTCACCGCAACACTTTCTGTATCAGACCCATTCAGGAGCGAAGTCAAGTATGAATCTACCATTAACGATCCAACATTTAATCAAAAAAGTACTTACCTTTATTCGAACAGGATGATAAGGGTGAACCTCTCCTACCGGTTTGGACAGATAAAAGGTGAAATTAAAAAAGCAAAACGCGGAATTAAAAACGACGACGTTAAAAGCGGTGAAAGCGGCACAGGAGGAGGGCAAAGTACTCAGCAATAATTCAGGTACTGTGTAACTTAATTAGCTGATATTCTGAATATCATATGGTGTTTCCTGATAAACATAGTAATTGAGCCAGTTCATGAAAAGGAGGTTGGCATGGGATCTCCAGCTCAGAATTGGCCTTGATTCCGGATTGTCGTGAGGGTAATAATTCTTTGGAACCTCAATGGGCAGACCCTTTTCCGAATCGCGTTTGTACTCTCTGTCCAAAGTTCTCAGAGAATATTCAGGATGTCCGGTGACAAATATTTGCTTGCCATTTTCGGCTATGGCCATGTAAACACCCGCCTGATCTGACACAGAGAGAATTTTAACGCCGGGAACAGAGGCAAAATCCTTCGCTTTCAATTCTGTATGACGGGAGTGAGGCGCCCTGTAAATATCATCAAAACCCCTGAAAAGAGGAAGTTTCTTGTCGGTAACAGTATGATCAAATACACCAAACATCTTCTTACCCAAAGGATATTTGGGTATTCCGTAATGGTGGTAGAGTCCGGCCTGTGAGGCCCAACAGATAAACATGGTAGAAGTAACATGCTGATGGGCCCAGTCAAATATTTCGCGGATCTCATCCCAATAGTCTACCTCTTCAAAAGGCAGATGTTCGACTGGTGCGCCTGTGATGATCATTCCGTCAAATTTCTTCTTTTTAATCTGTTCGAAAGTCAGGTAGAACGATTTCAAATGATCTTTTGAGGTGTTTTTTGGGGTATGCCCTTCAATCTGCAAAAAATCAATCTCTATCTGAAGCGGAGTGTTGGAAAGCAACCGAAGCAGATCTGTTTCGGTTGCAATCTTCAATGGCATCAAATTTAGAATCACAATCTTTAACGGACGAATATCCTGGTGCTCGGCCCTTGTCTGGTCGATCACAAAAATGTTTTCTTCTCTCAACAAATCGATGGCAGGTAATCCATCCGGCAGATTCAAAGGCATAACTCAAAATTTTATAATGTCATGTGTATATAATTTGTTTTTCAATTGCCACATGGAATACCCACATAATCATTTTCGGTAAGTGTGAAAATTTTCTCATGGGTATTTCAATGTTTCAAAAATAACTTAAATCTTTGCCAAAGCTTGTTCAAAATCGGCAATAATGTCATCGATGTGCTCGATTCCCACTGAAACCCTCAGTTGGGAAGGAAGTACACCGGCTTGTAGTTGCTCCTTATCACTTAATTGAGAATGAGTCGTTGCCGAAGGCTGGATAATCAGGGTACGTACATCGCCAACATTGGCCAGATGGCTTACCAGCTCAAGATTGCTCACAAGCTGTATGGCATTCTCCTTGCTGCCTTTCAGAACAAATGAAAGTACTGCTCCGGCACCTTTTTTGAGGTATTTGCTGGCAAGTGCATGGTTCTCGTCAGATTTCAAACCAGGATAGAGCACAGTGGCAACTTTTGGATGATTTTGCAACCACAAAGCCAGTTTCTCCGTATTCTGTACATGACGTTCAACCCTTAAAGAGAGCGTTTCCAAGCCCTGAATCAATTGAAAGGAGTTGAAAGGAGAGATAGCCGGACCGTAATCGCGAAGACCTTCCACTCTCGCCCTGATGATGAAAGCGATATTTCCAAATGGACCATCCGTACCAAACACTTCCCAAAATTTCAATCCATGGTACCCCTCAGAAGGCTCTGTGAATGCAGGATACTTGCCATTTCCCCAATTAAAATTACCACCATCCACTATAACCCCGCCTAGTGAGGTTCCATGACCGCCAATCCACTTGGTGGCAGATTCAACCACAACATTGGCGCCATGTTCCAAAGGACGAAAGAGTGCACCGCCGCAACCAAAAGTGTTGTCAACTATCAGTGGAAGGTCATGTTTTTTCGCCAGTTCAGCAAATTTTTCAAAATCGGGTATATTAAAACTGGGATTACCAATGGTTTCAAGATAAATGGCTTTGGTCTTGCCATCTATTAGTTTCTCAAAATTTGCCGGATTCAGATCTTCTGCAAACCTGGCCTGAATACCAATTTTCTTAAAGGTGACTTTGAACTGGTTGTGCGAACCACCATAAAGGTAAGGTGATGTGACAAAATTGTCACCTGCACCTGCAATATTGGTAATGGCAATGAATTGCGCGGCATGTCCTGAACTTACAGCCAATGCTGCAACTCCCCCTTCAAGGGCAGCTATTCTTTTTTCAAAGACATCGGTTGTCGGGTTCATCAACCGGGTGTAGATATTACCAAATTCCTTCAGCCCAAAAAGATTGGCGGCATGTTCAGAGTCTTTGAAAACATAGGAAGTGGTCTGATAAATGGGAACAGCTCTTGAAAGAGTGTCCTGATCGGGAGTGTGGCCTGCATGAACCTGCAGCGTTTCAAATTTTTGTTTTTGAGTACTCATGGTAATTGATTTTTAATTGATTATTGATTTAAATATTTGTTTTTACTTTTCAAAAAATTCACGGTGTATTGCTTTGACAGCAGCAGTTCTGTCAGACAATTGGACCAGATAATAACTGACAATGGGTGAGGCCCCGGAACAACTCATCACCACATTAATGCTTTCGGAGGCCAGGGCAGTAAATATTCTTGCCGCGATACCATAATTGTCTGTAATGCCATGACCAACAGCAGCCACAATTGCGATGCCATCCTCTATCTGCAGCTTACCGACCGCAGAGAGTTCAATAGCGCTCACAACGGCAAAGGCATTTTGCAAATCTTTTTTAGCAAGAAGAATGTTGATTGAAATCTGCGAGGTCAAAACAGAACTGATATTGATACCTGCCAGGTGAAGCGCCGTGGTTACCTTGGCCAAAATACCCGGTTTGAGTCCTACACCGGGACCTTTTAATTTCAGCAATCCAAAATCATCACTGTAGGTCACACTTTTGACCACTCCGTTCAAGACTGATTTTTCATGACTGATAATGGTCAATGGTTTAGCTACATCCAATGTTCCGTAGATATTGAAGATACGAACGGCAATATGAGGATCGATAAGGGGTTCAACCGTTCTGGGGTGCAAAATTTTGGCTCCAAAATAGGCAAGTTCTGCGGCCTCATTGTACGACAATTTTTCGATCAGTACCGGGTTGCTTACCAGTTTCGGATCTGAACTGAGAAAACCATTTACATCCTTCCAGATATCAAGAGAGGTGGCTCCCACGCATCTGGCAAGGGCTGCAGCGGCATAATCACTTCCACCCCGGCCGAACAAAGTAGTTTTTTGTTCTTGGGATACCCCGTAAAAACCAGGGGCAACAAAGATCACCTCTTCACTCAGCGACTCCCTCACCCTGCTTGTTGAAAGGTGAAAATCAGCAGTTGCATTCCCAAATTCACCATCCGTAGTCAATCCGATGGTTTCAGGAAACGCAATTTTTGATTCCAAATTTTGGGAGTTCAGTATCCCATTCAGGAAAATTGCTGACAATCTCTCACCATAGGAAAGAACATGGTCTTCGAGCGCTTTTGAGGCATCGCCGGTCAGCGCGATTCCCACCAGATAATTTTTTAGTTCATCCAACTGGTCCTGAATCAATTTTATAGTTTTTGACCGGAGTTCAGTATCCTGGATGAAATAGTTTAAAGGGCCTATTTTAAGATCGTAAAGGTATTGCACACTCTTTGTAGCTACTCCTTCATCGTGACGGGCTTTTTCCAGTGCATCGACCAGAAAATTGGTCACTCCATAAAAGGCGGAAACTACAACAATCAATGGTTGATTGTAATTTTTTACTACTTGAACGATGCGGTGAATCTCTTCATTGCTTCTAAGATTTGATCCACCGAATTTCACTACAATTTTCGGCATTGTATAAAATTAAAGATATAAAACGTGATGAATTAGTCTTTTCAGACAGGGATTGGAAAGCCTTCAAACAGGATAAAGCCCGAGAGAAGGCTATTGCATAGACATAGACATGGTGCGCATAGAAGAGATAATGCCGGTAAAAACACAACATGGCTGTTGGGTCTTTGTAACATTTTTAACATCTGTGTAAATCAATCCAATCATCTTGCGCGAATAATTTTTACTGATTGCAAACATAAACACTCCAAATTACAATTCCAAATGTTTTTGAATCATTCTAAATAATTTTTTGTTAAATTTTAAACTGCTTCTAAAAAATAGTGACATTTCAGTCAAACAATGCCCTTTGGGAAACTGTATTTGTGTAGTTTTGCTAGTAAAATATAAAAGTATTTACCATGAAAAAATATTTTAGTCTTGCGATTATCTCTCTTCTAAGCATCGGATTCTGGTCGTGCCAGGCCGAGATTAGGAGACCTGACGTTCAGATTATACCTATGCCAGCCTCACTGACCAACATGGAGGGAACATTTTCCATTGGATCTCAGACAAAGATTCTGATCAACAGTGAAAATAAAGAGATGCAAAGGGTGACATCTTACCTGACAATTCATTTGGAAGATTTTTACCAAATTAAGAGCAAGGTAACTTTTTCAGGAGCTCCCGAAAAGAAAACCATTTTCATCAAATTAAATACGGGACTTTCCATCTCGAAAGAGGCTTACAATCTGGTCGTTTCTTCAAAAGGAATCATGCTGGAATCCCCCTCGCCAAACGGCCTCTTCTATGGCATTCAAACATTGCTCCAACTAATGCCTCCCATCAAACAAAAATTGTCGGAAGTAGTTGTTCCTGCTGTCGTAATCAGGGATACACCCCGGTTTGCCTGGAGAGGTTTGCACCTGGATGTTGGTCGTCATTTTATGCCAAAGGAGTTTATTTTGAAGTATCTGGATTACATGGCAATGCATAAGTTTAATACTTTTCACTGGCATCTGACCGAAGATCAAGGTTGGAGGATTGAAATCAAAAAATATCCAAGACTGACTGAAGTTGGATCCATCCGGAAAGAGACACTGGTTGGCCATTATGGAAGTAAGAATTATGACGGTACCCCTGTCGGTGGATTTTACACACAGGATGATATCAAAGAGGTAGTGGCCTATGCCGCTGATCGTTTCATCACCGTTGTTCCGGAAATTGAAATGCCAGGTCATGCGCTGGCTGCTTTGGCTGCATATCCCGAATTGGGATGCACAGGGGGACCTTACGAAGTAGGCACTACCTGGGGCGTATTTGACGACGTCTATTGTGCCGGTAACGCGAAGACCGATACTTTTCTGATGAATGTTTTGAAAGAGGTAATCCCGCTATTTCCGGGAGAATATTTTCACATTGGGGGTGATGAATGTCCCAAGACACGTTGGCAAAAATGTCCATTGTGTAAAGAAAGAATGAAGGCGGAAGGACTTAGATCAGAGAATGAACTACAAAGCTTCTTCGTTGAGCGGATAGAAAAGTTTTTAAATGAAAACGGAAAAAAATTGATCGGTTGGGATGAAATCCTTGAAGGTGGTCTGGCTCCCAATGCCGCTGTTATGTCGTGGAGAGGTGAGAAAGGGGGAATTGCTGCTGCCAAAGAGCATCATTTCGTCGTAATGACGCCCGGTGAATACTGCTATCTTGATCACTACCAAGCGGATCCAAAAAATGAGCCACTGGCAATCGGCGGATATCTGCCTCTTAAGAAAATTTACAGCTATGAGCCCGTGCCAGCCTCTCTTACTGAAGAGGAATCCAAATATGTGATGGGTGCCCAGGGAAATGTATGGACTGAGTACATGAAAACGCCGCAGCAGGTCGAATACATGGTATATCCGCGTGCGGCGGCATTGGCAGAAGTAGTTTGGTCGCCCAAAGGATCTAAAGATTTCGAAAATTTCAAGAGTCGCCTGATCAGGCTTACCAAATTTTACGATATACTTGGTATAAACTACTGCAAGACAGAGTTTAAACAATAAAAAAAAGCCGGCAAAACCGGCTTTTTTTTATCTGTTGGATGATTATTTAACGCTGATCACCAAAACTTTTGACAAGCTCCAGAACTCAGCCTGGTTAAGAATAACAAGATTGTCGGCTGATTTCTCACCTTCAATTTTATACGAACTGGCAGGATGTGTACTGATCACAGTTGCTTTCTTCTTCATGATTGGAATAGAGGTAACTTTAGTAATGTCAACTTTGGTCATCAAAGACTTGTCGATATTGCTGTTTACATCTTTCGCTGTTCCTAGGAAACCCTCTTTCTTGATGATGTTCTTCTCCTTAAGTTCCTTGACAGTACCAATGATGAAGTAGGCTGTGTTTAGCTCAGCTGTCTTCTCCTCAATCACCTTTTGTTTGTCCTTGTTTTCGTTGCTAAGATTGGAAACATCGGTATTCAAGGTGGTAACCTGGGTATTCAGATTTTCAACCTTGATATTCATTTTGCTTAGTTCCTCTTTCAAATTGGCAATCTGTCCGTCCTTTTCAGTAATTTGACTGTTAAGGTTTTTGATCATTAATTCAAGCTCAGCAACATGCTTGCCTGATTTCTTCAGCTTTGCAGAGAGATCAGCAACCAAAAGCCTGTTTTTCTGCAACAAAGAGTAAATGTAATTGATATCGCTTTGAATTTGCTCTTTGCGGTCACCTTTTACTTCAAATCCACCTTTGGCTGTCTTGTCGATAATCTTCTCCTTTTGTTTGATGGAATCAAGATTTGATTGAATTGAATTGAATGCATCAACAAATTCTACCAGATTGGCATCTTTTGAACTACCTGCCATCATCAGGCTGTCATTCTTAGCCTGCAGTCTTGCAATCTCCTTGCGATTACATCCGGTTGTACCAATTACAACGCCAATAAGTAACAAATAAATAACTTTTCTCATTTCTGCTTTTTTTAAATTATATAATACCCTCCATTAATAATCAAAACCTGATAAAATTGACACAATTTTGAAGGAGAATTGTTACATAACTATTTTAATTTATTACATAGTTCACACATTCCCGCTACTTCAAAAAAGTACGGTGCAAATTTACGAATAAAAATGCAAAATTCCATTACATCATAAACAAATATGGGAATTCAATCAACCAAACCAAGCGAATCTGCCATGAACTACTTATTCACTCAATGAAGGATTCATGGGTAAGCATCTGTTTAATGTCATTGAATATAACAGAGGTCTTTCTGACAGATACCGGGATTTTTGTTCCGCTCTTGAGGAGAACGTAGCTCTCTCCCGATTTAACGAATTTGCGGATGTAGTAGATATTGACAAGGTAGGATTTATGGGTCCTATAAAATTGATTCTTTGGCAAATAGGATTCGAGCTCCTTCAAGGATTTTGATACGACAAACTCCCTTCTGGCATGGGTGAAAATTGTTGCATACGACTGATCTGCAATAATATATTCAATATTTTTGGTGTTTTCCATAACAAAACCACTATCAACATCAAATATCAGATTCTTACCAGGCACCTCCGCAGTACCCAAAATATTGATCCGGTCTTCCAACTCGAGCTGTTGCTGTTCCAACCGGATCATTTTCTCAACTTTCTTGACAACATTCTGTAAATCAACGAAATTAACTGGTTTCAAAAGATAGCCGGCTACTGGTTTGTTGATAGCATCTATGGCATACTGATCATGCCCTGTAACAAGTACAATCTTTGTTTTTTGGGAAAGCTGATGGTCGAAAATCTCCATCCCGTTACCATCAGGCATTTCAATATCAAGAAAGACCAAATCCGGACTTGTACGTTTGATCAATTCGATACCATCTGCCAGATTCATGGCTTTTCCAACAACTTTTAGCTGAACGGAAGTAAAATTATCCAGCAGATAAGATAGGAGATTCAGGGCAAGTAATTCATCATCGACAACAACAACTGATAGCATAACGATTAAGGGTTAAGGTTATGAACGGTCAAAAAGGAACGATTGCTTTTGAAGGTTGGTTAACAAAGATGAGAAAAAATTGTTATGATACCAAGTTTCTATCCATATTATTATTATTGATACATGAGCCTTCTTCTCTCTTTCAACTCATCGTTAGAGATATAGTCGTCATACTCAGTAATTTTGTCAATGATTCCCTTGGGTGTTAACTCAATGACCCTATTGGCTACAGTCTGGATAAATTCGTGATCATGTGAGGCCATCAATATGTTTCCTTTGAATGTAATCAGATTGTTGTTAAACGCCTGGATCGATTCAAGATCAAGATGATTGGTAGGATTGTCAAATATCAGCACGTTGGCGTTTTTCAGCATCATCCTTGAAATCATGCACCTCATTTTTTCACCTCCTGAAAGAACATGCGTCTTTTTATAGACCTCCTCACCTGAGAAAAGCATTTTACCAAGATAACCGCGAAGATATATTTCGCTGGAATCGTCTGAGAATTGCATCAACCAATCCACCAGGCTCAAGTCGCTCGTAAAAAAGTTGGAGTGATCAAGCGGCAAATAGGAATGCGTAATGGTCTGGCCCCAGTGATAGGTACCCGAATCGGGCTGATCAAAACCATTGATGATCTCGAAGAATGCCGTCATGGCCCTTGGATCTTTGGACAAGAAGACAATCTTATCGTCTTTTTCAACATTGAACTCCAGATCCCTGAACAGAATTTCTCCATTAATACTCTTCGACAACCCTTTGATTTCCAGAATTTTGTTACCTGTTTCCCTGTCGGGCAGGAAGATGATCCCAGGATATTTTCTTGTAGAAGGTTGAATCTCATCGACATTGAGTTTTTCCAGCATCTTCTTACGGCTGGTTGTCTGTTTCGACTTGGCTACGTTGGCGCTGAACCGGGAGATGAACTCCATCAACTCTTTCCGTTTTTCATCAGCCTTTTTGTTTTGGGCCTGTTGCTGACGAAGTGCCAGCTGACTGGATTGGTACCAAAAGCTATAATTTCCGGCAAAAAGCTGAACTTTTCCAAAATCAATGTCCACCGTATGGGTACAGACTGAATCCAGGAAGTGCCTGTCGTGGGATACGATCAGTACGGTATTGTCATAGTTGGCGAGATAATTTTCAAGCCACATCACGGTTTCAAGGTCAAGGTCATTGGTTGGCTCATCCAGCAACAGGTTATCCGGTTTTCCGAAAAGGGCCTGTGCCAGCAAAACGCGTACCTTCTCCTTGCCGCTAAGTTCTTTCATCAATCGATGATGGTACTCTTCTTTGATTCCAAGACCACTCAAAAGGGCAGCTGCATCACTCTCCGCATTCCAGCCGTCAATTTCCGCAAATCTCTCTTCCAACTCGGCGGCCCTTAAACCATCGGTCTCGGTGAAATCTGTTTTGGCATAAAGAACATTTTTCTCGTTAAGAATTCGCCACAGCTCCTCAAAACCCATCATTACAGCATCAATCACCGGATGCTCTTCGTAACCGTAGTGATCCTGTTTCAGTACCGAGAGACGTTCGCCGGAACCTAACAGAACTTCACCTTTTGTGGATGCAAGATCACCTGAAATAATTTTAAGCAGGGTCGATTTCCCGGCACCATTGGCACCGATTACCCCGTAGCAGTTACCGGGGAAGAATTTTAAGCTCACATCCTGAAAAAGTGGTTTTTTGCCAAATTGTATGGAAAGATTTGAAACTGAAATCATTTTTGTTCGATATTATTTACGCTAAAAACTGAAAAATTACGGACTGCAAAAGTACATATTTAAAACTGAAAATTTATTGATCTTTGTCTCTATTGAAAAGGTGGTTTTTTGGAATGGAAATTCATCTCTCACTTGCATTACATCCATTGGCAGAAATTCATAAACTTTTGTAAATTTGTGGTCGCAAAAACGGACTAAAACATATGGATTTCAAAGATCTTGCCCAAAGGAGATATTCAGTCAGGAGCTATCAATCAACGCCTGTAGATCATGAGCAACTTTTAAAAGTGATCGGGGTTGCTCTGCTGGCACCTTCCGCTGTTAATTTTCAGCCATGGAAATTTGTTGTTGTGACTGACCCGGAACTCCTTGCCCGGCTTCACAGTTGTTATCACCGCGAATGGTTTAAATCAGCACCGGCTTGTATTGTCGCCATTGGTGATCATGACAAGGGATGGCACCGACCTACAGATGACAAGGATTATACCGATATTGATGTAGCTATTGCCATTGATCATCTGATGTTGGCTGCTACCGAGATTGGTTTGGGAACATGTTGGATCTGCCACTTCAATGCAGAAAAATGTGCAGAAATTTTTGATCTTCCCGCAAATTTTGAGCCTATTGCCATGATTCCGATCGGCTATCCCAGTTCTGAAACAGGACCCGAAAAGAAACGAAAAACGTTGGATCAGACTGTGCTTTGGAACAAATTTGAAGCGTAGGTCAGCCTACTATCTGATAAGTATCCTCATCCCTTGCAACAGGAAATTTTTCCCTGAACCTGTTTAACTCTTTCAGCGACAGGGTGCAGGTAGCTGACACTTCAGATCCATTTGCCAAATCGCAGACAATTAGCCCTTTCGCATCAATTACCGTACTTTCACCGGCATAAATTACACCCATCCCGTCAATTCCTGTACGGTTGATACAGGCCATATATAGCTGATTTTCAATGGCTCTGGCCTTTGTCAATGTTTGCCACACAAGATTTCTCTTTTCCGGCCAATTGGCAGTAAACAGGATCAGGTCGGCATCTTTAATTGAGCGGCACCAAACCGGAAAACGAAGATCGTAACAGATGAAGAGGGCGATTCTCCATCCTTCATATTTGACAACCACTTTTTTTGTTTCCGCAATCAAAATAGTGGTGTTCGTCACCCATCGAAAACAGGTGTTTTTTGTCATAGCACTCTATCTGCCCGGATGGCATCACAAAAAGAAAACGGTTATACAATTGATCGTTCTCTTTGATGATCAAGCTTCCGGCGATAGCCGAGTGGCATTTTTTTGCACACGAAAGCATCCAGTTGACACTTTCTCCTTCCATGGATTCGGCCAAATCACTGGCATTCATCGAAAAACCAGTGGTAAACATCTCCGGCAGGAGAATCAAATCTGTCTGACCGGTTAGTGGCTCAAGCAATTGATCCAGTTTCATTCTGTTTGAAACCGGACTTTCCCAAACCACATCAAATTGAACCAACGAAATCCTAATCAGATCCATGATTGAATGTTGTTACTTTCTGAAGTTAATCCAAATCGTTACCGTAGTTCATCCCTTCGGGATTTTTTCCAACAATGCCGTGGTCTTTGTACCACTGTCTGATACGTTTCAAATCAGCCTGAAGATCGTCTGTTAATTCAATCTTATCGGTGTATCCGATCCGTTTGCGTCCCCAGTCGAAAAAGGCCATGTAAACCGGAATGTTTGCAGTACGTGCAATGGTGTGGAAGCCACCCTTCCATTTGGCAACCGGCTTTCGGGTTCCTTCAGGAGCTATGGCCAGGTGCATCACTTCGCGTTTTTCAAACTCAGAAATAATTTGCTTGACAAGACTTGCTCCCTTCGAGCGATCGACAGGAATTCCGCCCATCCAGCGAACGAAATAACCCAACGGCCATACGAAAAACTCCTTTTTAACCATGGTATTGGATTTTCCGCCAACAGCCCGGTAATAAACAAATGAGAGGATAAAGTCCCAGTTGGAGGTATGAGGTATGCCAAGCACAATGGCTTTGGGTTCAGGTATGACGCCGCCTACCGCTTTAAATCCAAAAATGCGCAACAACAATTTGCAAATGATTCTAACCATAGACTCGTTCAATTTATTTCAAAGTTAATCAAAAATAACATTTTTAGCGAAAAGGGAGCCTGCTCTTGGGCATTCAATCGCTATTTATTTTTTTAATACCACGGGCGATCCTATGAATTGTACTCCTTCTGTTTTCTTGCTACTTTTAACGCGAAATCAAACCGTCTGATGAAATCGCCATGATTTTTCAATCACCAATCGAGATGATAATTACCTCATGGCTATTCCATTTGGCAAATGAAAATCGAATTATTATCAAATGAATATTTATCCGGAAAACTTCGAAAATAAAATTGGCTTCGACAAGATCAGGGAGTTGTTGAGCAGTCGCTGTCTGAGCGAAATGGGGAAAGAGCACGTGGCAGCCTGCGACTTTACTTCTGACGCTGATCTTATTGAGAAACAGCTGGATGAGACCGTTGAGTTTCAGAAGATCATCCGGGATGAGTTCAATTTTCCAACAGGATATTTCATCGATATGCGGTCGGTTCTTCGAAAATCAAAGATTCAGGGAACATTCCTGGAGGTTTTTGAACTCTTCGACCTGAAAAGATCGCTCGAAACCCTCCGCTCTATTGCCAATTTCTTCAAGGAGAAGGAGCAGGAGCTTTTTCCGCGGCTTTATCTGGTTGTGAAAGGGATTCAGATCTATCCATTTCTTTATGACCGCATAGATCAGATCCTAACGAAATTAGGAACTATCAAGGATAATGCTTCGCCGGAGCTGGTGAAAATAAGGCGGGAGATTCTCTCTTTGCAGGCGGGCATCTCGAAGATCATGGCTAAAATACTCAAACATGCACAGGCAGAAGGTTTGGTTGAAAAAGATGTGACAGTCTCGATCCGAGACGGAAGAGCCGTCATTCCGGTTTTGTCGAGTAACAAGCGAAAGATGCGGGGCATCGTTCACGACGAATCCGCTACCGGACGTACCTCCTACATCGAACCGGAGGAGATTGTAGAGACCAATAACCGTATCCGGGAGCTTGAATCGGCCGAACGACGGGAGATTGTGCGGATACTCACCAAATTTACAGACGAACTGAGACCCTATGCCGAGGAGCTCGAAGGTTCTTATGAAATTCTGGGTATTCTCGACTTTATACGTGCAAAAGGGTTGTGGTCAAACGAGAGTAAGTCTGTCAAACCATTGCTTAAATACGACACCGAACTGAATTGGATAGATGCCAGGCACCCGCTTCTGGAACGAAATCTCGCCAGGGAAAAAAGGAAGATTGTACCACTCAATATCAAGTTATCAAAGGATGACCGCATCCTGCTGATCTCCGGTCCCAATGCCGGTGGCAAATCGGTCTGTCTGAAGACCGTAGGATTGCTTCAATACAGCATTCAGTGCGGAGTGCCCATTCCGTTGCACCTGGACAGCGTCGTCGGCATCTTTGACAAAATTTTCATCGATATCGGTGACAACCAGTCGCTCGACAACGACCTGAGCACCTACAGTTCACACCTGAGCGACATGAAATTCTTCGTCAGAAATTGTAATCCCAAATCACTGGTTTTGATTGATGAGTTTGGCACCGGAACTGAGCCCATGCTGGGAGGAGCCATTGCCGAATCGATACTGAACCGGATCAACAACCTGGAAAGTTACGGTGTCATTACCACCCACTATACCAACCTGAAGCATTTTGCCTCCTCTGTGCCGGGAATTGTGAACGGAGCGATGCTGTACGACTCCAACAAAATGGAGCCGCTATTTCAACTTCAGATTGGCAAACCCGGAAGTTCCTTTGCCTTCGAGATAGCCCGTAAAATTGGCCTGCCCGAAGATATCCTGCAGGAGGCTACGGATAAGATTGGCAAGGACCACATCGATTTCGACAAGCACCTCAGGGACATTGTCCGGGACAAACGCTACTGGGAGACCAAACGTCAGAATATCCGGCAATCGGAGAAGAAGCTGGAAGATCTCACTTCCACTTACGAGGAGAATCTCTCGGAGGTTAAGAAGCTAAGAAAAGAGATCCTCGATAAGGCCAAAAAAGAGGCCACGGAGATACTGGCCTCCTCCAACAAAATTGTGGAACAGACCATCCGGGAGATCAAGGAGGCTTCAGCCGAAAAGGAGAAGACGAAGGAGGTCAGGAAAAAGCTGGAAGAGTTCAAAGAGGTTTTATCCACTGCCAAAGATTCTGAGGATGAACAGATTGTCCGTAAGATGGAGAAAATCAGGCAACGGGAGATCTCGAAGCGGGAGCGTCCGCAAAAGGAGGAGCCCATAAAAGCTGTAGTCGAACAGCCTGCTAAAAAGGATGAACCCGAAGTTGGAAGCTGGATCAAAATCCAGGGGCAGGAAGCACCAGGCATCATCCTTGAGATCCATGGCACCAATCTGGTGGTTGCCTTCGGGCAGTTGCGCTCTGTGGTGAAACGCGACAGGGTTGAACTTATCTCCCACAACGAAGTAAAGAAAACCAGGGAAAATTACACCACCTCCCAGGTCAACAGGGAGATCAACGACAGAAAGCTCAATTTCAAACCCAGAATCGATGTACGCGGCATGCGTGCCGAGGAGGGACTTCAGAAAATTCAGGAGTTTATCGACGAAGCCATCATGGTCGAAGCCCACGAACTGCATATCCTGCATGGAAAAGGGAACGGCATTCTGAGGGAATTGATCCGCGCCTATCTCAAATCGGAACCTGCCGTCAAGAAGTTCAGGGATGAGCATGTGCAGTTTGGCGGATCGGGGATTACGATTGTGGAGATGTGAGAGAATGACGGAGAGACGGAGAGACGGAGATGAGGGAAAGACTGGGGGACTGGGAGACTAGGGGACTGAACCGAGAATTGAGTTGAAACGGGGAAACGGTGAAACAGAGAATCGGTCCCTGAACGAAGTCGAAGGGTTGAAGCGTTGAAGGGGCGAAGGAGAATTATTGAAACTCCGTAGTTTGGTAGTCCCGTCAGGGACGGCCAATGTTGTAGCCCGGGGTGGAGCGAAGCGGAACCCGGGGTTGAAGAATGATAGGAGACCACCGTCCGGGATAGCATTTTGCAAATAGAAATTAAATTGGATCGGACGGAATAAAGGACCGAAAAGAAGAGAGAAGAAAGAAACGGGGAAACGGAAAGACGGAGAGACAATGAAGGGACGAGCTCAACTCCGGGTTAAGCCACGTAGTGGCGAAATATTGGTAGCCCCGGGTGGAGCGAAGCGGAACCCGGGGTTGAAGAATGATAGGAGATCATCGTCCGCGGTAGCATCTTGAAAATAGAAATTGGTAAGGATCGGACGGAATGAAAGACCGTTGAAAAGGGAGAAGATAGAAACGGGGAGACGGATATGACGGAAAGACTAAGGGACAGGGGGACTGGGAGACAAGGGGAACTGAACTTCTGAAAATTGAATTGAAATGGGGAAACGGAGAGACGACTGCAATAATTATTAATACTACAAATGAAGACCATTATTTTTTACCTGACCATGCTGTGCGTGGTTAGCTTCGCACTTGCAAATAAGGCGGAATCACAAAACATGAAAGCCAATACCGGCGGAGGTTCTCCGGATCCTCAACTGAGCCAGAAGGACAATGATTACCTTGACCGGCAGTCGGCAGTATTTCTCGATTCGGTGCAGGCCATTTTGGCAAAATATCCTCCCGTTCTGAAAGAGGGCAAAGAGCGGGGTTATGCCAAACTGCTGCTGGATGCCGTCTTTCACGAAAAATTTGCGGCTTTCAGAAAATCCGCCCAGGATTTCTACCACGCACAGAACGGCAAACTTATCCAGGAATTGGAAGGCCTAAAAGTGTCATCTGGCGCAAGGGTTTGGAAAGTCTATGACATGGGTTTCATTGTCAGGACAAGCAGCGTCACCATGGCATTCGACCTGGTGAGCGGTATCACCTCCGGATCGAAGGAGTTTGCACTTTCTGCAGGGGAACTTGTACGGATCGTCAAACAATGCGACCTGCTTTTCATCAGTCACAAACATGCAGACCATGCTGAAAAGGCTGTCGCAGAACTGTTTCTGCAGGCAGGAAAACCTGTTATTTCGCCCGCCCAGGTCTGGCCACAGGATTCAATTTTCTCCCGCATTCTGCATCCTAAACCTATTGCAGAGAAAGTTCATCAAATAAAACTCGCCGGAAACAGGACGCTGGAGGTGATTTGCTATCCCGGCCATCAGGGGAAATCCATCGACAACAACGTTTCCCTGGTTACTACACCCGATGGCATTACCGTTGCCCATACGGGTGACGAACTCAACGAGGGAGATTTCATGATCGATTACGATTGGATGGACCAGGTGGCCAAACACCACAAAGTCGATATCCTGATGCCCAATGCCTGGACCATGGATATCCTCCGGGTTACCAAGGGCTTTAACCCCAAACTGGTGCTGCCGGGACACGAACTGGAGCTTGGGCACACTGTTTGGGACCGTCTGCCGTATTGGGGGGATGATGCCTATCTGGAACTTACCTACAAACAGTTGAAAGCATCCAAATACCCAGTTGTGGCGTTGATATGGGGGGAGTCGATTAAGTACATTCCATAAATCAAATTCAAAACCTCACTATCGGTTAATCCCCTGACGGGGAAGCTGGAACTCCGGAGCTTCCTTTTCTATTGATATTGATGCCCTGACGGGCAATTCGTTGATAAATTTCAAATCAGGCTTTTGGTGTGACACATGAGCCCATTTTCCCGGCAGGGAATAAACTGATTATGCGTTCCTGTCCCTCAATTTTATATTAGTGGTTTATCTTCACTCTTCACCTCATAGTGCTGGGATTCTTTATCAAAATGAGAAAGCAACATTTGAGCTTCCTTCGGAACGACCGCTTTTTCATAGTCTTCGCCGGCAAATATCCTAACAGCATCGATTGAGTCGAACCACATGATTGTTATGAATTCAACCTCGTTTTCAAGATTACGTTTCAGCAATTGAATGCCTTTGTATCCTTCAATTTTACGGCTCTTAATACCAACGAATATTTCACGCTTAAGAAGGTCCTCGTATGCATCCGCATGATCAAATGTGGTATAACCGTGCCAAATTCTACTAATCATATTTTGGGTTTTTAATGTTTTGTTTAAAATCCTTTTGTCCTTTTAAGGGGGTAAAATCTCTTGTGCAATTTTACCTCCGGTTTACATGATGAAGCGTTGGGGAAACCAGAGCTGCGTTTGTATCCGCCGTGACAAACCTTGCTGCGGGTGATACTGATATAAACCCTCTGAAATCCCAATGTTTTATGAGCGTATGCTAACACCATTAGCTGCTATATGTTATGGTCTTTTGGTAAAATCATTAGTCTCGGAATTCTTACATGGTCAGGTTGATTAATTATAAATTTTACAGTATCCACAATATTGTCAACAGTTAACGGGTCGTGAATATTCATGCTCTCTTTAGGATGAACTTTCCAATCGTTATGCAACTCTGTCATAACCAATCCAGGCTCAATACAGCTAATCTTGATATTAGTTCCTGTCAACTCCATTCGCAGGGCTTCTGAGAATGCTTCCATTGCAAATTTTGTTGCAGCATATCCACCAGCTGTTGGTCTCACTTTTGTCCCGAGAACACTTGAAATATTTATAACATGTCCAAATCCCTGATTCTTAAATCGCTTTAGTATCTTATAAGTCAATCGAAATGTTGTCTCTACATTTAATCGAATCATTGAGGTCAATTTATCTATGTCAATATCCTCAATAGTTCCTACCTCTAATGATCCAGCGCAATTAAATAAGAAATCACATTTTCCATATTTGTCGAAAATATAATCCACAATCGAATCCTGGAAGTCTGGCAAATTCAGATCTCCGGAAAATAAGTCATTTGAATCTAATCTCAATTCAGTTAGCTTATCCAATCTACGTGCAGTTGCAATTACCTTAAAATTATCCGCATGTAAAGCCCTCGCAATAGCGAATCCAATCCCACTACTCGCTCCAGTTATCAGGCAAATTTTATCATTATTAATCATGTATGGGGTGTCTTTTGCTATTGGTACCGTTTTTATATATACTATTAAACCCTACCTATACGACGAACGGGTTCTGTAAATGTAAGGCTTCTGCCAGTGCATATCAGTAAAAGTAGTGAAATAATATGTCAAAATTTTTGGATTAATTTTGATTAAGAAATAGCATTTCCCATGAAGCTTGATGCTCTGACAGCCAATTTATTGGTCCTTACGTTCGATTTATAAGGTCGTACATAAGACTTATCACTTCTTACATACGTTGGAACAATTCTTACATGCATTGGAATGCTCCTTACATACGCTGGAACGATCCTTACGTGTGTTGGATGGCTTCTTATATGTGTTGGAACGGTGCTTACATATGGTGGAAGGAATCTTACTTGCGTTGGAACAGGCCTTACCTATGTTGGATCGAATCTGACGTATGTTGGAAACAATCGTGCGGGCAATTTTTGTGGGAGTATAATCTGAATTCTGTCTGCTGATTTTTACTTTGAAAGCGCGTCCAAAAAAGCGTGCGAATGACTATTTACTTTTTGAAACGACCCGGATTTTGGTTTAATCATACTGTTCTTCAATGGCTGACAAAAAATAATTGGTTGAAAATTCGTTTTTTAATTTTTTTTCCCGTAACTTATATACATTAATGGTTCTACCTAAACATTTATTAATCCCTTAAAAAATTTCCATTATGAAAGCAAGACAAGCAAGTAAGTTGAGCATGTATTTGGCGGTTAAAGATTTTTTAGTTACAAATGCTGCTATTGCTACCCCTCTTCCGAACTATTCGGGCTTCTCTACCGCATTTTTGAGCGCCATTACTCAAATCCAAACACATGGTGAACAACAAATGTTCGACAAATCAGGGCTTAGGGCCAACAAGGATCAATTGAGAAGTACCCTTGTTATGCTTGCTGCGGATACCTCGCGCAAGTTACAGGCTTATGCCAGATACGTCAACAACCAGTTATTGCTTAGCGAAACAAAGTTCTCAGAAAGTGAACTGAGAAATGCTTCTGATAATGTGCTCAGAGATTATGCCCAAGGCGTTTACGACCGGGCGCAGACAAATCTGACCGCTTTAGCTATTTATGGCATTACTGCTTCCACTCAAACATCGTTTGTGAATGCTATTAATGCCTATGTCGTTGCTATTCCCAAGCCACGTATTGGGACTACTGAAACCAAACAAAGTACATTGCAGCTTGCAAGCGCTTTTGAAGCTGCCGATGGGGCTTTGGGTAATATTGATGCGATTGTAGAGATTGTAAAACTTGCACAACCCAACTTTTACAGTGGTTATAAATCGGTTCGGAAACTGATTGAAACAGGGAACGGCTCGCTGGCCGTGAAAGGGGTGGTTACCGATGCAGTGAGTGGCGCCCCGCTTAAAAACGTAAGTCTTTCGTTTGCATTGGATGGCAACGGTACCAAGCTAAAAGCTTCCACAAGTGCATCTGCACTTGTCAAAAAGAGCGCCGCTAAAGGTGGGTTTAACATTAAAACCCTTGCTGCCGGGATGTATAACGTAACCATCCGAAAAAACGGATACGCTGATCAGGTTGCTACCATTGCCGTTTCGGATGGGGAGTCGAGCGTATTGAATGTAAAAATGTCGGGATTGGGATTAGTGTGATTAAAGGATTGTTGGATTGGCAAGGCCCTGCGAAAGCGGGGTTTTGTTTTTTAATTGTACTGAATGGATTAAGAAACTGTTTAATTTTAGTTCAAATGAAATAAACTATTCAACCCTTTCGGGGTTGCCGATTCAATTGTTTCATTTTCCGTGGGTTCCACCCACGGTTATTCACATTAAACCCTTTTCAGGGTTTTTCGAATCGAAAAGTCCGAAGGACTTGAATATGAATAGCCCCCGGTAAAACCGGGGGCTAATGATAGACTAAGATCAGGAACCCCGGAGTGGGTTCAATAATTCTGCTAATAAATTCAAACAGTCTCTAGGCTACCTTTTGCTGGTAGAGGTATTTTTGGAATTCAATAAACAGGGAGCTTATTTTAACCACATCACCCAATTCTGCTTTTGCATCTTCTAACGATTGGTATTTATTTGTAAGCAATATTGGTAATTTATCCTGGTCGAGCTCTTCGACACCTGTTTCGACATATTTGCTCAATACAAATTCAATAAATTCCTTCTGCTTGTCGTTTAAAAGGGCAAATATGGTCGCTTCGGCTGCTTTTACCCTTGCCTGGCGGGTCATAGGTTTCACATCGCTGTTGAATACATATTCCAATACATCAAAGAGGTCGCTTTTTTCGGCATCAATTAATCGTTGCAGCGCAGCCAACTCCTCTTTTCCGTAACCTGCTTCGTCCAGTTTTTCGAGCAAGGTTTTACGTGTTAAAGGATTGCTCCATATTGCCCTTAACTCTTCTTCGCTTTTGAAAAAATCGGGAAGTGTACCGAATAAATTGTTTAAAAATTCCTCAGCCGAAATTGGTTTGCCATCAGCATTCCAAAATGAGGTAGAGATCATGTGTTGTATTTCCCGCTCTTTGCCGTCTTTCAACTTTACTTTGACTTTCTTAATGCAAATGCAAGGTGTTTGACCACACTTATAACAGGGTGGCGGCGGTTCCTGTGGACATTTACAAGGTAATTGCCCACAAATGGGACAGGGCTTTGGTGTTTGTTTCTCACATATACACGGATTTTGACCACATTTGGGACAAGGGTCATCTCCAACCGGTTCGCCATCCCATTCGGGATCGGCAAAATGGTGGTAGGCATTGACAAAATCGTAGATGGTGAAAAACTCTTTGCCATCAAACAGACGTGTACCACGTCCGACGATTTGTTTAAACTCAATCATTGAGTTGACCGGGCGCAGTAAAACAATGTTGCGGATGTTTCGGGCATCGACCCCTGTTGAAAGCTTTTGCGAAGTAGTAAGAATGGTTGGAATAAGTTTTTCATTGTCCTGAAACTCCCGTAAAAACTGCTCACCAATGGCGCCATCGTTGGCGGTAACACGAACACAATAATTAACGGAGACAAAGTCTTTTTTACCAGAGACAAGGCGTGCCTTGTCTCTACATTGGTTAACCAGGTCACGAACTGCAGCGGCGTGATCCTGGGTGGCGCAAAAGATAATCGCTTTTTCTTTCTGATTGGCTTCGTCCATGTATATCTGAACCCGCTTTGCCTCCCGTGCTTTTATCTCTATAATTCTGTTAAAATCGGGTTCGGTGTAGAGTTTTCCCTCTTCAATTTCACCTTCGATAATTTGGTCATCGCTGGTATAAATGTAATCGTCGATGGTTGTTTGGATGCGCTTGACTTTGAAGGGTGTCAGGAAGCCATCGTTGATACCTTCTTTGAGGGAATAGATATAAACAGGTTCGCCGAAATATTTGTAGGTATCGATGTTGTCTTTGCGTTTTGGGGTGGCGGTTAAGCCCAATTGAACGGCGGGTTCGAAATATTCCAGAATTCCTCGCCAGTTGCCTTCGTCGTTGGCCCCTCCCCGGTGGCACTCATCGATGATAATGAAATCGAAAAAATCGGCGGGATACCCGCCAAAATAGGGAGCGGGTTTGCCTTCGTTGTCCGTACCGCTCATAAAGGTTTGAAAGATGGTAAAGAAAATGCTGCCATTGACCGGAACACGGTTATTTTTTCGTATTTCGTCGGGTTTGATGCGCACCAAAGCATCTTCGGCGAAGGCAGAAAAAGCATTGTATGCCTGGTCGGCTAAAATATTGCGGTCGGCTAAAAAGAGGATTCTTGGACGACGCGCTTCGACCCCGCCCTGCAGCCCTGCCCTGTCGCGCAGGTTCCATCTTGTATGGAAAAGTTTCCACGCTATTTGAAAAGCGATGGCCGTTTTGCCTGTTCCGGTTGCTAAGGTTAGAAGAATGCGTTGTGTATTGTTGGCAACGGCTTCCAAAGTGTTTTTTACGGCTATTTCCTGGTAATAGCGAAGCTGCCAGGTACCACCTTTGTCTTCGTAAGGAACGGCGCTAAATTTTTCCCTCCACTCGTTTTGTACGGCAAATGTTTTTTTCCAAAGTTCCTCGGGGGTAAGGTAGTTGGCAACCAGACCTTCTTTGCCTGTTTTCAGGCAGATACTGTAAATTTCTTTGCCATTGCTGGCGTAGGTGGTTTCGAGGTGGAGTTTTTCGGCGTATTGTTTGGCCTGGGCGACCCCTTCGCCGACTCCCAGCTGGTCGCTTTTGGCCTCTATGACTGCCAGTTTGATGCCTTTGTAGACAAGCACGTAATCGGCTGTTAGCTTTTTGGAGCGGATGCCACCCGTTTGTATTTTACCGGCGGTAATAGGATATTCACGCAATATCCTGGAGCCTTCGACAACGCCCCAGCCGCAAAATTTGAGCTGAGGATCGATTAGTTCGGCACGGGTTTCGGCTTCGTTCATGGTAATTGGTTTAATTCGCTATATGACTGGTTAACTTACTTTTCCGCTGTTCCAACCAAAGTAACTGAGGGTTTAGAATGATAGTTTTCCTTTTTCCAAAAGCGAAGTAAGAAATCAATATCATTCAAATATCTTTTGCCTTCCTCATTTTCAAAGAAAGGGAGGTTGGTTTTGCAATTATTGATACAGTACATGGCCAGCTCGCTTGAAATGCTTTCATCCATCAGCAAGCGAAAAATATGATCCTCACTTTCCTCTTCCTTGAAATAGGAATTATCGGGCAATGGAAATGCCGAATTAACATCAAAAGCCATTTCGATGCCACTTTTGGGATTAAAAAACAGCAACCCGGATTCTGCTATCTCCGAAAAATCGTGTGATTCGTCTTCATTCTTTCCAAAGTAACCCTCCTTTCGGGCTCTTTCCCGGGCTTCTTCAAAATCTTTTTCTGAATGTGTTAATGACTTGTTGTAAAAAAGAGTGAACTCTTTCATGTAGTTCTCCATTTCTTCGGAGGCCATAAAAGCTATTGGAGCGCCATGGTTATAATCCAGAAATACTCTTTGCTGCAATTCAATGGTTTCTTCGGTTTCTTTGCTTTTGTGATCCAGAAAATCGACAGCCCTTCTGCTTTCCAATGAGTTCTTTTCATCCAGGACCAAATCGGCATTAAATTCGGTTTGGAAATAAACGCCTGAAAACCACCATTCATCTCTCCATTTTACAATTCCCATAAAAACGATGGTATCAACTTCTTTTAAGTTGGAAGAATGGTCGAATGATTTCTTACACAGCTTAAACTTTTTACCCGAAGATATGTGTTCGAGCGAAATATTGAATTCATCCTGCCCTTTGTAAATGAAATAGCCCCTGATTCTTTGCGAACTATTCAAAAAATCGGGGTAAAGGGGATGGTCCGTTCCTATTACTTCGGCTGCCCACTCCTTGCCTTGCAAACTCAACAAACGGGTATGGCTTTTATGAAGCGATGAATCCCTGTTTTCGTTGAGAATTGCCAAGAGGTTTTTATTGTCGCCACCATCTTCAACTATTTCCTCTTCCTGTTCTTTTAGCCGTAATAGGGTGTCGGGGAAAAACAGGTAAGTTTTAAACAGAATGGTGTCGATTAGATATCGGGCAGAATAAAAGTCAGTATCGTCTTCATTGCTTGTATAGATCGATTTCAGCAGCCTATTTTCAGGGGCATTGTCCCAGGCATTGTCAAAAACAGCAAAGACTTTTTCGGCGGTTTTGGTGATAAAACCGTTAAACGGAGCTATAAATTTTTCGGTTTGAATGGTATTTAAGAAATACCAAATCAGGAAACTTACGTCTTGCGGGTTTATTTCGTCCTCGTAATATTCATCCAAATCATAGAAAGGCAATTGTTTGTTATAAAGGCGTTTGTGGATGCGGACGAAGCTGCCGTAAACATTGGTTTGCGAGATCATGTCTTCGAACCAGGCACAGAGGAAACAGCTGAGTAAATCAATATCCTCCTTGTGGATGTACATCAAAAACACCAATGCGGTTTGTTCTGAGAGGATGGTTTGTTTTACCTCGTTGCTCAGCCTCAAATAGTAACTGTCGGTTTTGGTTTGATGCTGGTAAGGTTTCATGGCCAGCCAGTCGTGAATGTATATTCTTTCGTTTGCTTTCATACAAATTACAGTTCTCCGTTAAACGCCTTTTGCAACACGCTCTTTTTCATCTCTTCCAAATTTAAAAGTTTTTGCTGATAAATGGCTTCTAATCTTTTGGTTTCGGCGGAAAGGGCGTTGAGTTTGGAGACGATGGTTTCTTGGTCGGTCAAGGATGGTAATGGAACCTTGAATTCTCTCATTGTTTTTAAAGAAACATTTTTAATTGTTGCACCTGTTGCTTCTTTATGAGCATAATTCAAAAAATATGGACTAGAGATAACATATTTAACAAAGTTCTTATCAACACCTTCCTTTAGATTAAAATAGCAAGCACTTTTGCCTAAAATTATTTTTTCATTATTGTAAAAAGCAACATTACCTAATGTACCATTGATAGATACTAAAACAGTGTTGTTGTTTAGATTTTTTTTATACTTGTTATATTCTTCAACTGAAACTCTTTTAGTGCCATCCTTGTATAGAATTACCCCATTGTTGAGATTATTGCCATTAATAAAATAATAATCGCCATTCTCTGTATACTTTGGTGTTCCATGAAGTCCATCACCTAAATGTGATGTTATTTCAACCAACATCTTTACCTTCCAACCCTCACCTTTTTTCTCAAACACCCCCTGCAAATAACTCTCAAAAAGCTCTTTGGCATTTTGGAGGTTGCGTTGGGCGTTTTCTTTGGCTTTGGCCAAGGCGGCAAAGGTTTGGTCAAGAATGGAGACGATGTGGAGTTGTTCGGGGAGAGGGGGAAGGGGAATAGGATACTCTTTTATCATTGGTACTGTCAACTGCGGAATTGATGAACCACTATGAGCGAAATCAATACCTCCTATAACATACTTCAAAAATTCCAAGTCAAGAATATTTGTATTTGGGGTTACAACGATTAATCTTATTGCTGGATAAAAGGATTCTTTTCTTATTTCGGAATAACCAATAGTACCCCTTGCTGAAATAGTAATGCTAGGTTTTGTCACTCTTGCAACATTGGTATATCCGTACAATCCTTTGTCTTTTTCACCATTTGAAAAAATGGGAATTCTGAAAATATTAGTTTCCTTCTTGGATGAATTATCCTTGGGTACATCACCCCCAGCAAATAAATATTCACAAACTTCCCCTAACTTCTTTATTTCCCAACCCTTCGGTACGCTCAGAACATCGTCTTGTTTTATCAATTGCTCCATTTAATTGTTTCCTTTTTTACGTTCTTCGATTCTGAGACGGGTCATCCTTTCGCGGAAGCCACCCTCTTTGATAAAGGCTTCGCCCAGCACATTGATTTGGCGGCGCAGCAGGTAGGTGGATTGGTTTATCAGGCTGATGGCCATGTTGGCGATGGTTTCGGGCGGGCGGGTCTGTGCAAGTTGCACATAAAAGGCGCCGTCGTTGTGTTCTTTGCCGAGCTTTCGCATGGCCGTTACCTCTTTGGAATTTGCCTCCCAGATAGCGTGGTTGCGGGTGCGCAGATAGTCTTCGTAATCGAGCAGGAGTTCATCGAGACTGGCTTTGGCCACGTTCATCAGTTTGATTTCGGTCTCTTTTGAGGTGGCCGAGGCGGCGCTGCCCTCTGCAATATTTTGCTTGCCCGATCGGGCAGCTTGTACCATTTGGTCGATGGTGCGGTCGCCTCTTTTCAGGTAGTTGGCACAGAAATAATAGGTTAAGTCGTACACTGCTTCGGCTTTTTGGTAAGAGATTAGTTTGCGGTATCCGCCAGAGGGAGGGAGTAAGGGGGTGGGCATTGGTGGGAGGTTTTAGATTGTTGATATCATCAGGGTTTTGCCTGCAGGACTTGCACGACCTGCAGGACTTGCAAGACTTGCGGGTATTAAGAGGATGAGAGTACTGTTGCCATTAGTTTTTCCAGGATTGCGGCGCTTTCGGCATCGAGGGTTTTCATCTCGGCCAGGATGGCCGAGGGGGTGCGCAGGGCTGTTTCTTCCTTTTTGTTGGGGTTTTTGGCTGAAAGGTCATATTGCTGGGAATTTGCATTTGGAGACGTTGCATGCAACGTCTGTACATCTACGCTCCAGGAATTATCGGAGGGGGCAAAGGTTTTTTGGAGTTCGACGAATTCGGCTAAATCTGCTTCGTTGAGTGAATTGGTTTTGCCAAGGTTGCGGTCGAGGTTGAGTTGATAATACCAGACCTTGCGGGTTGGCGCTCCCTTTTCGAAAAACAGCACTACGGTTTTTACCCCGGCACCGGTAAAGGTACCGCCGGGCAGATCGAGCACGGTATGGAGGTTACAGCTTTCGAGCAGTTGTTTGCGGAGGCTTACGGAAGCGTTATCGGTGTTGCTTAAAAAGGTGTTTTTGATAACTACACCGGCCTTGCCTCCGGCTTTGAGTATTTTAATGAAATGCTGTAAAAAGAGAAAAGCGGTTTCGCCGGTTTTAATGGGGAAATTTTGCTGCACTTCGGCACGCTCTTTTCCACCAAACGGCGGGTTTGCCAAAACTATATCGTACCGGTCTTTTTCCTGAATGTCGGCAAGGTTTTCGGCAAGGGTATTGGTATGCACAATGTTTGGGGCTTCGACGCCATGCAGAATCATGTTCATGGTGCCGATGATATAAGCCAGCGATTTTTTCTCTTTGCCGTAGAAGGTGTGTTTCTGTAATGTTTCGTAATCTTTGGTAGAGAGATGAGGGCGACCGTCAAGGTTGCCCCTGCCGTGGGTCAAATATTCGAAGGCTTCGCAAAGAAATCCTGCGGAACCAACGGCGCCATCGTAAATCTTATCGCCGATAGTTGGGGCGACGACTTTCACGATAGTCTTAATGAGTGGGCGTGGGGTGTAATACTCGCCGCCGTTGCGCCCCGCGTTGCCCATGTTTTGAATCTTAGATTCGTACAAATGGCTCATTTCGTGCTTTTCGGCATGGGTGCGGAAACGAAGTTCGTCGATGAGGTTAATCACATCGCGCAGGGCATATCCGCTTTGCAGCCGGTTTTTCAATTCGCTGAAGATCTCGCCGATCTTGTATTCGATGGTATCAGCGCTTACGGCATCGGTCTTAAACTTTTTGAGATAGGGAAAGAGTTTGTGGTCGACAAACTCTTTGAGGTCATCTCCTGTTAAGGCATTGTGATCTATTTTACCATTGTCAAGTTTTGGGGCGGCCCAAACGTCCCATTTAAACTCAGTCCGGATGATTGGGTTGTAGGTTTTTCCGGTTAATTCGGCGACGGTAGCTTTGTCTTTTTCCAAATCGTCGAGGTACTTTAAAAACAGCACCCAGGAGGTTTGCTCCACATAATCCAATTCACTTCCGCAACCGGCGTCCTTGTGCAGTATGTCATCAATATTCTTGAAAGTCTGTTCAAACATTGGCTATTGTCTTATTTTTTTAAAGTCCTAAAATTAACATTTCTGCACCAATGTCATTAAGTTAAGATAATTGTTTGACTCCTCCGGAGTCACATGTTTATAGAAATGCTTGATTTTCTATAAACATACGACCCCTGGCTGGGGTCGTACATATTATTAACAAAACGCCAATTCATGTTCGTAAATGCAAAAATTCTATAATGCTGTCGCAATGGCCGTCGTTACCGCTTTTCCTACTACCTCCATGGCGGCATTGGCAGCTTTTTGTGCCATGGCTTTCGAAATAACGGCAATCGCATTTAGCTCTGCTTCTGCAATCAGCTTTTCATCCAACAACCTTGATTCAAATTTTTCCTGGTTTAATTCGCCGGTGATTCGCAGTTCAGCGAGAAGTTTAAGTCTTTCTTTATTGCGTTGAAGAAATTGATCGGCTGTGGGTTTAACCTTCTCCCAATTATCCCCGACTGATCCTTTCATTGCCGATAACATATCAGCCATTACGCCATTGATATCGAATTTCATAATCGTTCGTTTTAAATTGTTAATTATTGAGGAGGATTACTGACCATTTCTTTGCCTTTTTCGGCCACTTGCATGGCATAGAACAGATCGCTAAAAGTTTTCTGGTTTAATTTGATCAGTCCATCGCTTAGCGTATTGTCCTTTTTATGCTCCGCTTTGTATTTCATCCATAACTGAATGGTAATCTCGCAAATTCTGGTAGAATTTTCATTGAGCGGACGGATTCTGTTTTTGCTTAACAAGGAATTCAGTTCCACTTCAATGTTCACATATTGCTCTGAAAATTTGTTGAATGCGCGACCTCCCTTTTCGGCGGAGGTGGTGTCTAACATTGATAAATAGAACTTATCCACGGCTTTGGAGGTGTTCTCAATCTGTTCGGCTATTTTGGCATCATAGCCCGGAATGAAAGTAACTTTACATGCATTCAAAGCCAGGAGACTCAAAATAACAACAGATAAAAGGATTCTTTTTGAATAAACATTGATTTGTTGCTTCATGGAATTTGTTTTTAAGGGTTAAACAGATTTGGGTGATGGAGGGTGGTTAAAGTCAGTCCTGGTTCGGATGTAGTGAAGAATTGATTTAAATCAGTTTGTTATGTTATTTTATTGTTCGTTCTATTTCACTTACTTAACTGCGAAAATATTATTTTGGTTTTACTACGTCCAATGTGTCTGTACTGCCAGTTTTGTTATTGTTCACATCTTTAAATCCAGATTTGCAATCAAGAGAATTATCAAATTTGCTATTAGCGGTATTATTCCTGTCGTTGGTTATTATTACCTCATAAGGTGGTTGCGGGTTGTGATTGTACATGATCGGGATGACTATTGAAGATATTGCGATTGCGACTGAAATTAAAGAAATTACAGTCGCAGTTGTAGATGATTTTCTGGTTCTTTCAAGTTCCAAGAAGTCAATATATTTATTGATCGCATCACCTTTTATGAATGATTTTTCAGAATTATGTTTTCTGACTCTTGTTTCAAGGTTTCTTTCATTGATGCGGAAATCCGAATTGGTAGCAATACCTTGAGCGACAATTAAACTTTCTATGTTACCGTTATAGAAATTTGAATAAAACCAAATAGCATAATTTGTTTCAAAAGTAATATTGGACAAGTCAATATTCAATCTTTCAACAACTTCATTAAATGAGATTCCATTTGTATTTTCAAATCCTAATCTCAAAGTCTCAAAATATATGCTCTTGCTCATTAAATTTAGTTTTTATAACAATCAACTATAGTTAGATGCGCTTTAACCTTGTTTATAACGTCCCGTAGCTACGCGCAGGGCGGGATTTAACCAATAAACTGCCTGCGGAGAGCTGCTTTCAATTTACTAATTTTCTGACAGCGAAGTTCGGAACCTCGGCTTGTGGGTAATTTGCTGTAGGCGTTAGAGTTTTAATACTCATATCTTATAATAAATTGCTTGTTTCAATTCTATATTTTTAGAAGAATTGTTTTTCATATGTGCATGATATTCTAAAATTGCAGATTTGTTTTGGACGTAACCTGAATAACCTGAATATTTTAAAATTAAAATACTCACCAAAAATTGCATTTCAAATGCTCTCGTTAGATTATCAATTAAGAATCCAAATTTTTTTTCGTCTGGTATTGAGCCATGTAGGTACTTGTTTCTATATTTAGTAACTTTTATTAGATAAGCTGGTAAATCAATATTATTAGAATTAAAGGCTTCTATTGTTTTGTCAATAAGAGTGGGGTTGTTAATAGAACTAATCTTTTTTTCTATCAAAAATTCTTTTTCACCTTCAGTTAAATAACTGTCTTCTTTGATTATGTCTTTTAACTTTTTTAAAAGATTCCCCTTTTTTAGATTTTCATCATTTATTGGTTTAGGTGGTTTCTTGGAACTTAAAATCGCAGTTGAAATTGTTTCCAAACCTGAAGAAAATAAAACACCTTTTGCTAAAGGTGAAGGGGCTTTCAATCCTTCGTTAACTATATTAATGGATCTCGAATAGGCTTCAATATTTAAATAATTACTACATATATTTTCGAAGACGATTTTAGGAAATTTAATATTCCCTTGAGAAGGAATTCTACTATTGAAAATTGGATATGACTCTATAAATGAATTCTCCGATTTTGTCAAAAATATTGTTTGTGTGAATTCTTTGAAGGTATCAGATTCTGAAGATAAATAATATACTTCGTTTCCAACTGTTTCTCCAAAAACAAATCCAAATGCAACAAAGTAAGAATCCACGATACTTTTAAATTTTTCAAATTCCACTTTTGAACTAGAATCAATAAAAATAAATTCTCCCTTTTCAAAATTTATCCTAAAAGCCTCGACTTTTAAATCACTTATTATTAATTGGTTATAACTAACGCCATATAATACAACATCCTCTTGATCAGTTTTTAGATCAATTGCTCCTTCAATGCAAGCAACCTTTCCAGAGTCCTCTATTCGTTGAACAACCCTAAAATATTGTTTTTTTGTACTGTTTGGGATAGACTCAATAATTGAGGTTAATCTTCCGGTGGTTTTTTCTTCTCCTAAACTAATGGAACAATTTTGTAAAGAATCTTTAAAAAAACGGTAATTTTTATTTTCACCAATGAGACTACAGGTATCAAAAAGTGAAGTGTAGTCTGTGGAAATCCCAAATTCACTTCTATCTATTGGGAGGTTCTATAAATTAATATTTTGATATTCAGATAATTAATAGTATATTAGCCTTACTGAATACAAAGTTAGAAATTCTATGGGCAACATTTATAAATCACAGGGTAAAAAGGGTTTGTTTGATGAACATTTTTC
>JAPLDT010000033.1 GCA_026391315.1 Bacteroidia bacterium
TGCAACCATCCGAATGGGCAGGAACGGTTTCAAATGGTATGAAAAGGGATTAATCATCCTTATCAATCCAATGTATGTTTTAAACAATGGTTTCAAATCCAGACGGGTCAAACATAAGTCTGTTGATTGGTGATTTTTTTTTGCCCGGACTCAAATAACTATTTCAAATCTCGTTAAATTTCAAGCCTGAAACTAGATAATATTGAAAATGTCGAAAAATTTAATTTACCCGGGATTGCCCAGTTGGGGAACTGTTTTTACCAAAGCTGTCTTCTTCTTATTCGCTACTGTTTTAATGGTTGGATGTTCAATTGAATCCAAGCTGAACAGGGAGTACAAGGGGAAATCCTTCTCAGAGGTAATGGCGGTGAAGGGCGCTCCTACCAATATCGAAAATTTGATTGGAGGCGGAACCCTTAGAACTTATCAGAAGCGGGTGATGCTCAAAGAGACACCCATCAACACCGGGCAATTTCAGTATGATAGTTTTAATGCTCCCAAGGTTCTCAAATCGGAGATAACTCAATTTAAAGTTAGCAACGAAGGGATCGTCCTGGAGATAAAATACAGCTGCGAATATAGCAAATGACAAATGCTCCTTTTTTGTTGGGTCAGAGGTTGGCTTTTTGTTTTTTTTTATACATTTGCACTCGCTAAAAAGTTCTGCCCAGATGGTGAAATTGGTAGACACGCCAGCTTGAGGGGCTGGTGCCGGTTACGGTGTGCATTTGCTTTCTTCAATTAGATAACTTTAACACAACATCTCAAAAAATAATTGTAATTTTGGGGACTTTTTGCTAGACAAATGTTTGGTTCCTGTTGCAGGAATATGAACCTTTCCATGGAAACCCTGACTGGTCTGGCATGATTCTTGCAAAAGAATTTTCTTAAAATTGATTAACACTATTAGTATGGCAGGTACCGAACTTTTCGGACAGGAAGAGCGCAAAGAGGTAATGGATGTTTTGGAAACAGGCGTACTTTTTCGCTACAATCATGATACTCAAAGAAATGGAGTCTTTAAAGCCAAAATTTTCGAACAGGAGTTCAGTGCCTATTTGGGAGCCAAACATACTCATTTTTGTGCCAGTGGTACCGCTGCCGACTCCATATCCCTGGCTTGCTGCGGGATTGGTTATGGCGACGAAGTGATCGTTCCTCCATATGGATTCATTGCGCCCATTGAGGCAGTCCTTTTGGCAGGGGCCATCCCGGTTTTTGGGGAAATAGACGAAACCTTGTGCCTGAGTCCCGAAGGGATTGAAAAAGTAATTACACCCCGTACCAAAGCAGTGTTGTTGATCCAGGTATTTGGTTCAATGGCTAAGATGGACGAAATTCTTGCCGTTTGTAACAAGCACAACCTTATCCTGGTGGAAGATGCAGCCCCCGCGCTCGGCGGAAGTTACAAAGGCATAATGCTTGGGAATTTTGGAAAGATGTCGGCATTCTCTTTCGACTATTACAAGATTATCACTGCCGGTGAGGGAGGAGCCATTGCTACCAATGATGATGAACTCTATGACCGTGCGCACAAATATTCCGACCATGGTCACGACCATATCGGTGAGGCAAGAGGAGCAGAACAGCATCCGATCCTTGGATACAACTACCGTGGTTCTGAGCTTGGCGCAGCGGTTGTGCTTGCGCAGCTCCGTAAACTTCCCTACATGATTGAGAAACAAAAGTCACACCAACATATTTTGAAACAAGTACTTCTGGAGTTCCCGGAAGTTAAAACACGGCTGGTTCCGGATGAAAACGGGGATTCAGCCACATTTCTCTCTTTCTTCCTTCCCGATAACGAAAAAGCTGTCAGGACATTTGAAGAGTTCCAAAAAGAGGGATTGAGCGCCTCCTACTGGTACAGGAATAATTTCCATTACCACCGTCAGTGGGGACATCTGAAGGAGATGAAGTCTATCTTTAACCTTCCTGTTATGAAAATAAACAATGCTCCCGACTACAGAAAGTTGGAAGTTCCTCAGTCGGATGCTATCATGCAGCGTTTGATGATGACCCAAATCATGGTAAACTGGAGCGAGGAGGATTTACACACACTGACTACAAAAATGAGGTCAGCGCTTAAAAATGCACTTAAATAGTACAATATATGTTTAGAAATTTAAAAGCTGTCGGGCGTATCCTGTATGGCAGAAATAGTTTCGATCAACTTGATGACGTATTGAGCGAATTAAGGGTCAACGAGAACTCCTTTGTACTTTTTCTGGTTGACGAATATTTCGTAGGAAAAGATTTCATGAAACGGATTCCTCTGCATCCGCAGGATATCCTGAAAGTTATTGAAGTAAAAGAAGAACCCAAAACAAAGATTGTGGATGAGATCGTTGCTGAGGTAAAAAGCCTGGGCAAAGGAACTCCTGTTTCTGTGGTAGGCATGGGTGGCGGCAGTGTCATGGATTATGCCAAAGCAACCCGTCTCATGTTTACGAATGAAGGTTCCTCTGCGTTGTACCAGGGACTTGATCTGATCAAAAATAAAGGGATACATTGTACGGTTGTTCCAACCATTTCTGGTTGCGGTGCCGAAGTTTCCATGACAACAGTCCTGACAGGGCCGATAAAGAAATTGGGAATCAAGGGTAATTTCACTCCTGCCGACCAACTGGTGTTGGATCCTGCACTGATAGCTTCTGTGCCGGATCCTCAGCGGTTTTATACTGCCATGGACTGTTACATCCACAATATTGAGGCCTTCAATGGTCACCGCAAAACAGTAATGGGCGATTCTTTGGGAAATGAATCACTGAAACTTTGCAGGGAAATCTTTTTGAGTGAAAATAGCCATACTCCGGAGAATGATGAGAAACTGATGATTGCCTCCTATTTGGGAGGACTCTCATTAACCTATTCTGAAGTAGGGGCCTGTCATGCAATTTCCTATGGATTGGCTACTGTAACAGGTGTTCATCACGGACTGGGCAATTGTATTGTTTTCAACCAGCTCGACGAGTTTTATCCTGAAGGGGTAAAGGAGTTCAGGGCGATGATGAAAAACAACAACATAGAGCTTCCGGTTGGGTTCAATGCGAACCGTACACCTGATGAGATCGAACAAATGATTGATGTTTCGCTGACGCTAATCTTTATGTGGGCGCATGTATGTGGACCTGACTGGCAGAAAATTATCACCCGTGAAAAGCTTCGCGGTTTGTTGATGAAAATGTAAAATTTAGATAATGAAGAAGATAGTTAATGTTGGAAACATTGCGTGCGGCGCAGATAAGCTATTTCTGATTGCCGGCCCCTGCGTGGTCGAAGATGAGAAAACAATGATGGATACCGCCGAATTTTTGGTGGGATTGTCACAGAAATTAGATCTGCCCCTGATATACAAATCATCTTTTCAAAAAGATAACCGTAGCTCAGCCGACTTCTATTCCGGTCCGGGAATGGAGAAGGGGCTTGCGATGCTTCAAAAGATCAAGGAACAATTCAATGTTCCGCTGATTACCGATATCCATTACCCCGATCAGATTGCAGCTGCAGCGGAAGTTGTAGACATCATTCAGATTCCTGCTTACCTGGTAATGCAGACCACACTTGTGGTCGAAGCTGCCAAGACAGGCAAGGTTATCAATCTGAAGCACGGCCAGTTTTTGGCGCCGGAAAACATGATCAAACCCGTCAAAAAAGTTGAGCAAGCTGGTAATTTCAACATCATGGTAACTGAACGTGGATATACATTCGGTTACAATGACCTGATTGTCGATCCCCGGAGTTTTTACCATTTGCGAACAACTGGTTACCCGGTTGTTTTTGATGTCACGCATTCTATTCGCAAATATGGTATCCCAAGTTCGGACCCTGCCGGTGGTTCCAGGGAGTTTATACCAACACTTGCCCGTGCCGGTGTTGCAGCCGGGATTGATGGGTTATTTCTGGAGGTACATCCAGATCCGTCACGTGCTTTGTGTGATGCGGCCAGTCAGATGTGTATCGCGGATGTAACAGAATTTCTGAAACCTCTTATTGAGATTCACAATATTGAAGTCAAATACAGACCAAAATTTTAATACGTAAATAATATGGAATTTTTTCTTGACTCGGCCAACATGGCTGAAATTGAAGAAGCCCTGAAGCTGGGGATCATTGCTGGTGTAACAACAACGCCTACTTTCATGCACAAAAACGGTATCACAGATATTGATGGCGCCATTGTGAAATTGTCGAAAATGGTTCCCGTTCTGATGATCGAGGCGCTTGGCGAAACATCGCAGGACATTGTTGCTGAAGCGCACCGTCTGCTTGCCCTTGGCCTGGACAAGAAAAAAACTGTTTTCAAAATTCCGGTGAACCTGGAAGGTGTGAAGGCATGTAAAATATTGCATGAAGAGGGATTTCTGATCAATTTACACCTGGTTTACAATATTCAGCAGGCATATATGGCGCTGACTGCAGGTGCGAATTATGTTTGTATTTTGGTAGGTCGTATGCAGGATCAGGGGCACGATGCCTTAGGACTGGTCAAGCAAGTTGTTGACGTAATTAAAGAATACAAATACGATGCCAAGGTGATGTTCTCCTCGGTTAGATATCCCGAACACATCAAGGATGCACTGCTTCTCGGCGCTCACAACATTACCATACCCTGGAGTATCATGAAAAAATTGGGTGACAATCACCTGACTAAACTTGGTACAGATCAGTTTTTCCAACACACCCGTTTGATGACCATTCAGGTGAAAACTGTAATTTCGGATGTCAATCCGCTGGTAGACGTTGATTGCAAGGTGCTTGACGCATTGCTGAAAATGACCGATTCAGGAATGGGTGCAGTCTCAGTTGTCTCAAAAGAGGGTGATCTTGCCGGTATCTTTACCGATGGAGACCTTCGTCGCCAGATGCGCAAAATGGGTGATCATATCCTCACTGCCACGGTAGGAGAGTGCATGACAGCCAATCCCATATCAATCGATGCGGAAGCCATGTTGCAAAAGGCCACAGATATCTTCAATACCAATCAGGTCGACAACATCATCGTTACCAAAAATTGTAAACCTATCGGGATGCTTGATATTCAGGATCTTGTTAAGCTGAATTTATTGAGTTAATCCTTATATTACAATTCTGATTTGGATGTACCGTTACCCAGGTATTTTTTCAATAGTGTGCGCAAGGCTTGCTGGTCAATTGGTTTGGAAAGAAAATCATCCATCCCTGCTTCCCGACATTTTTCCATTTCTCCTTTCGTGACTCCTGCAGTTAATGCGAAAATGGGAGTTCTGATCCCTTTAGATTTTTCATGTTTTCGTATGGCTAAGGTGGCTTCATAACCACTCATTTCTGGCATTTGAACATCCATGAATATGAAGTCAGGATGGTTGATTTTTGCCAGATCCAGAGCCTCTTTTCCGTTTTTTGCCTCTAAAATGGTAGCCCCGGGAAGCATTTGAGCGAGAATGGTCGTCACCAGTTTCATGTTGATGATAACATCTTCGGCCACAAGTATTAATACCGGTTTTGTATCAACTACCTCAATCCTAACTTGGTTCAGGATTTTTTTCAATTCATTTGCTTCCGATGTAGGCCAATTGTGCAAATTTTTCAAGTATTGCATCAACTCTTCCGATTTTATCGGTTTTGTAATGTGAAACCTCACGCCAAGTTTCTTGCACTCTTCGTAAAGCTCGATGTCGTCGGATGAGCTATGAAGCAAAATTATAGGCTGTATTTCGGGTGTGAGTTTCAATTTTTCCCGGATCAATTTGATGGTGTCTATTCCATTGAGGTAGGGCATGTGATAATCGACTATAATCAAATCGAACCGGTTTGAACGTTCCAGCAAGTTTAAGGCAGAAAGCCCGTTGTCGCTGCCAACGAATTCAATGCCCCAATTGTTAAAAGTATGTTCCAGTATCATCCGGTTGTTACTGTTGTCATCAATGACCAAAATCCGATTGATTGATTCCAGACTATTTGCATGGAGTTTATCACCTATCTCATATTGTGTTTCTATGGTGAAGAAGAAAGTGGCTCCCTTATCAGGTTCACTGTATATTTCAATCTTGCTTTCCATCTTTTCAGCCAGCATGTTCGAAATTGCCAATCCCAGCCCTGTTCCTCCAAATTTTCGTGTGGTTGAGGAATCAGCCTGTGTAAAAGCTTTAAAAAGTTTTTTCTGCTGTTCAATGTTGATGCCTATGCCGGTATCACGAACTGAAAAGTGAAATTTTCCAATGAATTCATTCTCTTTTGTGAATGTGATTTTTAATTCAACTTCGCCTGATTGTGTGAATTTCACTGCATTACTTAGGAGGTTCACGAGGATTTGCCTTAGTCGCATTGGATCCACCACTGCAAAACGGGGCACATTTTGAGGAATATTCAATAGTAGTTCGAGTCCTTTTTTGGCAGCGTGGTATTTGATGATGTCCGAGGCCATTTCAACCATTTCAATGATATCCGTTTTAATGAAATCAAGCTCCATTTTTCCAGCCTCAATTTTTGAAAAATCGAGAATATCATTAATTATGCTCAATAGAGAAAATCCTGAAGTGTTCACATTATCAGCATATTGCTGTTGAATTTCATTCAATGGGGTTTTTAGGAGCAGATCTGTGAAACCGATGATTCCATTAAGTGGCGTGCGTATTTCGTGACTCATGTTGGCAAGGAATTCGGATTTGGCTTTGTTCGCTGAATCTGCCTCTTCCTTGGCTCTCACCAGTGCAGCTTCGATTTTCTTTTGGTCAGTGATATCTCTTGTAACACCAACTAATCCAGTGACTTGTCCAAGAATATTCCGCAAGGGAACTTTCGAAATAAGCAGGTTATGAAGGTTCCCTTCATGATCAAACAATTGTCCTTCAGCATTCAAAATTGGGTTTTCAGATTGAATGACGATTCTATCTTCGGACAGAGAATGAGCAGCGTCATCTTCAGGGTAAAGGTCGAAATCAGTTTGACCAATGACCTCCTCTTCACTCTTTTTTCCGGCAAATTGAACCTCCTTTGGATTTGCTAAAATCTTTCGCCCTTCTGAGTCTTTCACATAAACAGCATCAGGAATCAGGTCGATGATGGTTCTGAAAAGTGCGCGTTCATTCTGAAGCGCCTCTTCGGCCCTCTTTCGTTTGGTAATATCCTTTGAGATGCCGAAAGTGCCAATGATCTTCCCACTTTTGTCGCGCAAAGGAATTTTGGTGGTTGATGCCCATGTATCAGGACGGTCACTCCTGGTCTCCTTCTCTTCCAGGCTAATCTGCTCTCCTGTTTGAATGATTCTCTGTTCGTCTTCAAAAGCCTGTTTCGCGTGTTCATCTGTAAAAAAATCAAAGTCTGACTTGCCAATGGCTTGTATAGGATCACTTAGTCCGAATGAAAGGGCCAGAGCCCGGTTGATTCGAATAAAACGACTATCCATATCCTTGAAGTAGATATAATCCGGAATATTGTCCATTAGGGAATTCATCAGGTATTTCTCATTCTTTAATGCCTCCTCTGCCTGATCACACTCTTCGTCGGAATATTGGAGTAACAGAGTTTCTACCTCATAATTTTTGCAGAGGTCGTTGAACTCATCAATAAACCCTCTGAGATGATCGGGTAAATTGTCTAAGGCGCCAAAATACTTATTAATCAGGTTTAACAATTGTTCATTCATGCTCTTTCCATTAGCTATAATTTACATTAGGTCCCTTCACAAACAACATCATGTGTAATAATGAAACCATCTCATACACCCACAGAACAAATATACTCCAGTATTGTTTTAGAATTGGAACAAGTTATGATTTAGATCACCATTCACATTGGTTTTATGGTAATGGTAATTTATCCATCTTTGTAGTAAACCAACAAACTGACGAAAAACTGGAATGCCTGCTTTATACATTGATAATTTTATAGGCTGCAATCAAAAGAAATTTTTAGTTTGCATTTTGGTTGCATGTTTGCATATCTCAACCCATGCAGAGTCATTTGTTAGGATTAATTCAGGGACGAAGTCAGATATCAGACAAATCGTCATGCTGAAAGAGAATGAAGGCTACTTCCTGGCTGACAAGACCTATAAGTTCAATGAAGGGGTTGAATGGATAAAGGCCGACTATCCTTCATTGCACTCCATCTCCTTTTTTACAGCCAACTCAATCAACGATTATTGGTACACTATCAATCTTGAAAATAGTACCTCCATGGTTTACCATTCCATTGGTGGCAAAATAGAAAGCATGGTTGGTCCTTTTGGAGTTTCAATTTTTGCCTTCTCTGTGTCGAAGGAGAATATCGCATTTTTATGTAGTTCTTCGGAAGTGGCTATCTACGAAAAGGGAGAGTTTAAAAAAATTGAACTTGCTCCGGAAAAGGCAATTATCAAAAAGATCATTGGTATCGATGGTCGTAATTTTTGGATACTTACCAGTAAGAATAAGTTGTTTTTCTACAATGGTACGAAATACAAACCACTGTTGGAAAACAAATATGTAAATGATTTTGTGGTAGTTGACCAAAAGAATGGGTATGCATTGTGTCAAAATGAGATCATTGAATTTGATGGGATGCTTTCAAATTGTGTTATGACCAATGAAGAGCTGCGACATGCCGAAAAAATATTTGTCTCCCCCAAAAATGAGATCTGGCTGATAGGGTCTCAATCAAAAATTTTAAGGATTCGAGGCGGGCGATTGGACGATCTCTCATTTAAAGAAAAATTTCAACTTTCAGATTTATCATTTGCCGGAAATGAGGAGGTATGGATTGCCGGAACTGAGGGAGTCCTTTTGTATTTGGGTAAGAGGAATTTACCTCCGTTTGAGAAGGGTAATCCAGGATTTTCCTCCTTTAAACTGACCAATTTCAGTATAGATTTGGACAATGAATATGGCGTCGCTTTGGCAGATTTAAACAGAGACGGAAAGATTGATATTTTTTCAGTCTGTATTTCTGATTACAATCGATTGTATATTAATCAATTAAAATCTGGAGCAGATTCCAAAGAAATATTTTTCAGGGAAGAAGGATTCCTCCGTAAGTCTGAAGGAACCTTTGATTCGAAGAGTGAATCGAGTTATGCAGAATTAAAGTTAGGTGTAACCGTTGCAGATATTGACAATGATGGAGATGAAGATATCTACATATGCTACCTCAATTCAAGAAATAAACTACTAATAAACAATGGTAATGGGATGTTCCGGGATGTCTCACTACAACCCAATCGGGCCTGTGATAATTTTAACCGATCAACCGCCGCTGCCTTTGCTGATGTTGATCTGGATGGTAATGTGGATCTGTATGTTACAAGCGAGAATGGATCCAATAAATTATTTAAAAATGATGGAACAGGCCATTTTACAGATATTACTTTAAGCGCTGGGTTGGAGACGGTTTCCGGGGGATCATGCGCAACCTTCAGTGATATTAACGGAGATGGTTTGCCGGATCTGTGTGTTACCTTTTGGTACGAAAGGAATAGGATCTATTTGAATGAGACGAAAAATGGCAAGATAAAATTCAGGGACATTACTGAGGAGACCGATTTGGCCAAGGCTCCTCCGGTAAAAAGCAATGGCGCTACATTCGCTGATATTAACAACGACGGGTTCCCGGATCTTTTTATTGCCAATAAAAATGAAGAGAATAAAATCTACCTGAATAACGGAAAAGGCAATTTCAGGGATGTTACCAAAAATTACCTGGAGAAGAGTATATTCTTGTCGAATGGGGGCGTTTTTGCTGATTTTGATAATGATGGATACCAGGATCTTTACCTTAGTAATATTGGTACAAATGTTCTCTATAAAAACGTAAATGGTCTGTTTTTCAGAGATGTGACATCTGATTTTGGAGCTGATATGAGTGGTTATTCAACGGGGTCTGCTGTTGGCGATTTTGACAATGATGGAAATATTGACCTTTACGTTGCCAATTTCCTTGGTGGAAGCAGCAAGGTGTTTATGAATCAAAGCAGAAACATGCAAACATTAAAATTGAAACTGGAGGGAGTTCTTTCCAACCGCGATGCCATCGGAGCTAAAATTTATCTCTATTCAAAGGATCCGGTTACAGGGAAGGAGACTTTGGAAAGTTTTCAGGAGATCAGCGGGGGAGGTGGCTATGCCTCCATCTCTGCCAAAGAGGCGATATTTCCCATCATGGCCGGTATCGAATATTTTGCTATCATAAAATTTCCATATCCAAAAAGTGTGGTAAGAGTTGATGATTTGAAACCTGGCAGTTTATTGGTCAGTGAAAAAACGGGTTGGAATGCCCTCATCAACCGTATGGGACAAATGGTTCTTCGAATAGTAAAAAATCCCGAAATTTTAAGAGAATACTTGAAAGCCGCAATTGTTCTCTTCCTCATCGTAATTTATTACTGGCGGCATATTAGAGGCAGGAGCCGTATCAATTGGATTAGAAAAGGGACCGTAATTGTCATTTTTACAGGATTCCCGTTTTTAAATTTATTGGTTATCTACACCTCTTCATTCTGGTTATTTGTTATACCGATTTTTGTTGTCCTTGTATTGTTGGCAATTGTGCATCTGATAACGGAGCGATTACAGATTTCAGTTGCGCTTACCAAGCAAAAAATGAATTTGAGAGAAAAAATTTCCCGAGATTTGCACGATGATCTGGCATCCACGCTTGGAAGTATTTCTATCTACACAGATACCCTAAAGAGAATCAAAGATCCTGTGCAATCTGATTTTAAGAGATTATCGCAAAAAATTGCAGAACTGACCCAATCAGCATTGCAATCCATTACCGATATCATCTGGATGACTTCACCCAGAAATGATTCCCTTCAGGGGTTGTTGGCTAAAGTAAACAGTCATTTGTATGAAACATTGACCGATAATGGGGTTCAGTACCATGCAGAAATAAATGCCCCTGATGAGATAATATTAATGCCGGATGAACTCAAAAATGATACTTTTTTAATACTGAAAGAGGCGACCCACAACATCATTCGTCACTCCAGGGCTAAAAGTGTCTCATTCATTGCCGATGTGAAAGGATCTACTTGTTCAATTAGTCTGATGGATGATGGATTGGGATTCGATGAGAATAATCTTCGAAAGAACGTTTCTCATGGTAATGGATTGATAAACATCCGACGAAGGGCGGAGGAATCCAAAATTGATCTTTCCGTCTTTTCCCAAACAGGGAAAGGCACGTTTATTCACCTAATAATTAAAATATGACCCAAAAGGGCTATGGTCATTCACAATTTTTAATGGTTACTTCGGGAAAAATATCAGCTATGTCTATCACCGTTGGAATCGTTGAGGACCATGAAGAGTTCAGAAAAAGTCTTGCCTATTTGATCTCCTCCATCAAAGACTACAAAGTAGAATGGTCATTTGGTTCAGTGGAAGAGGCCATAGAAAACAATGTTGCCACGGATGTAGTCATGTTGGATATTAACCTTCCGAGAATGACTGGTCTGGAGGCCATTCAGGTATTCAAAAAAAGATGGGAAGAGACAAAAATCATTATGCTCACCATCCTTGAGGATGAGTACAACATCATGACTGCCATTAAAAATGGAGCAGACGGATATATCCTGAAAAAGACGAATCCACAAAAAATTTTGGATGCCATACAACAGGTTTTTGAGGGTGGGGCAGCATTGACGCCAATGGTAGCCAAACAGGTATTGTCCTTTTTTAAACCGGATAAAAAGGAAAAGGAGCTTGTCACTATCCTGACCAAACGCGAACAAGAGATTCTCAGCTATATTGTAAGTGGCATTACAAATGAACAAATCGCTGTAGAACTGTATATTAGTACTCAAACTGTAAGAAACCACATCAAGAATATTTACGAAAAACTGCATGTGCATTCCAAAGCACAAGTAGTTGCAAAAGCATTGACTGAAAAAATGGTATAAAGACGTTCGTTCCTCTTTTAATTGGAAAAGCAAAGGGACGACTAAACCTGCCTTTAGGGAGTTTATCTAAATTAGGATGGTCTACGATGTATGAAAACTGATATTACTGCTGCATCGGAGGCCATTCTTCTCCCAATTCAATTTCTATCCCAGTTATGCATTACCAAAGCAAAATTTGTTTTCTCTCCTTCCATTCCCTGATTTTTTTTGGTTAATTTGTATATTGCACAGTCAAATCAACTGTTTGACCGGTAGGCTATGCCAATTTGTTCTTTCAAAGTCAAATGAAGGCTAGTAGTTAACTAATTAATATTAAGTACTATGAAGAAAATATTTTTACTTGTAATTTTTATGGGAGCGCTGGTGTTTAGTCACCTTGATACCTCAGCAGAGGTTAGGCTTCCAGCTATCCTTGGAAATCATATGGTGCTTCAGCAAAAAAGTGAGGTGAATTTATGGGGATGGTGTTCTCCGGCAGAGAATATAACAGTGAAAAGTTCGTGGGATACAACCAAATATGTGACCAAAGGAACCTCGGGAGCAAAATGGAGCCTGAAGATAAAAACTCCTTCTGCTGGAGGCCCATATACAATTACCATCAATAATAAAACTGTTCTGGAGGATGTCATGATTGGAGAGGTGTGGGTTTGCAGTGGTCAGAGTAATATGGAGTGGAGTGGTGATCAGAAACTGAAACAATCGCTGGAGGAGGCCCCGAATGCTACAAACACCCAGATACGATTTTTTTACGTACCAAAGGCAACTGCCGACTTTCCTCAGGAAGATATAAAAGCAAAATGGATGGTTTGTACTCCTGTGGAGATGATTCACTTCAGTGCCATCGGCTATTTTTTCGGTAAAAAGATTCAAAACAGTCTCAACGTCCCGGTTGGGCTAATCAACAGCAACTGGGGAGGGACGCCTGCTGAAGTATGGACCCCGAAAGAGCTGGTGGAACAGGATCCTGTTTTAAAGGATGCCTCTTTGAAATTGAATCCTGCCGATTGGTGGCCAATTACTCCGGGTGCCAACTACATGGCCATGATCGCCCCCCTGACCAAATATAAAATAGCAGGCGCCATCTGGTATCAGGGTGAGAGCAACACCCAAAATTATAACTCCTATTCCCGATTGATGGCCAAAATGATTGGCTCCTGGAGGAGCGCCTGGGGCAATAATTTTCCATTTTACTTTGTCCAGATTGCTCCTTTTTCATATGGCAATTACAATGTTGGGGCATTGATCAGGGAACAGCAGACCGCTTGTCTTTCCATTCCCAAAACCGGAATGGTGGTCGTACATGATCTCGTCGATGATGTGAACAACATTCATCCGGTAAAAAAAATAGAGGTAGCCAATCGCCTCGCTAATCTGGCATTGGCCGACAATTACGGGATCAAAGGAATCGTATACAAATACCCTATGTATAAAGGAATGATCATTGAAAAAAACAGGGTGAGAATTCTGTTTGATAACGTGGAAAATGGACTTATGGCAACTTCCAAAGATCTGAATGAGTTTTATATTGCCGGTTCCGATCAGAAATTCTTGTTTGCCAGTGCGAGAATTGAAGGGAATACTGTGGTAGTCTGGAACAAGGCTGTTAAAGAGCCTGTAGCGGTCCGGTTTGGTTTCAGCAATACAACAATCCCCAATCTTTTTAACAAGGAGGGTATGCCGGTCAATTTGTTCAGGACCGACCAGTGGGAGGTCAAAACGGACGCGGTGGTGAAGTAGGGGGAGGAAATAGTTTGAAATGTTTATGTTGTTTGAATTGTTTATAAAGTTACCGGTCCCTGAGCGAAGTCGAAGGGTCGAAGGGTCGTAGGGTCGAAAGGAGATACATTGAAATATATTGAGATACAATGAAATATTATAGCTGTACAAGTATGAGGAATAGATTATCTATTGTTTTATTGTTTCTGCTGATGATGCTGAAGGGCTCAGGTCAGGAACTCCCACGTAAAATGGACTGGTGGAAGGATGCTCGTTTTGGAATGTTCATTCATTGGGGGGTCTATTCAGGCCCGGGCCGCGGTGAGTGGATCATGTACCAGGAGCACATTCCATACGAAGAATATAGAAAACTAGCCGGAAGCTTTCAACCCCGGGCCTATGATCCGGCAAAATGGGTAGCCTTGGCCAAAGAGGCTGGAATGAAATATGTTGTTTTGACCACCCGTCACCACGACGGATATTGTCTTTATGATAGCAAGGTCTCTGATTTCACCAGCGTGAAGGTGGGACCTGGCAAAGACCTGGTGGCCGAATTTGCTACAGCCTGCCACAAAGCCGGAATGAGAATGGGATTTTACTATTCGCTCACAGACTGGCATCTTCCGGGAGTTTTGCCCCAGGGATATCCCAAAAGCAGGGATATTTTACAACCACTCGTGAAGCAGGCCCATGACCAGGTAAAGGAACTGCTTACCAATTACGGAAAAGTAGACATCCTTTGGTTCGATGGAATGGCTCCCGGAGATACAGGGGTATGGCACTCTGATGCTTTGATCAGGATGGCACGGCAACTTCAACCCGATATTGTCATCAACGACAGGGCCGGAACAGCGGGGGACTTTGTAACACCCGAGAATGTTGTAACTGCCCATAATCAGCCCTGGGAGTCATGCTATACGATGAACAGAACATGGGGATATGCTCCATCTGATAACAACTACAAACCTGTCGCGGAGTTGATCAGGTTGCTGACCTCTTGTGTATCGCAAGGTGGTAATTTTCTGCTGAATGTTTCACCGGATGGTGATGGGAAAATTCCAGATCGTCAGATAACTTCTCTCAGGGAGATAGGTAATTGGATTAAAAAACATGGTGTTGCCATATACAAGGCGGGCCCTTCACCAATTGTGGCATCAAATCTTGGTTTTCAATGTAGGGTTGGAGATAAAGTCTATCTTTTCATTCAACGCTGGCCAGGCATTGTACTGCCTTTTGCCTGGTGCGGCAGCCATGTAATATCTGCAAAAATCCTTACAACCGGGCAAACAGTTCGGGTTGAACAAAAGGAAGACAGGGTTTGGCTCAAAGGACTTCCTGCCACCCCGCCTGATCCTTACATGAATGTGGTGGAACTTACTTTTGATGGAGAGCCAAAAGCCACCAATCCAGCTTACCGATGAAGTTCATCAGGTAACTTTATTTGATATCCAGCTGGGCCTTTAAAAATTTCAGGGAGGAGTCTACATCCAATCTCTTGGCAATGATCTTCTTGTTCTTGTCCAGAATATAAATGATTGGTGTACTGGTCACATCATACAACCTTCTGAAGTTAGAGGTATATCCCGGATCCCACACGTTGGTCCACTCCTGTATCTTGTACTCCTGAATGGCTTTCACCCATTTCTCCTTGTTGTTCTGTGTAAGAACGGCAAAGATATCGACTCCCTTGTTTTTTAATACCTGGTACAGCTCTTTGTTTAGGAGCGGAGTTGTCTTTTGGCAATGACTGCAATCCGGTTCCCAAAAATAAAGCAAGGTATAGGGGGCGTTCACCTGCCTCAGACTATAAAAATTACCTTCCGAATCCTGAAGCTTTAGTTCAGGAGCAATGTTCCCAATGAGGTTTGGTTTGACCGCATTTACCCGATCCCTGATTTTGGTCACCACGCCAGAATCAAGCCAGATTTTTGGGTCATTTAATACATATTTTTCGGACAAAGCGACGAAAACCTTGTCCATTCCCATGATTTGAGATTGATTGGACTCATTGAGCAGATAAAGGAAGATATAGTGATAAACTTCCTTATTCTTTTTTGATTTTTCAATGACCTGAACCATTGGATTGATTAAAGAATCAGGTATTTGCAGTATCATTTTCTTAAAATAGGTGTCCAGTTTTTCCTGAAAGACAGGAGTGCGGATCAATCCTGCCCTAGCAAAATTGAAATTATCCCAGAAGTGATTTTTTTGGAAATTGTAATTGTTCACCCAACGAAGTGAATCCGGATTTTTTTTGGTAGGAGGAATTTCTGGCTCCACAGCAGTCGGGACCATCATGGATAGAAAAAAATCGGCTAAAAAGGTCCCTTTGTATTTTTCCGACTTCTCCTTCCAGTAACTCTCCATGGTGTTGTTTAGCTCGGAAAGCTCCTTCTGCGCAATTTTCATGGAGTCACTTTTTTCAGAAAGGAGTTTTATCCTGTTTTGGAGCAATGTTTGTTTGGTTTTTTGCCTGCCGAGGAAGAGTTGATATTCATGAAAGGCCGCTGTTTCGTCCGAGCCGATAAATTTATTCTGTGGACTATTGCTGAAATCAGCATCTATGGTGAATTGCTGATCACTCCCAAGCAGAAATTCGAAATAGTTCTTGTCGTTGAGGTAGAAGAGGTACATTCCCTCTTTATGTGCTTTATTCCGAACGAGCATCCCTATCCCTTCGTGATTCAGTCTGACTGAATCAACTTTGAGTATTTTGTCTCCGTAATAATTGGCCAAATAGAGTGTGGTATCCCTCATTCCCTTCATCTTTATCTGTATGTTTAAGGGTGCAACGGGTTTCTGTCCGGTCAAAAGAATTGCGGACATAAGTAATATCAACAAGGTTGATCGTCTGATCATGTTTTGCCTCTTCATTTAATTAAACACAAAATTCAAACTCAAAATATCCTGATCGGCAACTACCTGCATAGAATCAGGTGGGTCTGCCTTTTCTGGTGGGATGTAGCGGTTTTGTTTGCCTCACACATCGATGCGCGAAGTTATATACTATTTGGTTTTAATCAAATTTTGTGGAACTGACCTATCCCTTTTTTCTTCATTGCCGTCTGCTTTAGCTGACGGATCATGAATGCAAAATGAGACAGGGCTTTAGCCAAATGGGATGCATTGTTTGGCTAAAGCCCTGAAATATATAATCCCCAAGTCCGTCAGCTAAAGCAGATGGCAATGAAGAAAGGAGTTTACCGCATCAGACTGACATTTCCATAGCTGCTTTCGATGGTCACAGTCGATTTGGGAGCTTCAGAATCTCCAATTGTACCATGTACCTCATAACTGGTATCCTCCCTGGAGCGGTTCAATTTACCTGACGGATGCTTCAAGTCACAGTACTTGACATTTCCATCCAGTTTGTATGATGCCCCTGGTTCAATTCCAAGTTTAATGCTTGCGTAGCGACTGCTAACCTTGATGTTTTTGAAATTGGCAGCAACAGATCCAATGCTAAAGTCTCCATATCCGTTGTTAAGGACTAAAGTAGAGAGCAGCTTATCAATTTTGTATCCGGTATACATCGAGTTGGTTATCAGATTATTGATGGTATTAAATCTGAAGTCGTCGTATTTGGAATCCAGGTTAACATCGTTGCAATCGCCTAAAACCAGTCCGGAATATCTTGAATCAACCGTAAGATTTTCACCTTTTCCTGAATTGAATTTGGAATACCTGATGGTAAGGTTAAGGTTCCTGGTAGCTTCCATGGTTGCCTTGCTGTAGGCAATATCCATGGAGAGTTGAGGTGAAAGAAGATTTTTAGCCCGCAAATCACCATATTTTATGTCGAAAATTCCCTTACCGGTCAGGTTGTTCATGTTGACTGAACCATACTTTTGGGAGACGTTCAGGTCGCGGTCAGCCGGAACAGAGACATGGTAATCAATGCTGAAATTCTGATTGTTGTTGTTGAACTCATTTCTGAACTCAGTGGAGGCAGAGACAGTATTTCCGGATGTATTGATGTTTACTTCAATGTTGTCTAACACTCTTTGTGCGCGGCTGCCTGAACCATCGACCCAAACAAGTACATCAATTACCACCGAGTCTTTCCGGTTATCGTCAATCTGAATATTCCCATATTTGTTGGAAAGTTCCAGTTTGTTAACCTGACCGACAGGAAAGCTTTTGTAGATTCTTTTTGTGATTCTTTCCGCGTGAAGCTGAAAGCTTGCCAAAAGTAGAATAAGAAGGAGTAATTTAAAGTTTTGTGTTTTCATTGTTTTTATTTTTTATTGATTTTACCTTTTCTAAATCCGATTTGATCGTGTTAATGATGTCGAGCTTTGTTTGATAATACTCAATCATGGCATTGATCACACGTTCGTCATTTGGATTGTTGCTGTACTCTTTCTGCAAATCCTGGTGCAGACGGTCCATCTCATCCATCTCCTTTTTTACCTGTGCCAGATCCTGAGGAGTTCCCATGCCCTGATCAGTCATCTGTTGCAGTTGAGAGAGTCCACTGGTAATCCGAACAGTGTAAAAGCGGGCAGTTTCATTCATTTCGTTGTTGGTTGATACCTGAACCTGTTTGTCGGCTTTGTCCGGGAGGAGATAAACGAAGAGATTGGCAGAGAGCAGAACGATGATCACCAGCGACGCGATCTTAAGAAACGGCCAACTTCTTAAAATTGGTTTACGCCTGTGATAGTGTTCAAGCTTCTCTTCAAACCGCTGGAAATGACCTTCCATTGGCTCTTCATCGAAAGCTTCACGTTGATCCTGGAATAATTTATCAAGCTTATCCATATTGTTCTAATGTCATTTGTTTTACTCTTTTGTCGATCAGTAATTCCCTGAGATGTTGCTTTGCACGGCAGAACTGGGTTCGACTTGTTACATTGCTGATCCCCAGAATCTCGCTGACCTCTTCGTGATCATATCCTTCAAGCAGTAGCAAGGAAAGAATGGTCCGGTATCCATCCGACAGCTGATAGATGGCATTTTTGACCTCTTCTACGGTGAAAATTGGTTCATCCTCGCGTTCTTCCTCATAAACCGGAAGGTCAGAACTTACCTCTTCAAATGCTACTTTTCGCTTTCTTAAATAATCCAATGAACGGTTCACAACGATCCTCTTCAGCCAAATCCCGAAACTAACCTCCCCTTTGTAGGTGTTTAGCTTTTGAAAAGCAGTCAGAAACGACTCCTGCATGATATCTTCTGCATCATCGCTGCTGTTGACAATTCTCAGCGATGTATTGTACATCGATCGGTAATATAGTTTGTACAGACTATATTGAGCCATTTTGTCATTGAGAAGGCACCTGTCGATCAAGGGCTGATGAATGTTGATGTACATCGTTACTGTTCCTGATTTCTCTCTTTTACTCTAAAGACGCAGCTGTAAATAAAATGTTGCATCCCTTCCCGCTGTTTTTTTGACTATCCATAGAAATTGTTTAGAATTCATTTAATCCTGACTAAACGGTATCTTCTTTGTGAAACCTTAGTGTTTTAGTGTCTTTGTGGCAAGAAAGAATTAGCCACTAAGTCTCAAAGGCACTAAGGTTTCACAAAGAATCTCAAAGTCATTCTTTACCAAATGAAATTTGTAAATTTTAAACAGTCTCTTACAATCAGCCTAATTTAATCAATTTGTGAGGATAAATTGATTAAAAATGACCGGAAATCTTGTGCAGTAACATAAGGTTCAATCTTAATACCTAATTTTAGCACAATCAGATTGACCAGAAAGTATGGCAGCAAACGGCGGATTAAATATTTACAGGGCATCAGCAGGTTCGGGTAAAACGTTCCTGCTGGTTGGGGAATACCTTAAAATGTTGTTCGCCCAGCCCAAATCGTACCGGAATATTCTGGCCGTTACCTTCACCAACAAAGCAACTGCCGAGATGAAGGAAAGAATACTGAAGGAGTTGGGCAATCTTTCGAATGGCAGTGATTCCAGGTATCTGGAACTCTTGAAAGAGATTGGTAGTGAACAAAAGATCCGCTGGAAAGCTACAGATATCCTGAAATTGATACTCCACGATTACTCCCGGTTTTCGGTCATGACGATTGACAGCTTCTTTCAGAAGGTAATCAGGGCTTTCGCCAGGGAGATCCGGCTTAACGCCTCCTTCCGAACCGAGATTGACAACCGGCAGGCTTTGGAAGAGGCAATAGATCTTCTGTTCCAGGAAATTGAAGACAACAGTTTGTTGATGAACTGGATGGTCCTCTTTCTTGAAGAAAATCTTGAGGAGGGGAGAAGCTGGGACTTCAGACAGGAACTTTTAAAATTTGGGAAAGAGGTCGAGAAAGAAGCTTTCAAAGTTTACGGGGATGAATTTGTGGAATCTTTGGCAAGTAAGGAGAATCTGAGCCGGTATGTTCAGGAAATAAAGAAAGTGACCAGAGAGGCAGATATTCGGCTAAGGAAGATCGGACAGGAAGCGATCGAATTGATCGGCGGATCAGGTATGAACATTGATCAATTTAAAGGAGGTAAAAACACTTTCGTCAATATTTTCAACAAACTGGTAAACGGAAAATTCGAGATGCCCACCAAAACAGCTCTCGAAGCCAGGGATTGTCCTGAAAATTGGTACAAAAAGACGGATAGTCAGGAATTGAAAAGTCAAATCGAAGCCATATACCACAGAGGGTTGAACAGGTTATTGAATGAGGCAATAATGGCCTTGGCAGATGAAATTCCCAAAATCAACAGCGCTCAGGCAATTTTAAAGAATATCTATCCATTTGGTCTTTTGGGAAATATTGCCTTGAAAATCAGAGAGGTTTTGAAAGAGAACAACACAGTCCTGCTAAGTGATTCGGGAAGAATGATCGGTAAAATCATTGAGGGGAATGATACCCCGTTCATTTATGAGAAAGTGGGCCTGATCTACCACCATTTTATGCTGGATGAATTTCAGGATACCTCCGTTCAGCAGTGGTCCAATTTTAAACCACTGGTAGAAAATGCACTTGCCTCAGGATATTCATCGCTGGTTGTTGGAGATGTCAAGCAATCCATTTATCGATGGAGAAACGGCGACTGGAATTTACTGGCAAACCGACTAGCCACTGATTTGAGCCATCAACTGGTAAACAAGGAAGAGCTAAAGGAGAACTGGCGTAGCAGAAAAAATATAGTGGATTTTAACAATACTCTCTTTTGGAAAGCCTCAGTTTTTTTAAACAGTTGGTTTGAAGAGGAGACCACTGGTGAACAATTTGATGAACTGCATGGCGTTATCGCACAGGCATATGGCGATCCTTCTCAGATTTGTAAGCATCCCGGAAAGCCGGAAGGGTATGTAAAAATAACCTTTGTCGATGCTGAAGAGGCAAAATATAAGAGTGGTTTCAGGGAGAAAGCCCTGGTTCATCTGATAGGGCAGTTGGAAAAGGTTCAGAAATCAGGCGTAAAAGCCGAGGAGATCACCATCCTGGTAAGGGAAAACTCTGAAGCCGGTATGATCGCCAAGGCGCTTTGGGAAAGGAAAAAAAGCGATCCGCAGCCGAGTTGCATTTACGATGTTATTACCAGTGACACGCTTAAAATCGGACAGTCGCAGGTAGTGCGGTTTGTGGTTAATTTCTTCCGGTTTTTTACCCGCAAGGAACCTCAAAAGGTAAGGGCCGAAATTCTGTACGGGTATTATCGGATATTGAAACAGGAAGGCATGACTAGTGGGGATGAATGGCAGATCGACCTGCATGGGCTATTCGATCCGGCGGCGCCGCTTCCCGAACTTTTTGAAAAATGGTTGGATGAAGATTCCAATTCAGAATTTATCACAGGACTACTGGCTTTGCCGCTTTACGAGCTGGCTGTTTCCATTGTGGATCATTTTGAACTTGGATCAATTGTTGGGGAAAAGCTGTTTTTGCAGGCATTTCTGGATATGGTGCTGGAATATGGAAGGGAAGATTATGGAGGAATCGCCGGTTTTCTGGTGTGGTGGGATGCGAGCGGAGGCAACAAGACGCTCAACCTTACCAACATTCAGAATTTTATTAGGATATCTTCAATACACCAATCCAAAGGACTCGAATACCCGACCGTTTTCATCCCGTTCTGCAATTGGGAGGTTGGATTGAACGCCCGCAAGTTGCCTTATATCTGGTCAGTTCCGGAGATTGAACCTTTTAGCAACCTGAAAATGGTCTTGCTAAAGTGTGAAAGCAGTCTCAAAAATTCAATTTTCTCATACGACTATAACAAAGAGCTGTTGTACAGTATCCTGGATAACCTCAATTTACTTTATGTGGCTGCAACACGGGCAATAAATAACCTGTTCATCATCATGCCCTACAAGGAGGAGATC